>WSLY01000007.1 GCA_013316825.1 Lachnospiraceae bacterium | reverse complement strand
TCCCCCTCCGGCAGCCTCTCCCTGATACCCGCCTTCCTAAGCGCTTCCTCCACCGCTTCACGCCTGTCCTCCGTGTATACGTCCATCAGTACATTTTCCGCGGCGGTAAGTGCATACAGGTTGCTCTCCTGAAATGCCGTGGCAAAACGCCCCCTGTAGGCCTTCAGGCTGTAGGTTTCCGCCGGCTTTCCGTCCATGAGCACTTCCCCCTCCTCGGGCAGGCAGAGCCGCAGCAGTATTTTTACAAGCGTCGATTTCCCCGCCCCGTTATAGCCGACTATGGCAATTTTCTCTCCGGCTCCAATCTCCATGCTGATGTTTTTTAGGACCATTCTGCCCTTGTCATAGCCAAAGCTCACATTCCGAAGGGCAAGCGCTCCTGCACCGCCCTTTGGCACAAGCCCTCCCTCATTTTCCTGTATTGCCGGCTCATAATCCATAAACTCCTGATAGTCCTTCATATAAAGCATGTTCTGCTTTAATTTGGGATAAATCATTGCCAGATTTGACAACGCCACCCGCATTTTTATCATGGCTGCAACAAGCACCGCAATATCTCCCGCCGTATATTTTCCTCCCGTCAAAGCCGCCAACCCGATTAAAATATACGGCAGATGCGCGCCAAACACCATTTTATTCAAAACAGAACCGATATCGCAGCCTACCGCTTTTATTGCATACCTTTTCAGGCTGCAGCAAAAGTCCTCATAATTTTTATCATAATTATGTAACAATACATGGGAAAGATTCGTAATCCTGTTATCCTCTGCAAAGCTCTTCACATAGTTTACTCTTACAAAATAGTCTTCTTTTCTTTGAAAGCGGCTTGTCGCTACATATCTTTCATATTCCAGTTTATTTTTTTTCGTCGTCAAAAACAAATCCACCAAAAAACAGATGACAATACAAATCCCTATAAACGGCTCCTTGACCGCAAAAAAGCCGCCTGCCAGAAGAAGCACCGCCACGCCCGCTCCATAGTCAAACAGGGAATCAAAGGTATTTAATATTTGCGTGTCCGTACTGCCCGTTATTCTGACGTATTTGTCCAGACTATCGGAATTTGTAAAGACCGTCATATCATATTCGATACACTTCCTGCAAATATCATTTTGAATTTTCTCTTTCACCTCTATATCTGATTTCTGCTTATATATTTTGCCATACCATTCCGTATAAATGCTATGTATTATAACAAAAACAACTTGTACGCCTGTAAAAAAAAGCAGAAGCCTGAAATTCCTTTGTCCAAATATTGCATTCAAAATACACTGGAATAACAGCACTCCAATGAAAACCTCATTTATCACGCCCAGAGCTGCATTTATAAATGCCAAAAATAAACGAAGCGAATTTATTTTCCATACTGTCCGAAACACAAATGCTATCATCTTCCCAATCTTCATGCCTGTTCCCATCTCACACCCCAGATTCTTTTGCTTTACACTGCATATTTATCCGCCTGCACATGCCACAGCGCCGCATACTTCCCGTTTTTCCCTAAGAGCTCCTCATGGCTTCCTGCCTCTTCTATCCGACCGTCCTCAAGGTAATATATCCTGTCCGCCTCCCGCACAAGGGACAGCCTGTGCGATATCAGTATCAGCGTTTTTCCCTCCGCGCTCTCAAGCATCGCCTGATACATCCTGCTCTCGCTTACCGGGTCCAATGCGCTGGAGGGCTCGTCCAGTATGATGATTCCCTTTTCCTCTGCATAGACCCTTGACAGCGCCAGCTTCTGCGTCTGCCCGCCTGACAGCTCTATCCCCTCTTCGCTGAACTCTTTCGTCATCTCGCTCCTAAGACCTGCTTCCCCCTCCGGCAGCCTCTCCCTGATACCCGCCTTCCTAAGCGCTTCCTCCACCGCTTCACGCCTGTCCTCCGTGTACACGTCCATCAGTACATTTTCCGCGGCGGTAAGTGCATACAGGTTGCTCTCCTGAAATGCCGTGGCAAAACGCCCCCTGTAGGCCTTCAGGCTGTAGGTTTCCGCCGGCTTTCCGTCCATGAGCACTTCCCCCTCCTCGGGCAGACAGAGCCGCAGCAGTATTTTTACAAGCGTCGATTTCCCCGCCCCGTTATAGCCGACTATGGCAATTTTCTCTCCGGCTCCAATCTCCATGCTGATATTTTTTAGGACCATTCTGCCCTTGTCATAGCCAAAGCTCACATTCCGAAGGGCAAGCGCGCCTGCACCGCCCTTTGGCACAAGCCCTCCCTCATTTTCCTGTATTGCCGGCTCATAATCCATAAACTCCTGATAGTCCTTCATATAAAGCATGTTCTGCTTTAATTTGGGATAAATCATTGCCAGATCCGACAGAATCGTGCTCATTTGCAGCATAAGCGCCTGCGCAACCACAATCTCACTGACAGACAGTAAAATATTGCCCTCTACCAGATAATTCCAAGCCATATATATGGCTACAAACGCAGTTGTAACAAAAAACAAAAGCAGCTTTTTTATAATCGAAAAAAGCAATACTTTTTTTGAAGCTCCTGAAACGATTACCTTCTTCAGTTGACGGAACATCCGGTTTTTGTCTTTTTCCAATGCATGAAATACATTAGTCGTCCGTAAATCTGCCGCGTACCTTTCCATCAAAAATATCCGCCCAAAATATTCGGATTTTCTCGATGTACGCACAGTTTCCGTATGATACTGATATTCATATTGAATGTATTTCAGATTGATAAAATAAACTGCCAGAGCGCACAGCAGCGCAGCAAAGACCAAGGTCAGGCTGATGCTTTGAATCACCGTAATATAAAAAAGGGAAAGCAGCAAAACCGAAACCGCCCACCATATCATGTCCAGCCCTTCCACCAGCTTATCCGCTCCAATATTGAGAAGCATGGAATATTTTTCATAATATTCTGCTCTTGTCATATCCGCATAGTCATATTTTCCTGCCTTTATAAAAAGCTGCTTATTATAGGCATGTTTTATTTTCATATTAGAAAGCTGCTCAAGATATCCGTGATAGAATTTACTGTATGCCGCATTACACAGAACCATCAAAAATAAAATACCGGCTATTGTCAGATATCTGTAAGTGGGAAATTTGTGCTCCACCGCATAATAAATAAAGGGCAGAAACAAAGCGTTATAAATGATGATATCCACCGTATCGCTTAAGTAAAAAATAGCGGTAAACAGATTGCGTGTTTTATCCAGCCTGTTTATCTCTCTGATTATATTTATATTGGCATGCAGTACCTTCATCAATAGATATCCTCCGTTTTAAACTTAACTCTGATTCCAAACCTTTTAGGGGCGGTAAGAAACCGCCCCTGTTTCATAATCAAAACGCTCCAACGCAATTGATTTTAATACATACCCCGTGTCCATGATATCATAAAGAAACACAAAACACCATCCCAGCCCGTACTCGCCGTAACCCGCTGCTATCTGCGCCTCATAGCGCAAAGTAATAAAACCGTCCTCTTCCATATACCTGACCGCCTGACTTTGCAGCGTATCTACCCCCCACGCCGTCCGCCCATACTCTGTAATCTTTCCCTCACTGTCGTAAATCCCCAGTTCCTCCGCTAATTCCCGAAAGGAAGTATGCATTTCTTCCGTGCTGTCAATGCCATACTGCGGCATTTTAATATGTATCCGGTAATCATCCTCATAGGTTACGGTAAATGGAATTTCCTGCAGGGATTCCCACCCCCGCCATGTCACATCCCCAAGCTCCCTGTATCCGCCCTCCCCATCGGAAAGGTAAATGTCCTGCCGGATTTGCGCGCGGTATGCCTCCCCCCGCAGAAGCACATCCGGAACACCGTCCCCGTTGACATCTGCCAGACAGACCTCGGGAGGCTCCGTTCCCTGTGGGCTGTAGCCTGCAAAAGAAAAATCGTATGCTTCCCCCTGTATATATATTTTTGCCGGTTCATATCCGTCGCCAGCGCACAACAAAATCTGTATGCCTTCCCCTGAGTATGAAAAACAGACAGGCTCCTCGCTTCCGGCTTCCACTCCGCAAAATGCCATCTCTTCCATGAGAAGCTCGCCTGAGAGTGGTATCTGCTGCCTTTCCTCATAAGAAACGGCTCCTTTCCCTGACCCGCAGCCGGACAGCAGGGCAGATAACATGCTCATAATAACGATTAACGCGCTACTGCGCCGCAATGTGCACATATAATACCACCTCCCCAATCGTGAACGTGAGATGTTGTAACAATCAACGCTCCATAATTCATTAATGAGTTATAATACGTTACATTTTCTGAACGTGTATAATAATATTTCAGAATTTCTTTCCATGATTTTGTCTTTGCTAAATCATCCGCTTCTTTTTGTGGCAAAATCCCACCATATTGCACACAATACGTTGGTTTACTTGATTTTTGTGTTCTATAAAAGGTTGGAAAAAAAGCACCATAATAATCTAACAAAAAATAATTGTATGTCGCTTCTACAGCCGCATCTGCCGCCGCCCTTTTGCAATATGTTTTAAAATCAACCGTATCTACTTTTCCATTTATCAACACACGAATCGTACTTGGATTTCTGACATAATCAATATAAACCGGCGCATCTGAAGTCGGCTGTATTTCGTTCCCCTCTAATTCTCCATACAAAAATCCATTTCGAATATTTATATACCTTATTACATCCACCATATTCTTGTCATACAAAAGAATTGTACTGTAACAGGGTATTTCAATATTGATAATTTTTTCTTTATCATTTCGTAATACCGGAATATCAATTTCTCAAAATCTGCCTCCGTCTGCGCATTTACTGCTATCGGAAATTGTATTTCTAAAAC
Organism: Lachnospiraceae bacterium; assembly: GCA_013316825.1. Classification (GTDB taxonomy): domain Bacteria; phylum Bacillota; class Clostridia; order Lachnospirales; family Lachnospiraceae; genus Acetatifactor. The sequence continues at coordinate 95,908 of WSLY01000007.1, read as the reverse complement.
TACAAATATGACTGCCATGAAACAACTTATTATTTTTCTCATCTTATATCCTCCTTTGCGTTCTCATATTTGTTTCATATTTTTATGTCACATAACGAGCCACCGGAAACACCTTCAATACTGTTTTTTCTTTTATATTCAATTATCTCATTTCAATTAGTGCAACTCCATAGCATTTCCTGCAAACCTAACCAGAATTTTCCCACAAAAAATCCCTCTGAAGATATTGTCTTCAGAGGGATTTTTTACTATCGTTTCTACTCGCTCATCACAAACTGGCTGTTATACAGCTCTGCATAAAATCCGTTCTGCATAAGCAGCTCCCTGTGATTTCCCTGCTCGATAATATGCCCGTCCTTCATCACCAGAATGGTGTCCGCATCCACTATCGTGGATAAGCGGTGTGCAATCACAAAGCTGGTGCGCCCTTCCATCATTTTGGCAAATGCCTTTTGAATGCGGATTTCGGTCCGCGTGTCGATGGAGGAGGTTGCCTCGTCCAATATCAGCATGGGCGGCAGGCAGAGCATAACGCGGGTGATACATAAAAGCTGCTTCTGTCCCTGCGAAAGCTCGCCGCCATCCTCGGAAAGCACTGTGTCGTACCCTTGGGGAAGACGCTTGATAAAGCTGTGGGAGTGCGCTGCCTTCGCCGCGGCAATTACCTCCTCATCCGCAGCATCCGGTTTCCCCATTACAATATTTTCCCGCACGGTGCCTGCCTTCAGCCATGTCTCCTGCAGCACCATTCCATAATTTTCCCTAAGGCTCTTTCTCGTTATCTCCCGAATATCGGTGCCATCCACCGAAATGCTGCCTGCATCCACGTCATAAAAACGCATAAGCAGATTGATGATGGTCGTCTTGCCGCAGCCGGTAGGACCCACAATGGCAACTCTCTTTCCGCTTTCCACGCGCAGATTCAAATCCTCTATCAGTTTTCTTTCCGGTACATAGGAAAATGCCGCATGGGAAAGCTCCACCCTGCCCGCTGCATCCTGCAGTACGCGCGCACCTTCCGGCTCCTCCACCTGCGGCGTCTCCTCTATCAGCGCAAAAATACGCGCTGCGCACGCAAGCGCGTTCTGAAACTCCGTAAATACGCCGGAAATCTCATTAAAGGGCTTGGTGTACTGGTTGGCATAGCTCAAAAAGCAGGTAAGCGTTCCCACGGAGATACCGCCGACTCCCGTGACAAGCCCTCTGATGGCAGAAAGTGCTCCCGTTACACAGACACCGGTGTATACAAGGCTGTTGACAAACCTTGTGGACGGATTCGTCAAGGAGGAAAAGAAAGTCGCATTCAAGGAATATTTTGCCAGCTTTTCATTGATTTCATCAAAGCGGGACAGCGCCTTGTCTTCATAGGAAAAAGCCTGCACCACCTTCTGATTTCCTATCATTTCATCTATCAGCGCCGTCTGCTCGCCCCTCGTCTCCGACTGCAGCTTAAACATTTTATAGGTTCTTCTGGCAATAAACGCCGCCACAAAAAGACTGACCGGCGTAATGCAGACCACCACCAGCGTGATGCCCACATTCTCCCGAAACATAAAGAACAGTGTGCCCAAAATCGTGATAACCCCCGTAAAAAGCTGGGTAAATCCCATAATCAGGCCATCCGAAAACTGGTCTACATCGGCAATCACACGGCTTACAATTTCTCCGTAAGGATGGGCATCCAGATATTTTAACGGCAGTATCTGAATCCGTTCAAACGCATCCCGCCTGATGTCCCGCACCACATGATAGGCAATTTTATTGTTGCACACACTCATCACCCACTGAGACAACGCCGTGCACCCAATCACAATGCCCATCTCTTTTAAAATCTTCCAAATGATTGTAAAATCCACTTTCCCCGGCTCTATAATACAGTCGATGGCATCGCCCGTCAGTATCGGTATATATAAAGTCAATGTCACCGTTGCTGCCGCGCACACAATGGAAAAAATCAGGAAAAACCAATATTTTCCGATGTAATGAAACACTTTTTTCAAGGTTGCAAGCTGCCCCTTTTGTTTTACAGACTCCGCTTTATCGGTTTTTCTGCCCATTATGCCGTCACCTCCCCTCTCTTATCGGGATACTGGGAATAGTAAATTTCCTGATAAACCTCACAGCCTCGAAGCAGCTCCTCATGGGTTCCTATGCCTGCCACCTCGCCGTCGTCCAACACAATAATAGTATCCGCAGACAAAATGGAGGAAGCGCGCTGCGACACGATAAAGACCACAGGCGCCTTTTTCATGCCGTGAATCGCCCTTCGCAGCTTCAAATCCGTCGCATAATCAAGCGCCGACGCGCTGTCGTCCAGTATTAATATTTCAGGTTGTTTTACCAGCGCACGCGCAATGGTAAGCCGCTGTTTCTGCCCGCCGGAAAGATTTTTGCCGCCCTGACTTATCTGGGTTTCCAGTCCGTCCGGCTTATCGTCCACAAATTCCGCGGACTGTGAGATTTCCAGCGCCTCCCGCAGCAGGGCGTCTTCCGCTTCCTTTCCCGCAAAAGCGTTTCCCGCTCCCTCTGCCGTATCTGTCCGACGTTCCGAAAATTCCCTTCCCATCAGCAGGTTTTCCCTGATGGTGCCCTTAAAGAGTACCGCCTTCTGCGGCACCACGCCTATTTTTTCCCGAAGCGCCCGCAGAGAATATTCTGCAACCGGAATACCGTCCACCTTTACGCAGCCCGCCGTCGCCTCATAAAAACGGGGAATCAGATTCACCAACGACGTTTTTCCGGAACCTGTACCGCCGATAATCCCGATTGTCTCCCCCTTCATCGCCTTAAAATGAATATCCGTCAGGCTCTCCGCCCCCGCGCCGGGATACGTCAGAGAAACATGCGCAAATTCCACCACAGGTATCTGCTCTCCCTTACAGGCTTCTCCCGCACTCTCTGGCTGTTCTCTCCTGCAGGCTTCTCCTGCACTCTCTGACTGCTCTCTCCTGCAAACTTCTTCCAGACTGCCCGCTGTGCCTTCTGTCAAACCAGCCTCTATCTCCAGCACATTGCCAATCCGGTTGCCGCAGGCAATCGCTTTGTTGACCGTAATAATCAAATTTGCCAGCTTCACCAGCTCTACCAGTATCTGCGACATATAATTGACCAGCGCCATAACCGCGCCCTGCGTCAGAATACCGCTGTCCACCTTTACTGCGCCAATCCACAGCAGCGCTATCGTGGCGCCATTTACGATAACATATGTGACAGGATTCATGATAGCAGAAATTCTGCCCACAAACATCTGCATAGCCGTCAGCTTTTCGTTGCCGTCCGCAAACTCCTTTTTTTCTTCCTCCTCCTTGTGGAAAGCGCGCAGCACACGCACCCCTGTCAGGTTCCCCCTCGTAATGCCAAGTATTCCGTCAAGCCCCGCCTGTACCTTTTTATACAGCGGAATTGTTATCAGCATAATGCCAAACACCACCACGGAAAGCAGCGGAATCACTACCACAAACACTAGCGCAGCGCCTACATCTATGGTAAACGCCATTACCATCGCGCCAAACACAATAAAGGGAGAGCGAAGAAACAGACGCAGCACCATATTGACACCGTTTTGCACTTGATTAATATCGCTCGTCATGCGGGTTATCATGGAAGCCGTTCCCATTTTATCCATTTGGGAAAAAGACAGCTTCTGCATATGGGCAAAAAGCGTATGTCTGAGCTTTGTGGCAAACCCTACAGCCGCCTTAGCGGAAAAATACTGCGCCGTGATGGAACATACCAGTCCGATAACGCCGAGCAGTATCATCACAAAACACATACGCCCCACATAGCGCCTATCCTCATTGGCAATACCCACGTCTACAATTAACTTTACCACTATGGGAATCAGAAGTTCGAAGGATGCCTCCAACATTTTAAAAAGAGGCGCCAGCACAGTCTCTTTTTTATAATCCCTCAAGTAAACAAGCAGCTTTTTCATATCGTTTCCATACCTCGCGTCCGTTTCCATTTTAAAATAACCGTATACCTGTCCCCATTTTTTCTTGTTTTTTTCTTACGGCAATGATATAATCCGCTTATGGGGATATAGCTCAGTTGGGAGAGCGGTGCGTTCGCAACGCACAGGTCACGGGTTCGAGTCCCGCTATCTCCATTTTTACGATCCTGCATGGCTCTCGCCGTGCAGTTTTTTTATACCAGATAATAGACGTAATCTTTTTTTCTCTGGGCAGGCTCTTTCGCTGGTTCTGCGGCATATCCTAACGCACAATGCCCGATTCCCTCATAATCGCCTGTAATGCCAAGCTGCTTTAACAGCTCTCTTCCAAAATCCGAGGCAAACTCTTCCTTTGCCCTGTGAATCCAAATGCCCGCCACGCCAAGGCTCTCCGCTGCGTTTAGCAGATTACCCATTACAAGACTGCCGTCATACTGATAAGTCCCGATTTCTTTATTGGCAAGCACAATGAAAATAACCGGCGCGCCGTAAAATGGGTCGAAGCCCTCCTGCCAGCCGCCAATTTTGCGGTTTTCCTCCGCAAGCTTATCCCGCAGCTCTTTGTTCGTCACCGCAATGATAATGGGCGACTGTTTGCCCATACCGGTGGGCGCATAAGTGCCCGCCTCTATAATTGCCTCCAGCAGCTTTTGCGGCACCATATCCGGTTTAAAGCTCCGGCAGCTCCTTCTTTTCTTTAAAACCTGCAATGTCTCGTTCATATGCTTCCTCATTTCTGCGCTGCTTTCTGCACAAATAAATGGATTACAAGTTTGTGGCAGGCAGCGCGCAGACACAAATCTTGCGATTAAAGATTTTATATTGGGGCAAAGGATAAACGCCTTATACAAAAAGCGCCCTTGCCTTCTGCATCCGCTCCACAATCTCCACGCCGAAAGGACAACGGGTCTCACAGCCGCCGCAGGCGATGCAGTGGGAAGCGTTTTTCTCAAGCGCCTGATAATGTGCCCTGACGGAAGCCGGAACCTCCTCCTGCATGGATGCCAAATCATAGAGCTTGTTTACCATGGCAATGTCAATGTCAGCCGGACAGGGCTTACAGTGGTTACAATACATACACTTTTTGCTGTAAGCATGGCGCGGCGCAGATGCCAGCACGCTGGCATAGTCCTTCTCTGCCTCCTCCGCCGTTTCATAACGCACTGCATCAAGCACATGCTGCGGCTCGGAAAAACCTGCCATAACGCTTGCCACAGCCGGTCTTGTCAGTGCATAATGGAGACACTGGACGGGCGTAAGCGCCACGCCAAAGGGAGAGGTCTTTTCATCAAACAGCCTGCCGCCTGCATACCCTTTCATAACGGTAATCCCCACATCCTGCTGCTCGCAAATCCTGTAGAGTTCCGCCCTCTCCGCATCCATGCCCATAAGCGCCGTATCATATTCCTCCACAAAATAATCGTCAATATTTTCCGTGGGAGGCATCAAGTCAAACGCAGGATTGACAGAAAATAGCAGCATTTCAATTTCGCCGGAAAGCGCCGCTTTCTTTGCCACCTTTGGATTGTGGGAGCTGAGCCCCACATGGCGGATTGTCCCATTTTCCTTTAACGCACGTACATATTCCATAAAGGGACCGCTCACAATCTCGTCCCACTCCCGCTCTGCATCCACATAATGTATCATCCCCAAATCAATATAATCCGTCCCCAGTCTGGCAAGCAAATCCGCAAAGGCTTCCTTTACCTTCGGCAGCTCACGAGTGCGCACATACTGTCCGCCCTGCCAGGTTGAGCCGATATGCCCCTGAATATACCATTTCTCCCTTGTATCCCGAATGCTCTCTCCAATCGCCGTCCTTACGTTCGGCTCGGACATCCAGCAATCCAAGATATTGATGCCCTGCTCCTCGCACAGCTTGATAATCGCCCTGCAGCCCTCCGGCTCCATCCGCTCCAGCCACTCTGCCCCAAGACCAATCTCACTTACCATCAACCCCGTTTTTCCTAATCTCCTGTACCGCATAAGCCTCTCCTTTTCTATGTAGATTTTTCACTCCCTCTATTATATCAATTTCCCATAAAAAAACCTATCCCCATTTCTCAAAAATAGAAAAAACGGTATAGCACATGTCTATACCGCAATTTCTCCTTCAAATACAAATGTTGCAGAGCCCGTCATAAACATCCGGTTCTGTTCTTTATCCCAGAATATTTCCAAATCGCCGCCTGCAAGCTTTGCCGTAACCTGTTCATCGGTCAGATTGTTGACCATACATGCCGCTGCCGCCGCACATGCGCCGGTGCCGCACGCCAAGGTTTCGCCCGTACCTCTTTCCCACACCCGCATTTCTATGGTGCTTCTATCGACCACCTTTACAAATTCCACATTGGTGCGCTTTGGAAAAAGCGTATGGTTTTCTATTGCGCTCCCAAGCTTCTCTATGGCAAGCTCCTTTAAATCCTCCACAAACAAAACCGCATGAGGATTGCCCATGGATACGCAGGTCATGCGGTACTCGTTTCCAAACAAAAAGATCGGTTCGTCTATCATCTGTTTTGCGCCTGCCGTTATCTGTTCCGCCGGAAGCTTCATCATGTTTACTATTTCAGGCGCTTCCATAACTTCTGGCTCAGGCATAAATTCCGGCGACCCCATATTGACCTTTACAAAAACAACTTTTTTATCCTGAATGGCAAGCTTCAGCTCTTTTACCTGTCCCGCGCTGATAATACTGATTTTCTTTTTGGAGGTAAGCCCCCTGTCGTACACATATTTAGCCACGCAGCGGATGCCGTTGCCGCACATTTCCGCGCGGCTTCCGTCCGCATTATACATCTCCATCTCAAAATCTGCTTCCCCGGATGGATTGATAAAGATAACACCGTCTCCTCCAACCCCAAAATGCCTGTCGCTAAGCCTTTTTGCCAGCGCAGGCTTATCTTCCTGCGCTATTTTTTCCACGCTGCCGTCCACGTAGATGTAGTCATTGCCGCATCCATGCATTTTTACAAATTTCATATATGCATAGTCCTTTGCCTCTTTACCATTACTATATGAGCAATTTCTCATATATCTATGGATTTCTCTGGCTTTTACTATGCAAAAAATGCTATTATACGTCCACTTGCTTAAGTCTTCATCATTGCGAGTACCATTGCCGCAGTCTCCGTCATACCGGTAGCGCTGTCCATGCTGCATTTTTGCAGGTAACGGTGTGCTTCCTCCTCCGTCATATTGTTTCGCTCCATCAAAAGCGCCTTGGCTTCCACAATCACCGTCTGCTCTTCCTGACTGCGCTGCTTCGGCATACTGCGCTGCCTGCGCCTGCGCCGTTCCTGATTTTCCGCCATCATGCCCACCGTGCTGACGAGCTCATGTACCTTGAGCGGCATGGACACACAAACGATATCATTGCCGAGACATTCATTTAGATGTTGTCCGGAAGCTAACAGCAGCATCTCAAAACCTGACGGCAAAAGCTCATGAAGCTGGGAATACAACATATCCGCCATTTTATAGCCGCAAATCACAATACCGCCGTTCAGTCCGTCCATCTGGCTGACAGCCTGTGTTCCCGTGACGCAGACTCCCACAACATGAAAGCCATTTTTTACCAGAATGTTCCGGATGCTTCGAGCGTTTTCCTGCTGCGGAAAAACAACTATAATATTTATCACATGTCCACCTCCTCTGTGTCCACAAAAGGATGGCGCTAGAATTTATATAAATATTCGTTGATTTCCCACTCTGTCACCTGAGAACGGTATCTCTGCCATTCTGCTTTCTTTGCCGCAATATACTTTTCTGATATATGTTTCCCCAAAACCTCCTGCACAAAAGTATCCTTTTCCAGCTCGCCGATTGCCTCGATAAGCGTCCCGGGAAGCGCCGCAATCCCCAGCCGCTTTCTCTCTGCCTCGCTCATATCTGCCACATTGGTATCAATGCTCTCAGGCGGCTCAATGTGATTTCTGATGCCGTCAAGACCCGCCATCAGGCAAAGTGCCAGCGTCAGGTACGGATTGGCAGAAGGGTCCGGACTGCGCAGTTCAATCCGCATATCTTCCCCACGTGAAGCAGGAATGCGGATAAGCGGACGGCGGTTTTTGGCACTCCACGCCACATAGACGGGCGCCTCATAGCCCGGAACAAGCCGTTTGTAGGAATTGACAAGCGGATTGGTAATTGCCGCCATTCCCTTTACATGCTGCATCAGTCCGCCAATAAACCAGTATGCCTCCCTGCTCATCCCCCTTACATCACTCTCGTCGCAAAATATATTTTTGCCGTCCCGAAACAGAGACATGTTGATATGCATACCGGAGCCGCACACCCCCTGCTTCGGCTTCGGCATAAAGGTTGCATGAAGCCCATGCCGCCTTGCTATCGTTTTGACAGCCAGCTTAAAGGTCATAATATTGTCCGCCGTAATCAGCGCCTCGTCATACTTAAAATCAATCTCGTGCTGTGCCGGTGCCGCCTCGTGGTGGGAGGCTTCTATTTCAAACCCCATCTCCTCCAACGTCATAATCATATCCCTGCGGGCATTTTCGCCAAAGTCAATCGGACCCATGTCAAAATATCCTGCCTGCTCATACGTAATGGTGGTCGGCAGGGCGTTTTCGTCCGTGTGAAACAGAAAAAACTCACATTCCGGACCTACATTAAAGGTATAACCCATCTTTTCAGCCTCCTGTACCGCACGCTTCAGCACATACCGCGGGTCCCCCTCAAAAGGACTTCCGTCCGGTCTGCGGACATCGCAAATCATCCGCGCTACCTTGCCCTGCTGGGGACGCCATGGAAAAATCTCCAGTGTAGAAAAATCAGGATACAGGCACATATCCGATTCCTCTTCACTGGCAAAGCCCTCTATGGAAGAGCCGTCAAACATACATTTATTATCCAGCGCTTTTTGCAGTTGGCTCGCCGTAACCGCTATATTCTTGAGATTGCCAAATATATCTGTAAACTGCAGGCGGATAAACTCCACATCCTCCTCCTCTGCCAGCCTTAAAATATCCTCTTTCGTATGATATTTCATAATCGTCTTTCTCCTTTCCACACTTCATATTCTTTTAGGCGATTCAAAACACAAAATAAGGACGCTCTCATCCCTTAAGAACGCCCTTGTCCTGTTACATCATAACAATTTATTGCTTCTCTTGTCAATAGAATTCTGTGCTAACTCATTCCCTTTACGCATATGGTATATAAAAGAAAGATGCAGGGATATTCTATGAGTTCTAAAACAAAAATTGTGGTACTCCATCTGAAGGAATTGATATACACGGGAATTTTCGCCGTACTGGGTATTCTGTTCATTGTCCTGCTTGTCATTATGTTCGTTCCCCACAACAAGAAACCCGATAAGCCGGCTTCTCCGCGTGGGACGGGAACCGTCAGCGGCAATGAAGCGCCCGCCGATAGCAGGGGCGAAACAAAATCCATAGAAACCTCTTACATACCTGGCGTATACACTACTTCTCTGGTTTTAAGCGACCACACTGTAGACGTAGAAGTTATCGTTGAGCGCGACTGCATAACTTCCATCCGTCTGGTTAATCTGGATGAAGCAGTCACCACCATGTATCCGCTGCTTGAGCCTGCCACCCAGTCCATCGCCGGACAAATTTACGAAAAGCAGTCTCTGGAAGGCATCACTTATACAGATGAAAACAAATATACCTCCCTTGTCCTGCTGCAAGCGATACAGGCTGCATTAGAAAAAGCCGCCGCTGCCGGCGATATCAGCGAATAATCTGTTCAAAGCTCCTCTGCCTGCCTGAGCCACAGCGCAGCGCTGGCGTCGGAAGGCATACGCAAATCTCCCCTTGGAGAAACTGCCACACTACCTACCTTCGGACCATCCGGCAGGCAGGAGCGCTTAAACTGCTGGCTGAAAAACCGGCGGTAAAACAACTTCATCCACTTTCGTATCACCGCATCGTCATACTGTCCCCTAAAGGAAAGTCTTGCAATGCGGTATATTTTTGCCGGTTCAAAGCCGCAGCGCAGCATATAGTAAAGGAAAAAGTCATGCAGCTCATAAGGGCCTACCAAGTCCTCCGTCCGCTGGGCAATCACGCCGTCCACGGGTGGCAGAAGCTCGGGACTGACCGGCGTATCCAGCACATCCAAAAGAATTTCCTGAAGCTTTCTATCCTCACAGGTATCTGCATAAAAGCGAACCAGATGGCGGACCAGCGTCTTGGGCACACCTGCATTTACACCGTACATGGACATATGGTCTCCATTGTAGGTTGCAAAGCCGAGTGCAAGCTCCGACATATCACCTGTGCCAATCACAAGCCCGTTTTCCTTATTGGCAATATCCATCAGCACCTGCGTGCGCTCCCGCGCCTGCGCGTTCTCATAAGTCACATCATGCGTATCCGGATTCTGCCCAATATCCGCAAAGTGAACCTTCACCGCCTTTTCAATATTGACTTCCCGTAGCTGCGCGCCTAAAGCGCGCGCCATATTGCACGCGTTTTCGTATGTTCTGTCCGTTGTGCCGAAGCAGGGCATGGTAACGGCTATCATGTTTTCTCTGGGCAGCCCCAGCATATCAAAGGCGCGCACCGTAACCAACAGCGCCAGCGTAGAATCCAATCCGCCCGACACCCCGACAACAGCCTTCTTTAAGCCTGTATGCGCAAACCGCTTCTTCAGACCGTATGATTGAATGGAAAGAATTTCTTCACACCGCTTTTCCCGCTCCGTCCTGTCCGAAGGCACAAAGGGCATACGGTTAAAGGTACGCTCCAGTCTGGTTTCCTCCTGCTTTAAAGCAAAAGGAACTACCACATATTCCTTGTCCGCCTTTTGTCCAAAGGTTGACATGCGGCGGCGTTCCGTGCGCAGCCTGAAAATATCGATATCGGCATAAACACTCTCACAGGAAAAACGCTTTGCCTGCGAAAGCACAACCCCATTTTCCGCAATGATATTATGCCCGCCAAACACCAAATCCTGCGTAGATTCTCCTTCTCCCGCACTGGCATAGACATATCCCGCAAGCAGGCGCGCGCTGGAAGACTTTACCAGCATCTCGCGGTATGCATCCTTGCCAACGGTTTCATTGGACGCAGAAAGATTGACAATAAGCGTCGCACCCGCAAGCGCGTGCGCTGTTGCCGGCGGGTTTGGCACCCAGAAATCCTCACAGATTTCACACGCCACCAAAAGCCCTTTCACCGCCTCCGTTTCAAACAGTATATTGCATCCAAAGGGAACCTCCTCGCCCCCTACCGACACTGTCGTCACATCTTCCTGTCCGGCAGCAAAATATCTGCCCTCATAAAACTCCGCATAAACGGGAATATGCATCTTCGGCACCATACCCAGAATCACGCCGTCCTGTATCGCTGCCGCCACATTATAGAGCTTTCCGTCCTTCTCAAAAGGAAGCCCCACGAAAACCAGACTGTCATGCCCTGCGGTAAATGCTGCAAGCCCCATAAGCTGCCGCAGCGCTTCCTTAAGCAGAAGTTCCTGCAAAAAAAGATCGCAACATGTATAGCCGGTCAGACAAAGCTCCGGAAAGACAATTACCTTAGCGCCCTTTTCATATGCCTCCAAAAGCCGTTCCTTTATCTGCTCCGCATTATACTGCGGTTCCGCTACTTTGATTTTTGGCGTAATCGCCGCTACCTTTACAAATCCTTGTCTCATGACAACCTCATTTCTGCATGTCCGCTTCGGCGGACTCAAATGCAACAGTTGAAATCACTTTTCTTTCAACCTTTTCAGCTCATCTATGGAAAATGTATATTTTTTGCCGCAAAAATGGCAGTTGACTTCAATCTCTTCCCCCTCGTCAATCAGCTCCTGCAGTTGGGAGCGTCCAAGACTAATCAGCGCCTTTTCTACCCTTTCCTTGCTGCAGCTGCACAAAAACCGAACCGGCATGGTATCCGTAAATACTACCTCCAGCCCCGCAAGCACCTTCTCCAATATTTGCCGGGGCGTATCGCCCTGCTCCAGAAGCGCCGTCACAGACTGTATCTCCTTCAGATTTTCTTCCAGCCTGTCAATTACGGCATCCTCCGCAAAAGGCATGAGCTGTACAATAAAGCCGCCTGCCTGCCTTACTGTATTGTCCTTCTCCATCAGTACCCCGAGCCCCACACAAGACGGCACCTGCTCAGAAGCGGCAAAATAATACGTCAAATCCTCCGCAATCTCTCCTGTCTGAAGGCTAGTCTGTCCCACATAAGGTTCTTTTAACCCCATATCCTTTATCACGCGCAGCATACCGCTTCCCACCGCGCCCGCCACATCCAGCTTGCCGGAAGCATTTGCAGGAAGAATCACCATGGGGTTTCCCACATAGCCCTTCACATTTCCTGCGGTATCCGCCGTTACCGTCGCACTCTCCATCGGACCGTCCGCCGAAATCTGCAGCGTCAGCAAATCCTTTTCTCCCTTTAACATGCTGCCCATCATACAGCCTGCCGCCAAAAGCCGCCCCAGTGCCGCCGTCGCCACCGGACTGGTATTGTGTGCCTGCCTTGCCGCTTCCACCGTCTGTCTTGTTGTACAGGCAAAGGCACGTATCTGCGCCTGCGCCGCCGTCGCTCTCACCAAATAATCTTCCATCATTATCCTCCGTGCCTGCACATGCGGCCCTTCTCAACGCCTCTTTAGGCTTTCCGTTTCTTTCATGCATCGTGCCGCCATATAGATTCTTTCGCTCTTATCAGTCGTTTCTGCAAGCGTGTCTGCATCCAGCACAAGCTCTATTTTCATGCCCGCCGCTTCTAAAAGCCGGCGCATCTGTTCTTCCGTGTATCCTCTTTGATAGTGAGTCTCTGAAAATTTCCGATAGCACTTTGAGGACGCTCCACCCTCCCGCACAAACACAGTCACTTCATATTCGTTGACCTCTTCCTCAGGATAATAGGAATTTTCCCAGATAAAACTGCATGTCTCCCGATTTTCCGCTACCGTCATATCCCCCATAACCTCCGCATACTTATAAACCGTATTGAAGTCAAAGAGAAAGAGCCCGCCTGGAAACAAGTAATTTTCGACCCGTTTAAATACCTGCAGAAGCTCCTCTTCCTGCAGGATATAGTTGAGGGAATCGCAGACGCTTATCACCGTTCCCACAGTGCCATAAAGCTCCAGCTTACGCATATCCTGCAGTAAATAAAGCGTTTCATGTCCCCTGCTGTCCCGCTTTTCCATCGCAAGCTCCAGCATGTCAGGGGAATTGTCTACTCCAATCATATCATAGCCGGCATCGGCAAGCATTTCCGTAAGGGTTCCGGTACCGCACCCCAAATCCAATATCAAATTCTGCTCTTCTTTGAGAGAGTTCTGCACCGCTTCCTGCCCCGACGCCTCTGTCTCTTTTATAGGCAGCTTCCCCTTTACCGGCTTGGATATCCCATATTTTTCTATTGTTCCTACGATAAAATCCCGCCATTTCTCATAAGGCGTCTCGTCCATGAAGGTATCATAGACATAGGCAAAATCCGTATATGCTTCCATCCGTATCTTCCTGTTTTTCGTTTATTCTCCCAGCTTCATGGACACAAAAAAGCCCACCGCCAGCGTTATTACACTTATCAGTGCCGTGAGTACGGTAACGCCCGAAAAGCTCGCCAGATTCATCAGCACAATGGCAACCGGAGACGCCACAATTAAGCCGATAATTGCCCAGAATGCATAGAGCGGAAATTTTTCAAAGACAATTTCAATCAGCTTTGCTATGGCAAAAATGCCGACTATGATACCGATTCCGGCAGGCACCAAAATCCCCATTCCATGCAGTATCCCTTTCATATCAAAGGAAACCAGCGCCCGCATAAACGAGCTGACTGCTTCAATTATCGGATGATAATAGCCAATCAGCAAAAGTATCATGGAGCCGCTGACCCCGGGAATTACCATGGTAGCGGATGCAATTATGCCGACGCCGAACAGCTTTATCACATTCAAAAGACTGAAACTCATGTCGGCCGCCGCGCCCTCCTTTTCTCCCATCAGCGCAAGCCCTGCAACCAGCACAAAGAATATGGCGAAAGCCGCAATATGCCCTGCATTTACCCGCTTGCCCTTCACCTTTTTGCACATAGCGGGCAGTCCGCCTAATATCAGACCGATAAACAAAAGGTTGGTCGGAACAGGATAATTGCCAAATAAATATTCCAGACCAAAGGCACTCGCTACAAGTGCAATCCCCGCTCCTAAAATAATGGGAATCAAAAATAAGATACTTTTTTTAAATTCTTTAAATAAATGGGTAATGCAATGAATCAGCCTGTCATAAATTCCCATCGACACCGCCATAGTGCCGCCGCTGACCCCGGGTATGATATTGGCGATGCCAATGACCGCCCCCTTGCACATATCCTTTAAAAACTGCATAGCTTCCTCTTTTCCGTGCTGCTTAAAACGCTCCGCACAACACTTGTTTTATTTTGCGACAATCTCCGAGAGCGCTTCTAACAGCTTATCCATTTCCTCTCGCGTGCCGATGGTAATCCTAAGATAGTTTTCGATGCGGGGCTTGTCCCAATGCCTGACATAAATTCCCCTCTCCCGCAGCGCTGTGAATATCTCTTTTCCGCTTATGGTTTTGTGGGCGGCAAAAAGAAAATTGGCTTTGGAATCCGGAAAATGAAAATCCAGTTTTTGAAGCTCTCCTTTCACCCACTCCCTCGTTTCCATGATTTTGCTGCAGGTTTTTAAAAAATAATCCTTATCCCGCACTGCCTCAGCACCGAGAAGCTGCGCAGGCAGGTTCATCGTATAAGAATTAAAGGAAAACTTAACATCATTCAAATACCGTATCAGTTTTTCGCTTCCTATGGCAAAACCGATGCGCATTCCCGCCATGGAACGGGACTTGGAAAAGGTCTGCACCACCAAAAGATTTTCATATCGGGACAACAGCGGCAGGCAGCTCTCACCGCCAAAGTCGATGTACGCCTCATCCACAATCACTACCACCTTGGGATTTGCCTTGAGAATTTCCTCTACCGTATCCACGGACTCAAGCACTCCCGTCGGCGCATTGGGATTGGGAAATATAATCCCGCCATTTTCCTGCCTGTAGTCCTCCGGATTTATCCTAAAATCAGCATCCAGCGGACAAAGCTTATAGGGAATCCTGTACAAATCAGCCCATACATCATAAAAGGAATACGTAACATCCGGAAAAAGAACCGGCTTGTCCGAATTGAAAAATGTCAAAAAAGCTATGGAAATCACATCATCTGAGCCTACCCCCACAAAAATCTGCGAAGGTTTCAAACCGTAATAAACCGCCAGCTCCTTTGCCAGCACACCTGCGTCCGGATCAGGATACAGACGCAGTGTGCCGCAGTCAATTTCTTTCAGCCTTCTCTCTACTCCTGGTGCAGGCGGATACGGATTTTCATTTGTGTTTAATTTGATAATTCCCTTCTGCTTTGGCTGCTCTCCTGGTACGTAAGGAACTACCCGCCTGACACTCTTTTCCCAGCTCATACTCTCTCCCATCTATATACTGCCCATACAATGCGGCATGTTTTCATGATATCGAAGTATATTTTAGCATGTCTAAAGCACAAAGTCCACACATTCTTCCAGTGGACGCCGCAGACTGTACGCATCGCTGTACACCACCAAATCCATTTTGCCGAAGCGCTTTATCAGCCCGCTTTTCACCACAAGACGATATCTGGGGATTCCTGTTTTTGCCAGCATGTCATCAGGCAGATAAAGCTCCAGTTCCTTTTTTCTTTTCTTAATCGGCAGGATTCCCAGCCGTCGGTATGTATTTCCCGCATCATAGCAGTACAGCTCCGCCGTGTAGAGCCATACCGCACGGCAGCACCAAAGCAAGCCAATGCAAAACAATATTATGCCTGCCGCCAGCCCTGCATGTTCCTTTATCCTGCTTACAACTTGCTCCATTACGGACCTTTTAGCGGCTGCTGCCGGCAGACTGCTTTTCAGGGCATACCTGTCTCCTCCGCCCAAGACAACCGCCTGCATATAATCTGCCATTGCCTCCTCGCCTGCTTTCCGCATATCTGCCGCCTTCGCTTTATCCATTCGTACCACGCGAAAGCCGCTTCCGCTGCAGTCTTCCCCCAATCCTTCTTTCAAAATTGCCGGCTGCAGTTTTATCTGGCGAAAAGAGCCGCCCCGATAACGGGCTCCTTGTTCTGCAATGTCCCTTCCGCTTCCTGCTTTTCCGCCTTCCGCCACTTCATTTGTACCCGCACTTTGGGATTTGGCTGCTACATTACCCTTGTCAGAAAATGTCCCGCCGTTTTTATCTTTCTGTCCGCCGGCAGTCTGTCCGTTTCCATTCTGACTTTTGCCATCCGCATTCGGATCGGACAAAGACGGTACCGGTGTGGACTGCGGCGCAGGCGTGGGCACAAATGTAGGCGCAGGCGCTTGCGGCGCGGGTGTAGGCGCAGGAGGCGGATAGGGAAAATCGCTTCTTTTTATGCTCTTGCCGCTTATATTGCCCGCTTTATCACGGACACACAAGGAAATTTCCCGCCCGTTCTCCAGCCAGCAGGAGGCCTCCGCTGTCCATGTCGCACCGCCGTCAAAGGAATACGGCGTGTCCGCAAGCCCGCTCTCTTTGTCCGATGCCGCAACAAAAATAGAAATACCGCTCGCAGTCATGCTCTGCGTATCTCCCGACACCGACAAAATGACCGGCTGTGTCCTGTCGATACAGCTTACCGTTATCGACGCCGTGACACAATCGCCTGCGCCATTTCTGGCGTTGACTGTATAGACGCCGTTTTCCGCCGCCAGCAGACTGCCTCCCGCCCAATCAAAGGCAATATCGCCCGCTTTATCGTCTTTCCATACGGTCTGCTTTGCCGTAAGGACTACTCCCTGATTTGTCCACGCTCCATTGGCGGTAATCTGAATCCCTATGGTACGCTCTCCCTCCGAAAACCCGCAGTTGTTCTTTTCAATATTATAGTAATGCAGTCCGGGAGAGCCGCCCCAGCGGGTCTTTATCGTTCCGCATACACTACACTGGTTATAAGCATTTTCCTGCCAGGTATCCCCTGTCTGACTGCATCGGTACACATCCATCTGTAAAATATGATGTGTCTGTGCCCCGCAGGTCTGACAATGAAAGGTTCCACTATCGCTTGTATGATAATAGAAACCATGATTGTTGGGACAGCTTACGCTCTGCAGTGTCTTGCAGCCTGCCGCGTGCGTATGCGTAAAATACACTTCCTCACCCGCTATCTCCTCCGCACAGGTATAACGGTACAGCAATACAAACATGGCAGCGGCAGTTATCACCGTCAAAACACCGCGCCACAAAACATGTTCCATTTTGTACATAAAAAAACCTCCTGAATCAAATGATGACTAAGGCAGAAATTTTCTTTCTGCCTTTCCTCGTTTCATTCAACTCAACAGGTAGTGTATTGCTATCTTAACACGCTTTTTCTTTTTTGGCTAGTGGATACCTTGCACAAGATTTATCCCCTGTTTTTCCTACACTTTTACCAATTCTATTTCTGCCCGATAGCTTTCTGCCACCTCGGGCATCCCAAGCTTCTCATAACATGCCGCCAGCTTTTTTAGTGTCTCTGCTCCCTTGCTTTTTAGCGTCAGCAGTGCTTCCGTCTCATAGCAGGCATTATAATACCAAATTGCCGCTTCCTCATAATCCTGACGGGCTGCATAAAAATCTCCAAGCTCACAGCATATTTCCGAGCAGCCTTCATCCGCAATCACTTTGAGCGCATACTTGAAAAACCGACAGACATCTCCCCTCCGCCTTGCAGCAGAGGCTGCTAAAAGACACGCTTCTTTTATTTCCTCGCCGTCCCTTTCCGTATCCTGTGCCGATTGTTCAAAAAAAGCGCCTGCCCGCACAAAATCTTCGTCGCATCCCGCAATAAAAAGCTCCTTTGCATACATGTTATGGAGCCGCTTTGACAGTCTCTCCCCTCTTTCCGCAAGCCTTTCAAATGCGGCAAAATCTCTCCCCGCATGGGAGCTCTGCGGCATATGGGTAATAACGATATCACTGTCATAAATAACCGGCGTTGTACAAACGGTTTCATGTATGGCACCCTCCCACACAAAAGAACGCTGCCGTTTAAAAAGCTTTGGCCTGTATTCCTCATCATAGTTGTATACCGTTCCAAACTGCAGTTGGTTTCCATATTTCATCTGCACGATTTCCACCTCCGGAAGCAGCGCCGCCTTTAGGTCTCGAAACCGTTCTCTATTTGTCTCATCCAATACCTCATCCGCATCTGCGGAATATATGTACTCCTGCGTCGCTTTAGAAAAAGCAAAATTTCTTGCCGCAGCAAAATTGTCAATCCACGGAAATTCATAAAGCTTTACATGGGGATAGGCAGCTGCAAGCTGCATGGTTTTGTCCGTAGAGCCGGTGTCCACAATTACCAGCTCCTCCACCAAATCCGCTACCGTGTCAAGGCAGCGCTGCAAAACCTTTTCTTCATTTTTTACTATCATACAAAGACTAATGGTTATCACATTTTTTCTCCTGTGCTTTTTGTGATGCCGGTGCACTTTTACTTAACCTATATCGGCAGAAAAAAAGCTGCGCTTTAGGTAAAGGTCATTCCATTTTGCCGGCAAGAAATTTAACCGCTTCGGTACGGGTTATGCCAAGTACAATGGCAAGCTCACCACAGAGATTGTCCTCTGCCATTTTATAATAACGACTATCCAATGCCGTTACTTTATGCCCTTTTTCCAGCCTGCTCTTTTTTCTGTTTTCCAGCGTCTTTAAAAGCTTCACCAATTCATCACAACGGTTTGACTGCATACACTCCCGATATTGTGCCTCCACCGTCTTCTCATCCTTTATTATCATCACCTGCACTTGCGGAATGGAATCAAGAAGCACAGTCGCCTCTTCCTTTGAAAGAATCCGGCGCATAGACGACTGCAGGGCATCCACAGGTACATATATGGTCGAACCTGCCGAATAGACCGGTTTTAATATATAATATTTTCGATTTTGATCCACCCCGCTCATACGCAGCGTTGTAATCTCCTGAATCAGACAGACACCATTATTTCCGCAAACCACATATTCACCTATTTCAAACATACTGACAGCTCCTCCTTATGTATTAATAATAGCAAACTCGAGGTGTAAATGTCAGTCTTTTTTTGAATATAGTTTAAATTTTGTAAACTTTGCCGAGTGATTCTTTGTAAAAATTGTGCATTTTTTACGGATTCTCTACTCTTGATACCTGTCTGCCATCCGGATTTATATAATAGTTTTCCCAATAAATCAATTCTGAAACCGGAACTATCGAAAAATCTTTTTCTTTCAGCTCTACAATCAGCATTTCCAGCGCCGAAGCAGTAAATCGTGTCCCGCAATGCAAAAGAAGAATGCTGCCGTTTCCCAAATGTCTGTCCTCCATGACGGTACTGACAATCGTTTCTGTGCCGTAATCTTTCCAATC
Organism: Lachnospiraceae bacterium; assembly: GCA_013316825.1. Taxonomy (GTDB): domain Bacteria; phylum Bacillota; class Clostridia; order Lachnospirales; family Lachnospiraceae; genus Acetatifactor. The sequence continues at coordinate 76,540 of WSLY01000007.1, read as the reverse complement.
CTTGCTGTCCACATTCCACTCTATCACATAATAACCGCAGTCTTTTGCTATTTCCATAACCGCGTCGTCATAATCGCTATGGGGCGCCCTGAACAGAAACATTTCATATCCGGTCAGCGCCTTTACCTTATCATGTACACACTGAATTTCCTCTTCTTTTTCCGAATCCGTCAGCCTGCTCATATACAAGTGGCTTTCACTATGGTTTCCCAAGTCATGACCCGCCGCCAGAATTGCCTTTGTCTCCTCCGGATATGCCTCCACCCACTCTCCGGTCACAAAGAACGTAACATGCACCTCCTGCTCCTGCAGAATCCTCAAAATTTCCATGATATCACTATTTCCCCATGCGGTCTCAAAAGTCAGTGCAAGCTTTGGCTCTCCCGTTTCCACGCTGTAAATAGGCAGTTTCCTGTCTCCCACGTTCGCGCTTGTCAAAATCCTCACCGGATAGCGGTAAAGAAGTCCTCCCCATGCCAGTAATATGCTAAATAAAAAAATTCCAAGTCCGATAGCTTTTCCATTTATCGAACCTGAAATTTTCCTTTTGTCTGTCTCGATTTTATGTATGAATATCAAGTGGTCCAATGCCTTATCAATCTGCTGTTTCATAAACGGCACCTGCGCTTTTTTATCACCATATGCCCGCAAATGTCCAAATATGCCGCTTCAGCCGTCCAGAATCGCTTCAAATTCTTCCACAGGCATCGGTCTGTAATAGTAAAAGCCCTGTGCTTTTCTACAGCCGCATTCTATCAAAAAGTCCTGCTGTTCCTTATCCTCCACACCTTCTACAATCACGTCCATGTCAAGCTCTTTCAGCATATGAATTGTATTTTTAACGACAATTCTGCTCCTGTCATTTTGTATATCATCCATAAAACCCTTGTCAATCTTTATCTCATCTACAGGCTGGTTTTTCAGCATAGTCATGGTAGAGTATCCTGTGCCAAAATCGTCCATGGACAGCGTAAAACCCTGCGTCTTCAAATACTTTAAGTTTTCATACATCACTTCTGCCGCTTCCAAAAAACCGCTTTCTGTCAGCTCCAACGGCACCAGCTTTGGAGGCACGTGATATTCTTCCTTCATTTTCACAAGATTTTCCCTGAAAGAGCTGTCATATACATGCAGACGGGAAATATTGATAGAAATAGGGACGACCTTTTTTCCTTCCTGCAGCCTGTTCCCTATAAACCGGAATACTTCGTTCCATACATGAATATCAACATTGATAATAAAACCGTTTTTTTCCAACACCGGAATAAACTGCCCCGGCCCAATGATGCCATTGACGGGATGATGCCATCTGACAAGAGCCTCGCCGCCAATAATCTCACCGCTTTTCATATTGACCTTGGGCTGGATAAAAAGCCTGAACTGCCCCGTCTTAAGCGCTTCGACCATATCATTTTCTATTTGTTTTTCCATCAGCATGGTCTGCCGCATCTCGTCACTAAAAAAGGCATAATCCGCATAAAATTTGCCTTTAATAGTTTTCATTGCCATAGTTGCATAATCCCGCATCAGACTCACAGGCATTTTGCTGTCCGTCGCCACGCAGATTCCAAAGGAAGGAAGCACCTTGCAGGGGATTTGAAACGCCTCTATCCGCTGCTCTATCCGCTTAATCTTTTCTATCAAATCGCTGTCCTTCTGAAAAGGCGTCAGCATAGCAAAAATATCCGCCCTAAAATGGGAAAGCACCACATGCTCGCCGCTATGCTCCTTAAATGCCCCTGCAATACATTTTAAAAGCTCGTCCCCCATTGTACGCCCGCAAAATTCGTTTACCGACTTGAAATTCGCAATGTCCATCACAATCAGGGCAAAGCGAAGCTCCGGATTTTCAAGCATTTCTTCTGCCGCTTTATACTGAAAAGCACGCAGATTGTAGAGCCCCGTCATAAAAGCGCGGTTACTCTCTAAATTGTTTTCTGCCATCTTGCGCAGAGAATAGAGATACAATTCCATCTTTGCGTCATCTGTCATCTGCGGTGAAATTTCTTGATTCAGTACATAACTTTTCTCTTCCATACCAATCACCACTCAAAACATTTTTACAAACCCTGCTCCCCAAAATAGTTCCTCGTGCGTTTCTCTGCTCGTTCTTATCTCCTGTGACCGGAACTGTTTCTTACTTTCTATTATAACTCTTCTTTCCTATTCTTTCTACCGTTTATACAAAAAATTTGTAATTCTTGGTGAATATTTTTCAATTTTTTATTGTAGTTTTTGTGCAAACAGGCTATAATTACTTTAGTAAACGCATTTTGGAAGGAGCATCATTATGGAACTTTTGTTATTGGGCGGCGGCCTGCTGATTATTGTTTTTGCCGTTATCGTTTCTGTTATATCCAGCGTTGTTTCCGCAATCGCAGCAAACGAAGATATAGAAGATTAACTGAGAGGGACATATGCGCCATGTGCGCGATATCGATTAGTCCAAAGCGGCATAAGCCGTCATACGCAAACGGCGAATTTCCGGCGTTGTTCCTGCATCGCATTTTTGGATAAAATAGAGCAATGTCATTTCTTCAGACGGGTCCATGGTAATATAGTTGCCCGTCCAGCCATCCCAGCCGAATTCACCCACACTTGCATTGCTGCCTGCCTCTCCGGGGTTTTGCAATACCCGCGTCAGGCAGCCATAACCATGTCCCCAGAGACTGTCCCAGTTAAAATCTACAGCCTGCGCTGCATTTAAGTGATTCGTTGTCATCAGCGCAATCGTTTTTCTTCCCAAAAGTTTTTCACCGTTATACTTGCCGCCGTTTAAAAGCATCTGTGCAAAATGACTGTAATCATCTATGGTGGAAACCAGCCCCGCTCCACCGGATTCGTAAGTAACATCTTCCCGATATCCCTCCAGACCTAAATGGTTCTGTCTAAAGGGCTCAAGCCGTTTGGTTTCCTCACTCCATCTGTAATTTGCCGCAAAACGATGCCATTTCTCTTTCGGCACAAAGAACCCCGTGTCTTCCATCTGCAGCGGTGTAAAAATTTCTTCCTGCAGATACTGTCCAAACTTTTTACCGCTTACTACCTCCACAATACCTCCCAATATATCAGCCGAAAGCCCATAACGCCATTTTTCTCCCGGGTGAAAGCAAAGCGGGATACCGGCTATTCTCCGGCAGTACATCATCGTATCTGTCGGATGCCCTGCCTCCAGTTCCTCCTTAATTTCCTGAAACAGCGCATCCATCCTCCTCCCGGGTTCACAGCCCATGTCGGGATAGGTAATGCCCGATGTCATAGTCAGCAAATCCCAAATGTTTATCTCCCTCTTTGCACAGCACAGACTGCCATTCTCCTCCATCACCTTCATATGTGCAAATTCCGGAATATACATAGACACTCTGTCCCATAAGTCCAGCTTCCCGCGTTCTGCAAGCATTAGCACCGCCACTGCCGTAATCGGTTTTGTCATAGAAAACATTCTAAAAATCGTATCCCTGCTCATGGGCACTCCTGCTTCCCTGTCCGCATATCCCTGACTGGAAAAATGAAGCTCCCTGCCATGCTGCATAAAAAGCAGATTGGCACCCACAATATTTCCTTTTGCAATCCCTTCCTCTATAATATTCTCCATAATTTCACGGTAATGAAACATTTTCTTCGTCTCCTTCTGTCATAAGATGCTTTAGGTGGTTGCGAAACATAGTGATTATACAGTTGTCATTGTACATGTTGTATATTCCACCACATACCCGCTTTCGTTTGATAAAAAATACAGTGATACGCAAGCTGCCAAAGAACGGCATAAGTCCGGCGTTTTTTTAGTCTGCTTATGGAATATAGAACATGCACAATGCGAGACTGACAAATCAACCATCTTCTATAGATAAAAAAGGCTTTGGCTGCTACAGCCAAAGCCCTTCTGCTACTTTACTGACTATATACTACTTTTAATAACCAAATTCCTGTGCAAAATACAATTTGCCGTCCACTTCATATACTGCTATGCCACAAGTTGTATAGCTGCTATCCAAAATATTGGCTGCATGTGTGGGAGAAGCCATCCATGCTTCTACAAGACTTTCTGCCGTCTTATAACCCTTTGCCAGATTCTCACCCCACAGCAAATCACTGTTGACGGTGTACCAGTCGCTTCCGTTTGGTCTCGTGTGAGAAAAAGTGCTGACAATTTCAATTGCCCTAATTTGTGCACAGCTCTCCAAATCCGTACTCCAACTAAGTGCCGAAAGCCCTGCCGCTTCTCTTTGTGCATTCGCCAAATCCAAAGCTGCCGTTGCAATCGCACGAAGCTCTTCTGCTCTTGCTGCCTCTGCTTCCGTCATTTCTGCGCTTTGTATGGAACCTGCAAGCGCTACGGCGCCGTCATCAATATAAACGATGCTTTCTTCTTTCAGTCCGCGCGCAGCAGCAGACATATCGGTCTTGTCTTTACAGCCTGCAAGAGACAGACTACATACTGCAACTAATAATAATGCGGTCAATTTCTTTTTCATCTGAAATCTCCTTTATGACTTATCATTCTGTCAATATATCTCTATTTCTTTTTTCCCTGCAAAATCCATGCTGCCAATCCGGATACGGACGCCAAGAATGCAATTGTCCAAATATCACTTGCATCTCCTGTCTGTGGACGTCTGCCTGCCCCAAGTACTGCTGCATCGGCAAGCGGAGTATCTTCGTCTTCAATCACCACAAAACGTCTTTCACCTCTTACGTCAGGCTCTTCCGGTGCCGGAGTAGGCACTGCCTCCGGTGTGGGCATCGGCTCTTCACTTGGAGTCGGGGTCGGCTCCTCACTCGGTGTAGGCGTAGGGTCCTCCGGTGTCGGCGTTGTTGCCGGCGGCGTAGGCGTCGTCACTGGCGGTGTTGGAGTCGGGGTCGTCACCGGCGGGGTCGGCGTCGGGTCCTCACTCGGCGTCGGTTCCTCGCTTGGGGTCGGCGTAGAGGTCGGTTCCTCGCTTGGCGTTGGCTCTTCACTTGGTTCCGGTGTAGGCGTTGGCTGCGTCGGGATACCTCTTGTATAATTTACCTGATGTACTTCCCCGCCCTGTGCAAAACTGTTACAAATAACGGCACCTACTATATTTGCATAATTCGTAACGGAAGCCGACGGTGCCAGTACGGTTCCAAATATGCCTCCTGTACTAACCGAAGAAGCATTTCCAAAATTCCATACAATATTGCCTGCCCACGACTGGTGCCCAAGTCCGCCGCCTACCGTGGTGGCATTCATGCTGTAGCTTAGCGCCACACTGCCGGAATCTGCAACATTTACAACTACGGTCTTTCCGGCATTCGCGCTCTCTGTAATCAGCTTATCATAATAATCCCCATTGCTGTTAAAATCAGAAGCGCTAATATTTAAAATCAGAAGATTGTCTGTTTCTGCATCCTCCAGCGCATATAATGCGGCTGACGTATTTTTGCATGCATTGATTACGGTGCTGATTCTGCTTGCAATATCGGTCCTGCTTTCATAGCCTGTCAGTTTATTGTCGGTAATAAACTCCCGCACAATATCTTCGCCGGACATAATGGCAATCTTATAGCCCTGTCCTTCCTGCCACACAGCCGTATTGGTCGTGCCGTCACTATTGCTCGCGGCAAATGCTACAACTGCATCTCTTACGTTGCACTTAAAAGATGCGTTGGAATTTGCCAAATCACCAATGTATGACTTGCCCTCCCAAATATCCAGACCTGCCTGCAGGCTTCCGATTGCGACATTCCCTTCCACATGGTTGCTGTTGGTATAAGTGTTGGTGTAAACCGAAAACTTCAGCGGGTCACTTAAATCAACATCTGCAACAGAAGCGCTTGAAGTAATGGTCGTCAGACCAATACTGCCGCTGGCAATCATAGCCGCCGTCAGCAGGCTTACCATGGCTCTTTTGAATTGCGCTCTTGCTTTTCCCTTCTTCATGATAGTCATCCTTTCCCCATAACCACAATCTATCCAATATCCTTCTACTTATAAAGACTGTCCCAAGTGACCCAAAGGTTCAGTTTTTTTGAATCATTCGTAATTTTCCGCGGCTGTCAGCGCACCATGGATAATCATCCTTCTGCTTGTACCCGCCGAACCATAGCAGGTAGACAGTGATACGATATTACCCCGCTGCGACAAATCCGCTTCCGACTTGTACTCGGAATGTTCCACTGCCCATTTCACGTACAAATCATAATTTTCATCCGAAGTAAACGTCATATATCTGTCACTGGTGGACTTGGTTTCATAGAATGCAAATATCTCATAAGTATAAACATACTCTTTTGTGTATATATAGAAGCAAGTATTGACCTGACACAGCGTCGGGTCCGCCATCAGGCGCTTAAAGGAGCCAAACATGCTTTCATCACGCATGTTGTGCCCAAACACAAAAGTATTTCTGTCCGTCCAGTCCGGCGAAGCGCCGCAGTCCATAAAAATGCAGCCGGCACTCATCCGCTCTCCCTCAAAAGAATGTTTCAGATAATAGTTGTTGTCCTCCCCCTGCACGATGGGATAACTAATGTCCAGAGCAGGAAAATACAGCCATCCCCTAAAATCCTCATTCATTTCCATCAGGGCATCCATGTCAATCGTAAGCGGCGGATACTGGTTCTGCGCAATCGCCTCCGCTATCGCTTCCGACAGCTCTTCCGTATCGGTCCGTGCCCCTACTTTTAAAGCCAGCCCCCCATAGGCGTTTTCCGCCTCCTTGGAAGCAATACGGGCAGCGACCATTTCATACCCGCAAAAGAGGACAAGCAGCGACAAAAGCACTGTGCCTACGATATATACTGCCTTTTTTACCGGCTTTTCTGCCATGCCGCCACCCCCTTACCATGTATTTTTATTATACACATCTTTTTCTTCTGCCGCAATGTCTTTTTATGGTATTTTCCTTTCTTTTATGGTATGATTTCATATATATCAAAGAAATAACGGTGCGTTTCCCTGAAGACGCCGCTGTATAAAAGGGGGTATCTCATGCTTGTTATTCATTTGACCGCTTTGATAACCATAGTCGGATTTCTTCTGTGTATCCGCCGTATTGACAGCATTTCGGCTTTTTTAAAAAGGCGATGGTTCATAGCAGTCTTCTGCGCTGCATTTCTTCTGCGCTGCATCGCCGCTTATTTTTGCAGGGGCTTCACAAATGATACCGCCTGCTTTGCCGGCTGGGCAAAACTTGCCTACGAAAACGGACTTTCAGAATTTTATTCTTCCGGCGCCTTTACGGACTATCCCCCCGGCTTTATCTATGTGCTGTGGGTAATCGGCGCTATTTTTTCCCTGTTCAAAATACCGTATTTGTCAGGCGTCTGCCTGCTTCTTTTAAAGCTGCCGGCAATTTTCTGCGATATGGCAATCGGTCTTCTTGTATACCGCATTACCCTGAAAGCGATGGATGAGGGGCGCGCCGTACTGTTTTCTGCCTTGTACCTGTTCAATCCCGCCATTTTCCTAAATTCCTCCGTCTGGGGGCAGGTAGATGCCGTTTTTACCCTCTGCGTCGTCCTGATGTGCTTGTTTTTAACCGAAGAGAAAATGGTCCCCGCCTATATCGCCTTCGGCGCCGGCGTTTTACTCAAGCCGCAGATGCTTGTGTTTACTCCCGTACTGATTTACGGCATTGTGGATCATGTTTTTCTCAACCGTTTTTCCATACGTTACTTTTTCCACAATTTGTTTTCGGGACTCTGCGTCATCTTCTGCATGATTCTGCTCTGTATGCCCTTTGAGCTCGGCACGGTCATTGCGCAATATGCCTCCACGCTCAGTTCCTACCCCTATGTTGCAGTAAACGCCTTTAATCTCTGGGGATTTTTCGGTCTGAACTGGATTTCACAGGATAACCGGCTGCTCTTTATGACTTATGCACAGTGGAGCCCCGTTATCATTGTACTGATTGTGCTCCTGTCCGCATACTTCTTTTTTAAAAACAGGAGAAATCCTTCCCGCTATTTTACCTGTGCAGGCGTTTTGATTATTTCCATGTTTCTGTTTTCCGTCAGGATGCATGAGCGCTATCTTTTCCCCGCCCTTATCCTGCTCCTGTTATCTTACGTCAAACGCCCCGTACAGGAAATTTTTCTGTGCTTTACAGGATTTTCCGCGCTGCATTTTTACAACACCGCCTACATTCTCTTCTTTTACAATGCGCAGACTTACAACCGGAAAGCGCCTCTCTTTCTTGTTATTTCCGCTTTGATGGTGCTCTGCGGCCTTCTTTATTACCGGACGCTTTACCGATATGACGTTCTGCGGCTCAAGGTAAAGGGAGGCGGTTTTGCCTTTACGCCCATCACACTGCCAAAACGCCGCAACAAAACGGATGAACCGAAACCGCCGAAATATATGCCGGCACCTTCGGCAAAGCCCCTGCCTTTTAAACTTGCCGATTTTATCATTATTCTTGTCATTACTGCCGTCTACGCCTGTTTTGCCCTTTATGATTTGGGCGATACCAAAGCGCCGCAGTCACAATACCTGTTGGCGCAGGGCGAATCCATTACGCTCTATGCCGGAGAGGATAAGCTTCCATCACGCCTTTACTATTACAACGGCTGCTATCACAACTGCGATTTTGCACTTGAGGTAAAAGAAAATATAAACGACGAGTGGCATACCGTGGAGGACTTGGAGCGTTTCCGCATGGCCTCCGTCTTCCGCTGGGATTCCGTTGCTCTTCCGAATAACAGCCGTTATTTAAGAATCACCTGTCTCTCAGCCAAGGCTTCCATCATGGAACTGGTACTGGTCGATGAAGACGAAAATGCTTTTATGCCCCTTAACGCGCCGGACTACCATGAATTGTTTGACGAGGGGGATTTGTTCCCGCAAAATCCAAGCTTCCGCAACGGCACTTATTTTGACGAAATTTATCATGCCAGAACAGCCTATGAATTCCTGCATGAGCTCCCCACTTATGAAACGACGCACCCGCCTCTGGGCAAGAGCATCATATCCCTCGGCATATCTCTTTTTGGCATGACGCCTTTTGGCTGGCGCATTATGGGTACCCTCTTTGGCATCCTTATGCTGCCGCTCATTTATCTGATAGCACGCGGCATCACCAAAGAACGCCCCCTTGCCGGACTTGCCTGTCTTTTGTTTGCCGTTGACTTTATGCATTTTGCCCAGACAAGGATTGCTACCATCGATGTTTTTGTCACCTTCTTCATTTTGCTAATGTATTTCTTTATGTACCGCTACTGCAGAATGAGCTTTTATGATACCTCGCTTGGCAAAACCCTGCTGCCGCTGGGCGCCTGCGGCATTTCCATGGGGCTTGGCATCGCCTGCAAATGGACGGGCGTTTATGCCGGCATCGGGCTTGCCGTCCTGTTCTTTGCCACTTTGTACAGGCGCTACCGCGAGTACCGCTACGCCAAAAACGACCCTGACGGTATCTCCAACGGAATTACACACAGAAGAATCCTGCGCTGTTTTGCTTCCCACACCCGAAATACCTGCCTGTTCTGCGTTGTGTTTTTTATTCTGGTCCCAGCCGCTATTTATGTCCTCTCCTATATACCGTTTGTGGGCAGCTACGACGGATTGTTTTCCAAAATGTGGCACAACCAGTTTTCCATGCTGGATTATCACGCCAATTTAAAAGCCACCCACAGTTATTCCTCTCCATGGTACGAATGGCCCACTATGATACGTCCGATTTTCTATTATTCGGGCATTATCAGCAGCAACACCAGACAGGGCATCAGCGCCTTTGGCAACCCGCTTGTATGGTGGGTCGGCATGCCCGCTTTCCTTTATGTGGCGTACTATGCTATTTTCAAAAGGGACAAGACTGCCGCAGCCTTAAGCGTCAGCTATCTTGCACAATATCTTCCCTGGTGCTTTGTACCGCGGCTTACTTTTATTTACCATTACTTCCCCAGCGTACCTTTTGTTATCTTGATGATTGTGTACGCTGCCAAGCAGCGAAAAGACCGGATGAACGAAGGAAGCTACCGAATGCTCTTCGGTCTGTATGCCGCTGCATCCGTATGGCTCTTCCTTATGTTCTATCCGGTCCTGTCAGGTCAGACCATCAGCATATCCTACGTTGACAAGCTCTTACGCTGGCTGGATAGCTGGGTTCTGATTTATGGCTGAGATTGCCGCCATACTGCTGCGGACGTTATAACTAATAAACTTCGATGTGTTTTCCTTCCCGTACAAATACGGGAAGGACGTCCAGCGGCGCTTCCACGACAATTCTTTCGCCGCCGTCATACTGCCTGCCGGTGTTTGCTTCCGTCCACGACAGTCCCGCAGGCAGGTATACGCTTCTTTCCCGCATTCCCATTTCCATAACAGGCGCTATCAAAAGGTCTGCCCCAAACATATACTGGTCCTCTGTTTCCCAACAGACTTTATCCTCAGGAAAATCAAAAAACATAGGGCGCATCACCGGCGCGCCGGTCTCGCTTGCCTGTCTCATGCACTCCCTGATATACGGACGCAGCCTTTCCCTCACAAACAAGTACTTCTTTAATATTTCATAATTGTCCTCGCCAAAGCTCCATACCTCGTTATCCTGCCCCGAAGTGAGCTGGCGCACGTTATTGATAAATTCCTGTTCCCGTTCATACCAGGGCGAGCGCTCTCCGTGCATACGGAATACGGGACAGAATGCGCCCCATGCAAACCACCTCACCAAAAGCTCCTTAAAATACGGGTCGCTGATATCGCCTCCCACAAAGCCCCCAATGTCAGAGGTCCACCACGGAATCCCCGCCATGCCCATATTAAGCCCCGCCTGAAGCTGTTCACGCATAGCCCTGAAGGAAGAATGAATGTCGCCGGACCATGTGAGTGCGCCAAATTTCTGGCTGCCTGCCCATGCACAGCGCACCAAAGAGAGGATTTCCTTTTCTCCCTCCGCCTTCAGCCCGTCATAAAAGCCCTTCGCATACATCAGCGGATAAATATTGGTACACTGAAGTGCAGGTCCCGCGTAATAGCGATAATTATCAAAGTCGTAAGGACCGTACTCCGGCTCCGCTTCGTCCAGCCAGAAAATGCGGATTCCTTTTTTATAGTAGTTTTCCTTACACTTTTCCCAGACAAACTTTTGCGCCCCCGGGTGGGTTGCATCGTAAAAGACCGTATTGCCCATCCACGTCATATGATTGGCATTGCCTCTGTCCGCCCGCACCAGATAGCCCTTTGCACTCATTTCTCCAAAATACTTGCTCCGCTCATCAATCGTAGGCCAGACGGAAACCACCGTCTCAATCCCCATCTCCTTTAATTCTGCTGCCATAGCGTCAGGATTCGGCCAGTCACGAGGTTCAAATTGAAACTCACCCTGCATGGTCCAGTGGAAAAAATCCACTACAATCGCGTCCATGGGAAGCCCTCTGCGCTTATGCTCTCTCGCCACTGAAAGAAGCTCCTCCTGATTGCGGTAGCGCAGCTTGCACTGCCAATACCCCAGGCCAAACTCCGGCATCATGGGAGTACGTCCCACCGCCGCGCTGTAATTGCGCTCGATATCCGCCGGCGTATCGCCCGCCGTAATAAAATAATCCAGCTTTTTGGTGCTCTTTGCATACCACTCCGTTTTGTTCATGCCAAAGCTCGCCGTCCCGATTGCAGGATTGTTCCAGAAAAAGCCGTATCCCCTGCTTGACACAAAAAAGGGCACGCTCGCCTGCGAATTCCGATGCGCCAGTTCCAAAACCGCGCCTTTTTTGTTCAGATGCTTTTCCTGATACTGCCCCATGCCGAATATTTTTTCATCATCATACGCCTCAAACCGCGCCGTCAATTCATAATCACTGCTGCCCTTGATTGGCTTTAGCTCTCTGGCGTCCACCCGCAGCGGCACGCAATACCGGTTGATACGGTTGCGGTTGCGCCAATATTCTTCCGTTAGGATTTCACCTTTGTCATTCAGGTAGCTTATCCACCCTTCGGCACTGACACGTGCTGTTATTTTTCCGTTTGTAAGCGTTGCCACCATGCCTGTCTGATGGTACTTTTCCCATTCGCTGCCCCGATACCACGGGTCCGTCGTATCAACTTCCTCAAAAGCAATCACCGGCGTTACCTCTTTGACCGGCTCGCACAGCGCCCAGTCATTTGCATCCATCACAGGCTCCGCTGTCATCCTCACGCGCAGGGAATCCTCCCCCCAGCACTCAATTACCACCTTTGCCGCCCCCTCCTCTATCACCAGCCGGTTTCCTTCCTGTCTTACCATTGTTTCCTCCTCCTTCTTCCAAAATACCGCCAGCCCACGCGTCCTCTCCATACACTGCCGCTTTCCGCGCGCCATTCGTTTTGTCTATTATAACGGAAAAAAGCAACTCGCGTAACCCCCATTTTAAATCGTCTGCCCATGTTATAAAGAGACAGTTGACAAAAGAAATCCTGTCAATATATAATCAAGATAAATTACGAAACAGAAAGGATTCGGTATCAAATATGAGCCTAAAGAAAACATTGGCAGTCAGCACCGCGGCGCTTGCCCTGATAGGTTCCGCTCTCCCCGCATCTGCTGCCGAAATAAATGCAGACTATGTAAGTACACTGCTAAAGAACGGGACGGCAGATCTAATTCTTAACGTAGATGCCTATCGGTCGGCATACAGCGATTTGGATGCTGCTTTCGGTGATGACACAAATGCATATCTTATGCACTATCTGACTACAGGCATGTACGAGGGCAGAACTGAGGGTGCTCTCTTTAATCCTCTGGCTTACGCAGACGCCTATGTCGATATCAAGGAAACTTTCGGCGACGATATTTCCGCAGTTGTAAACCATTACGTAACCACGGGCATCACAGAGGAGCGCACGGCGGGCACCGCAGGCGGCTACGCAGATATTGCGGAGGCAGAACGCGAGGCTGCGCAGAACACTAACAGCACTGCTTACTCTTACAACGCTGCCGCCAACAGCAGCACTGCTTTGTCAGGCAGTACAAACAGCACGGCTTCGTCAGGCAGCAGCACGGGCAGCAACGGCGGCTGGGGTCATACTACCTCCATTTTTACCAATGACGAAACCACTCTGCAGCGTGTTGAATACTATAACACCGACAATCAAATGGTAGAATATTCGGTGGTTGCCAATTATGACGGCAGCACCAAGTCATATACGGAATATATCTATTCCTGCAGCACCTGCACCTTGCTGCGCACCAATACCTACGTAAACGGCGTGCTCGTATCTTCCGTATCAAACTAACGCAAAGTAAAGCAAAACAGGTCTTCTGCAGCATGGTAGAAGACCTGTTATTCATTAAAAAGAAAGGATTCTTTATGCATACGATTAAAATCATTGCGGACAGCACATGCGATTTATCAGAAGAGCTTTTGGAACAATACGATATCGGCATCATTCCCCTGTGCATTGTCATGGGTGAAAAAAGCTATTATGACAAAACGGAAATCACACCGGAAGAAATTTTTGAATGGGCTGACAAAAATCACACCACACCCAAAACAGCCGCCGTTACCTTTGAAAAAGCGTCGGAAATTTTGAAATCAGCCGCAGACGCCGGAAACGACATTCTCTTTTTTGGTATCTCCGAAAAAATGAGTACGACCTGCAATGTCATCCGTATGATAAACGAAACCGCAGACAATTTAGACGCTGCCTGTCAAATCCGTGTCATCGACTCTATGAATCTTTCCACAGGCATCGGTCTGCAGGTGCTCTATGCCGCGCGGCTTGCCAGAGAGGGAAAGCATATCGATGAGATTGTACGGCTGGTAGAAGAACGCAGAAAAGATGTACGCGCCAGCTTTGTCGTAGATACGCTCACCTATCTTGCCAGAGGCGGGCGCTGCAGCTCCGTCACGGCTCTATTAGCCAACACCCTTAAGCTGAAACCGGAAATCATTGTGACGGACGGCGCCATGACGGTAGCCAAAAAATACCGCGGCAGCTTACAATCCGTCCTCTTAAAGTATGCCAAGGACTTGGAGCCCGCGCTGCTTACGGCAGATAAAAACTGTGTTTTTATCACACACTCCGGATGCAGCGAGGCAATCGTGGAATCCGTAAAAGCATATCTGCAAAGCTTAAACCACTTTGCCGCCATTTATGTCACACGGGCGGGCGGCGTTATCTCCAGCCACTGCGGTCCCGGGACGCTTGGCATACTGTTTTATCAAGAGGAGCGCTGAGCCGCCTGCGCTCACGCTTCTTCCCCTAGCTGCAGCCGCAGCTTTTTATAGACGTGGAAAAACGCCGGAATCAAAAACGCATCTGCAAAAATCCACGCGATAGGACTCCCCATTGCCGCTGCCGGAAAGCCAAAGAGCGGCACCAGCACAAAACCGGCAAGCGCACGTGCTACCATCTCCAGCACGCCCGCCAAAATAGCAAAAGTAGGAAAACCGATTCCCTGTATCATAAAGCGAATGATATTAACCAAGGCAAGCGGAAAATAGAAGGCTGTGGTAATCATCAGAAACAACCGCACATTCTCCACAATCGTCTCAGCCAGCGCCGTATCCTTTGCCTCTATAAAAAGCCTGCCCAGAGGCGCTCCAAAGAAAAATGCCACCAAAAAGGCAATAACCGCATACGCCGCCCCCAGCTTGATGCAGGCATACATTCCCTGCTTTACCCGCAAAAGCTTCTTTGCTCCCACATTCTGCCCGCCATAAGTCGCCATGGTCGATCCCATTGCATCAAAAGGGCAAGCCAGAAATCCGCCAATCTTATTTGCAGCCGTGACAGAGGCTACCGCCATGGAGCCCAGCCCGTTTACAGCAGTCTGCAGTACGACGCTGCCGATTGCCGTGATAGAGTATTGCAGTCCCATCGGAATTCCCATACCGCACAGGCTGCCCATCATATGCAGCTCCGGCTTCCACTCTTCCTTCCGAATCCGCAGAATCTCAAATTTTTTTATCATAAATATCAGACACAAAATCCCTGAAAGCCCCTGTGAGATAACAGTCGCCCACGCAGCGCCCTCCACCCCCATGCCGAGACGCACAATAAACAGCAGGTCAAGCCCAATATTAACCAGTGAAGAAAGCACCAGAAAAACAACCGGCGTCCTGCTGTCCCCCAGCGCCCGAATAATGCCTGAAAGTATATTATACAGAAATACCGTAGGTATTCCGATAAAAATCACCACGATATATGCATAGGCATCGTCAATGATATCCGGCGGCGTATCCATCAGATAGAGAATATTGCGGCAGAAAGCCACTGTAACAATCGTCATAACAGCCGAAAAAGCCACTCCAAGCCACACACTGTTGGCAACAAATTTTCGCAGACCGGCAAAATCCCCTGCGCCAAACTTATGGGCTATCGGAATCGAAAATCCCACGCAGATTCCCATACAGAAACCAATTACCAGAAAATTAACGGAACCTGTCGAACCTACTGCCGCCAGTGGATTTACTCCAAGATACTGTCCCACAATCAAGGTGTCTATCAGATTGTAAAACTGCTGAAATAAATACCCAAAAAGCAAGGGAACTGCAAACCCCAGTATCAGCTTTACCGGTTTTCCCTGTGTCATGTCCTTTGTCATCATTTCCTGCCTTTCCGCGCTGTCCTATATATTTGACCTTCCCTGTATTCCCACGCGCAATGCGCTTTCCCATGCGTCCGATATACTATATAGCACTTTACAGGGAAATGCAATAGTTTTTTCTACGAAAAGAATGTCGTTTTTTTGCAAAAAAATACCTGCCGCCAAACAAGTGACAGCAGGCAGTTTTCCATTAAAATCTTTGATTTTGATTTTACAAATACTTTTTCAACAATTCTACCTTGTCTAGCTTCTCCCACGGCAAGTCCAAATCATTCCTGCCAAAGTGTCCGTATGCTGCCGTCTGCTTGTAAATAGGACGGCGCAAATCCAGCATTTTGATGATGCCTGCCGGACGAAGGTCAAAGTTCTCACGCACAATCTTTACCAGCTCCAGCTCAGGCAGCTTGCCTGTACCAAAGGTTTCCACACAGACAGAAGTCGGTCTGGCCACGCCAATGGCATAGGAAAGCTGAATTTCACACTTGTCAGCCAGTCCTGCAGCTACGATATTTTTGGCAACGTAGCGGGCTGCGTAAGCTGCGGAACGGTCTACCTTAGTGCAGTCCTTGCCGGAAAATGCGCCGCCGCCGTGACGCGCATAGCCGCCATAAGTATCCACGATAATCTTACGTCCGGTAAGACCCGCATCACCATGAGGTCCGCCGATAACAAAGCGTCCCGTAGGATTGATAAAATATTTTGTGTCATCATCCAAGAGCGAAGCAGGCAGTACTGCGTCAAACACATACTTCTTAATATCTGCATGAATCTGTTCCTGTGATACCTCCGGATCATGCTGGGTGGAGAGCACCACTGCTTCCAGTCTGAGGGGCTTTCCGTTTTCATCATACTGCACGGAAACCTGACTCTTTCCGTCCGGACGAAGATACGGCAGCGTGCCGTCCTTGCGCACCTTGGTAAGCTGTCTGGTCAGCTTGTGGGCAAGGGAAATCGGATACGGCATATATTCTTCCGTCTCATTGGTCGCGTAACCGAACATCATACCCTGATCCCCTGCGCCAATCGCCTCCAGCTCCTCATTCGTCATCGCCGCTTCTCTCGCTTCCAACGCCTTGTCCACGCCCATTGCAATATCGGCAGACTGCTCGTCGATGGCAACCATGACGGCGCAGGTATTGCCGTCAAATCCATACTCAGATTTGTCATAGCCGATTTCCTTTACGGTGTCCCTTACAATCTTGGGAATATCCACATATGCGGTGGTTGTAATCTCACCGGTCACCAGTACAAAACCGGTGCAGCTTGCAGTCTCGCACGCCACGCGGCTCATGGGGTCCTGCACCATAAGCGCATCCAGAATGGCATCGGAGATGGCGTCGCACACCTTGTCGGGATGTCCTTCCGTTACGGATTCCGACGTAAACAATAATTTTTCTGTTTCCATTTTTTCCTCTCTTTCTGCTGCTGACGCAGCGGTACCGTATTATCACTTCTTCTGTTTCTCATTTCCGCCGACACGAAAAAAGGTCCGCTCCCAATAAGCGGACCTGATACATCAATTGTCACATCCTCTTATTGTTCGACCTGTCTTAGACAGGATTAATCGCTCAGGGAGGCACCTTCCGCTATGCGGGGTTGCCGTGGCTTCACAGATCCTATGTATCTCCACCACTCTGAATAAGGGAAATCTTCTGCATTACTGCAAAATTACAATATTTAATTTTCTGCCTACCTACACAATACTCTTACCGCGAGACTTTGTCAACCTGTTTTTAATCGGAATTTCTGCATATCTCTGTCGGAGCTTACTTTTTGAATCTGCGCGCCAAGCGCCTGCAGTTTTAAATGAAAATCTTCATATCCGCGCTCTATATAATGGATTTCTTCCACCGTAGAAACGCCCTCTGCCGCCAGCGCCGCCATAACAAGCGCTGCTCCCGCACGCAAATCCGGCGCATTGATTCTGGCGCCCGTATATTTTGCCACGCCATTTACAATGGCGGTATTGCCCTCTACCTTGATGTCCGCTCCCATCCTTGTCAGCTCGTCCACATATTTAAAGCGGTTTTCAAAAATGCTCTCCGTTACAATGCTGGTGCCTCTTGACAAGGCAAGCGCCACCGTAATCTGCGGCTGCATATCCGTAGGAAAGCCCGGGTAGGGAAGCGTCTTCACCTGCGTCGGTCTTAAAGGCTTCGCCGCAACCACACGAACGGCATCGTCGGACTCTTCAATTTCACAGCCTATCTCCAAAAGCTTTGCCGTAATCGACTCCAAATGCTTTGGTATCACATTCTTTACCGTGATATCCCCTTTGGTAATTGCCGCTGCAAACATAAAGGTGCCCGCTTCAATCTGATCCGGTATAATCGCATAATCGCTTCCATGCAGTCCTGCTACACCTTTGATGCGGATGACGTCCGTCCCCGCACCCTTAATATTGGCGCCCATGCTGTTTAAAAAGTTAGCCAAGTCTACCACATGGGGTTCTTTTGCAGCATTTTCAATAATTGTCTGTCCTTCTGCCAGCGCTGCCACCATCATAATGTTGATGGTGGCTCCCACGGATACCACGTCCATATAAATGTGATTTCCCCGAAGCCTTTCCGCATGCGCCTTAATCAGTCCATATTCAATTTTTACCTCCGCGCCCAATGCACGGAACCCTTTTATATGCTGGTCGATTGCACGACAGCCGATATCACAGCCACCCGGCAATGCTACCTCTGCACTTTTATATTTTGCAAGCATCGCACCCAGAAAATAATAGGATGCTCTTATTTTGCGAATATTGTCGCCATCCACTACCAGATTGTTTATCTGAGCGGCATTGATGGTGACCTTATGCCTCCCGCTGCGGTTGACCAGCACACCGATATCCTGCATCGCTTCCAACAGCACATTGGTATCCCGCACATCCGGAAGATTTTCTATATGAACGGTCTCATCGGTCATGACCGAAGCCGCAATAATAGGAAGCGCCGCATTTTTGGCGCCTCCTATCTCCACTTCCCCAACCAATGGATTTCCGCCCTGAATTGCGTATTGTTCCATTCTTTCCTCTTTCCGCAGACCATGGATTTTTCCGTAACCTTTTCCATGTGCTGCACCTATTTCCCCGCCAATTCACCCCTGAAAGATTTTAAACATGCAATTACTTATTTTTACCATTATATAACTATCCGGCGCATTTGTAAATACGAATACCCGTTCGGCAAATCTGTCCGTCAGAAATAGTTGAGCGGATTGACCTGCGTGCCGTTTATCAGCATCTCAAAATGCAAGTGGGGACCCGTGCTCACGCCGGTATTGCCGGAAAGCGCAATCCGCTGTCCCTGAGACACATTCTGCCCTACCGATACAAGCACCTTGCTTAAATGCGCGTAGCGGGTCTGCCTGCCGTCAGGATGGTTGATATAGACGCAGTAGCCGTAGCCGCTGCTCCAGCCTGCCTTTACAACGGTTCCGCCGCAGGAGGCAACTACCGCCGTTCCGGTAGAAACCGCCCAGTCCACGCCCTTGTGATAAGAGCTTGCTCCCTTTTTGGGCGCATTACGCCTGCCAAAACCCGAGCTCAAACGCCCGCCGGAAATCGGCTTAACATAAGTGGGCGGAACGATGGTGCCGCGCTCCACAATCTTGGGCACGGCTGCCATAACCAGCTCCTCTTTCAGAATTTCCCTGCCCGTCTCTTTGTCGTTGCGATAGGAAATAATCGCCACCACCCTGCGGTATCCCGCATGTGGCTCCTGAATGGTTCTGGTCTGCGTTGTATACCAGTCGTCCCTGTCTACATACTGAACCTCTGCATCATAGATTTCGTCGTAATACCTCGCCTCCTGCCTGTCCACGGAAAGCTCAGGCTCCGGTATGGTAATAATAAGCTCCTGCCCAACACGGATGGTCGTGTTCTCATTTTCAAGGGCATCATTCATCGCCACAATCTGGTCCATGGGGATATTGACCTTTATGGAAATCTCTGAGAGTGTGTCGCCGGCGACCACCTCATATACGGCATTGACCTCCTGCTCCTTGATAACTTCTTCAATCACCTGTGCAAGAGGCGTAAGCTGTGTGACGTCCAGATAAGCCTCTACAATCTCCACTTCCTCCGCAAAGCTCATATTGACAAGCCCCAGCTCATAATCGCCAAAATCCTTTTCTCCGGCAGGCTCCACATCCGTAAGCGCTTCGTTAAAGGCTGCCTCCACACCGCCCTTTATCTCGGGAATGCTTCCAACAGCCGGCTCTTTCGCTTCTTCCTTTGAAGTATCCGTTATCACGGCAGTCAGAACGTCAAATTCCCTGCTGTCTTCGTGTATCAGCTCCACCTGATATTTGTCCTGCGTATTGTACTGGTCGACTGCAGCCTGTAAAAGCTCCTCCACTTCTTCCCTGCTCGCCAGATTCGCCATATAGTCATTGACCTTTATGACATAAGAGCGCTGCATGGTTTCCTTGATATTTGCCGCCAGAACGGTGCGCATACGTGCTTTTATCTCCCGCGCATCGTCAACTTTGCCCCAGAGCACGGCGGCGCTTTCCAGATTCATATCCACATCCATGAATACCAGCTCGTCCGAGCCGGAAACCAGTTCACGCCTTGCAGCCTGCAGAAGCTCCTCCGCCTGCGCTTCCTCACCGACTACTCCTACGTTTTCCCCATTTAAATAAATGGTAAACATATTGTCCCCTGTCTCCTCCCATTTGGAGTAGGAGGGCAAAAAGAGTGCCGCTACAAAAAGTATGCCCGCGGCTAATTTCATATATGTATATCTCATTCTTTTATGATGTATGGTAATTTTTCTCAACATAATTCTCTAGGATTCTTTCTTTTAGTTCACAATTTTGTAACAATCGACAAATTCATTCTAACAGCATTTTTTTTAGTTGTAAAGAAATTGTTGATGTGGATATAATATTATTGTCGATTCCATTCAAAACGGAGGCTTTCATGGAGCAGATTATTTTTCACATTGACGTCAATTCTGCATATTTAAGCTGGACGGCTCTTGAGCGGCTTGCCGCCGGAGATACCGTTGACCTGCGCCAAATTCCCGCCATCATCGGCGGAGATATCAGCAAGCGGCACGGCGTCGTGCTTGCCAAGTCCATTCCCGCCAAAGCGTATGGCATCTCCACCGGAGAGCCCGTGGTAAACGCCGTTCGCAAATGTCCCCATCTTACCATAGTTCCGCCGGACCATGCCATGTATGAGAAAAAAAGCCACGCCCTGATGCAGTATTTATCCAATATTTCTCCTGATATCGAACAGGCAAGCATAGACGAGTGTTACATGGATTTTACCTCTATTGCACACCTTTATCCCTCGCCTGAAACCGCTGCTGCCGCCATCAAGGATGAGATTTGCTCACGCTTTGGCTTTACGGTCAATATTGGCATTTCTAACAAAAAAGTACTTTCCAAGATGGCTTCTGATTTTAAAAAGCCCAACTTGGTACACACCCTGTACTCCCGCGAAATTGAAAAAAAGCTGTGGCCGCTTCCTGTCTCCTCTTTATTTATGTGCGGACATTCCAGTGTCAATACCTTACAAAAGCTGGGAATTATTACCATCGGCGATTTGGCAAAGGCAAATCCCGCTATTATATCCTCTCATTTAAAAAGCCACGGTATGCTTTTATGGAATTATGCAAACGGCATCGATGATTCCGTTGTGCTCAGCCAGCCGGTAAAAAGAAAAGGCGTCGGCAGCTCCACCACCCTAAGCCACGACGTCACCGACCGAAAAGAAGCCGCCCGCTTCCTGCTCTCCCTTACAGAATCCGTCAGTGCGAGCCTGCGCTCCTTCAGTGAAGCGGCGGGACTTGTCTGTGTCGAAATCAAATATAACAACTTTCAGTCCGTATCCCACCAGACCGTTTTAGATACGCCGTCTGCCTCCACGGAGACCATCTATCAGACCGCGCTTTCCCTTTTTGACGCTCTCTGGGACGGCACTCCTATCCGGCTTTTGGGAATCCGCACCTCTAAACTCGTTTCGGCAGACGAGCCTGTCCAACTCTCCCTCTTTGACCTGAATGCCAAGGCACCTGAAAGCGAAAAACAGAAGAAGCTGGACGCCGCCCTCGATTCCATACGGAATAAGTATGGGCAAGGCGCAGTTGTCAGAGGCAGCCTTCTTTCTCCGCCGGATAATGACTCTTGGGATTAGGGTGTCAAAGACAAAAAAAATAGGGAGCAGTCCCTATTTTTTTCTGACACTATAGCCAAAGGTGCCCAAAAACTCTCCCGTCGCAAGATATGCGCCGTGGGAATATACAATGGGCTCCGCCTTTTCTAAATGAAATTTGTTGTTTTCATCCATATACTTTTCGTCCGCATGTACCGCCACTACTTCAGCCAAAAACAAATCATGGGTGCCAAGGGGCTCTACCCGCACCACGCGGCACTCCATATTGACCGGACTTTCCGCAATCAAAGGTGCTTTTACTACCTCGCCCGGCAGCGGAGTCAGGTGCATCTTTTCAAATTTATCCACATCCCTGCCGCTCTTCACACCGCAATAATCGGTGGCAAACGCAAGCTCCTTTGTCGTCAGATTGATAACAAATTCTCCTGTCTCCCGCAGCAGTCCATAGGAATATCTCTCCGGACGCACCGATATGGACACCATGGGCGGCTCACTGCACACAGTCCCCGCCCACGCAATTGTGATAATATTCTTTTCTCCATGTAAGCCTGCAACACTCACCATAACCACCGGAAGCGGATAGAGCATATTGCCGGGCTTCCAAAGCTGCTTTCCCATAGATTTCTCCCTGCCGAAGCGTTTCTCTAAATGATATGCAGATATACCAGTATCTGAAAAGCAAGCCCTGCCGCCGACACCAGAAGCGCCACAAGGGAAATTCCCAGCACGGCGCCCAGTTTGCCGGATAGGGAAGAAGCATTCTTGCCTGACGCTTCCCCCTGCTTCGCATTTCCGTCCACTACTACCGCCTGTACATTGCGGTATACTTTTACGCTCTCTTTATGCATATGCTCTGCAAGCTGGTCGAACCGCTCCGACTGCGCTTCCTTCAGCGCAGTCAGCAAAGCATTCAGCTCCTCCGTATTCTGTCCTGCCGCCTGCATTTCTGTAAGCTTCGCCATTCCACTCTCTATCAAGGCTTCTGTCTTTGCCGCATTTTGTTCCAGCCTGTCGACGCCCTGCTCCGTCTTTGCTGCAGCCGCCGCAAGTCTCTCCGCACCGCGCTCTATCTGTGCTGCGTTTTGTTCCAGCCGCACACTGCCCTGCTCCGCCTTTGCCACAGCCGCCTCGAGCTGCACCTTATTTTGTTCTGCCGAAGCAAAGCTCTGTGCAATTTTATCCGCATTCTGTGCAAGCCTCTCCGCTCCGCGCTCTATCTGCTCTGCGCTGCTTTCCACCTTTGCCGCGTTTATTTCAAATTTTTCCGTATTCTGCTCCGTCCGCAGCACACTCCTGCCAAGCTTGTCAGCACTCTGCTCCAGCCTGTCCAGTTCCTCCTCCATACGCTCTGCATTCTGCATGGAACGGACAGCGCCCTGCTCCAGTCTCTGTACATGCAGCGCTCCCTTTTCTCCTTCTTCCCTGACCTGCCGCAGAACCTCTTCATATAATGCATTCTGCTCCTTTAAGCGGGATAACTCCGCTGCTTCCGCCGCTGTGTTGGCTTTGATGATTTCCTGGGCATTCAGTCTCTGCGCCAGCTTATCCATAAACGTATCCATCCACTTTCCTCCAAACATGTCCTTACCACTTTCGTATCCCACCGGGAAAATATTGAATGTATCACACAAATCAGTTTTTATCATTTATATTCTATCATTTTTCTTTACAAAAAACAACACAAAACAAAGCCGCTTACTTTTTGTGCATATTGTATATTTTCTTTCCTCGCTGCACGCTTTTCTTTTGCAACTTTTACTATTTCTTTACACCTTATTCATAATCTGTTCACAATTAATTGGTATACTATTTCTTGTAGCAAATGTAAACTTCCATTGCACACATAGATAAATTTTTTCATAATAGCCCCGGTACAGCAATGTATCGGGGCACTCCTCATTTTATGCCATTATAATAGGATTAGGTAATTGCCGGAACCTCTGCGCAAAATTCACGCAAAAGTTCCGGCAAATCCTGAAAAGCATTTCCTTTTTGAACGAACAGTCCGTGCACAGAAATTGAAACAAACAGCCGGCACTACAGTCTTATGAATAAACCTCCTGCTGGGTGCTCAGACTGGAAATTTCTTCATTCAGCGAAAGCATTCTGGCATCCAAATCCGACACCATCTTGGCACACTCTATCAGCTTTGCCTTGATGTGCTCCGGCGCATCCCCCTCAAATTTGTAGTGCATCTTGTGCTCTAAGCTCGCCCAGAAGTCCATGGCGACTGTCCGAATCTGTATCTCCACCTTGGTTGCGACCATCTTATTAGAGAGATACACCGGCACTGATACCAGCATATGATAGCTCTTGTAGCCGCTCGCCTTCGGGTATGTAATGTAGTCCTTAATGCATAGAATTTTGATATCCTTCTGTTCTCCAATCATCTCCGCAATCCGGTAAATATCTGAAGTGAAAGAACAAATAATCCGTATTCCCGCAATATCATTGACATACTTTATCATATTTTCAATCGTGGATTCATAGCCTCCGCGCTTTAGTTTTTTTACAATGCTCTCCGGCGTCTTAATCCGCGATTTGATATGCTCTATGGGATTGTACCTGTGTACATGCTGAAATTCGTCGTTCAGGACTTCCATCTTCGTCTGTACCTGCTTCAGTGCCGCGCTGTAAATCAGGTTCACTTCATTCCAACTGTCAATGCCGTTGTCCTTGTATTCACATTCGCTCCATTCCATAACAAAACCTTCTCCTTTGCTCTCCCCTCTAAAACAGTATAGCACATTTTTAAGGGTTTGTACATTTTATACAATGATTTAACATATTTTTAAGATTTTATGTGAATTATGATATCTTTATGCGAACGTGACAGAGAAAGCTTTTTCTGTTATTATGCTATTATACCAAAAAAGCAGCCATATTTTGTTGTTTCAGAAAGGATGCCAAAAGATATGTTTCGTTTGTGGGCTAAAATTTTTAAGGATAACCGTATGATAAAGGATACCGTCATCGAAGACGACAGCGATGACACACGCACGCACAAGGTGTTTCATGCGCTGGATGAAATCTGCTGCCGGTTCGATTTAGGCAATCCCATCTGGCTGGACACCACCATAAAAGAATTTAAGCGTCACAGCAAGGCGCGCTTTACACAGGATAATTTTATCGAGTCTGTCGATTTCGATTATCTGGAAATCCATGTGATTAAGGAAGACTGTTGAGATGCGCCATCCAAACCTTATTATCCAGCTCCTCCAGTTGTTCATAGGTATATTCTATTCCCATATGGGTAATGACAATATCCTCATCACCTGCAAAACCATACACTCCGCCCATGGTGTGAATCCCATCCGGCAAAGATACGCGAGTCAGCTTCGTACATTTTCCAAATGCCGCCACCTCAATCCGCTGCACACTGTCCGGAACCGTAAGGCTTGTAATGTTTTCATTTTCCCATGCAGCATACCGGGCAATCTTAATGATGCCATCCGGTATTACCAAATCGCCCGTACATAATGTTGCATCTATCACAGTACGATTGACAATCACAAGCGGTGCTTCCTGTTTTTTATTTTCCAGCCATGGCGTACCCCAAAAGACAGCTTCCCAAATTTCTGCAATTTCTTCCGAAAGCACAACGCTGGTCAGATTGCTGCAATCTGCAAATGCATGGTCTCTAATCTCCGTTTTTTCATTTCCCTTTATGACAACGCTGTTTAATGTAGTGCATTCGGCAAACGCATATGGCTCAATATAAACAAATTCTTCCGCCTCAAAATAAACATCCGTCACGCCCGATTCACTAAAAACATTTTTGTCTATCATGATAACAGGCTCTCCCCCGAGCGTTGACGGAATTTTTACCACGCCGCCCTCTCCCAAATATTCCACAATCACCACTCCCGTACTTCCGCTAACCTTCTTTCCGTAAAAATAAAAATCCTCCTCCGGCGCAAACTCCACAGCAGACCAGTCTAACGCCGGTTCTTCCTTTTCCGGCTCCCATACGGACGGTGTATCGCTCTCTTCCCGCTCATCACCGCCGCCTTCCTGCGATGCATCCTGTCCGCCCTGCGATACACCCTTTGCCTCGTCCTTTCCGTTTTTTCCGCCGCAGGCAGCGACAGACACACTCAAAAGACAAGCCAGTACAATACTTAAAATTCTTTTTCCTTTCACATTTTCCTCCTTCTTTCTGCGCTGCCTTTGACGCAATCCTGTCAAGACCGCACATGGTTCTGTTTTTTTGCATACGAACAGCAAAACAGCCGCCGCCCGCACACAGTCATTTTATCACAAGAACAGAACCTTTGACCGAAAGCGGCGCAAGCGGCAAGAAATATGGTGTGAATGGTAATTGATTTTTTCATTTTCCCTATTGACATACTCTTCTTTATATTGTAGTATGTATTAAAACCAAACGTAGTTTTTAAAACTACTTGTTGTATTCTATTCTTATTGCAATGTATTATTTGGAATTTTTTGCAGAAAATGATAGGGTGTCAAAACTCTAATCAGAAAATAAACGAACATTCTTTGAGACTGGAGGTAATCCTATGCATATTACAATTCGAGAACCCGGCAGTGCAATTACACATTTTATCGGCATGATGATGGCGCTTTTTGCAGCGGTTCCCCTTCTGATAAAAGCCGGTATGGAAGCAGGCGGCAGACATTTTATCGCCATGTGCATTTTTATGCTCAGCATGGTTCTGCTCTATGGCGCAAGCACTCTGTATCATTCTGTCAACGTAAGCGGAAGGTCGCTGCGGGTTTTCCGCAAAATTGACCACATGATGATTTTCGTCCTGATTGCAGGCTCCTATACGCCCGTATGCCTGATTGTGCTGGGCGGCAGGGAGGGCTATACCCTGCTCACCGTAGTCTGGAGCATCGCCATCGCAGGTATGCTTGTCAAAGCCTTATGGATTAACTGCCCCAAATGGTTTTCCTCCATCATCTATATTGCGATGGGCTGGGTCTGCGTGTTCGTGTTCGGAAAGCTCGTCAGCACACTCCCTCTCTCCGGCTTCCTCTGGCTTTTATCCGGCGGATTGATTTACACGGTCGGCGGCGTGATTTACGCGCTGAAGCTTCCCATCTTCAACTCCAAACATGCCGGCTTTGGCTCCCACGAAATTTTTCATCTTTTCTGTATCGCGGGAAGCGCCTGCCACTTCATCTTTATGTATTTGTACGTGGCATAAGAATAAAACCCCCTTTCATCAGACTTTCCTTCGTATCTGATAAAAGGGGTTTTTTGTTATATGCTCCTACTTTCCATATCCTTCCGGATTTTTACTCTGCCATCTCCAGGAATCCTCGCACATTTCTTTGATGCCGTACTGCGCTTTCCAGCCAAGCTCCCTGTACGCTTTTTCTGCATTGGAATAGTTTTCAGGGATATCACCCGCACGGCGCGGCCTGATAGAATAGGGTACTTTTACGCCCGTGGCTTCTTCAAAATTGCGAATCACGTCAAGCACACTGTAACCGATTCCGGTTCCCAGATTGTAGATACACAGCCCCGCCTTTTCCTCTATTTTTTTCAGCGCCTTTACATGTCCCGACGCCAAATCCAACACGTGAATATAATCCCTGATACAAGTACCGTCCGGCGTAGGATAATCGTCCCCAAATACGCCAAGCTCTTTAAGCTTACCGACTGCAACCTGCGTAATGTAGGGCATCAGATTGTTGGGAATGCCGTTGGGATTCTCTCCGATACTGCCGCTCTTGTGCGCACCGATGGGGTTAAAATAGCGAAGCAGAATCACATTCCACTCATTATCCGCCTTCTGGATATCCGTCAGAATCTGCTCCAGCATCGACTTTGTCCAGCCGTAAGGATTGGTGCATTCTCCCTTGGGCGCATCCTCCGTCACCGGAACCTGTTTCGGCGTGCCATATACCGTAGCCGAAGAAGAAAAAATGATATTTTTTACATTGTGCTTTCGCATCACATCCACAAGGGTGAGCGTACCGGTAATATTGTTGTTGTAATATTCCCAAGGCTTCTCCACGGACTCGCCTACCGCCTTCAGCCCCGCAAAGTGAATCACCGTCTCAATTTTTTCTTTGCTAAAAATTTCTTCCAGCATTCCGCGATCCAAAATATCCGCCTTATAAAAAGCCGCCGGTTTTCCCGTGATTTTCTCCACGCGCTTCAACGATTCCTCGCTGGAATTGCTTAAATTGTCCGCTACCACCACGTCATAACCCGCATTCTGCAGCTCCACCACCGTATGGCTGCCGATATAACCGGCGCCTCCCGTTACCAAAATAGCCATGTCTCTTCCTCCTTATTTTATAATTCCACTCCGTTTTCTGTCAGTAATGCCCTTGCGCTCTCTACGGAATCCACACCCGTTTTATTTTTAATCGGCGCAAATTCTTTGCCCCGCACCACCTCAAAGGGCAGGCAGCTATCCATCTCATGTATCATGTCAAGTACCAGACTTTCAAATTTATAACCGTTCGGCTCCTCAGGCTTCACCAGATTCCCCTCCCTATCCATATAGGGAATCTTTTTTTCCACCACATGCAGAGGCAGCTTTTTCTCCAGCATCTCCTGCAGGGCGCTTTCCTTAAAAAGATAATTTAAAATAACCCCAAAATTGTATGCCGGCTCCCCCTTTTCATTTTTCGCATTCATCAGCTCTTTTGTCAGCTCGTAATATTCCACAATGGAGGGCCTGCCGTCTTCCAGGCACATGACACCCACCTTTTCATCCGGCGCATTTTTGCGCACCACTTTGGAGCCGACGCTGCACTGATTCTCTATTACGGCTCCCACAAAGACCGGGTCGGCAATTCTCTGCAGCACATTGTCCACCGCAAATACATTGAGCCATTCCACACCGTATTGCTTTGCCTTCCTAAGCACTCCTGTATTTTTCATGGAAATATACCAGCCGCCGTTGCCGTTGGGCGAAGTACTCATCCTGCTTTTGCTCTCCATATATATCCTGCCGTCATAGCCTGCCGCAGGCGCCATCTCCTGCTGAAAAAAATGAACATACTCTGCCTTATATCCAAAAAAATCATGTGCCGCAAGAAACCGTACCGTGGCATCGTGGTTCTTATCGCTTGTCATCACAAAAAGCGGAATCCATGTGTCCGCCTGCCGTACCACTTCGAGCAGGTTGACAATCAGCCGCTCAAAAATGTAGACCTCCTTCGTGATACCGATATTGTATACGCCTTTCGGCTCGTCGGAACCAAGACGCGTTCCCATACCGCCGGCAAGCAGCACGGCGCCCACCTTTCCTGCCCGTATCGCCTGCATACCGATTTGGTAATAATGCTCCCTGTCTGCCTCTATCTCCGTAAGCTCCATCGCGCCAAGGGGCGTTATCTTTCCCTTTGGCACGCCCTTATCCTTTTGTTTCAGGGAATCAAGCACCGAAAAATCTGTCTCCGCTATCTGCCGCAAAAGCTCCTCTTTTCCGGCTTCCTCCAGCTCATCATAATATCTGAGGATATGCTCCTGTCCATATTGTTTCAACTTCTCTAAAGCCTGCGTATAGGAAATTTCCATTCTGTATCCACTCCTCTTTTGCCGAAAGGCTGCCATCCGGCACATGTTTTCCATATTATGCGGCGCTTTTGCGCTTTTCTTAGTTATAGTATAAACTTATGCGGCTTATTACGCAACAAAAACTACATAAACTACCATCATCTCTTTTTAAAACTAAGACAAGTATATTTTGTCCCACCGCCTCATATGTTGCAATAAACAGCCTGCCGGCAATGTAAATTCTGCCGCCGGCACCGGCTGGGTAAATCAGCACCATGCAAGGGGGATTTTTATGAATACCATACAATCGCCAGTTACCAAGGTCCGCGGACAGAATGTTTTGGAGGAAGCCCCTCCCAAAACCGCTCTGCAGCGTTTTCTGGAACAACTAAACGACCCGCTCATCTTTATCCTGTTTATCGCCGCCGCCATTTCCCTGCTCTTAAGGGAGTATAGCGACACTGCCATTATCCTTGCCGTCATTTTGGTAAACGCTATTGTCGGCGTCATTCAGGAGGGCAGGGCGCAGCGCGCGCTTGACGCCTTAAAAGAAATGACAAGCCCGAAAGCGCTTATCTTAGAACAGGGAATGCCAAAAGAAATTCCCGCCAGCGATTTGATTTTGGGGGACATTGTGCTGCTTGATGCAGGCAGGCAGGTTCCTGCCGATTTAACGCTGACGGAAGCCTTAAGCCTGAAAATCGAAGAATCCGCACTGACGGGGGAATCCCTGCCCGTGGAAAAGGATACCAAAAAACACAACAAAGCCTATATGTCAACCAACGTTACCTACGGGCGCGGCATGGGCGTGGTAACGGCAATCGGCATGGACACGGAAATCGGAAAAATAGCGCGCCTCATCAACGAAGCGCCAAACGAATCTACCCCTCTGCAGAAGAGACTGGCGGATTTGGGCAAGGTATTAAGCGTCGTCTCCCTGCTGCTCTGCGCCCTGCTCTTTGGCATTGCACTGCTGCAGAAGCGCGATGTGCTGGAGATGCTGATTACCGCCATATCCCTTGCAGTCGCGGCTGTTCCCGAAGGGCTTCCCGCCATTGTCACCATGGTGCTTGCCCTAAGCGTTTCCCGTATGGTAAAAGTCAATACCATCGTAAAAAAACTGCCTAGCGTGGAAACCTTGGGCTGCGTCAGCGTAGTCTGCTCCGACAAAACCGGAACCCTGACACAGAACAAAATGTCCGTGACGGAATGTTATACAGACGGAAGGCTCCTTTCTCCCGAAGAGCTGGACGCCCAGTGCCACCGTTCCTTTTTAGAAGGCTTTGCCCTCTGCAATGACGCCGTCATTTCCAATGAGCGGGAGAAAAAAAGCGCTTTATACGCTGCCGAGGAAGCCGCCCGCATCGGCGATCCCACGGAGCTTGCGCTGCTTGATATGACGGCACGCTTCGGACTGTTTCGTCCCGTTCTGGAAAGACGGCTGCCCCGCATCGCGGAAATCGCCTTTGATTCAGAGCGGAAAATGATGACTACTCTGCACAAACAAGGCTGCGCCTGCTTGTCCTACACCAAAGGCTCCCCCGACGAAATTATCAGGCGCTGCCGCCTGATACGGGAAAACAACCAAAACATACCCTTAACGCCTTCGCACAAGCGCGCTATCTATGACGCCATCCGCCAGATGTCAGGCGGGGCGCTCAGAGTGCTCGCGCTCGGTATGCGGACAGGCGACACGCAGCCTGTGGAAAAAGACCTGACCTTTATCGGGCTTGTCGGCATGAAAGACCCCCTGCGCCCCGAGGCAAAAGACGCTGTAGCCGCATGTCACAGCGCCGGCGTACAAACCATTATGATTACCGGCGACAGAGTCGATACGGCATGTGCCATTGCAAAAGAGCTTTCTATTGCGGAAGATATTTCAGAATGTATGACGGGAGAAGTCCTAAATGCCCTGCAGGGAGAACGGCTTTCAGCCGCACTGCAGAAAACAAGGGTCTTTGCACAGGTTTCTCCGGAACACAAGACGAAGATTGTCAATTCCTTAAAGGCAGGCGGGCATATTGTTGCCATGACCGGCGACGGCGTCAACGATGCGCCCTCCTTAAAATCTGCCGACGTGGGCATCGCCATGGGAATGGCAGGCACGGATGTCGCCAAAAATGCGGCGGATATTATTCTGACGGATGACAATTTTTCCACCATTGTCAAGGCGATTGAACAGGGGCGCAGCATCTACGCCAATATTAAGAAAGCGGTATTATTCCTGCTCTCCTCTAATTTTGGAGAAATTATCACCATGCTGGCGGCAATCCTGCTGGGCTTGCGCTCACCGCTAAAACCCAGCCATATTTTGTGGATTAACCTGATAACGGATTCCCTGCCCGCTCTGGCACTCGGCATCGATGTCAGTGATACTTCCCACTTCATGAAAAGACCGCCCCGCTCAAAAGAAGAGCACCTCTTTGCAGAGGGCGGACTCTCCTGCACGCTCCTCTACGGCTTTTTGATTGCCGGCGTCAGCATGGCTGCTTTTTTGCTGCTCCCCGTGCAGATTCTGCTGCGGAATGACCTGCCGCTTACGCTCCACGGCATAAAGCGCCTGCTCGCGGTTCCCGAAATATTGACCCGCTCCCAGACCTACGCCTTTACTGCGCTTGGCATGTCCCAGCTCTTCCACGCCATCGGCATGCGGGATGTGGAATGTTCCATCTTTAAAATGAAGCATTTTGCCAACAAGCTGATGATTGCCGCCTTCTTGGTTGGGATCGCCCTGCAGATGCTTGTCACCTCCGTGCCGTATTTTACCAATGCCTTCGGCACCTGCCTGCTCTCCGCCGCCGACTGGAAGCTTCTGCTGCTTCTTTCCGCCATGCCGCTCCTTATGCATGAAGTCCTGCTGCTGCCAAAGTGGTTTGTCCGAAAAGAGTAAGTCATAAATAATGAAAGCAGGTATGACAAACTTCCAAAGTCATACCTGCTTTTTTATTTTTCCGATTCAGGTGTCAAAAGCCCTGAATCTTTTTCCTAAAGTGCCAGCAGCGCCAGCCTGATACAGCCCATCACGCCTTGATTGTCGTTTAAGCTTGCGGGCACAATATAATGCGCTGCATCACGCACCTCTTCGGTTCGGATATAATCCGCCAGAAGAAGCGTAAATTTCTCCCTGATAAGCGGCAGAAGCGCTGGCTGCTTTAACACGCCGCCGCCCAGCACGATGCGTTCCGGCGACAGCAGCATACAATAATTGACGCATGCCTGCGCAATATAATAGCTCTCCAGCTCCCAGACTTCTGCCCTGTCCGTCAAGGTATCTCCCTTTGCGCCCCAGCGCCCTTCCAACGCGGGTCCCGCCGCAAGCCCTTCCAGACAATCCTTGTGGAAGGGACACCAGCCCTCATAGGTATCCGCCGGATGTCTCTTTAACAAAATATGCCCCGCTTCCGGATGCATCATGCCGTGCAGCAGCCTGCCCTCCGAATATACACCCACGCCGATACCCGTGCCGACCGTCATATAAATGCTGTTTGCAAGCCCTCGCGTAATGCCGTAAGCAGCTTCCCCCAGCGCAGCAGCATTGACGTCCGTGTCAAAACCCACCGGACAGCCGAGCGCCTTTTCAAATTCTCCTACAATATTATAATTCTGCCACTTAAGCTTCGGTGTGGAAGTAATATAGCCGTAGGTTTTACTCCCTTTTCTCGGGTCGATGGGACCAAAGCAGCCGATTCCCAGCGCTTCTATTTCTTCCTTTTGAAAAAAATGAATCATAAGCGGCATGGTCTCGTCCGGCGTGGTAGTCGGAAATACCTCCCGTTTTAAAATTTCTCCGTTTTCATTGCCGATTGCACACACCATCTTGGTGCCGCCGGCTTCCAGCGCTCCTATCCGCATAAACACTCCTTCCTGCAGCTTTCCCGCTGCCCGTCACAATGACCGAATCAACGCCACCCAGTAAAAACACAGCACCACGGATACCATACTCAGCACAAGGTTCAAAATTGCCGCTATCCGATAACTTCGCTCTGTTTTTCTTTCCTTATTCACCGCATCCTGCGCTTTTTCAGGCATGGAAACCGCCACATCATATTTCCGTTTCAGCATCAAGCTTGCAATTCCTGTAAGCAGTCCCGCAAGCGGCGCAATAAAAGAAAGCACTATAAATAAAATCCCTGTCGCCACCCCGATATCCAGCCATACCTGTTTTGTCAGATGCAACAACTGCGCCAGACACCAGAATAGGGCGATGGCAGCCATCAGACAGTACATGCCAAGCGGCACTAAAAGTAATTTGCAGTGGGTTTTCTTTTTCATCCATTATCCTTTCTACGACGCAAACTTCCCCGTATAAAGCTGATAGTATCTTCCCTTCTTTTCTATCAGCTCCTCATGGTTTCCTCTCTCAATAATACGTCCCTGCTCCATTACCATGATACAGTCCGCATTCTTGATGGTGGACAGTCTGTGGGCAATGACAAAGGTAGTCCTGCCCTGCATCAGATGATCCATACCTTCCTGCACCAGCCGCTCCGTGCGGGTATCGATGGAGGAGGTCGCCTCATCCAGTATCAGTACAGGCGGATCCGCCACAGCCGCCCTTGCAATGGCAAGAAGCTGGCGCTGTCCCTGACTTAAGTTGCTGCCGTCGCCTGTAAGAAGCGTCTGATAGCCGTCCGGCAGGCGGTTGATAAAACCGTCCGCATTTGCCAGCTTCGCGGCGGCAATACAATCCTCGTCCGTTGCCTCCAGCCTGCCGTAACGGATATTGTCCATGACCGTGCCGGTAAAAAGATGTGTATCCTGCAGCACAATGCCCAGAGAACGGCGCAAATCCGCTTTCTTTATCTTGTTGACATTGATACCGTCGTAACGGATTTTGCCATCCTGTATATCATAAAAGCGGTTAATCAGATTGGTAATCGTCGTTTTGCCCGCACCCGTGCTTCCTACAAAGGCAATTTTCTGCCCCGCCGCCGCAAATATTTTGATATTGTGCAGAACCATCTTTTTATCATCATAACCAAAATCCACATCATCAAATACCACATCGCCCGTAAGCGGCGTATAAGTCACGGTGCCCTCTGCCTTGTGCGGATGTTTCCAAGCCCAGAAGCCGGTCCGCTCCTGCACTTCCTTTATCTCTCCATCCGCTTCCTGCATGGCATTGACAAGCTCCACATAACCCTCGTCCGTCTCCGGCTGTGCATCCATCAGCTCAAACACTCTTTTTGCGCCCGCCTGTGCCATGACAATGGCATTTATCTGCTGGCTTATCTGGGTGATGGGCTGGGTAAAATTCCGGTTGAGCGTGAGGAAAGTAATGAGCGCTCCCAGCGTCAGCCCCGCATAGCCGTTCAGCGCAAGCATCGCGCCCGCCACCGCACAGAGCACATAACTGATATTGCCGATATTGCCGTTTATCGGCATCATGATATTGGCAAATTTGTTGGCATTGTCGGCGCTGTTCCTGAGCTGCTCGTTGATTTTGCGAAACTCCTCCAGACTCTTTTCCTCATGGCAGAACACCTTTACCACCTTCTGCCCTTCCATCATTTCTTCGATATAGCCGTTGACACGCCCCAAGTCTTTCTGCTGCGCACCAAAATAATAGCCGGACTTTTTGCCGATTCGCTTTGTGGTAAACAGCATAATGCCTACCATAAAAAGGGAAAGCAGCGTCAAGGGAATGTTGTTGGTAATCATGCCCCAAAATACGCTCACAATAGTCACCGCAGAATTGACTGTCTGCGGAATACTCTGGCTGATAAGCTGGCGGAGCGTATCCACATCATTGGTGTAAACAGACATAATATCACCGTGGGCATGTGTATCAAAATATTTGATAGGCAGCGCTTCCATACGGTTAAAAAGCGCCGTCCGCAGATTCCGCATAGTTCCCTGCGTCACATTTACCATAATGCGGTTGTAGAGGTAAACGCAGAGAATCCCTACGGCAAAATATCCTGCGAGCTGTGCCAGCGCTAAAAAGAGTCCCCCAAAATCAGGATTTTCGCTGCCGATCATCGGTGTGATATAATCGTCTATCAACACCTCCATAAACGTCAGCCCCTTTAAGTTTGTCAGAGCCGCAAGGACAATACACAAAAGCACGACAATACAGGAAGCCTTATAATCCTTCCAGACATATTTCAGTACTCTTTTCATCAGCCTTCACCTCCTGCCGCTTCGTCAAAATCGCCGCCGCCTTTTATCTGCGCCTCATAGATTTCCCTGTATATCTCATTGGATACAAGCAGCTCCTCATGCGTGCCAAAGCCATCAAGCCTGCCATTTTCCAGCACCAAAATTCTGTCTGCATCCTGTACGCTGGAGATTCTCTGCGAAATAATCAGCTTGGTCGTTCCGGGAATACTTTCCGCAAAGGCTTTCCTTATCTTTGCATCCGTGGCAGTATCCACCGCACTGGTGGAATCGTCAAGTATCAGTATTTTCGGCTTTTTCAGCAGAGCGCGCGCAATACAAAGCCGCTGCTTCTGCCCGCCGGACACATTGGTGCCGCCCTGTTCAATATAGGTATTGTATTTGTCCGGAAACTGCTGTATAAAATCATCTGCACACGCCTGTACACATACCGCACGGCACTCTTCCTCCGTGGCCTCCTCCTTGCCCCAGCGCAGATTTTCCAAAATCGTACCTGAAAACAGTACATTTTTCTGCAGTACCACCGCCACATTGTCGCGCAGCACTTCACAGTCGTACTCCCGCACATCGCGCCCGCCCACGCAGACAGAGCCCTCCGTCACATCATACAGGCGGCTTATCAAGCTTACCAGACTGGATTTGCCGCAGCCGGTGCCGCCGATAATGCCAATGGTTTCTCCCGATTTGATATGTAACTCAATATCCTTTAAGGTCTCTCTTTCACTGCCCTGCCTGTAAGAAAAGGACACATGATGAAAATCAATACTGCCGTCTGCAATCTCCGTAACGGGATTTTCCCCGTTCTGCAAATCCGGCTCCTCCGTAAGCACCTCCACAATACGCTTGGCGCTCGCCGTGCTTAAAGTAAGCATAACAAAAATCATGGAAAGCATCATGAGAGACATTAAGATACCCATGATATAACTGAACATAGAGGTCATCTCCCCTGTCGTCATGCTGCCTGCCACCACATACTTTGCCCCAAACCATGACAGCGCCAGAACACAGCCGTAAATGGTTATCATCATAACCGGACTGTTCAGCACTACAACGCTTTCAGCCTTAGAAAAAAGCCGGTAAAGGTTTTCTGCCGCGCTCCCAAATTTATTTTTCTCATAGTCCTCGCGCACATAGGATTTTACCACCCTAATCGCAGTTACATTTTCCTGCACGCTGGCATTTAAGTCATCGTACTTTTTAAACACCACGTCAAAAATTTTCATTGCCGTAAGCACAATAGAAATTAATACAATGCCGAGAAAGATAATTGCCACTACAAAAATCAGACTCATCCTGACATGGATAAAAAAGCACATAAACATGCTGCAGATAAGCATAAGCGGCGCACGCACCGCAATCCTAATAACCATCTGGTATGCATTCTGTATATTGGTAACATCCGTAGTCATACGGGTCACCAGCCCCGCCGTGCTGAATTTGTCAATATTAGAAAAAGAAAAGCGCTGGATATTGGCATACATGCTGTCCCGCAGATTGCAGGCAAGCCCCGCGGAGGCCGCCGCCGCGTACTTTCCCGCCAATATGCCAAACATCAGGCTGCACATGGCAAGCACCAGCATAATGGCGCCATACCGGTAGACGGCGTTGATATTGCCCCCGTCAATTCCTTTGTCTACAATCGCTGCAATCACATAGGGAATCAGAACCTCCATAATTACCTCGAGCGTGGCAAACAAAGGCGTTAAAAGAGAAGGCTTCTTATACTGCTTCACTTGCTTTACTATCGTATGAATCATATTGATTTCCTCCATGATACTTCCCTTTATGCCGCAAAGCGGCGCACATGGTATCTTTTCCGATGTGCATATTCCACTGTAACGCAAATAAAAATTTCTGTAAAGTCAAAATATGTATTTTGTTCTTTTTCATTCATCATTTTTCATCGCTGTTTTTTGGATTCTCTATTTCTATACACTATCATTAGCCTCGATGTTATCGCTCATTTTCCCTCTTTTGAACACAAAAAAAGCGCATGATCTACATTTACTGTTGCACGCGCCTTTATGTTATTTTATTTATATGAAATTGTTTCTTTGATTATGCTGACTGCATAGCCAACCTTCAAGTTCTTATTTATTTAATGTCTTTCTTTACCCCTTTTATGTATGTAATAAATTCAAACATATTAGTATACGGATTGCATTCATGTGAAAATACATTTTCATATACTCCCGCTTGTACTTTATGTAACATTACCGCTTCCTTAAACGCTTTATCTTGCTTATCTAACAAAATATCAAATATATCCGTTGTTTCTTTATACTCTGGTTCCTCTTCCTTGACTAAATCCTTTATTATTTTTTTAATATCCTTTGCATTTTTTCCATAAGGAGCTTTCCTATAATGTAGTATAAACCAAATTTCAAATGAAGGATTTGAAAATATACATTCTAATCCTTTATGTTTATAACCTCTAACCAAATCAAACGCTTCATTAATGTTCGGATTAGAATCTGGATCCGAATCAAATACACAATAACACTTATCACCTAATTCGGTCTCTACTTCGTTATCATCTATATATTTTTTGGCATACTTTACAATCCCTACTGCATCCGTATGCTTTGAGTCTACCGGGATAACCTCTATTCCCTTCTTTTTATTCTCATAGTGCTTTAGGTAAATTTCTTCCGTATCCCCCTCTGTAAAAATATATATTTTACATGGCTTTTCTTTTGTACTCTTTCCTTTTTGCTCTTTTCCTCTTGCCCTAGTGCGCATATCTTACCTACTCCTTAATATTCGGAACAGCTCCATATCTTCCTTTTAAGTATCCAAGCTCAACATTATCCTTTTCTCGAATTAAGTAATCATCTAAAAGTTTAACGTATGTTGCTCCATCTTCATCCTTATCAACCAAATATATCTGCTCAGGATTTAATAAATTAAGAATTTTAGTATCATGAGTACTAAAGAACAACTGCGCCTTTCCATAATTTACTTCATTACTATTAAATAGTTCCAGAAAATACTTTGTCAATTTTGTATGATAGTTTCTGCCCAGTTCATCTTCTATAAACAAGCCACCCTCCTTATTTATAAAAAGCATTTCCGCAATATTATCTATAATATCATGTGTACCAGAAGAATCATCATTCATTTCAATATCAAACGTTTCTCCACTCTTGCAAGCATGCGTAACCCAAATCACCGGCGTGTCTTCTGGTATTATATCTTCTGAAACCTCTCCTTCTCCTAACATATTTGTCAAAAATTGAACCATGGCATCTCTGTGTTGTTTTTCAATCTTCCGATTTTTTACATATATATCTTTTATGTTAAAATCCGCCTTTGAAAGCGCTTCCAATAATACATTCTTTTGAGAATCGTCTTTCACTATATCTGCTATTACCTGACTAATATTCATATCACTATATTGCCTGAACATTCTTTCAAACCACTTGTATGGAGCTTTTGCCTTTTCGTATCCCCATTCCGCTGCAACCGGCAAATACAGCCTGTTGGAATTTGTTTTTAAAGATATTTCATTTTGAACTTTAACATCGTTACCTCTAAAATTATATTCGGATACGCTACTTACTTCTCTTTCAAAAATTGTAGTTGCTTTTTTGGAATAGTATGCCAAAAGATACTCTTCTAAAACACGTTCTGTGTCTATAGTAAATCCATAAACATATTTTATATTATTCTCATAAAAAATAAACTCGAATGAAGAACCCTCTTCTCTGCTATTCTTATCAAGCATAAACATTTCGAGTTTGATTTTAGATTTTTCTTTTCGTTCTATCGTAGAATTAATGAATTTTAATGCAAAGAAAAGTGAACTGATAATATTACTTTTTCCACTTGCATTTGGACCTACCAAACCGATGCACCTATAAAGAGAACTACCTATCTCATTATTGATAAGTTTGTCAGAATCTACATTCTTTCCCCTTGCAGTAAAATTAATAATAATTTCATCTTTTATTGATTTATAATTTTTTACCGAATATTGTATCAGCATACACCCGTCTCCTGATTTATTAATAAAGTTTTATGTCGTTTTTTCTCCATAATCGGTGTTATAATGCTTATTTTCGAGTTTATCACTCCCATTACCATT
Source organism: Lachnospiraceae bacterium (assembly GCA_013316825.1). Taxonomy (GTDB): domain Bacteria; phylum Bacillota; class Clostridia; order Lachnospirales; family Lachnospiraceae; genus Acetatifactor. The sequence goes on along the minus strand of WSLY01000007.1, from coordinate 37,247 downwards.
TGTCAAAGGAAATATTGTAAATACTACTACTATGGGCAATTTTATTCATTTTCATTCAAATAATTTATTTAACTTTCCTTTTGTTGTTCCCAGCCACAGCCAATGCGCTACCCCTTGCACGGCTGCCAAGCTTCCTTCGCCGCCTGCTCAATTAAGCTCCGCTATTTCATGGTACAAATCCGCATAGCGCCCGTTTGCGGCAAGCAGCTCCTCATGACTGCCACGCTCGATTATCCTGCCCTGCTCCAATACCATGATAGCGTCGGAGGTCCTGACGGTGGAAAGGCGGTGGGCAATGACAAAAGTCGTGCGGTTTTTCATAATGGCGTCCATACCCTTTTCAATATGCTTTTCCGTCCTCGTATCCACGGAACTGGTAGCCTCATCCAGAATGAGTATGGGCGCTTTGGAAACCGCGGCGCGGGCAATGTTTAAAAGCTGCCGCTGTCCCTGCGACAGATTGGCACCGTCATGCACAAGCACCGTGTCGTACCCGTTTTCCAGATGCATAATAAAGGTGTGCGCCGACGCCACCTTTGCCGCCTCCTCCACCTCCGCATCCGTTGCGTCAAGCCTGCCGTAGCGTATGTTCTCCCGCACCGTCCCCGTAAACAGATGGGTGTCCTGCAGCACCATGGCAATATGGCTCCGCAGAAAGCCTCTCGGTATCTTTTCAATCGGAATTCCGTCGATGGTAATCGTCCCCTCGCTGATATCATAAAAGCGGGACAGCAGGTTCGTCACCGTAGTCTTTCCCGCGCCGGTGCTGCCTACAAAAGCAATCTTCTGCCCCTGCTTTGCGTACAGGGAAATATCATGCAGTACGGCAGCTTCCGGCTTATAGCCAAAGCTCACATGCTCCAGCACAATATGCCCCTTCATTTCTTTCGGCGGGATAAGACCCTCCTCGTCCGCTTCCTCTGCCTCGTCGAGCACCTCAAACACACGCTCCGCACCGGCAAGCGCCGCAAACACCGTATTCATCTGCATGGAAATTTCATTGATGGGTCTGTTAAAACGGCGGGTATACTGGACAGAAACTGCCAGTCCTCCAAAGTCAAAGCCGCGCAGTACCACCAAAAGCCCGCCGATACATGCCGTCAGAGCGTAGCTCATATTGCAGAGCTGATGAGTAACAGGCCCCATAATACCCGCCCGAAACTGCGCATTCATCTGCGCCTTACACAATTCTTCATTGAGATAAGAAAATTCATCCGTGGCAATCTCCTCATGTCCAAAAACCTTCACCACTTTCTGTCCTGTTATGGTCTCCTGTGCAAAGCCGTTTAGCGCGCCCAGCGTACGCTGCTGGCGCACATAGGCTCCCCTGCTCTTTTTGACGATTGCCCTGCTGACAAGAGTCAGTACCGGCGTCATCAGAATGGTAATCATGCCCAGCAGCACATTGGTATAAAGCATAAGGACAATCGTGCCTGCAATGGTAATGGCGCCGGAGACAATCTGTATCAGCGTAGTATTGAGCATCTCGCCAATGGTGTCGATATCGTTGGTAAAACGGCTCATGATATCCCCCGCCGCATGATTGTCAAAATACCGTATCGGCAGGGTCTGCAGTTTGGCAAAAAGCTCTCTGCGCAGTCTGAAAAGAGAGCGTTGCGAAACGCTTAGCATAATCCGCGCCTGCAGCCACTGGGAAATCACCGACAAGGCATAGACGGCCGCAAGGACGGCGAGTGCACCAAAAAGTCCCGCAAGCAGCCTTCTTATCTCCCCGTCATCCGTCGTGTAATACACATATTTATTAATAATGGGGCGCAGCATATAAGAAGTGGCAAGCGTGGCGCCGGTAAAGAGCAGCGCACTGACAAGCGCAGCAAAAAGAAGCTTCCTCTCGCCAGCCAAATACCGCAGCAGGCGGAATACCGTTTTTTTCACATCCTTCGGCTTTCCGCTCATGGAAAGCGCCCTTCCCCTGTTTGCCATTCTGCCGATATTCATTTCCTTCTGTCCGGCCTTTACCTGCATATTGCCGTATTTCTTCTGCAGCCTTTCCACCCGCGTGCTATTCATAAAAACCTCCCCATGTCTTTATTCGTCTTGATATCCCGTTTCCGCTTTGGCTGACTCAAATTCAATAGTGGAAAGCGCTTCTCTTTCAACCTTTCCATCCTTCTGGGAATAATAAATTTCCTGATAGGGACCGCATGAAGCAAGCAGCTTTGCATGGGTGCCAATTCCTGCCACTCTGCCTTCCTCGAGCACAATGATTTTATCCGCCTCCTGCACGGAGCTGATTCTCTGGGCAATGACAAGCTTTGTCATCCCCGTAAGCTCTTCTGCAAACGCCTTGCGGATGCGCGCATCGGTCGCCGTATCCACTGCACTTGTCGAGTCGTCCAGTATCAGTATTTTCGGATGCTTTAATACGGCGCGGGCAATACAAAGCCGCTGCCTCTGTCCACCGGAAAGATTGCTTCCGCCCTGCTCCAATTCCGTCTCATAGCCCTCAGGCAAAGCCCGCACAAAAGCATCCGCCTGCGCTATCCGGCATGCCCAAATAAGCTCCTCCTTTGTGGCTTCCTCGTTTCCCCACCGGAGATTTTCCGCAATGGTGCCGGAAAACAACGTATTCTTCTGCAGTACAACAGCAATCCCTTCCCGCAAATGCTTTAAGGAAAGCTCCCTTACGTCCGCACCGTCCACCAAAACACAGCCCTCGTCCGCATCATAAAGCCGCGGAATCAGGGAAACCAGCGTAGACTTGCCGCTTCCCGTGGAGCCCACAATGCCCACAAATTCTCCCGCCTCTATCCGCAGGCTGATACCGTCGAGCACCTTCTCTGCATTCTTTTTAAAATACCGGAAGGACACATTTTCAAACGCAATGCTCCCCTCCGTAATCTTTTTGTCCGCATATTCCGCACCGCTGTCGTCCAAACCGATTTTTGCCTGCAGCACTTCCGCAATACGCCTGTCGGAAGCCGCCGCACGGGTGCCCTGCAGAAAAATATTTGCCAGAAAATCCAACGCCGTCAACACCTGCGTCAAGTAAGTGATAAATGCCGTCAGCGTGCCGATTTCCATGCTTCCCACCATAATCTGCCCTCCGGCAATCCAGACCACCGCCAGCGTAGCCGCACCGATGGCAAAGGTAGAAAGCGGCTGCAGCAGAAGCATCATTTTCAGCGCCCTTACGCTTTTTCCCATCAGCTCCTCATTGACGGCGGCAAATTTTTCTTTTTCATATGCTTCCCGCACAAAGGATTTGATAACATGTTCATTGGTAATAGTCTCATTGACATTGTTGTTCAGCGCATCCAGCCTTTTCTGCATCACCGTATAGCGCGGCGACGCCGTCTTGATGATAAGGGCAATGGCAAGCGCCAGCAGAGGCACCACAACGCAGAGAACCAATGCAAGACGGGGGTTTAGGGCAAAAGACATGACAACCGCGCCCACCAGCATAACGGGGCTGCGGAACACGCCCCGCAAAAGGCTCTGAGAAAAAATCTGAATCTGCGTGATATCGTTGGTAATCCGCGTGATAAGAGAACCGGTCGAAAAATCGTCTATATTGGCAAAAGAAAATTTCTGAATCTGCATAAATGTTTTTTTCCGCAAATCCGCCGCCAGATGCGTTGAACCCTTTACGGCAAAATAAGCGCCAAGCACGCCCGATGCCAGCATAAAAAGCGCTATCAAAAGCATATAGATGCCATTTTCCACAATATAGGCAATATCCCCCTTTGCCGCTCCTTTATTAATAATATTGGCATTGAGAAAGGGTAATATAAACTCCCCGCATGCCTCCAACACCATAAAAAAAGGTCCCAAGAGAAAACAATAAAAATATTTTCTGACTGCGTCGCGATATTTGCTCATTTTATTTTCCTTTTCCTTTACCTATCCCGTCTTTCTGCCTGACGCTGCAGCACGTCCTCATTCTTCCCCTCCGGCAGCGCAGTCCGCAATCTGCCTTAAAAACGCCGCCGAGCGCAGGATGCTCTCCTCCTGATTTGGCACGTCAAAATGTTCTATGGCAAAATAGCCGTCATAACCGTTATGCACCAGCCTTTTTACCAATGTGCCGACAGGCAGGTAGCCGTCCCCCGCCGCAACCGGCAAAAGCCCGCGGTTTGCGCCGCCCCGCAAAGCAAGACAGGCTTCTTCTCCTCTGTCTTTACAATGCACATGCAAAATGCGTTCCCAAAGAAATGCGGCGGCAGCAAGTACGTCCTCGCCCGCATGGGCAAAGTTCCCCATATCCAGCGTAAAGCCCAACTCAGGGACTTGCTCCAAAAACCAACGGATACCGTACATACCGTTTAGCGGCGATGCTGCATCGTCAAAATCCTCCACCGTCACCGCCACGCCGTTTTTCCTGCCGAGCGCCGTCATACGGGAAAGCCCCTCAGCCATATGGCGGATACTCTCGTTTTGCTCCATATAAGCGGCGCTCTTCTCATAGCTTCCTGCGCACGCCCTATACTGCTTTGCCTCGCTCTTTTCCAAAAATCCCGGAACCACAAGGATTTTTTCTGCCTTCACCTGCGCCGCCGTCAGCACATGGCGTTCCTCCACGGGCGAAGCAATCCCCTTCCCCATCTCATAAGATTCATAGAGACAGCTTATCCGCAAGCCTGCCTCCCGCAAAAGCGTTACGATATTTTCCTTTTCAAGCAATGCCGAAAGACGCAGTTCAACAGCGTCGATACCCGCCGCCTTTATCTCCTGCAGCAAAACAGGCAGCGGCTTTTTCGTCTGCTCTGCCGCCTGCAGAATATGGTCATAAAATACGGAAATTTTCAACTTTCCCCCCTTGTCCTATCCTTGCCTTTTCACTTCCTGACAGCACAGCTCTCTTCTCTCTCCACCCGCCGGCGCGCAGAAGCGAACCGCATTTTTGATAATCTGCTGTACCTGCGGCTGCCGGTATACCGGATACTCCTCATGTCCGGGCTGGAAATAGAAAATCTTTCCCATGCCCCTTGTAAAAGTACAGCCGCTTCTAAAAACTTCACCGCCGGAAAACCACCCCGTAAACACCACATCATCCGGTCTGGGAATATCAAAATACTCGCCGTACATCTCTTCCTGCGGTATCTCAATCATCTCAGGAATTCCCGCGGCAATCGGATGTGAAGGCGCAGTACACCATATCTTTTCCTTATCGCCGTGGCGCCATTTTAAGGTCATGGAGGTTCCCAAAAGGAGCTTCATAATCTTGCTGTAATGCGCCGAGTGCAGCGCTGCCAGCCCCATGCCTGAGAGCACATGCTCCCTGACCCGCTTTGCGACCTCGTCCGAAAATTCCTCCTGCAAAGCATGGCTCCAGAAAATCAATACATCCGTCTTTTGTAAAACCTCCTCCGTAAGACCATGCTCCTCCATGTCAAAAGTCGCCGTCCGCACAAATAAATCCTGTTCTTCTCCCAAAAAACCGGCAATGCAGCCGTGAATCCCTTCGGGATACACATGGCGGATTTGCGCAAACTCTCTTTCATGTTTAAATTCATTCCATACGGTAACTCTTATCATAACGCCTTCCTTCCGTCCCTTTGATTCTGTCAGAATATGTATTCGCCATGTTCACAACTATAATGGCAATCAGGATAAAAATAAACGGTAGAAAGAAGATAGCGCCCAGTATATCTTCCAGCCATACGCTGCAAAGCATCAAAGCGCCGGTCAGTCCCGCACAGCCGCTTACCACACCGGCAAAGCTTTCTGCATTCACATAATATATTTCATACCCGCTGTTGTTTTCAACCTGATAAAACCAATAGTGCGTAAAATCTTCCGTCACCAGCGCGCCGATTTTCTCTAAATTCTGATTCTTGCCATATTCCTGCACCTCCGTCAGCTTACCGCCAGGCAGCAGCCGTCTTAAGCCCCTGTTTGTCAAATGCAAAATACACCCTTCCTGTTTCCTGCTTGGCTTCCAATTTTTTATAAAAGTCAATGGAAGCCCGATTCCAGTCAAGACAGCTCCATTCCATTTCCGTATAGCCTTCTGCAAGCACCGCTTCCGCTGTCCTTGCAAGAAAATACCTGCCAAAACCGCAGCCGCGAAAATTCTCCTTTAAAAACAAATCTTCCAAATGCACTTTACCCGCTGCCGCAAAGGAGCCAAACACAGGATAATACAACGCATACCCTGCCGCGGCGCCGTCATATTCCGCAATCAGGGCAGCGGCAATTTTTCTTTCAAACAGCCAGTAATGTAACTGCTCCTTTGTCCCTGTCATATCCTGCGGCCTTTTTTCATAGGCGGCAAGCCCCTTTATCAAAGCCTGCAGCGTGGGAATATCCGCCGGTTCTGCTTTGCGTATGTATAATTTTTTTATGTCCATTTTCTTCTTTATTCTTCCTTTTTTCATCTTTCTTTATTATTATAACAGCATTTTGCCTTTCCTGTAATCCTTTTCTACACAAATCTTTTTCTGCCGCCTTTATTTTTTTGCAAGAAACAAGAGGAGAGTCCCAAGGGCCATTTCATGACTCTTGGGACTCTCCTCTTGTTTTTGTCCTTTATAAGCCGGACGAAACATAGGCTTCGATTGCCTGTGATGTGAATTCGGCTGTTCCTTCCCCGCCGGCTTTGTCGATATTTTCCGTCATGCTGCCGCCTCCTGCATACATTTTGCCGAGGTTTGAAAGTATTTCTTTGGAGCAGGCATAAAAGTTTTCGTTGATAAACTTATGCAGGTATTTTACCTGCTCCTGCACGGCAGAGTCGGAAGGTTTTTTATCCATAAGCTTCCCAAAACCGATAAAAATACCCATCATTTTGGCGCTTATCGCCGCTTCCTCCTCCTTTGAACGGTTCTTGCTTTTTTCAACAAATTCCTGATATTCCTTTGTCTTTCCGTAGGACTCCTTTGCCGCTTTGGCATACTCGTCAATCTTTTTTGTGTCAAATACTGAAAATTCCAATGGTCTCACTCCTATCATTATGATTCCGCGGGCAAAATCAATCAGGTTTTCCAGATGTTCCTTTTTCAACTCCAACAGTTTGATTTGCTGCTCCAACGCTTTCTTTTTATCAAACCCCGGGCTGTCTAAAATCCCTTTGATTTCCTTTAACGGAAACTGCAGTTCCCGAAACAATAATATCTGCTGCAGCCGCTCTAAGTCCGTATCGTCATACAGCCTGTAGCCTGATTCCGTTTCCTTTTCAGGCGACAATAATCCTATAGAATCATAATAGTGCAGAGTGCGTATACTCACTCCCGCAAGCCGGCTCACTTCCTTTATTGTCCTCATGACTGCTCCTTTCTTTGTTTCCTGTTCCCGTGTAAGAAGAGCATACAGTATGACGCAGCGTCAAGGTCAAGTGCTTTTTACGCAATCTTTTATTCTTTTTTGCAAAATAAAATGCGCCATAAAAATATAACCATACTATTCTCTGTTATTTTCACCCCAAATACATAGTTGGTCTAAAACATCCATCAGAGTTTTCCCCCTGTCGCTTAAACGGTATTCCACCTTTGGCGGTATTTGAGGATATTCTTTTCTGATGATGAGTTTATCGGCTTCCAATTCTTTTAAGTTGTTGCTAAGCGTTTTATCCGATATATTTTTTATATATCGTTTTAATTCATTAAATCTTACAATTTCAAATTCCAGCAGACAATAGAGAATAATCATTTTATGTTTGCCGGATATCAGTGATAACGTATAGCTGAAACCTGTATCTTCAAAATTTGACTTCTCAATATAATCTTTTATCATCTACGCTTTCCTTTTTACCAGTACCTATCTTTTAAAGTAGTACTTGTATTTTTTCTATTACCGACTACAATTATATGGAAAGAAACAGGTTTTGTCAATTTCAGAGAAAAGCGAGGTAACTGCTATGAGAAAAAAGCTTAGTATAACAGAAGGTATTTTTCCGATGCCGGTTTTAATGGTGGCAACCTACAATGAAGATGGCAGCGTAAATGTAATGAATGCTGCATGGGGTACGATGCAGGAAAGAGGCAATGTAGCTCTCAATTTGACGGAGTCTCACAAAACAGTGAAGAATATCAAGGCAAGACATGCTTTTACAGTAAGTATTGCCGATGCTGCTCATGTGATTGAAGCAGACTATTTTGGCGTTGAATCCGGCAACAAAGTTGCAGATAAGTTCAAGAACAGCGGTCTTTCTGCAAGTAAGTCCGAAATTGTGGATGCACCGATTATCAATGAATTTCCGCTCTGCTTAGAATGCGAATTTCTTGAGTATCAGGACAATGAATACGGATGCGGCGTGATAGGAAAGGTCGTTAATGTTACCGCAGATGAAAGTGTTATGGCAGACGGCAGGCTCGATATGTCTCTGGTAAACGCTATTGCTTTCGACCCCTATACACATGGCTATTACAGAGTGTCAGAAAGAGTAGGCGAAGCTTTCAAAGACGGTTTGTCCCTAAAAAAGTAGTATTCTATATCACAAGGTCTCGCATTTTCTGCGAGACCTTACTTAATTGAAACATCATTTTTTTCTGCGGCAGTGATAATAATATCCATAGGTTTTGCACCTCTGTCATCAAAATGCACATGCTCATGGCAGGCAGGAAAGCGCCTCCTCGTCCGCCACTATCGTCACATGATTGTGGAGCTGTAAGACAGATGCCTGTACTGCGGGGGAAATCGGTCCTTCTACGGCTGCCTTTAAAATTTCCGCCTTGTCCCTCCCACTCACCACCACCACAATACGCTTTGCCTGCATAATGGTCTTGATTCCCATGGTATACGCCTGATGGGGTACATCCTCGTCAGATGCAAAGAAACGCTGATTTGCCTTTTTGGTAGATTCCGTCAGCTCCACCAGATGCGTCTGCGCCTCAAATGCCGTCCCCGGCTCGTTAAAGCCAATATGCCCGTTGTGCCCAAGCCCCAAAAGCTGCATGTCGATGCCGCCTATCTTCTCAATAATTTCATTGTATGCGCGGCACGCTTTCTCGGCATCCGCCTCCATACCGTCCGGAATAAAGGTTCTCTCCGGTCTGATATTTACCTTGGAAAAAAGCTTCTCCTGCATAAACCGGTAATAGCTCTGGGGATGTTCCTTGGCAATCCCCCTGTACTCGTCAAGGTTCACCGTTGTCACGCCTGCAAAATCCAAATCTCCCTTATTGTACCATTCCACAAGCTGCTCATAGGCACCCACCGGCGTGGAACCGGTCGCCAGTCCCAGCACACAGTCCGGCTTCATAATAATCTGCGCTGAAATAATATTTGCCGCCTTTCTGCTCATGTCCCTGTAATCCTTTGCCCTGATAATTTTCATAATGCTCCTCCATTGTCAAGTTTTGATATGCCCTGTCATATAATGTGAATATCCTGATTGAGCAGCGCCACACCCAGTCCGCCCAGTCCCTTCAAATAATAATCTTTCTGCGGCTCTGCAATGTCCATATCCGGAAGCGCCACCGCCGGAAGCATACGCCTGCACTCCTGTATAAGCTTTGGCAAAAGCTGCTCCATATCTTCCCTGCCCGCAAACACAATTTTTTCCGGATTAAACATGCATACCAGATTGACCGCCACCTGCGCCAAAAGGTCTAAAAGGGACCATGTATTTTCCTCCCCTTCCATGATTTCCTCTACGCTTCGCCCTCCGAGCTGCATATAGCCCACTTCTCCTGCAAAGCTGCCGACTCCCGGGTAAAGTATACCGTTTAAAATCAGTCCCGCGCCAAGCTTTTTTCCCTCTGTGTACAAATACACCAGATTCTTTGCCTCCTCGTGGAGCAATCGGTAGCCGAAGGTAGTGGCATTGATATCGTTTGTGACGCGCACCGGCATACCAAACCGGCTTTCCAGACTCGCCCGCAGCGCAAAATGCTCAAACTCCGGAATCGGCGGAATGGCGAATACTTCTCCCTCCTCAGACACCGCGCCCGGCACGCCGACGGAAATTGCACTGATATCAGGGCTTTCCTGCCGCATTTTCTGCAATATGCCGACAAGCTGCTGCAGATAAGACTGCCTTTTATCCCGCCTTATCTGTTCTCTTTGCTCTTCTGCCAGTCCCATGTCCGCAATGGAGGCCTCAAAACAACACTCCCGCACGATAACCAACGCTGCCTTCGCCTTCTTCATGTTCAGCGCATAAAGCTCCGCCTTGCGTCCTCCCGTGGACTTTGCCGCTCCCAGACTTATCACAGTCTTATCCGCCAAAAGTTCATTTACCAACAGATTAACCGTAGGCTGGCTGATTTTGGTCTGTTTGGAAAGCTCGACGCGGGTTGCCTGCCCGCTTTTTTTCAACGCATCCTTTATCAGCCCGATGTTCAGTTCTTTTAATACGGTTGGCTTTCCCGTAATTTCATTTCTGTCTGCCATAAGTATTTCTCACCGCCTCATCTATTGCCAGCTTCACCGCCCCCATCACAGGCGCCGTATCCGGTATCACGGCATAGGCCTTTGGCGCCGTCTCGCAAAGTGCTTTCATGTATGCGTCGATTAAAAGCGGTTCTCCTGTATGAAACAGGCTTCCAATCAGCACCGCCGGAACCGCTTCCCCACACATATCCAGTCTTTTTACCACTGCCGCCGCGTACCTGCCCTCTTCATATCCCATGGAAGAAAGCAGGCTGCGCGACACCTCATCGCCCTCCCTTGCAAGAGTAAAAACGGTGATGGGAAGCTTGTAGCGCTGCTCCTTCGTCATGGCATCCCGCCTTAGTATGGCGCATACCTCCTCCATGCCTTCCACTCCAAAAACAGCCGGAACCGCTTCTTCCAGACGGCTTTTCTGCCATGTGCCCTCTTCAGAACGAAAGGCATAATGCAGCGCTTTCCTTTCCAGCTCATTGCCGCCGCCATAATTTCCCGTGTTATAATCAAGGTTGCGCAAAGAAAGTTCCCGTCCCTGCCGGTTCCTGCCCACATGCCCTGCGCCGGTTCCACAGATGGAAACCACGCCCACATAATCCGTCGTGCCCACGCGCAGCCCCAGCCATGCATCATGTAAAACCTTCGTTTTCACTTTCCCCATAATTTTTTGTACGGCAGGAACAAGCACCTGAAAATCCTCCTCTCCATCCGCACCGGAAATACCAAATACCGCGCAGGTAATATCCTCCAAAGAAAGCCGCGCCTCCTCCAGCGCACTAAAAACAGCCTTTTTCATGGATGCTGCCGCCATCTCTATACCGCATACCTGATAATTTCCGGGACCGCCAAACCCTCTCCCCATTATGCTTTCTTTTTCATCCGTTATGGCACATTCTGTTTTTGTTGCACCCACATCTACGCCAAGTACATACATCCTGATACCCCCTTTCTCCTGTCTGTTCATCCTCCATCGGTCTTTCTTCCTGCAAGGCTTTAGATTGCGCCTTCCTTTCCCCCAAAAAAGCGAGGCAGGTACTCTTTGTTTGCCTCAAGCATTTCAGAAAGCGCCGCTCTTGCATCGCGCACATCCCTTACCAGCGGATGATTGAGAAAAGCTTGCAGCGCCGTGTTACGGTTTCCCGAAACTGCCGCTTCGATTGTCAGAATTTCATATGCCTTAACCTGACAAATCAGGCCAATAACCGACAGCGGCACATCAGCGCCGCAAAGCGGCTGCGCTCCGTTTCTGCCGATAACACAGTTTGTCTCAATCACGCAGTCATCAGGAAGCTGTGCAATCAGCCCGTTGTTTACTACATCCACCACCTGCACATCCTGCGAGTCGTTGTAAATGCTGTCAATCAGGTTAATTGCCGCCTCAGAATACCGCGCGCCGCCTCTTTTTGCAAGCGCCTTTGGCTTTTCCTTTAATTCCGGATTGCTATACTGTACAAACAGCTCCTGCTCCACCGCTTTGACCTGCTCCGCCCTTGTGCCCTCTAAGCCAAGCGCCTGCGCCGTCTCCTCTAAAAGCATCTCCTTTTCCATGTAGAAATACTGCAGATAGGGAGAAAGCATACAGCCAAGCTCTTTTGCCACCCTGTCCATCTCCTCATCCTTTTCAATGTTCTTTACCACACTCTCGCCGTTAAAAATATCCAGCACGTCCTGTATGCGATCTTCCCCGTTCAGATAGGCATGGTTCATAACGCTTAAATGATTCAGACCGATAAAACGGCAGTCAAGGCTCTCTGCCGGAACCGAAAGGCGCTGTGCTGCATCGTAGCGCATATTAATAGAGCAATTACAGAGCCCGATACATTTCACATGCGTATGCTTTAACACCGCCTCCGTCACAATTCCCGACGGATTGGTAAAGTTAATCAGCCATGCTTCAGGACAAAGCGCTTCTATGTCTTTGCAGATATCCAGTATCACAGGAATCGTTCTAAGCGCTTTGAAGCACCCGCCTATCCCTGTTGTCTCCTGCCCAATCATACCGTATTTTAGAGGAATCCTCTCATCCCGCGCACGGGCATCCAGCCCGCCCACCCTTATCTGCGTAATAATAAAATCCGCACCGGCAAGGGCTTCCCGTCTGTCAAACGTCCCGCTTATTGCAATAGGCAGACCTGCTTTTTCTACCATGCGCTTTGAAAACGCCGTATTAATCCGCAGTTTCTCACCTCCTGCTTCGATATCCACCAGCGCTACCTCGGTAATCGGAAGTGTCTCATGATGTTTTATCACCCCTTCAATCAATTCCGGTGTATAGCTGCTTCCGCCTCCAATGACAACCAGTTTCATAATAAACGCCTTCCTTTCTACGCCTCTGCGATTTCATTTTGTTTACTTATTTAGGTTTATTAAATATCTTTTCTACAGCATAACACCTAACGGCGAAAAAAGCAATCGTTTTTTCAGGCATGCGCAAGCGTCGGAAACATCAGCTTATCCGCAGCCCAAAAGCCAAAGCCTTCTCCCTTTAAAAACAAGGTTGTATCTTCCTCCTTGACTTCCCGCAGGGTATAGCCTGCCGTATCAAAGGGCGTAAAACCCAGCCTCACTTTTTTTATATTTTGTCCAAAAGTCTTTGCAATATCCGACGGCTCTATCGGTGTTTCGGCAAAAACTCCATGGACAAAAAGCTCCTCCCCTTCCTCCTCTGCGATTAGGTATGCCCTGTGCGCTTTGCTATAATACACATTATCCTGCATAAATTTCGTCACATAAAACAAAACCAGCCCGCTGCCTCCCGCCATGGCAAAACGCCCGCAGGGGACACTTTGCTCCACTATTTTTGCAAAACCGTCCCACACCCTTTTTTCATGCATGGGAATTTTGTGTATGCTCCTGTTTCTGTCCGCGGTCATTTCCTTTTCATAGCCGTATTCAAAAGCCCTTTCAAATCCAAATTTGGGGTAAAAATCCAATACACTGTCATTGGCAAAAAGATATATGCCCTCCGTTTTTCCCGCATAATCCTTTTCCACCTCCTCCATCAGCATCCTGCTATACCCCTTTTTGCGATAAGCCTCGTCCGTCATCACGGTACCAAGCTGGATAACATGTTTTCTGCTGCCGTCCAGAATAAAATCCATCGTGTTGACAGACACATTTGCCACGATTTTGCCCTCCTCTACGATAGAATAAGGCGTATATGCTTCCCCCCAGTAACCATTCTGATACCAGTCCTCAAAATCAAGACCATAAGTTTTCATTGCAAGCGCATTGAAGCTCTTTCTAAGCATTTCATTGTCTCTGTAATTTTTTATAAGTTCCATATTTTTTCCTCTTTTCCTTATTTCTGCACTGCTTTTGCCTCAACCCTGTCGCGGCAATTTGCCCCCTGACTGCACCTCTATTCTTCTACTGTAAGGGCCTCATCCTCCACATGACGTTTTTCCATTTTATGCCGCAGCTTTCTATTTTCTACCGTATCAAAAATAATCGAAAAATCATAGTCCTCCGGATATAGTTCTTCCGCCGCCACATGCAGCCGCAGCCGGCTTGCATTCTGTTTCTTCTCTATAATGCGGGGCGCCGCTTTGGGAGGCTTTTGCCCTGTCCCCGCAACATGCTGCTGCGCTGTTTCCCCACTCCCGTCCGCCACAGTCTCCGTCCACTTATTTCATTGTATGTTTTAGGATTGGGGTGTCAAAAGCCCTGTCTGAAAAATTGCCTGTCCTTGCCCCCAAAATCGGTGTACGCCTTTACGTCAATGTTTTGTAAAAATCATATTCCACAGTCCCCTTTATCTTTGCAAGGGCGCCTGCCTGCAGCTCCTTCACCATCAGACATTCTATATACGGCAAATGCACCGAACGCCCCGGCAAAATTCCAAAGTCTGCGGCAGTCCGAAATCCCCTTGCATGATAATTTTGCGGATTTCCCTCCACAAGCACAGCCTTATAGCCCAGTTTCTCCGCCTGCCCGAAGCCATATGCAATCATATCCTTTGAAATATGCTGCCTCTGCAAATCCGTCCGCACCGCCGCCGGTGTAAGCAATAATAGATCTCCCTCATACCTTCCTTCTATGGCAAAACCGGAAAACATCACATAGCCAATGATTGAGCACGCACCATCCTGCCCTCCGCCGCATCCTGATATTCCGTAAACACCTTTTCCACAAAATCCAATGCCTTTTCCTTGTATTTTTCTTCTATGACTGCACAATAAAAACGACTATAAGCATCTGCCAAATGGCACAATACTCCATAGTCGTCTCGCTTCCTCTCCTCTTTTTCAAAACGGCAGAGAGACAGCATGAATATAAAAAAGCATGACCGTACAGCCATGCTCATTTTCTATATTTGGACATAAGTATAGTAAGCACATGTAAGGCAGATTCGTCAACTATTTAGTTTGCCGCTTTCTCCAAAATCACAATGCTTAACATATACGTCCTCGCTTTTCACATTTTATAGCAATAACAAAGAGATATTCTCCGTTATCACGCATAAATCATAACACGTTTCTCCCTGTCTGTAAAGATTTTTTCATAAAACACCGGCATAAAAAGCAGCTCCTTTCTACTACCGTATAAAATCATAATCAAACCCGCTATCCAAAGCAGCTTCTTCTCCCGATGGGAATTTCAATACCCAGCCGGATGCTTCATATACCAGCCGGATGCTCTCCTCCGCTTCCTTTGGCATCGGCACGCCAAAGTATATATATGCTTCTTTCGGATTCTTAACGTCCACAAGCTTTTCCACCTGTCCGTCGGCAAAGGTAAATACTGCCGTCGTTATGGTATCGCCCGCCAAAAGATCCAAAACTCCGTCCCCGTTGAAATCATAAAGCCCCAGATAAACCGGCTGGTCCATAAAATCATAAACCGCAGGATTCTCTTTATCTCCATGCGGGTCGGCAAGATACTCCCGCATATTGCATATAATATACAGATACGCTCTTTTCCGCGCTGCCTCTTCTTCCCTTTTCAATATCTCCTTCTCCCATACCCTTGGCAGCGCCATTCCCACATAAGACTGGCTTATCATTATAGTTTTCTGTTCATATGGGCAAAAAGAGGCGTTTGCAGATGAAAATATACATACAGCCCAAAACGTACATGCCGTTAAAGATATCGTTATCATCAAAAATATGCCCATGGATAAAACCGGTGTGAAGCATTTTCTTTTGTCCCGCTTATGCATGGTTACTGTCTCCTCCGTTTTCCGCTTCTCAGTATTTCCTTCTACCTATATAGTAGGAAAAAAATGAATGCAGGACAAAAATAAAGAAAAAAATCGTTTTCAACCATTGCAATTCGCCAAAACATTTGTTTGCTTTTTATTTACAAAATTCCCGTTTTGTGGTATGGTATTTTTCAAGATATTTGTTGAAAAATGAAGGATAAGCATTTGAATATCACTGATAATATCCTTAAAAGCAACCTGCAGAATATATATTTTATATGGGATCGGGGAAAAGTACCGTTGCGGGAAAAAAAGAATACGGTGTAAACAGCTTTTGACACCCGAATCCAAAGAAGTAATTGCGAACAGAGAAAAACATTTTTTACAAAAAGTGACGCCTATGATTGCAGCGGACCTTATTGTACTTTCCACGCAGTATGAGACGGTGATTTGCGAGGGCGATATCGATTATGCGGCAATCATCCCCATTGCAGAGCATTTCGTATATCTGCACAACTGCGGCATACTTTGGATAAAAAAATTTTGCGTGTAGAGGAAATACCTATGGCATCCTGGATGGTTCATCTGCGAATTGCAGATATCTTATTAGATAAATTCGAAGATTTAGAAAAAACAGACTTTATTATGGGGAATATTGCGCCCGACAGCGGCGTTCCCAGCGAAGACTGGAGCTACTATGTGCCTTCCTCCAAGGTATCTCATTTTCGGGATGAAAGCAAAAAAATACAACTGCAGCCCTATCTTGACCGCTATTTTGAAAAAGCTGTGCGGAAAAATTATAATACCAGACAATTTTCCTTTTACCTTGGTTATCTGTCACACCTAATAACGGATATTCTCTGGCAGGAACAAATTTCCGACCCCTGCCTCAAGGCTCATGCTGCTGAAGCTTTGCAAGACAGGAATGCTTTGGTTTGGAAAATAAAAGCTGACTGGTATGACCTTGATTTTCTCTTCTTATCCCGTCAGCCGCATTTTAGGGCCTTTGAAATATATAAAAATGCAGTTGGTTTTAGAAATACTTATATGGATATTTTTGCGCCGGATGCCTTTGATAACCGAAGAGAATATATTACCGGTTTTTACGATAAAAAAAGAGAAAATCCGGACAGAAACTATCCCTATTTAACAGAGCACCGCATGGACCGGTTTGTCACAGAAGCATCCGAGGCAGTTTACAACAATATCTTACGCCTGCTTTCCCCATAACTGCAAAATCTGCTCATCGTCAGCTTTCGGGTTCTCCTTTATCGTCCGTATCAGCCGCAATATGTCCTTTTGCGGCTCTTGTGTCAGACCTGCAATCTCTTCCTCCTTTAAACCATGCCTTATCCAGCTTCGCACAAGAAAAATGAGTTTACAGGCGGCTCCTTTTACCTTTCCGTCTTCCATACCTTCTGCCAGTCCTTCTGCATACGCCTCTTCCCGCTCCATCCGCATATGTTCTTCCTGATTGTACTCAAATATACTCATACTGACTACCGCCTCGTGTAACGCATGTCCCCTTGCATGTTCCCTTACCCTTGCCACATATGCCGCATACTCTCCAAGCGCCGGACATTTTTCCTTCAGCGCTTCATTGTAGCGCTTTACCCTGCCCTGCCCGTATAAAACAAATCCCTGAGCGGCAGGTTGGGATTTGAGGTGGACTGATGCTCATACAGGTATATCTGAAAATCCATAAGAAAGGATAAATCATTTTTTATGCACATCTATGCCGTTCAAGTTTTATTGGTGAAAGCATAGATTCTGTGTTATGATATATAAAAGCAAAGACAGCCAAAGCCGTGGAAGGAGACCAATACCATATGCTTCAGACGCTTTACAACGTACCGGAATACAACGAAGAACTGATTGACCTCGCCATTGCAAAGATGATGGAGGCATTATCCATAGAAAAGGATTTGCACCCTGACTGCAAGGTCGTGATAAAACCCAATCTGGTTATGGCAAAAAGCCCTTCCTTTCCTGCCACCACCCACCCCCTTGTTATAAAATCTGTTGCCAAATGGCTTGCAGCGCACGGCATTAAGGACATTACTCTGGCGGAAAGCTCCGGCGGGCTTTATAACGGGGAATATATGAAAAACGTATACCGCGTCTGCGGTATGCAGCAGCTTGCGCCTCTGGTAAAGCTAAACATGGACTTTAGCGCCAAAACCGTAAACTGTCCGGCAGGTTTTCAGAATCATTCCTTTCACATCATAACGCCCATCTGCGAGGCAGACTACATCATCAATATCTGCAAGCTGAAAACCCATGCCATGACCGGCTACTCCGGCGGCATCAAGAATCTTTTCGGGGTGATTCCCGGTCTGGAAAAACCGCAGATGCACTACCGTTTTCCAAACCTCGAGGATTTTTCCCGCATGCTTGTGGAACTTGCCGAGACGGTAAAACCGGATATAACGATTATCGACGCCATTGATGCCATGGAAGGCAACGGTCCGACCGGCGGCAATTCGCATCCGCTATATCTGCTGCTTGGTTCAAAAGATGTCTACACACAGGACTATTTTGCGGCAGGATTGATGGGACTTGACCCGAAAGAAATCATGATGCTGAAGCTGGCTGTAGAACAAGGGCTGGCGCTTCCCGACGATATCTCCCTGTCCGGCGATGCCATCCCTGAAAATTTAACACCCTTTCAGGTGCCGGATACCAAAAAACTGGATTTCACGGGCAGTCTGCCCCGCTTTTTACAAAAGCCCTTCGCAAAGCTTGCAGGCCGGCTTTTAAAATCCTACCCGCAGCTTCGCAAAGAGCTCTGTGTCGGCTGCGGCAAATGTGCGGAAAGCTGCCCAGCCCATATTATCGATATCCGCGACAAAAAAGCACATTTTAAAAGAAAAGGCTGTATTTCCTGCTTCTGCTGTCAGGAAATGTGCCCCATGAAGGCAATCTTTGTCAAAAAAGCATTATAATTTCCTTAGAAAATTTCGGCTTCCACCACAGTGCGCAGAATCTGCTCCCCCTTGCGGATTTGATGCTGCACGGACGGGATTGCCGTCTTGGTATAAAGAAGATTGGTATTGGGGGCTGCATAAATAATATGCCCTGCCGCCACGCTCTTTTCGCCCTGCTTCTCACAAAGATATTTTTTATGAGAGCGTGGGACTGTTTCTCACCAGAAGCAATTTGATGACCCTTGCCGTAAAAGCGGGCGACAACGCGGACAATCACAACCTTCCCACCCTGATGGGGCAGGACGCAAAGGACGGCGTAGCGTAACGCTGTACAAAAAAGAAAACCGCGTCGTCGTTGCGGACACCACCAACCTGTCGGACGTCGTGCTGAATTTTATTACCTATGAGAAGCCTGCTCTAGAGGACGGGCTGTTGCAAATCGGCAGCCTTGCCACCGCTTCTTTTTCCGGCGCCGCTCCCCTTGCCGCAGAGGTCCTGCCCATTACGGACGAGCGGTTAAAAAAGGCATGGGACCACGATTTGTACCGCGTGCGGCCCACCATGCACGGCAAGGTATTTACAATGGAGATTTCCTGATTGTCCGCCGGATTTCTTATCTCAAACCACATTCCTGCCTAGCTGCAGAATACAGGAAGAAAGATTCAGATAACCGGCATACGTCGTCCAAAGCAAAAACAAAAGCATGAGGACGCCTGCCGGCTTCTTTATGCTGTAAAAAAGAACCGCCGCCACCGCCGCAAGCAGCCAAACTGCAATCAACCATGCAAAAGCAAATATCTGAAGGTCAAAGGTAAAAAAGAAAATAACCCAGAGAAAATGCACAAACAAAAACAGATTATATATTGTAACCGCTTCTTCGATATGCGCTTTGTCCGCTTTTGAAGTCCTTACCCTATACGCGCCCACACCCGACAGCAAATAAAGAAGTATCCATACCATCGGAAATACCCAGCCCGGGGGCGATAAAAAAGGACGTCTGCCCGTCCCAAAATTTTGAATCCCTTCCCGCGCCAAAAAGCCTGAGACGGCGCCCACAGCAAGGGGCGCCGCAATCGATTTTACCAGAGTTTTGAAGTTTGACTGCATGATTCCCTTTCCGGACAGCAGCGCAGGTTCTCCCACGATACTGCACCTCGCCTTCATACTCTATACCATATGAAGCCGGATGCACTTTTTATGCCTGTATCAAATCTTATCTAAAAGATACCTGATACAAATCAACCGTAATGGCAGGACGCACACCGTAGCCTTCAAGCCCTGCATTTTCCTGCCTGATATTTTCCACCGTATAGCCGTTCCCCACCAGATAGCACCGGCTTGTGGTGTCCGCTACAGGCTCCCGCAGCCACCAGCAGTATTCCTTTATGCCATACTCCGTGTAGTCCAGCATATACCAGTAACTGCCATCCTGCGCTACGGCTGCCTGCGTAGGAACGGCAAGCTTGCTGATACCGGCTTCATCAAACCAGACAAGCTCCTCCATGGACAAAAGATATACTCTGTCCATAGTCGTCACGGTATCCGCATCATACAGAGGATTTGTGCCGGTTACAATCTCCGTCTCCACGATTGCAGCAAGCTCCTCTTCGGTAAAATCATGCAAAAATCCCGCCTCGTTCTGATATCCGTTCTTTTTTTCCGCCATGGCAGATGCCTCCGGCGGCTGGTCCGCGTAAAGCACCACCTCTGCCGTACTGTTCAGCCAGGTCCTGATATTGGAAACACACCAGCTATTGTTGCCGCGCACCAGCATCTGCAGCTCCAAATCTGTATCCGCCACAGTCTCCTGTCCCCAGTAATCCACCTCATCATACCGATTGTACCGCCCGCCCTCCGCAGCATCAAACGCTTTCATGGTAAGGATATCCGCCGCCACCAAAACCGCCTTGGAGCCGTCGTCCGAAATCCGTAATACACGCCAGCTTATCTCTTCGCCATTGTAGCTGCCAAATAAGACGGTGTCACCCGTCTGCACCTGCACCTTTGTCCGCCTGCCGCTTTGAAGCAGCAGAAAGCCCGCAAGCAATCCTACGGCAATCAGGCAAAAAGCTGCCGCCAACGCACGGATTTTTGCTTGTTTTTTATCCGCGCTTTCTGTCCGCCGCTCATTTTGGTATTCTGCGCCCGCCGCTTCTCTATCCTGCTTCTTTTGGGCTCCCTGCGCTGCCGTATCCTGACCTTTTGCCGTTCTCTTCTGTAAGTCAGCCACAAAGGACAGAATACGCGCATACCCGTCCTTATCCTGCAAACCGACCCACTGATGTGTCATCAGAAAATATTCCATAGACTTGGATAATGCAACTTCCTCCAGCTTATATACCAGAATCGGGATGGATTTGCTGACCGCCCTTTCCACCTCCCGCAGCACATGGGGCGAATGGTTTGCAGCTTCTGACATCAGCAGAATGACCGCTGCAGAGCCATCCAGCCCGTTTACAATTTCCTCCGCATATTCTTTCCCCGTCCGGATATCCCTTGGCGCAATAAAACACCTTGTGCCGCTTTCTTCCAGCAGACGGCAGATTGCAGACGCTTCCGCGGCATTTCTCGAAGAGTGCGATATAAATATCTGCATCCTGTTCCCTCTCCTCTACATCAACAAATCGTCCAGCTCCCCTTTTTCAAAAAGCAAATTTTCCTCTACTTTTTCCTGTTCGCGCACCGGCAAAAATATAGAAGCTTTTACTGTACGATGACTGCACTGCGGGCACTGATAGGCAATCAGCCCGCAGGCATACATGCCGGAGGGAATATCCGCCTTGCGCGATACCACGCGCAGATTCTGGCGGTAATACGCCGGCTCCTTATGAGACACATAGTGGCCTACCATCATATTGGGCATTGCAAAAAGCCGCCTCGCTTTTTCTACCATGGGCGTCTGACACTGGCTGCACCAGTCGTCATGAAAAGCCGCCCGCATTTTCTTAAAAATTCCCATCGTCTCTCCTCCCCATACTTTCCATCTCTTACTCCCACTTTTTCTCCTCGCGCTTTTTGAAAGAAAAAAACCGAGGGAAAATTCCTAGTTTTGAACCAAGCATATGTAACAAGGGAAAACTGATTACAACCGTAAGAATCTGCACCAGCGCAACCGGCGCTTCCGCATAATTTTCCTGACTCATCTTGCCGCCTTCACCACGCATGTCTACATAAAAATCCGTGCGGCTTAAAGGCTCGGCATGTTCTATCTGTTCCAAAAAGGAAGCGCTCGCAGTCAAATCCTCATAGACCACCTTTCCCACCGGCAGAATTTTGTCGCCGCTGTAAATGTCGGAATCCTCCCCGTTCTCATTCTGTACGGAATCCATGTTGTAGAGCGCCGCTACCCGCTCCCCCGAAGGAAGCGTCAGAGAATAAAAATAATAGCTTCCAAAATAGCCTGCTCCCCTGTTCATATATTCAATGCCCGGGGAAATCACGGTAAAGGTGTCATGCGTCAGCAAATCCTCCACGTTCTGCGCGCGAAAGACCGTCTCATCGGCAATGCCGCCAATTTCGCCGTCTGCAACCGTATGATCCTCCACATAATTTTCATATGCCTCCGGCACCATGGAATTGACAATTTTAGCAGCCCCCATAGCAAGCAATACGCTTATGGCAAGGCAGAGCCATATGTCAAACCGAAGTCTGTGAACTCTCATAACTCTTTCCTCCTTTTGATTCATATAGATTAGGATTCGGGTGTCAATTTGACCTAAGAATAACACAATATCCATAATTTGTACATATGGGCGGCAAATTTTCACAGGCATTTGATTTTTTTAACAAATTTTATAATATTTGTAAATCATTAATGCATAATTCTCTCCAATGAGGTAAAATAGTAACAGATATGTTTTTTTCCATTCCAATGAAGAAAGGACAGGAGATTTCTATGAAGCAACCTATTAGTTACGATGTATTTGACAAAAAAGAGCATCTGCACGACGATTCCAAGGTGGTGCACGGTGCGCTGGGAACGGAACCTCTGACGGGAGCCGTCAGTATGCCCATTTTCCAGTCGTCAACGTTCCGCCACGCAGAGCTCGGCGTAACCACCGGCTTTGCCTACAGCCGTCTTGACAATCCGACCAGACAGGAGCTGGAGCGGACCATGGCAATTTTAGAGGGCGGTATCAAAGGTTTTGCTTTTTCCAGCGGACAAGCTGCCAACATGGCTGTCTTCTCACTGCTTGCCCCGGGCGAGCATGTGCTTTTATCCAATGATATCTACGGCGGCACCTTCCGAATCATCGGAGACGTCTTTGGCAAATACGGTATTACCCATACGTACGTGGACATGTCTGACCTAAATGCCGTAAGGCAGGCAATTCAACCCAACACCAAAATGTTTTTTGTGGAGACACCTACCAACCCCATGATGAAGGTTGCTGATATTCAGGCTGTGTCTGCGATTGCAAAGGAAATTGGCGCTCTCACCGTTGTGGACAACACCTTTTTGACGCCTTATTTCCAAAAGCCGCTGGCGCTCGGCGCAGACATCGTGACGCACAGCTCCACCAAATATCTCTGCGGGCATAATGATGTCATTTCCGGCATCGTGGTGGTAAAGGAAAATGAAGAAATTGCAAAGAAAATACAGATTCACATCAAATCCCACGGCAGCCAGCTCTCCCCCTTTGACAGTTGGCTTGTTATCAGAGGTATCAAAACGCTGGCGGTGCGCATGAACCGGCACAACGAAAGCTCGCAGAAGGTAGCGGCATGGCTCTCCACCCACCCCAAGGTAAAGGAAGTCTTTTATGTCGGCTTCCCCGACCACAAGGGCTACGAAATCACAAAGCGGCAGACCAAGGGCTTTGGCGGCATGATTTCCTTTACCGTGGACAGTCTGGAAACCGTAAAGAAAATCTTAAAAAATGTCAGCATGGTTATGTTTGCGGAAAGCCTCGGCGGTACGGAAACCCTGATTACCTATCCGACCACCCAGACCCACGAGGATACGCCGAAGGCGTTGAAAGAAGACCTCGGCATTACGGAATGTTTCCTCCGGTTGTCCGTTGGTCTGGAGGATGCACAGGATATTATCAACGATTTAGAGCAGGCAATGCGTTAGGAGGCACTATGCGATTTACAAAGATGCAGGCATTCGGCAACGATTATGTCTATATTGACGCGATTCACCAAGCGCTTCCCGACCTTTCCGCACTGGCACGCTTTGTAAGCGACAGGCATTTTGGCATAGGCTCCGACGGCATGGTGCTTATCTGCCCGTCTGAAAAAGCAGATTTCCGTATGCGGATTTTTAATCCCGACGGTACGGAAGCGGAAATGTGCGGCAACGCCCTGCGCAGCGTCGGCAAATATGTATACGACCACAGGCTGACTGACCAAACCAGCATTGCCATCGAGACCCTCGGCGGCTTTAAGCAGCTTACCCTGTCCGTGACGGACGGACTGGTTTCTAATATCCGTGCGGACATTGGCGAGCCCGTCCTGTCCACGGAGAAAATACCCGTCGCCACTTCCCTTGCAGAATTTATCGAGCAGCCTGTGAAAGTGCTTGATGAAACGTTTTTTGTAACTGCCGTTTCATGGGGCAACCCCCACTGTGTCGCTTATGTTGCATCTGTGAAGGACTTGGCAGTTGAAGCATATGGACCGGCTTTGGAATATATGACTTCCCTGTTTCCCAATAAAACAAACGTCACCTTTGCCGAACTGGTAAGCCGTGACTATATCAAAATCAGAGAATGGGAGCGCGGCACAGGCGAGACCATTGGCTGCGGCACGGGCTGCGCAACCGCAGTCGTTGCCGGCGTGCTGACAAACCGCTGCAGCCGCCATGTCACGGTGGAACAGATTGGCGGTCTCCTCGATATCGAGTGGGATGAAAAGACAAACCGCCTGATTATGGAAGGGCCTTCCCACACCGTCTTTGAAGGCGAATTTTAAATATTTTATACAAGAAAAGAGAGATTATGAAAGTAGATAACATTTGTTCCGGTCTGCGATACCGGTGCCTGACGGGCTCCATGGAAACCGAAGTGAAGGATATTGTATATGACTCCCGCAAAATCGTGGAAGGCGTTATGTTCGTCTGTCTGACGGGAGCCAGAACGGACGGGCATGACTATATCCCTGACGCCATCCAAAAGGGCGCTTCCGCGATTGTCATCGAACGGGAAGATGCCGCCGGACAGATTCCGGCACATATCACGACGCTTTTCGTCCCTTCCACGCGGGAAGCGCTGGCGCATATGTCTGCCGCCTTCTTTGATTATCCTGCCCGTAAGCTCATTACAATCGGCGTGACCGGCACCAATGGCAAGACCACAACTACCCACATCATCAGGAGTGTTTTAGAAAACAGCGGCAAAAAGACCGGACTTATCGGCTCCAACGGCGCTGTCATCGGCGATAAGCATATCCCCCTGAAAAACACCACGCCGGAATCCTATGAGCTTCACAACCTGTTTCACCAAATGGTAGATGCCGGCTGTGAATATGTCGTTATGGAGGTTTCCTCACAGGCACTCAAGCTGGGACGCACTGCCGGAATCCAATTTGACTATGGCGTCTTCACCAATCTTTCTGCGGACCACATCGGTCCGGATGAACACGATTCTTTTGAAGAGTATCTATCCTGCAAAAGCCTGCTTTTCCGGCAATGCAGGCAAGGTGTTTTCAACGCAGATGATTCCCATTACAAGGACGTATTACAGGGACATACCTGTAAAGTAACTACTTTTTGTACGGCTGCGGATGCCGATTTAACTGCTTATCATATCGAAAATATCAACATAGACGGCAGACTTGGAATGCAGTTTCAGGTAAGCGGCTTGTTGGAGGGCGAATACCAGATATTCCTTCCCGGGCAGTTTTCCGTATACAATGCCCTTGCCGCCCTGTCCGTCTGCAGGCTGGCAGGAATTGCGCCGGATACCATCCGCATCGGACTGAAGCAGGCAAGCGTGAAAGGGCGTATGGAGCTGCTTCCTGTTTCCAAAGAATATTCCATGCTGATTGATTATGCCCACAACAGGGTAAGCACGGAGAATGCGCTGATGGCGCTGCAGCAGTACCATCCAAGGCGCCTCGTCTGCGTATACGGCTGCGGCGGTAACCGCTCCAAACTGCGCCGCTATGATATGGGAGAAATCACCGGCAAATATGCGGATTTGTGTATACTGACCTGCGACAATCCCAGATTGGAAGAACTGCATGACATCAATGAAGATATCAAGGTCGGACTGCAAAAGAGCGGCGGCAGGTACATCGAGATCGACGACAGAAAAGAAGCGATTGCCTACAGCATGTCTCATGCCCAATCAGGTGATATTATCCTTCTTTTGGGAAAGGGACACGAGGATTATCAGGAAATCAAAGGTAAAAAGTACCACTTTGATGAAAGAGAGGTTGTGGTACAGATTTTGCAGGAAATGGAAGACCGAAAGGAATCCCGATAAAAAACTTTCACACGGAATCTTTCGCTATCACTACCGTACCGGCTATCATAATGAGCATGGCATCATAAAACTGCTCCGTGGGTCTTTCTCCCAGCAGACGCATCCTCCTGATACAAGGAAGGAACCCGTGTTCCACACAGATGCGCCTGCATGGTTTAACAGCAGCTTAGACAGGGGAATATTTACCGATACAGGGCGGCAGCCAAAGCACCGCCTTAGACTTTCCTGCTTTCATGACAGCAAAAATACAAAATCTGCCGGTCCTTTGCAAGTTCTTTTAATACCCTTCCTGTTTTTTCCATGTGCATGGCGTCAAGGTGCACAAAAGGGTCGTCCATAATCAAAAAAGGCTGTTCCTTTCCATACATATTGTCTATCAGGGCAAGACGGAAGCACAGCGCGCAGATGCTTCTTTCCCCTGCGCTCAAATGCCTGTCCTTGCGGTTTTCCCCGCCTCTCTCAAAGAAAATCTGAAAATCCTGATTCATGGTAATCTTTTCCCCGATGGCTCTCTCAATTGCTGCCGAATAGGTACAGAACCGCTCCTTTATGGGGGAAATATACTTATCCTTCAAAGCCTGCTCCGCCGTCTCCAGCGCTTTCGCCGCCCCCGCATAAATCAAATGTTTTTCTCTGTACGCTTCCAGCTTTTCCTCCGCAAGCGCCAGTTCATTCTGCTTTTCCGGCAGCTTTTCCAGCATATCCTCCGACTCGGCAATCCGGCGGTCAAGCTCCGCAAGCTCCCTCCGCATTTGAGACTGCCGAGCGTGCAGCGTTTCCATATCTGCAGCTTCCCTCTCCGGCCTCCTGGAGAGCCCGTTTTGCATTCGGTATTCCTCCAGCCTTCTTTCCTGTCTGGCTATCGACTCCTCCAAAAGCTCTGTTTCCCGCCTGTCGTTGCCCCAAAGGGCAAGCTGCTCTTTCCAGTCGCCGGAAATCTCCAGCCGGTAGCCTGTCAGCAGCGACTGCATCTGCTCCTTGATTTCTGCATATTGCTTTTGACAAGTCTCCTCTTTCTCTCTTTTCTCCGCCTCTTCCTTCTTAAGCCTCTCGTAATCACGAATGTCTTCCCGCAGCCTGCCAAAAGCAGTCTGCATATTTCTAAAATCCTCACGCAGCAGAACGGTATCCTCTCCATACTGCTCGAAAAAGGAAACGGACTGCTCCAGCAACTCTCTGCATGCCGCGGCTTTTTCTTCAAATCTTTCCCGCTTCCTTTCCGCTTCCGCCAAAAAATCCTCATACTCCGCCGCTTCCTGTTCCATTATAGCAAAATCATAGACTGCTCCATTTCTGCTGTGGTATCCGTAGCGATCCAGTTTTTCCCGAATCCTCTTTTCCAAAGCTGTAAACTCCTGCTGCAGAGCCGAAAATGTATTTTCCTGCATGTGCCGCAGCGCTGCCGCTTTGCGCCGCTGCCTGCAAAACACAAAAATGCCTGCCATAAACGCGGCTGCTCCCAGTAAAAAAAGCAGACTTCCCATACGCGTATCCTGCTTTCCGGCCAGAAAGAATCCTCCGCCAGCAAGCAATAAAACGGCGGCAGTCTCCAACATGACCGCAGCCCTTCCTGCCCGCTTTTTTGCCTGTTCCCTGCCCGCTTTCTGCGCCTCACATTTTCCTGCCGTTTCCAGTTCTTCTTCTTTTTCCTGACACGCAGTCAGCAGCTTTTGCAGTTCTTTCCTTTCCTCCCCGTCGGGAACGCCGGCGGCAAATTTTTCGGAAAGCGCTCTCTGCCGCTCCGTCTGCGCGCCTTTTTTCAATTCCTCCAACTGCAGCCTGAGAATTCCAATTTGCGCAAGCCGCTCCTCTTCCTGTCTGAGTGCTTCTGCTTTAGGCACACCGTCCGCAAACCGAAGCGCAAGCGCTTCTAAACATTCCTGCTCCTTGCTGCCAAAGGATACCGCCGCCCGCTCCCCCTTTAGCATACTGAGGCGCTCGGCGCTGCTGCGCAAGCCTTGCAGCTCTGCCTGCGT
Source organism: Lachnospiraceae bacterium (assembly GCA_013316825.1). Lineage (GTDB taxonomy): Bacteria > Bacillota > Clostridia > Lachnospirales > Lachnospiraceae > Acetatifactor. Next base: position 9,481 of record WSLY01000007.1, on the reverse strand, counting down.
AGGCAGACCCTTCGGATACTTTTGCAAAAGCGCTGCTCTTTTTTCTCTCTCCGCCGTAAGCGCTGCCTGATAGCCGTCATAGGTCTCCCACTTCTGGCGCAGAAGCTTCCTTGTGCCCGCTTCCTTTTCCTCCGCTTCCGCTTCTCTTATCCGCTGCTCCAGCCGCTCCCGCTCCTCATATTGTCCGCCCAAAGCGGCAGAAATTCGTTCCAGATTCTCTATCTGTTGCTGTATGCCGCTGATTTTTTCCCTCTGCCGCGTCAGCAAATCATTGCTTCCCCTGTCCGCTTTCAGCTCTTTTCGCTTATCGTGCAAAAATTTTATGGCGGAAGCTGCACTGGTAGTACTGTCCGTATTTTCCACATAACGGTTTAATTTTTCGCTGATGCCGCTTGTCGCACTTATCTCCATTTCCGCCGCAGTTACAAAAACCGTGCGTGCAAACGCTTCTTCGTCCAGACCGAAAACGCCCTGTCCAATCTCCCCGCCAAATTCCTCCGTCGGCACTCCGTTGCAGTACACAAGCAGACTGTCCTTCGTACCGCTGGATTTGTCAAAAAACCGTTCGATTCTATACTGTTTTCCTTCCTTTTCAAAGACAAGACTGCCGCCGAATTTTCCGCCGCAAAAAGGATAAAAATGTTCTCTGTCAAGAAACTGCTTCGTCCTTTTATTTACCGGCAGAAGCCCGTAAAACATTGCCTTTAGAAAAGAAGCCAGCGTCGTCTTCCCATAACCGTTTTCCTCGCAATATTGCGTTATGCCGTCCGCAAATACATAGTCGGCATCCTTTATTTTTCCATAATTCTCTATATGACAGGCTTTCAGCTTCATGTTAATCCGGTTCCTTTCCTGAAAGCGCCTTTAATCCGGCGTTTATTATCTGCTGCTTTTGCGCATCCGTGTACTCCTGAGCGGCAAGCACGGTGCGGATAAACTCGCCTCGCAGCGAAATATCGCCCTGCAGCGCGTGCACATCAAATTTCCGCAGGGTTTTGTCTTTGACCGAGACAAAGTAGAAATAGGGAGACAGCAGTCTCTCCGCCTCTCCCGCCAGCCCCTCATTGTCAAAGGCTATCTCACCTGTCAGGTTTAACCGCAGCATATCCTCTTTGGCACAGCGCATCTTTGCCGCCTCCCGCGCCTTCTGACATGCGTTGTATATTCCGTCCGCATCACTGACGTCCACCTGTATTTCTTCTATTTTCCGGCAGGCGTTGGGAATCAAACGAAACTTTATATCATTTCCAATGTCTAAAAGCACAAAGCCTTTTTCCCCGATTTCATCAAAACCGCGCCCCTCCGGACAACCGCAGTAGGCATACGTTCCCCGCTCGTCCAGACTGCCCGCCTGATAGGAATGTACATGTCCAAGTGCCAGATAATCAATATATCGATTTTTCAGCTTTGCCAGATGAATCTTGTCCATCTCCGCAGCGGATGCCGTCTGCCCATGCAGCATCACAATATTTTTCCGCTTCGGATTTAACTGCAGCGACGCATAAAGTGAAAGCGCATTCTCCGGCGCCATCTCAATCCCCGTTACCGTGATGTCGCCATAGTCGTAGCTTTTCCACTCCGCACCAAAGGTTTTCAGATTGTCCAAATCAGATTCCGTATACGATTCCATACTGTCATGATTGCCGCGCAGATAGAGAAAATCAATTTCCGGATTGTGTCTGACTACATCATAAAAAAAGACTTTATCCTTTTTGAGCGGTCTGTCCGAGTCAAACACATCCCCCGCCAAAAGAATTGCCCGCACCTCCTCGCCTTTTGCATACTGCACCATTTTTTCAAAAGAAGCGCGAACCTCCGCCTTCCGCTCATCCGCCTTTTCCTTCGGCAGCTTCGCCTCCATTTTGGAACCCAGATGAATATCCGCACAGTGTATCATTTTCATATATGCTCACCCCTGATTTGTTGTTATCGCCGCTTTTTGCATTGCTTCGCTTCTGTCCGGCTGCAGAAATATGCTGCCGGCACATTATTTATACTACCACAAATCCCCCATGGAGGCAAGAAAACGACATGACCGCAACCGGACACAAAACTGTTGCAATTATCTTTACCTTACTTTCGAAACATGCTAAAATAGAATTAGTTCAACGCGTTTTACAGTCTGTTAAACCCTGTGACGCTTTACAAAAACAGAAATTCTTTCCAAGCCTGTATACGAGAGAAAGGTGCCTTATGAACATCGACAAAAAGGAAGCCCGTAAGCTACAGTGGAAATACACGCAATGGTTAATTTATTTTATATTTGCTTTTCTCGCAGCGGCAGTTGCAATCACCCTTGTTTTGCAGCCTGCCACCCTGCGAAGATATATTGCAGATGCTGATACTGCTGCCCTTTTGCTGCAGGGATATGCCGACTGGTATAAACTGCTCGAAAAAATCTTTCTGTTTTCATCGGTTCTTACTGCTGTCTTTGGGCTGTCGGCACTGGTCTTCTATGCTGCCACTTTTCACAACCCCAAATATCAAGCCTGCAGATTGCGGTTTAAGAAGAAAGGAATTCCCATTACCGAGCTTGGGCTGGTACTGGTGCTGGGATTATTCTGCTGCTTTGTACTGTCCGCCATCACCGCTGATATCAACCCACGCGAAAAATACCAGCGCTGCTTGGAAGATATTATCGCTATAGAAGAACGGGACTTGCTGTCCGTAGACGTATATCTCAATAAAAATTACGCTTCCGCCGGTCTTGCAGATCACGGACAGGGCTATCCCATGCCCCTGACGGCATACAGCGCCCGCCCCGTTTCTCCCTCCGGCGAAACGCCTTCCTCCTGGTTCAGCGTATATGTTGTGTCCGGTCACTTTGACTTTACCCCCAATCAGGAGCATTTCTATAATGAGAATCGGAATACTGACTGGAATGCAGAAAATGCTGCAGTCTACCGTGTAACCTACACGCCAAACTGCCATCTGGTTACCTCCATTGTAGAGCTTCTCCGCTAAATCCAAACTGACAGGAGCAGAATTTTATGGAAGCAAAAGATATTCGTCTTGAAAAAGCCAAGCAAGAAGACTGGCAGGATTTGTACCGCAATCTCTGGTCGAGACCGGAGAGCGCACGCTATATGCTCTGGAATGTGACAGAAAGTGAAGATGCTGCAAAAGTACGCATGGAAAAAAGCGTATCCTTCCAGCGCACGCATGAAGCCTATACAATATATGAAAAGAAAAGCGGTCAGGCAATTGGCTTTGCCGGCATGACGGAAATCAAGCCTCATGTCTACGAAGATACCGGCATTGCCATAGGACCGGACTATACCGGCAAGGGCTATGGCAAACAGACACTTCGCCTTTTAATGGAGCGTGCGGCGTCTCTTGGCGCGCGCGAATTTATCTGCTCCGCCCGTTCCCAGAACGCAGCTTCCAAAGCCCTCATTGCTTCTTGTGGCTTCTCCTACTGCGACACGCAGAAGAGGACGGACCCGCGCGACCAAAGCACCTACAAGCTGGAATTTTTCAGCCGCCTGCTTTAACCTGTCGTTTTACAGGCTGCTTTTATCCATGCTTCTTATCCGTGCTTTTTCTGCCACAGCCTTCTGCAAATCTGCCATATAAGCTGCTTGCTGCTTTTTTAGGTATCCCTTTAAAAACAGATTCATAACCGGATTCTTTGCCTGCACTTCTTCGGTAAAAGTAATTCGCGTCGTGCCGCCGCAATCCTCAAATATGCCTTTCCACCGTCCGCACATATTCTGATTTTCCATATCAAACCGATACTCACGGCATGGCTCCTTCACCGTGATGCAAAAATGCGTTATAAACCCATTTTTCGTATATTCGTCAAACCGCGTTTCGCCCAACACCTCTATTTTAGACAAATCGCTTCGCCATGCATAATTTACGTTATCTGTCACGATTTCCCAAACCGATTTGCAGTCACAGGAAATATTGGCGCGCATCGTTACACTTTTCACTCTTCCCTCTCCTTCCATAACGCCTGCTTCCCAGTAAAAATCTCCTATTGTTCTTCTCTATCATTCCGCAAATCCTCCGCATGTTTCCGCAGAGAAAGCAAAAGCATCACAAGCCCCGTTCCGGTCAGAATATGTCCGATTCCTGCAATGCCGGAAACAGACGCCTCCGCTCCTTTGGACAACTCCACATGAAGTACCTGCAGCGTACCGTGTACCAGCATCATAACTGCCGTCAGGATCACTCCCCCGTTATAAATGTAAAAGAATCTGTGGAACAGTTTGTCTTCCTCGAGTTGCATCCGCCCTGCAAACAGCGCAACTATCAAAAATAAGAACATACCCAGCAGAAATAAATGTGTATGCACCTTTCCCAGCATTGTCACACCCAAATAGCCATTCCACTTTGTAAACTCCCGATAAAACACGCCGCCCGCCATCGCTGCTGCTGCATATATAAAAGCTGTGTTTATGTATTTTTTCATGTTCTTTTGTCTCCTTTAATTTACCGCTTCATTATGTTCTTGTATATACGATATTCTCTTTTGTTGCAATGTCTCAATTTCACCGACTACTGCAACATATGTATAAATTCTGATAGACTTCCAACCAGTGACCTTACACCCCCATTCATTTAAAGTCATCCTATTGCCCCTATAATCTACATATTTATCATCCAGCAGTGTGGCCTCTGAATTATCAGGACTAATTGTCACATAAATTTTATCGCCGGGTTTTATAAGTCCGAATTCTATCAGCTTACTCATTTTGGGAAGCGATGCTTCCACACTTTTCCTGCTATTGACTTGCAGTTTTGATAAATCTACCTGAGGAGCCGGCAGACACTTATCTACCAACATGTTTACCAGTTTTTCTCCTCTTTCCAGCATTTGACTATATGTACAAAAGTCGGAATACTCCTGCAAAGAAACCATTGCATTCTGCCGCCCTGCATTTTTATCTTTGTAATAGAGTCGTAAATTTCCCAGCTTATTTAACACACTTTGTGTAAATATGTCATAATCCATCCCATTCACAGCCACTTCCTTTGGAAAATCATGTCCTTTCTTTAAAACAAGTGCATTTCTCTCCTCGTCTTTATAATACAGAAATTTAGAAGAATTTTTATCCGGTGTCTGCACCAGCAAATGGTCCAGACTAAACGCTGTACTAAAAGAATTCAGCAATGTATATGCTTGGTCATAAGATATTTTGACTCTTCCGTTTTCTTCAGATGTTGATTCATATAACGCCAGCAACGCTACTGTCAATTTTTTGTTCTGCTCAAAAGCATCCATTCCTCTCAATCCATCCCGCAATGTTTCTGCTGACACTCCTTGCCGCCAAAGCTCAGAAGCAATTGCGCTAAGAATGGATTCTTTATCCACTGCATTTCTCAAATAAATATCATTCATGATGCCGGAAAACATAGTGATAACATCCTTGCTGGCCCGTCCACTGATAGTTAAAAATTTCATCATAAAACTTACTGTTTCCGTCACAATTTCCACAACTGCGTCCTTTGCAAGTTTACCTTCATGTAATTCAATGAGCGTTCGCAAAAATAATGCCTTTGGATGTTTGTAGGATATCTCCGTAAATATCTTATAATAAAATCTAAACTTGGTATTCTTCACCAGCTCATATGCTTTTTCCGTAGAAGAAAGCATATTGTAGTAGTCTACTTTTTCATACATATCGTCCAAAAGTCTTTTCAGGGCTTCTGCTTCATCCGCCTCATTAAAATAAGATAAAAGTTCCCGCCTGCATATAGCTTTGAAATTTACAACAGAAATATTCTGCCTATAAAAACACAAGTATGCTTTTATGTAATTATACAGATAATCATAAAGATTATCCTTCGTCTTAATTATCAAATCCCCCCATCTTCTCAGATAAGTCGAATATGATGCCTCATCCAGCTTGGAAAAAATATATGTCTTAATCAAATCAATTTCTTCCAGTCTTTTCCCTTTACTGTTAATGGATTCAAACATCGAAAAAACTTTATTTTTTTTACAGTTTGCCTCTATCACAATAAACTGTACATACTGCATAATATAGTCTGCAAAATCAAGAATCGCCTCATCCGGATTCTTCGGAATTTTACAATTTAACATGTCATAAATAAAGTTAAAATTAGCAATGATACGCTTTTCAAAATCAGAAGCGCATTGATATTTTTCGCAATAATTTATGACCTCAGTCGGTTCATCAAAACACTTATCATATAGTTCGCAAAAGCATTTCTTCTCAATACTGTTTAACATAACTGCACGCAAGTCTCGTTTATATTTTCTATCTGTAAACTTCCACAAAGCTTCCCTTACATGGCTTACTGTTTTATCTGTTTCCGAAAAATTTCTTTCCAATGCCAGTGCATATATTGCCAGAAGAATCAACGAAAAAGTTGCAATTCTCTGCTGACCGTCAATTACATCATACATCGTGATAATTCCATTTACTTTCTCGTTTTTATCATATACAATGATATTTCCCGTGTAATACCCATCTTCTTTTCCTTCAGCCTCATACGCCTCAAAAATATCATTCAGTAATACCTCAATCTGCTCCTTATCCCATGAATAGGGACGTTGGTATACCGGCACATTATAAATTGAGCGAAACAAATTTTCCAAATTCCACATATGTGGTTCAAGTGCTTTTCTTGGCATAATATTCCTCCTGTTGAATTCCTTTTTCTTAATTTTAGGATAAATTTTTGTCAGCTTTCTGTCAATCTATTTCTACCAGTTCCCTGTTTTTCACACCGCTCACACCAACAAGGAAACCGGCACCTCCTGCAGCATATTCCGCAGAACCTTAAGCCCGCGCATAAGTTCCGCCTCCGTATCAGGGGAAACAACGGAAAGGCGCAAAAACGCCGCCTTCTCCCCGCCTCCTTGTGCAAACCTGTGGGAGCCTAAAACATGCACGCCATTCTGCAGCGCTAAAAGCTCTGCTTCTTCACCTGTCAGACCAGAGGGCAGCTTCATCCAATGAAAAAAGCGTGCGATATTTCCCTCCTCCTTCTGAAAAAATTTTTCATATATCTGATTCCTTCTCACCGCCAGTTCTATTTTTTTTTGCACGATTTCATCCGCCTTTCCGCTTTCAATCAATTCTGCCATAATCTCCGCATTGAGAGCAACTGTTTTTAAATTCATATGAAGCATACCGGATACCAGCCTGTCTCTGTACTGCTCCGGAAACGCCACAAAAGCAACCCGCATTCCTGCACACAAAGATTTAGACAAGCTGCAGATATGAAGCGTCTGCTTTGGCATGAAAGAGAAAAAAGAAACGGTTCCCTGCGGCGCAAGGAAAGAATAAATATCGTCTTCTATCAGCAGCAGATTAAAACGCATCATAACCTCTGCCAGTTCTTTACGCCTGTCCTGCGGCATAAAAGCACCAGTTGGATTACTGCATGTCGGCATAAGGTATGCACCACGTATTTCAGTGTTTTTACACAATGCTTCCAAAGCCTCCGGCAGCATACCGTAATTGTCTCCGCGAACGGCAATCAGCTGAATTTGCAGCAGATTTGCCAGCCCTTTAAAATTGGTATAAGTAAATTCATCAACGGCAATCTTATCCCCCGCCTGAAACAGAGAGAGTAAAATAACGCTCAGCGCATTCTGTGCACCTGCTGCTATTAAGACCCCTCGTTTTTCCACGCGCACGCCATGCCGCTGCAGCCAGCAGACGGCCGCACAAAGCTGTCTGTCCGTTCCCAACGGATTATTATATTCTAAAAGCCCTGCTGCATCGCCGCGTTTCAAAATTGCCCGCGCTGCTTCCAGAACCATATCGTTAGTCTCATAAAAAGGCTTAATCATCCCCATCTCAATGCATCGGCTTTTCTTTTCTATAAAAGTATCCCCTGCACATATGCCGGACGCAACAAAAGTGCCCCTTCCCGTTACTGCATAAAGCAGCCCTTTCAATTCACATAATTTGTATGCTCTGGTAATGGTGCTTACATTGAAATCCAAAAAATCTGCCAGTTCCCGCTGCGGCGGAAGCTTGGTATGCGCCTGCAGCCTTCCCTCGACAATCTCCTGCTCCAAAAGACCCGCAAGCGACAGATAATAAGGTTTCTCTAATTCTTCCCGTTTCGGTCTCCATGACATCGGATAATCTTCAAATGAATTAAACGGCATCACTTTTCTCCTTTTACAAAATTGTATGCCATACAATTCTATCATTGTATGGTTTTTCTATCAATAGTATCATGAAAGAAAAAATGATATGTTTTTCAAAAGGAGCCCCCACAATGAAAAAGAAAATTCCCTTAAGTCAAATTGCGCTGATCAGTGTTATGTCTGCGGCTGTTTATGTAACTTCCGCCTTTTTACAGATATCTATTCCCACGCCCATAACCGCCACCCGCCTGCACATGGGCAACGTAATGTGCCTGTTGTCCGGTATGCTTTTGGGCTCGTGGCAGGGCGGACTTGCCGCCGGCATCGGTTCCGCATTTTTTGATTTGACAAATCCGGCTTATATCTCCTCCGCCCCTTTTACCTTTCTATTTAAATTCCTCATGGCATGGCTATGTGGAAAAGTAACAGCAAAGGGCAGCACAAAGCAGAAACGGTTCTTGCTCGGTGCTGTAAGCGGTTCTGCACTATACGTGATATTATATTTGTCCAAAACCTTTATTACCCACCGATTTATACTACACCTGCCGCTGGCTGCTGTTTGGATGACTATTTCCCAAAAAGCCATAGTCTCCGGCATGAACGCTGTGATAGCTGTCTGTGTCGCTGTTCCACTAGGGTTTACTCTGCAGCCGATAGTTCGAAAGCTATATCTGAACTCCGGCAAGCAGTAGGTAAGTCTCGACAATAAACAGCCATTGCAATAGGTTTTTCCATGCTATGACAAAGGAGCACCGTTGTTTCTGTTCTCCTTTGTCTTTCTACTATTTTACCAACTTTGCTTTTTCAAAAATCATACTCATCCGGTATCAGTCCGGCTTCTTCTAATACTCTTCTCCGCTCATCTGCCGTCATAAACTCTAACTTTTCTGCATCAAGCCCTGACAATTCCAGCTCCGTCATCTGTTCTTCCGCCTCTTCCCCGCATACCACATTCTTTAAAATCACAAATTCCGCTGCTTTCTCTAAAATATTTTGCTGCACAAGTCATATCCTCCTTTACATATTGCTGTTTTTTTGTTTCCTCCGGTTTTTATTCTATATGATTTGCTGTACTAAATAACGGACTTATGGTGTTGGAGGTATTTTTTATAGTACTTTAATCACACGCTTTGGCACGAAAAGAGCCCTTTAATTACGGAAAACATATTCTAATTATTTGTAATATGTGCGTTTTAGAGAAAGCTTTCCTTTTTTTTGATTATTTTGGTTATAACTACCATAGGGATTATACTACTAATTATATCTACCAATATATGTATGAAAAACCTCTAAAAGTTTTAAATATTTTATTGGTTGTAATAATTAAAATGGTTGATTATCTCAAAAAAGCCTTGATTTACGGGCATACAAGCAGGATTTCAAGCTGAATTTACTACCAAT
>WSLY01000006.1 GCA_013316825.1 Lachnospiraceae bacterium | reverse complement strand
TGATTACGCGGTGAAAAGGGAGGCGCTGCCGGAGATTCCTGCCGGCTATGCTGCCGTATTTGTAGGCAGTCACAAAACCCTTTTTTCCGAACGAAATATTTCTTTTCATTCTTTTTATTACACAGATATCGTACTACTATAGTCCTCATATGGGTTGCTATTCTCTCATAATATGCCTCTTCCATATCCTTACTAAAGTTATCCTTTACAAATCTTTCAATACTTTTATTTATTATATTAAATTTCTCTATGATATCAGACTGATAACGATGTGTCACAGAATTTTCATTCATTCTATAATAGTATAACTCTTTGTCAACACAAACAGCACTTTTTGCATATTTATAAACATTCAAATTAAACTCCAAATCTTGCAATTTAGGCATATCCGCGTTAAATTTTAAATGATTTTCCGACAAGAACTGTCTTCTATACAATTTATTCCATATGTTCACAACATTAATAACCGATATATTGTACTTTTGAGAACGAAATCTATTAAGAGTTGCCAGTTCTAATTCTCTAAACTCGTCCTTATATATTTCTAAATAGGTTGGGATTTTTGTACCTGATTTTATCTTTTTAGGATATACTTTTTTATATGCATACATAATAATATCCCAATTCTTATCCATTTCCGGTAATAACGTCCTATATAATGACTGTGCAATCCAGTCATCACTATCTACAAAGCAAATCCATTCACCCACTGCACAATCAAGACCTAAATTTCTCGCCACATTAGCTCCCTTATTTTCTTGATGCAACACCCTAATATTCTTAAATTCTTTTTCATATTTCCTGCATATTTTAAGGCTTCCGTCTGTCGAACCATCATCAACCAGAATGATTTCAATATTGTCATTACCCATATTCTGTTGTGCCAAACTTTCAATGCAGCACGAAATATATGGTTCTACATTAAACACCGGAACAATAAAGCTTAGTTTTATCATTTTGCATTCTCACTTTTCTCTTTCATAAATTCAATTCCTTCTTTTAGCTTTTTGGCATTACCCATGGGTACAAAACACACTTTCTCATTCTCCGTAAATAATTCTCTATTGGCAGCATTATCTCCGCATATCATTGTTTTTCCCATCACGCAGTAAATATAAGCCTTTCCCGGAATGGTTCTTTTTGCCTTCTCGATTTCATTATTAAAATGTCCTGCAAGACATAAATCTGCATTTGCTATACACGTAGCAAGATTTTCTTGCGATAGCCAATTTATGTATTCTACATTCTCCTGCATTGGCTTACGATACTTATCGGGAATGGGACCAATGATTTGAAACCATATATCATTTCTGTCTTTTAATAAACTTATTGTTTCAAGTATGATGTCTATTCCTTGTAATGACAAAATGCTTCCAAAATACAAGACAATATACTTATTCTTCTGTCCTTCTTCTTTTTCTTGTTTTCGCGGATAATAAATTTTTCTATCAGCTTCTAAATAAAGCACTTCAAATTTGCCTTGTTTCCCTTTGAATTCCTGTACAAAATACTCCATGTCTGCTTTCGTATCTACAATAACCTTATCTGCTTTTGCTATTACATAACAATCAATCTGATGACAGAATTTTGCTATCAGATTATTCGGAGCTATTTTTTTTCTATCATTAACAAGTGTGTCATAGACAGAAATAAAAAAATCAATTATCACTTTTTGCTTTCGAAACCGCCACATAAACGGCATAACTAATTGCGGTGCAAATCCTATAAAAATAACATCAAAATCAGACGTATGGCAAAAAAGAAGCTTCCACCATATTTCTATTAGTCTTCCTATATAACTTTTCTTATTCGAATATACTTTATTGACCGCAGCCGCTTCTCTTTCAAGAATACTTATTTCCTGTACATTCCTGATATAATCAATATTTTTTGTTGTAATAAAAAGTATTTTCTGTTGTTTTACGAATTCTACCAATTTCATTTGCATATCGATCATTCTCCACCTAAAATCCCAAAACGCCCCGTATCCCATGTCCCGTGTATGAAGTTGTCAAGGTGCTCTTGCTTATCAGATCCCACGCTACAGCGCAGCACTGTCAGACCGCAATGCGCCCGCTGCCAGAATACTTTTTTCTTCTGCAAAACCTTCCGGCTGAAAATTTCCTGTTCCTTTTTCTCCGCCTTCCCTGTCCTCCGTCTCTAACACCCGATAGGTTCTGACGGCTTCCTTTTCCATCCTTTGACGCAGGTAAATGGCGTCATACTCCGCTCTTCGGGCATGGTACTGGGTGTCCTGCAAAAGCTTCCTGTTTGCCGCAATGACATCTGCCACCAGCCCAATCATAAAGGTCAGGAAACCCATAATAATCAAGGTACACGCCAAAATCAGAGACTGCACATGCCCGCCGCTCATGCCTTTAGCCATGTAATACAAAAAGCGGAACCCAATCAGCATCCCCGCCAGAATCGGAAATACGGCAAGAAAGCTAAAGCTTTTTAAAGGTTTGTACATCATATAGGCACGCAGTATTGTCAACATGGATTTTTTTACATAGCCAAAAATACTGTGGAAGAGTCTGGAAGGACGCAGCTCTGCATTGGTTCTTACAGGCACACTGGTAATGGCAATTTTTTCTCTTCCCGCCTGCACTATGGTTTCCAAGGTATAAGTATAGTCGTTTACCACATTTATCCGCATGGCGGCATCCCTGCTCATGGCCCTGAAGCCGCTCGGTGCATCGGGAATATCCGTATGGGAGGCTTTTCGCACCACCCAGCTTCCAAAATGCTGCAGCTTCTTTTTAACAAAGGAAAAATGCTCGGTGTCGTCGATGGGTCTTGCGCCAATGACAATATCCGCTTCCCCCTTTAAAATCGGCTGTATCAGTGTCTCAATATCCGCCGCACAGTACTGATTGTCCGCATCGGTATTCACAATAATATCCGCACCGTTTCGCAGACAGCCGTCGAGTCCTGCCATAAAGCCCTTGGCAAGTCCTTTGTTCTGCCTGAAACTGACAATATGATGCACACCCCATTTCTTCGCCACTTCCACCGTGTTGTCGCTGCTTCCGTCATCTATCACCAAATATTCTATTGTGTCAATGCCGGGAAGTGTCTTTGGCAAATCGCTTAATGCAATTTCCAATGTCTCCGCCTCGTTATAACATGGTATTTGAATTATCAGCTTCATAATCGCTCCCGTCCACGCGTCTCATCGCGCGTATGTTTCTTTCAATCCTTTCCAAACAAATCCCGCGTATAAACCTTTTCTTTTACGTCCAGAAGTTCGCCGGAAAAGCGGTTTGCCACAATCACCTCGGAAAATCTTTTGAAGTGCTCCAAATTCCGCACTACGGGGCATCCAAAAAAGCTTTCTTCTTTCATAGAAGGTTCATAGATAACGACCTCCACGCCTTTGGCGCGCAGTCTTTTCATAATGCCCTGTATGGATGACTGCCTGAAATTGTCGGAATCCGTCTTCATCGTCAGGCGGTAGATACCCACGATGCTGCGCTGCGCCTGACGGCTTTTTTCTTCGAAATGAAGCTTCTGCAATACCTGCTCTGCAATAAAATCCTTGCGGGTACGGTTGGCATCTACAATCGCACCAATGATATTGTTCGGCACTTCATCATAATTTGCCAAAAGCTGCTTGGTATCCTTTGGCAGGCAGTAGCCGCCATATCCGAAAGACGGATTGTTATAATGAGTACCTATCCGCGGGTCAAGACACACTCCCGCAATAATCTCTTCCGTCTGCAGTCCCCTTACCTCGGCATAGGTGTCCAGCTCATTAAAATAAGAAACCCGCAGCGCCAGATACGTATTGGCAAAAAGCTTGACAGCCTCCGCTTCCGTTTCTCCGATAAACAGTGTAGGAACATCCTGCTTAATGGCTCCTCCTTGTATAAGCGCTGCAAACTGCTTTGCCTTTTTTACCGCTTCTTCCTCTTTTTTGTCCACTCCCACAACAATTCTGGAAGGATAAAGATTGTCGTAAAGCGCCTTTCCCTCCCTCAAAAATTCCGGTGAAAACAGGATATTGTCATTTCCGTACTCCTTTTTCATCCGTTCCGTAAAACCAACCGGCACGGTAGATTTTATCACGATATACGCCTGTGGATTTATCTCTGTCACTTGTTTGATAATGCTCTCCACAGAAGAAGTGTCAAAATAATTTTTTCGTTCGTCATAATTTGTCGGCGTGGAAACAATTACAAAATCCGCCTCCGCATATGCCCTCTCTCCGTCTGTTACGGCATAAAGCTGTAAGCCGCCCTTTTTCAAATATTCTTCCAGTTCCTTATCCACAATGGGCGAGTTTCCACTGTTGACCAAATCTACCTTTTCCTGCAGGACGTCTATCGCAGTTACCTCGTTGTGCTGCGCCAAAAGAACTGCATTTGACAGCCCTACATATCCCATTCCCGCCACTGCTATCTTCATACCGTACCTCCCTTACATGCCGCAAACCACGTCGTCATGCAGTTTTACAAAAAGCAAACGCATACTGCTATACTTCATCTATATCCAAAATAACCATTTCATCTTCTTCCAAAGCTTCCGTCTCTCCTGCATCCTCATCCGCCCATTCGTCGATGCGCTCTTCTGCATCCCATGCCTCGTCCTCCGATTCCTCTAAACGCGTATCACCTTCGTCGTTCTTCTTTTCGTTTTCCCGCTTTTCCTTCACCACCTGAAATACACCGTAGCCAAGAATCAAAAGCACTGCCGCTGCAATGATAACAATCGCGGAAGTATTTTTGCTTTTTCCCTTTGCCGGTTTTGCGGCGCGCGGCAGCGTTTCATCCTGTCCGCCGTCGCCAGGCGTATCCTCTTCCCTTGCCGTCCGCTTTCTTGTGGCAGCGCTGTCCTGTCCGGAAATGACCGGTACGGAGGGCTGCTCAGGCGCCTCCCACGCTCCTGCCGTGCCATACAAAGCCAGAAAATCCTGCCTTACATAGCCGGTTTTTCCGCCAAATACAATTCTGTACCAGCCTTCCGCAAGCAGCTCCACCGCAAAGACCATTTCTCCCTGCGCAAGCTCTCCCATGACTTCCGTGTCCGTCCCCGGGCCTTTGCGGACATTGACCTTTTCCACTGCATACATCAGCGTCGTGCTTTCTAGCGGCACGCCGGTAACAGACTCGCCCTGTGCTGTTCCCTCTTCCTGCACACCTGCCCCGGCACCCTCGTTTGAAGCATCCGGCATCTCTGCCGCCCGCGCTTCCATGTCCATGGTAAAAAAGCAGGTAGATACTATCAGACAAAAAAGAATTCCCCGTATTTTCATCTTTCCTTTCAAGCCCTTTTCTTCCTCCCATTTTTCTGCCTTCCACTTTTTTGCCTGTATGGGCAGCATACATTCGCCATACAGCATTTCCGCCATGAAAATAACGCAGACCGGCGCCGTTACCGCCTGTCCTGCCAAAAAGAAAGACTGCAGCAGACCCATTACAAAAAGGACCGTCAGCGCAGGCGGCAGCTTTCCCCTCTTGCTGCGCTCCCACACCCTTTTACCTGCCGCAAACCAAACAACAAGCAGCCAGCCGACACCGAATATGCCGTATTTGCCCAGCACAGCCGAGAAAGCATTATCATGCATCGTCATATACGCCTGCAGTTTCACAAAAAAAGCATAAAGTATTGCCGCTCCTTTTCCTTCCATACCGGCAAGCCTGCCGCCGGACACAAGCAGCGAAAGAAAAATCGTGTATACAGCCATCGCTATTTTCAAAACCCATCTTTTATACTGCGTCAGATATCTTTCTTTCTCAGGCTGCTTTTCCCACCATGCCCAAAACACAACGCAGCAAACGGCAAGTCCCAGTTCCAAATAGATACTGCCTTCCATATCATAGCCGCCGTTTTCCTTTAGCGCCGGTATCAAATGCTGCAGCAGGAGCATATTGGAAAGCAGAAAAAAATAAGCAAAGGCAAGCAGCGATATGCGCTTTATTTGTTCCCTTTCCGGTTTATGTACCAATGCGGATACCAAAAAGCCGACGCCGCCCAGCAGAATACCGATTATATTTTTTTGCACAAACAAAAGAAAATATCCGGTCAGCGCCAACAGCACATAAAAATATTTTTTCCCTTTATCCGCTTCCTTGTAGTACCCCTCCGCCGCCAGCATCACCATCAGCAGCAAAAAATGTAAAAGCGCCTGCTCATCTTCCAAAAGCAGCGCAACCGGCGCTGCAAATGTCTTATCCAGCAGAAAATGCCACAAGAGCTCCAGATAGACAACAAAACCACAGCCTAGAAACACATCCCTGTACCGGTAAATTACCGGCTCCGGCGCAGCTTCCTGCAATGCCGGTTTTTCACCGGAAAGAAGAAGAAACAACATAACAAGAACAATCGCCAAAAGCATATTTTCGTCGAGACCTTCCCCCAGCAGGCTGTCCTTTATGGCAAACAGCAGATTTCCTATCAGAAAAGCCGCCAAAAGACTGTCAAGCAGATTCCAATTTCTCAAAAACCATTTCTTTTTTTCCGATTTGTTCCCGCTATCCTGCAGCCTCTTTTTTCCATCATAAATCCAAAAAACGCCCATGCCCAAGGTGTAGAGATAGACCAGCCACGTTCTGAAAGAAACTCCGGCAAACTGCCATGGAAACAGCATTAGCGTAAAGACCGCCAGCGCGCATAAAGTAATTTTGCTTTTATTGGGTAAAATAGATTTCATAATGCGGCGTCCTTATTACTTCTGTATAGTATGGGGAAATGTTTTCAGCGGACTCATCTCCTGTGGGCACTATCAGAAAAACTTCTCCTGCATCTTCCAAAACCGAACCGGCTGTCATATCCGCAAGCTTCTCTTTTTCCATCAAATGCAGCGGCGTATCCCACAGCGCGTACTGCAAGGTATAAATACTCTTATCCGCTCCCCCGCAAAGATAGTAAAATGCCGTTACCCCTTTTTCATCAGCAAGTTGTTTTGCCTGCCATATCCCTTCCATGTCTTCTCTTTGATTCTGAACGGAAGGATAAATCAGAAAACGAACGGCATAGGCTGCATTTGCAAGCTGTATGCAAATAATGCCTGTCAAAAGCAATCCTGCGCCATGCTTTTTCACCATGCGAAGTGCCAAAAGCAGCATTCCCCCAAGCAGGCAGCCCAAATAGGCATATAAGACCGTTGTGCCGTCATAGAAGCCGGCAAGGGACAGCGCATATAAAATACCTGTTATGGAATGCCTGTTGGTATAGCCGATCTGTCCGCTTCTTAACATCGTATAGACGAAAAAAAAGCCCGCTCCCGCCAATCCGATAAGCCATAATATTCTCTCTTTTGGCTTTGGCTTTGACAGCAATGCCGCAATTCCAAAAGCCGTGATAAATGGCAGCGTATTTTCGTGATACCGTCCGTACAGTATGCCATCCAGTCTGTTCGTCCTTATGCAATACAGCGTGCTAACCAAAAGCGCTGCCACATGCGAGAGCAAAAGCCATAAACAGAACCAATTTTCCCACCGGCATACTTCTCCTTTTTTCAAAGAAGAAAACAGCTCTTTTCCTTTTTTTATCAGATAAGCCATGCCCCAGTAATACAGACCGAAGGAGGCGCATCCCAGATAAAAAATCTTTCCGAAGAGCCCTGTAAAAAAGTACCCGATTCCTTTTAAGGAAAACAAAAACTTCAGCTTGTTCCATTGTCCGGCATAATCGTTTCCCCTTGTCAGCATATGGAAGCCCTCAGCGTTCACACTGTTTATCAGCCTTGTCTTGCCCATATTCTGCACCAGCAAAATAGTGATAAAGCCGATGACAAGCAGCATTGTCACAAGTACCCTGGCGCCTGCTTTCTTTTCTCTGCTGCTCCAGACAAATGCTAACCAAACCAGCGCTGCCGCCAATAAAATCCCAATGCTCCGCATATGCACGGTATACATATAGCCGGCGGTAAGCAGTACCAAAATCAGGCTTCCCGCCTTTTTTTCCGCAAACCAGAGGTACAACCCATACGCCAGAAGCACATACAAAAAAGTCAACAGGCTTTCCGCCATTGTTGTGTGCGCATAGGTCAGATAGGAGACATATATCATAGCTGCGCCGCTTACAACTGCCGTTTTCTTTTTGTCGGGCATAACGCACAGTTTTGACAGAATCTGATACAGCAGCAAGGTACTTCCGCCCATCAGCAAAAAATTGATACCCGTCACAACACGGTATGCAGCAATCGGATTCGAAAGCAGCTTAACGAAGGGCAGCATAAGAATGCCATAGCCGAAAGAATACCAAGAGTGATGGGAAACGATTTCTTTCCAGTCCATCCCCGCCATATTTGCCGCCTGCGCCCAGTATCCAAACTCATCCGGCAGGATAACAGGCACGCACACCCATCCTGCGGCAATTCCGCCCAAAAACAGCCATAGGCACAAAAATCCAACCAGAATCACTTGCGGAATTTTTTGGTCTTTTATGTTAAAAAATTTCATTTGTTTTTAGGCTTGCAGGAAAATAGTTAGCAGTTGCCCACTAACTATTCCCGCATAAGCTTATGCTCCTTTTACTTGTAGCTGTCAAAACTTCCGGCAGGCGCTTTTACAATCGCGAATACGCCGAATCCGGTGGTGTCAAAGGAAACCAGCGTGGTGTCAAATGAAGCCAAATCAGTCAGGATGCTTACTCTGCCGCCTTCCTGTACCAGAATAACAGCATATTCATAGCCAGCCTGTCTGAAGGACTCGGGAATGCCTGCCACGATGTTTATCGGTGCATTGATGTCGGTTACTTTCTTACCATTTACGTAAGCGTTGATATCCAGAACCGGACCCTTTACAGCCTGTACCTGATTTGCCGCCAGTATGGCAAGACCGTCATTGATGCTTCTCTCTGCTGCCGGTCCATGATTTGACTCATGCACATCTACTACAACCGCAGCGTCTGCGCCTGCACCGAATGCAGCAAGCACGTCTGCCTTAAGCGTTGCCACGATAACGCCTTTTACGGACTTTGCATCATAGACGCCGTCCACAGAAGACACAAGCTTGTCTCCTGCTGCGCTGATTACCGGGTTTTTCCTTAAAGTAGCCGTGTTGGTTACTGTCGTCTTTGCCGTCGTGCTGACCGGTGATGCAACGGGCTTAGGGTCTGAAGTTGTCGGATCTGAAGTTGCCGGGTCCGAAGCCTCTGTTGCACGCATGAAGGAAGAGCCATTTGCGCTTACCGCCAGAACAGGAGCCGCTGCCAGCATAACCGCCATAGCAAACACGCCGATGTTCTTAAGTACCTTCTTACTAACCATCTCTTTTTACCTCCTTTTTAGATTTATATATAGCCGGAAAGTTCTTCCGGTATATACCTTGTTTGATTTACAAAACTTTCATAAAAGCCGGCTTGCATAAAATCAGGGAAGAAGGGTATGATAATACCAATCCCTTTCGTAAAATATATACATTTGCGAAGAATTGATTTTGGTAAGTAAAAAAGCGGTCTGCCGGAAAGCAGACCACTTTTTTGACGGTTTATAAATACAGTTTTTTATGCAGCTCCTGTGTCAAATACCTTGTTCATCAACACCCTCTTTTGCTGCATGGTAGAATGGACATACAAATTCAATGTGATTTGTACATTGGAATGGCCTAAAATTTCACTCAGGCTTTTCACGTCAAAGCCCCTCCTGATGCACAGGCTGGCAAAATAGTGCCTGAGCATGTGGAACTTAAAATGCGCAATACCGCATTTTTTTAAAATAGAGGCAAAACGATACTGTACCGTTCTTGTCTCTGCAAAAGCGTGCTGCCTTCCGGCTATCAGATAATGCGCCGGAGGCTGTCTGTTTTCTTTTAACAGAGAAAAGAGAGTATCCGGTATCGGTATCCGGCGCAGGGAAGTCGCTGTTTTGGGCGCTTGTATTTTGATACTGGTTCCCATACCCTCCTGCCCAAATTCTTTTATCCGCTGCATATTTTTGCTGATTTTTAATACGCCTTCCTCGAAATCAATATCCCCCCATGTCAGTGCGCACAGTTCTCCGATACGGATACCCGTATAGTATGCCAAAAGAATCCCCAGACAAGTGGAATCTTCCGTATTGGCATATAAATATCGCAGCAGCTTCCCGATATCCTTGTCCGACGGGAGCTCCGTCCTTTCAGGCTCCTCTTTTCGCTGTTTTGCGGACAGGGACGGCAGGGTATACTGGTACGTCTCTGCCACATAAGAAAATGCCTGTCTGACAATCGCAGAAATGCAGTTAAAATAAGCGGCAGAAATTTTTGAGCCGTCATCCTTCCTGCAAATCCCCATCAGCCAGCTATGAAAGGAAAGATTATCAAAGCTTTCCGCCCGCAGTTCTGCAATACTGCCTGCAATATGCCGTTCCGTCAGTTGTTTGTAACAGGCATAAGTAGATTCCTTCCAGTCAAGTCTCTTATCCCTGAGCCAGACTGCCATCAGTTCTCCTACGGATAGGGGACAACTTCTTGTATCTTTCTGTTCTGCTGCCAATGCAGCCATTTTTTCCCTGACTTCCCTATAACTATGCCCATATACGGAACGGTATTTTCTTTCGCCGCCCTGAAAAGTCGTCCGGCGAACGCGCCCCTCCCACCTTCCGTCCTTTCTTTTATATATATTGAGTCCTCTTTTTGCCATGCTTCCTCTCATTCCACCGCAAAGCAGCTTTTATCAGTGGAGCCTGTGAAGCTGCGCTTCACAAAGCAGACCACTTTTTTGACGGTATTCTTTATTTTTGTGGGCCTTATCTTTTGTTTTTTCTCTCCCTTTCACAAAGTTTAGCTATTTTTAGCAAAATTAATTTATACTATTGTAATTTTAGGGGTTGCAATCTCAACCTTAAAATGATAATATAATTAAGAATTCGGCATTTTGCATTATTATTGTATTTGTTGTACCCTTTTTTTATTTTCATAAATGTATATATTTTGCGAAAACAGACGTTGCTTTGTTAGATGGATAAAAGAAAATAGAACACCCTATTCTATATTATAGAACAGGGTGTTTATCATTGCCAAATAATAATTTTATAGTAAAACCGCGCTTTTCAGTTTTTCATCAGCCTTCCACAATCAGATATCTTCCATCCCCCACATCAAATACCTCTGATGCTTCCAATATTTCATCGCCGACAGCCTCGTTCATATCGATGCCCTCTTCCTCAAAATACGCTATCACCTCTTCCACCGAATCTACCACGACCGCCATACATTCCTCAAGAAAGGCTTCTGCTTCCTCAAGATTGGCAGCCACATCCTCCGGAAAAAGCTGCGATTGATTTTTCAGAAAACACTGTAATACTACATCATCAAATTCATGCATATGGAATCTCCTTTCTTATACGTATTGTAACAGTTCAAGCGGCTTTTCTATCACGTAATCCGCATGGTTCTCTAAAAGCTCTTCCCGCTCCCTGAAGCCCCAGAGAGCGCCTATGGTGACTGCACCGGCGGACTTTCCCGTCTGCATGTCGGTGCCGGTGTCTCCTAGATACAAAACATCTTCTGCAGTAAGCTCCAGCTGTTTTAGAATATGAAATACGCCTGCCGGACTTGGCTTTTTTTCCATCCCTGCAATCTGCCCCTGCACTACGTCAAAATATCCTTCGCCAAAAAGCGTGTAAATAACGTCCTTCGTCCTCTCATGCGGTTTGTTGGAGAGTACCGCTATTTTTATACCTCTTTCCTTCAAAGCAGCCAAAAGCTCCTTTATCCCGTCGTAAGGAACCACCCGGTACATGCAATATTCCTGAAATATCTTTTGATATTCCACAAACGCCCTGTCAAAATACGCAAGACCCTTATCCCCGCCTGCCACTAAGCACCTTTCTATCAGCGTATCCGCGCCGTCGCCCACAAAATATTTATACTGCTCTTTTGTGTACGGTCCAAAGCCAAATTCTCCTATCGCTTTGTCGGCGCTTACCTTTATAGACTCCAGCGAATCCGTCAGAGTACCGTCCAAGTCAAAAATAACTGCCTTTTTCATCGTCCCTTTTCTCCAATCAGTTTTTCTTTTGAAAGAAATCTTTTCTCTAAAGAAATCTTTTCTCTTTTAGTTCCTGATAAACCCTTCCCACCGGCAGTCCTACCACATTGTTGTAGTCCCCGTGTATTTCCTTTACATAAGAGGCAAAAAACCCCTGTATCCCATATGCGCCCGCTTTGTCCATGGGCTCCCCCGTTGCAATATAATGGTCGATTTCTTCCTCGCTCATAGGATAGAGGACGACTTTTGTCATCTCGTAAAAGGTATGCGCCTTCTCTGCTCCGTCCTCCTGATAGCAAAAGGTAACGCCTGTATATACCTGATGGGTATTGCCTGCAAGAAGTGTGAGCATTTCTGCCGCCTCCGCTTTATCGGAAGGCTTTCCCAGTATCCTGCCGCCATATGCCACCACTGTGTCCGCACCGATAACCACCCGCTTCTCTGCTTCAGCTTCAGCAGCTTTTTCCATGCCGCCGTGCGGCTCCCGCGATCTGCCTGCCAAAGCAGCCTCACATCTCCCGCCGCACACCGCTCTGCGTTCCTCCTTCAGCTTTTTCCACACATTCCGCGCTTTTAATCCTGACAATTCACAGACAACCCGTTCGGGAAGACGCTCTGTAATCTTTTCCTCACAATCGCTTACGCATACCCTGAAAGAAAGTCCTATCTGCTTAAGCAGTTCGCTCCTTCTGGGAGATGCGCTCGCCAGTATTATCTCATTCATGATGTGTCTCCGGAATAAATACCCTGCTCTTTGGCTCTTCCCGCTTTTCTTTGGCAATCTGCTCTGCTTCTCTGCAGAAGGCTTCCTGCGAGTTATAGGTTTCCTTTCCTCTCCTGTCTACTTTTTCATAATTTCCCTCCGGTGTCAGGATGTGCGCCTTAACGGTATCGCGAAGCTGACATTTTAAAATATGCAGCAGCTCCTCTTTCAGCTCCTCCTTCTCAACCGGAAACAGAATTTCTACTCTGCGCTCTAAATTTCGCGGCATCCAGTCCGCGCTGGCGCAGTAAATTTCATAATCACCCTCGTTTTCAAAATAGAAAATACGGCTGTGTTCCAGAAAATTTCCCACAATGGAGCGCACAGAAATATGCTCGCTCACCTTGGGAATCCCCACTTTCAGACAGCAGATTCCCCTGACAATCAACTCGATTTTAACGCCGGCAGCACTTGCTTCATAGAGCGCCGCAATCACATCAGCGTCGCAAAGGGAGTTCATTTTTGCTATAATATGCGCCGGCTTGCCGGAAAGTGCCGCGTCCCGTTCCCTGCCAATCAGGTACAAAAACTTATCCTTCAGCCAGAGCGGTGCAAGGGAAAGCCGGTTCCAATGCAGCGGCTCCGAATAGCCGGACAACATGTTAAATACGGCGGTGGCGTCCTCACCCACTGCCTCCGAGCAGGTAAAAAGCCCTATGTCCGTGTACAGTTTTGCCGTCGCATCGTTGTAGTTTCCTGTCCCTAAATGGACATAACGGCGAATACCGTCCTCCTCCCGCCTGACTACCAGCGTAATCTTACTGTGGGTCTTTAAGCCCACCAGACCGTATATCACGTGACAGCCCGCTTTCTCCAACATGCGCGCCCACACAATATTGTTTTCTTCGTCAAATCTTGCCTTCAGCTCTACCAGCACGGAAACCTGTTTGCCGTTCTCCGCCGCCTGCGCAAGCGCGGCAATAATCGGAGAATTGCCGCTGACACGATAAAGCGTCTGCTTGATGGCAAGCACATGGGGATCCTTCGCCGCATTGCGGATAAAATCTACCACCGGCATAAAGCTCTGGTACGGATGATGCAGCAGGATATCACCCTCCCTGACAGCGGCGAAAATATCCTCCTTCTGCACAAACGCCGGAACCGGCTGCGGCGTATATTTTTCTGCCTTCAGATTTTTGAAGCCCTCCAACCCGTACATTTTCATTAAAAAAGTCAAATCCAGCGGTCCGTCTATGGTGTAGAGCGCTTCCTCGCCAATGGAAAGCTCACGCTTCAGTATTTTCAGAAGCCGCTTATCGATGCCCGCTTCCACCTCCAGACGGATAGCCTCCCCCCACTGTCGTTTCTTTAACTGCTTTTCAATTTCCTTGAGCAGATCTGCAGCCTCGTCCTCCTCTATCGTCAAGTCCGCATTCCGCATAATGCGGAACGGATATACACAGACAATATCATAGTTCAAAAATAACTTATGAATATTTCTCTCTATAATTTCTTCTAAGAGAATCACCCTTCTTTTTCCCTTGTCGTCGGGCAGCTCAACGATACGGGGCAGCACACTCGGCACCTGCACCGTAGCAAACTCCAATTCACCGCCGCCTTCCTTCTTTTTCACAAGGGCGCCCAGATTCAGGGATTTATTGCGTATCAGAGGGAAGGGTCTGGAAGAGTCCACCGCCATGGGCGTCAGCACAGGATAGACATTGCTTTCAAAGTATTTATCCAGATATTCTCCTTCCTTCTCCGTGAGCTGCTCCTGTTTTTTGATAACATGCAGCCCGTTCTGCTCCAAAAGAGGCAGCAGGGAGCGGTTGTAGGTGGAATATTGCAGCTCTACCAGCTCATGTATCTGCTCCTCCAGTCCGTGAAGCTGCTCTGAGACGGTCATGCCTGCAATGTCCCGTTTGGTATAACCCGCGCTTACCATATCTTTCAGGGAAGCCACCCGTATCATAAAAAATTCGTCCAGATTTGAGGCGGTGATACTCAAAAACTTCAGCCTTTCAAACAGCGGAATATTCTTGTCCCGCGCCTCCGACAGCACCCTGTAATTAAAAAGCACCCAGCTCATTTCCCGATTGGTGTAATATTCAGGATTTTTAAATATTTTTTTCTCTCCCATACCGCTTACTCCTATCCGTCAAAATATCATTTACAGGCTCTTTTTCTGCCTGATAACAGGCCTTACATTGAATACCTCTTCAAAAAACTGTGCCCGATTGGTAAAAAGACCTTTTTCCAAGGTAATATCTTCTCCGGTATCCGCCGTCAATACCAGTTCGTTTTCCCTTAACTGCGCTTTTATATTTTTAAACTTCTGCTTATGGCTTCTGTCCATACCGTTGGCAAGCCGCAAAATTGCCGTCAGCTTTGCCATCGTCAGATATGCGGGCATGTCCAGAGAGGAGTCCCTGCTCAATTCCTCATAATAAATAAATTCTTCATGATTGAACTTCACTACATTGGCAATGATTTCACGTTCCAGATGGGACAGCCCGATAATTTCCGTCGCCATAATAATCTGGTAGGAGCACTCACCCAGACTTGCTATACTGATATACTTTCCACAGTCGTGCAAGATTGCTGCAATCCGTAAAAGAAGCTGTTCCCGCTTTCCCAGCCCGTGCAGCTTTTTCGTCGCCTCAAACAGCACCATCGTCAAATTTTCCAGCGTTTCCGCGCGTTTCCGGCTTCCCATATAACGCTTGCTGATGCTCATGGCGCTGTCCACTATGTCCTTCTCAAAGTCATGTCCGCCGACTAACAGCTTCCGCTTCTGCGCATATTCGTAAGCGATACCGTCGCACAACGTTACACCGGGCGCCCAGACAAGCTCCGCGCCGGTCATTGTCATCACCTGATTGAGCAGAACCGCCGCAATAAACATCAGACTTGCATTTTCCTCCGAGATGCCGAGCTTTACGGCAATCTCGCCCGCGCTTCTTTTGCGCAAAAATTCCATTAATTTTTGATACTCCTCTGCAGAAGCGTATCTCGCTTCCTGCGCCTGCTTTGCCTTTGCCCCAAGCAGCCCTGAGAGATAGTCGTCCACCAGTATAATATTCTTGATTTCCTTATCCTTAAAGTAAAACTTCTTTAAAACGGCAAGCTGTGCATCGCTTATCTCCACTAAAAGCTCCTCAAGCTGCGAAGGCTTCGCATTGATTCTGCCCAGCCTTTCCCGCAGCCACAGTGCGCCAAGGCGCAGATTCTGCGTTGCCGTCAAGGAACCCTTATCAAACAAAGAAATCTGGATGCTGCCGCCGCCAATATCTAAAATCACCGTCCCCTTTTCCAAAAGCTTGTCAAATTCCTCGCCTTTTGAAGCAATGGATTTGTAATCCAGAAAGCGCTGTTCTGAGTTGCTTAAAACATCTATTCGAATACCTGTGCGCTGTGCCAGCCTGTCCAAAACAATACCGCTGTTCTCCATTTCGCGCACTGCGCTCGTACCATAAGCCTGATATTCTTCCACCTTGTAAGCTTCCATAATTTTGGCAAACTCCCGCAGCACCCTGCTAAGCTCGTCCGCCTTTTCATAACTCAGCTTTCCTGTAAAATATGTCTCCGTCCCCAAGTCGATTCTATGCCGGATATGGTCGATTTCCCGCATCTTATTTTTTCCGGAAAATTCAAAGATTTTCATGGACAACTCATACGAGCCGATGTCCACCGCCGCAAACGTCTTCATGCCGTGACGCTCCTTTCCCTTGTCCTAAAAGATAATCCATAAACTGCTGTGCCGTCCTGCCGGAAAGTCCGCCATGGTTTAATTCCCACCTGCCTGCCTCCAGCAGAAGCGTTTCCTCCTCCATCTCTATGCCATAGCGCTCCGCCAGCGTTTTTACAATCTCCTGAAATTGCTTTTTATCAGGCGCGCCAAAGTAAATCGTGACGCCGAAGCGGGACACCAAAGACAGCTTTTCCGCCACCGTATCGCCCTTGTGCAAATCGTCTTCCCGCTCCTCCTTGTCACTAAATTTCTCCCTGACAAGGTGCCTCCTGTTGGAAGTCGCATAAATCAGCACATTCTCCGGCTTTTTTTCCAGCCCGCCCTCAATAACCGCCTTCAGGTATTTATACTCAATTTCAAAATCCTCAAAACTTAAATCATCCATATAAATGATAAATTTGTAATTGCGGTTTTTTATCATGGCAATCACATCATTTAAATCCTGAAACTGATGCTTATATACTTCGATAATACGCAGTCCCCTGTCATAATATGCATTGGCAATGCCTTTGATGCTGGAAGATTTGCCGGTTCCCGCATCGCCGTACAAAAGACAGTTGTTTGCCTTTCTGCCGCTCACAAACGCTTCCGTGTTATCAATCAGCTTCTGTTTTGCCAGCTCATAGCCTACAAGGTCGGAAAGCTTCACATGGGCAATGTTTAAAATCGGCTCAATATGCACGCCGTCCTCCCTATGGACAATCCGAAAAGACTTGTGCAGACCAAACTTACCGACGCCGTAATCTTTGTAAAATTCCGTCAGGGTTTCCTTCATCTCCTTTGGCGTATGGTTGCTCTGAAACCGCAGCGCCAGATCGCAAATCCGCTCGCAGATGCGCTTGTTGTAAACCCTGCTCTCCTGCGTGCTTGCCTGATAATCCATGAGCATTGCATACTGCGGCACACCGAGCGCTTCCATCACCGGTGTAAAATCAAAATCATAAAGCTCCTTAAAAATCACGATGTCATGCAGCACCGCCTGATTAATGGTTCCCGTCACAGCGCCGCGTATTTCACATGCCATACTATAGCTGTTTTCATTGTTCACCAGAAGATTTGCCAGATAACAGTGCCACAGATTACCGTGGAAGCCGTAAGTGCCCGCCAGCTCTATCAGCCTGTGGATGCAATCGTAAAATAGCGTTATCAGATTATCTTTATTTTTATCACAAGACATATCCTGACAGTGCTCTATCAGAAACGTCATGTTGTCAAGAAGCTGTCCGTCCTCAAAATCCTTGTATACCATCAATTCCCGCGTTCTCATACCGCTGCCTCCTGCCTGCTTTTCTCATGGCTGCAATTCCTCGTAAGCCATTTTGCAATCTCCTATCCTTCTTTCAATAATTGCCCAGAATTTTCATGCTGCGGGTTTCCTCTCTCAACCCCCGCAATGCATTTTTTACGGCACTGTCCGCCAGATTCCCCTCAAAATCAATAAAAAATCGGTACTCCCAGTTTCTGTCCTCGATGGGACGGCTTTCTATCTTAGTCATGCTTAAATTGTTGTAAATAAAATGCGACAGCATATGGTAGAGAGAGCCGCTCTTGTGGGGCACCTCAAAACAAATGCTGATTTTGCCGGCATCCTTCCTAAATATTTTCTGGTTGGTAATGATGATAAATCGCGTAGAGTTGGTATCGGACTGGTTGATTCCTTTTTCCAATACCTTAAGCCCGTAAATTTTTGCCGCATGTTCCCCTGCGATGGCTGCCTGCGCCATATCGCCCTCCTCGGCAACCTTTTTCGCCGCAAACGCATTGTTTTTCATGCTAATCTGCTGCCAGTCGCAGCCCTGCAGATATCTTGCACACTGCATGAATGACTGTGGGTGGGAATAGACCCGCTGTATCGCTCCCTTGTCTGCTTCCGGTAATGCCAGCAGACAGTGCTCAATGGGAAGCACCTGCTCCCCCACAATATAATTTTCAAATTCCACCAGCAAATCATAGATTTCACTGACAATCCCCGCCGTGGAATTCTCAATAGGCAGCACCGCAAAATCTGCGCTCCCCTCGTCGATTGCACTCATGGCGTCCCGAAAAGTCTCCACGTGAAAACTGTTTACCCCGTCTCCAAAAAAGCGCCGCATCGCCGCCTGCGAGTAAGAACCTTCGCTTCCCTGAAACACCACCCGCGCGCCCTCCGTGGAAAGCCTGTCCACCCCGATAAAGGGCAGCTTTCCCTGACTGCCGTTTTCCGCAAGCAGCCGGTACTGCAGCTTACGGCTCATGGACATAAGCTGTTCAAACAACTCTGTAACCCCGTGACTGTTAAACTCATCATGCACAAGCGACCTGACACGCTCCAGCTTTTCTATCTCCCGCTGCCTGTCAAACACCTTTTTCCCATTTTCTATCTTATACTGCGCCACGCCCTTACAGACATCCATCCGCCGCTCATACAAGGCTACAATCTGCGCATCTATCTCATCAATCTGCCCTCTCAGCTCCTCCAACTCCATACGCCTTCCTCCGCTCTCTGATATTATTCACTATCTTATACCAAAACCCCCTTGATAGCAAGCAAAATAGCGGCTATACTATAACTATCCCAGTTCAGCCAGTACATACCAATACAGGAAAATCGTGCTCGCACGAATTTTACTGTATTAGTATGTACTGAGGGAGCGCCGCTTTATGAGCAAAGAATAGCTGCGAAGCAGCGGAAAGCGCGCAGCGCGGCTTTGCGAATGGCGCCGGCTGAACGCCCCCCTGACGCCCTGCAAACGGCGCCGGCTGAACGCCCCCCCTGACGCAGCCCTGCAAACGGTGCCGGCTGAACGCCCCCCTGACGCAGCCCTGCAAACGGCGCCGGCTGAAATCTTTTGAAAGGAATCCATCCCATGAAAAAAAATATAAAAGCCATCATCATCAGTATTGCCCTTGTTTTACTCTTTGTCCTGCTCATTATAATCTACATACTCCAGAACCGCGTCGTTCCCGTCCCTGCAGGTACCGTAGGCAATACCGCCGGCAACGCCAACAACGGCGGCATGTTCTGCGAGTACAACGGTGTCGTCTATTTTTCCAACCCCTATGACGGCGGCGCGCTCTATTCCATGTCGCCGGACGAAAGTAATATCAAAAAACTGATATCCGCCAACGTCTCCCACTTAAACGCAGGCGGCAGATACCTTTTCTATTACCAGAACGGCAATTCCGGCTCCGCCGGTCTCGGTTATTTAAGAAGCAGCCATGGGCTGTGCCGCGCCACTTTAAACGGCAGGGAGATTACCAATCTTTCCAAAGAGCTTGTATTTAACGTACAGCTTATCGGCAATTACTTGTACTATTTGACTTCTACAGAGGAAGGTCCCTTTTTCTATAAGCTGCGGACAGATAAGCAGGAAAAAGAACTGCTTGCCAATACCGGATGGAATTTCGCCTGTGCCCTAACAGACGGCAGCGTCTACTACAATGGCACCGAAACCAACCATTATCTCTACCGCTACCATACGGCATCCGACACGTCGGACATGGCATGGGCAGGAAACCTCTGGTATCCGGTTTATGACAATGGCTATATTTATTATCTGGATGTTGCGGAAAATTACCGGCTCTGCCGTTACTCCTTAAGCGGTGATGTGGTAGAAGTACTGACCCACGACAGGGTAGACTGCTTTAATCTGGCAGGCGGCTATATTTATTATCAGAAAAATTCCGCTGACGAACCGGCGTTAAAGCGCATGGCTTTAGACGGCAGTCATGTGGAAACCGTTGCCTCCGGCAATTACACGCATATCAATGCAACCTCCCGCTACGTATACTTTACCGCCTTCGAGAGCGAGGCTCCTGTTTACCGCACGCCCGTAAGCGGACCTGTCTCAGTGAGCACCTTTGATGCTGCAAGGGAAGCGGCTGCCAGAAATATCAAATAACTTTTATATCACCTGCTTCCGGCTCCAGCGTCCGGTTCTGTACCAGATATAGGACAAAATGAAGTTGACGCCCCAGCCGATTGGTACTGCCCACCATACCGCCTGCACGCCAAATATAGGCGCGCAGAGATTGGCAAAGGTAACACGAAATGCCAGATTGATTAGGTTTGCCACCATATAGACATTGACGTCTCCGGCGCCGCGCAAAACACCGTCCGTACATGCCTTTATGCCAATCAGGGCAAAAAACCAGCCGATAAACATAAGGTATTCGTTACCTGTCTCATATGCCTCCACGCCGCCGTCGCCCTTTAAGAATGCCTCGATAATGCCGCCGTGAGACAACTGCAATATCACACATATGATGACTGCAAAAACCGCTATCATGGCAAGTCCCGCATGATAGCCTTTTTTTACCCTCTCCGGCTGCCCCGCACCCAAATTCTGGGCGGTAAAGGTGGATACCGCGTTCCCTGTTGCAATCATTGGTACAATACAGATGGACTCGATACGCATACCTGCCGAATACCCCGCCAGCACGGAAGAGCCAAAAACATTTACAACGGACTGCACCAAAAGCATACCAATACTGACAATGGACTGCTGTATAATGGAAGGAATGGCAATCTTCGTTCCCCGCACCAGCATTTCCGCGTCATAAAGCTTCGCTCTTTCCTCCGTTTCATAGCGTTTCAACATCAAAAGCAGGATACCGAAGGAAATCAGCGCGGAAATTCCCTGCGCAGCCACGGTAGCAGCGGCAACACCCGCCACGCCCCAGAAAAGAACCCGCACGGCATATAAATCCAATATTACATTCAACACCGATGAAAAAATCAAAAGGCAGAGCGGAATTTTGGATTTTCCCAGTGCATTAAACATTGCGGACAAAATATTATACATAAAAAGAAAAGGCAGCCCGCAAAAATAAATTTCCAGATACAGCACCGCGTCCTCTAAAATATTATCCGGCGTCTTAAGGGCTGTCAGAATACGGCGGTTTAGCAGAAAGCCCCCCGCCGCCAGAAGCAGGCTGATTATCAGAAAATTTATCAGCGCGGTATAAATGCTCGTCTTCATTTTTCCGTAAGACTGCGCCCCTAAATACTGGCTTGTGATAACGGACGCCCCGATGCCGCCGCCGATAGCTATCATAATAAACACCGTCGTCAGGGAATAGGAAGCTCCTACCGCAGCGAGAGCGTCTTCCCCCACATACTGCCCGACTATCATAGAGTCCGCCATATTATAAAACTGCTGAAACAGATTGCCTAATATCATGGGTAGTGCAAAAAAGAAAAGCGCCCTTCCCGGGTTTCCTGTCAGCATATTTTGTTTTGACTGGTCTTTTTGTCTCATATTCAGCCTCCATGCTGCGGCTGCCCTTCAAAAAGCATGTTTACGCAGCAAAAATTTTCTTTTTATTCGCGTTCCTTCACATACCGCATAAATTCCGGCGTTTTTGACCAGTATGCAGCGCCCCAGTTTTCAAAATTCCATTCTTCCATATAATCGTTACATTCAAAATCTATATAGTATAGTATACCGTTCTGCACAACAAAATTTGTGGGAAAATAATCAATATTGGTATGAGCTGCATACAGGCGCGCGCACATATCTTTTACCTGTTCCAGATATGCTGCTTCCATTTTATCCTGACATACCAAATCATAAATGGTATCACCTTCTATATATTCCTTTATGATGCGCTCCTGCTCCATATCCGCGTCGAACAGCAGCGGCATCCTGATACCAATGGTCTGCAGTCTCTTATAATCACGCAATTCCGCTTCCATCTTATTGCCAAACTGGTAGTAACTGCAAGGTTCATGATGGATTTGCTTTAACACATATTGCGCCGCACCGTCCGATACCAGATAAGAATAACCGCCTTTTCCCTTTCCCAATAGCTTTTGGATTTTGTATGCTTTTCCATTCACAGTCATTTTTTCTTCCATAAACAGTTCCTTTTTGTTTTGTTTGATTTAGGTGATTGCGAAACACTGTGATTACCTATCGTTTGATTGATACCCTGTTATTATGAACGGTTATGAAGAAAAAGACAAGAAAAAAGTATTGACATCTTCCCTGTTTTATGCCTATATATACATATGAACAGTTATTCATATGTATATCAAATCAAAAATGACGTATGATAAAATAGAGAAAGGACTATCATTATGAGCCATCAACAGCAAAACTCTTTCCACGAGACATTAGGACACGAACAGCACGAGCACCACCACGAACACAGTGATGCCTGCGGCTGCGGACAGGAGCACCATGAACATGCGCAGCACGAGCACCACCACGAACATGGCGATGCCTGCGGCTGCGGACAGGAACAGCACGAACATGCGCTTTCCCCCGCGGCGGAAAAGCCGCCTGCCACAAAAGCGCCGATGAAAATCTATATTGTAGACAATTTGGACTGTGCCAACTGCGCCGCCAAAATAGAGCGCAAAATCCAGTCTCTGCCAGGTGTGGAATATGCCTCCATTACCTTTGCCACCAAGCAGCTTCGCGTTGCCGCCAAAAACCACAAAGCACTGCTGCCGCTTATGCAGGAGGCGTGTAAGGCAATCGAGCCTGACGCCGTCATTACACCCAGAGAGGCGCTTCATACGGATTCCAAAAAAGCAGATAAGGCAGAAAGCAGAAAAGACCTTCTCTGCATTGTTCTGGGAGCAGCCCTGTTTCTTTTGGGAAAGCTTTCTGCCCGCTTCTCCCCCATTGCCTCCCTCGCCCTGTATGTGATTGCCTACCTGATACTGGGTCTGGAAATTGTCCTCACTGCCATCCGCAATATTTTTAAGGGCAATATTTTTGATGAAAACTTTTTGATGAGCATTGCCACTTTGGGCGCCTTTGCCATAAAAGAGCCCTCCGGCGCCATCGGCGCATACGCGCCCGAGGCAGTCGGCGTTATGCTCTTCTACCGGATTGGCGAATGGTTTGAGCACAGAGCCGTCGCAAAAAGCCGCAGCCAAATTATGGATGCCCTTGACCTGCGTCCTGAAACTGTCGGACTGGTAAACGGAGAAAAAATTACCATGATTCCCGCCGAAGAAGCAAAAGCCGGCGATATTGTACTGGTACGTCCCGGTGACCGCATCCCCTTAGACGGCATGGTACTGGAAGGTGAGAGCCGCCTTGATACCTCTCCTGTAACCGGCGAGCCCGTCCCCATCAGCGTGCAGTCAGGAAGCGCCGTCCTCTCCGGCTGTATGAATCTTTCCGGCGTACTGAAGCTGAAGGTGGAAAAGCCTCTCTCCGAATCCATGGTAACCCGTATCTTGGATTCCGTGGAAAATGCGGCTGCAAGCAAACCCAAAATGGACCGCTTTATCACTCGCTTTTCCCGAATTTATACCCCCTTTGTCGTCCTTCTTGCGCTTTGTACCGCCATCATCCCCTCGCTTTTTACGGGAGACTGGGACAAATGGCTCTATACTGCCCTGACCTTCCTCGTCATTAGCTGCCCCTGCGCTCTGGTACTAAGTGTTCCGCTTGCCTTTTTCTCCGGCATCGGCGCAGGCTCCAAACAGGGAATTCTCTTTAAAGGAGGTTCTTCCTTAGAGGCATTAAAAAACATAAAAGCCATCATTATGGATAAAACCGGCACCATCACCAAAGGCAACTTTGTATTACAGCATATTATCTGCGCCCCCGACGCCGGACTTTCCGAAAAAGAACTGCTGTCCCTTGCCGCTTCCTGTGAGTCCGCCTCCACGCACCCCATTGCGCAGAGCATTCTGGACGCAGCAAAAGCGGAAAGCATTTCTGTAGACAAAGCCGGTGTTATCACAGAAATATCCGGTCACGGCATACAAATGCAGACAGACGACGGTCTCGTGCTCTGCGGCAACCGCAAACTGCTTGCCGAACAGGGTATCGATATTTCTTCTTATACGCAAAACGCAGAAGATACTGCCGCATACGGCACGGAGGTGCTGCTTGCCAGAAACGGAAGCTACCTTGGCAGTCTGGTGATCGCCGATACCATCAAGGAAGAAGCCGCGCCCGCTGTCCGTTCTCTGAAAAAGCAAAAATTAACCACAATCATGCTGACCGGCGACGCACCCAAAACCGCCGAAGAAGTGGCGAAACAAACCGGCATCGATGAAATATATGCAAGACTTCTGCCTGAAGAAAAGCTTGCACGCTTAAAGGAAATCCGAGAGCGGCATGGCGCCGTTATGTTTGTGGGCGACGGCATCAACGACGCGCCTGTGCTGGCAGGCGCAGACGTAGGGGCTGCCATGGGCAGCGGCGCAGACGCAGCAATCGAGGCGGCGGATGTGGTGTTTATGACTTCCTCCATGGAAGCCATTCCCGCCTCCATCAAAATAGCCAAGGCTGCCTGCCGCATTGCCACTCAGAACGTAACCTTTGCCCTCGTCATAAAAGCCCTCTTTATGATACTGGGGCTTGCCGGCAAAGCATCCATGTGGTTTGCCGTTTTCGCGGACACGGGAGTTGCCATGCTCTGCATCCTGAATTCTATTCGCATCTTATATCAAAAGCGATGAAATAATTAAAAAGCACCCACGCCAAAGTGGATGCAAAAAAAGACTTGCATAATTCTTTTCAAACCGCCTCATCTGTCTGAAAACAGATGAGGCATTTTATTTCTTCCTCTTCTCCTTGTCTGATTAGGGTGTCAAAAGCCCTGTCCGAAAATGTTGGTTGTCAATTTGACCTGAGAATAGGTGTAAACGACTTTTGCGCCATGGAAATGAGACTCAAAAATCGTGGAAGCCTTTGCTGAACACGATTTTCGCTTTAGAGGCTCATTGGAATGTTTGGCGCAACGGAGTGCACACCTATTCTCAGGTCAAATTGACAGCAGGTAACTTCAATCAGGGCTTTTGACACCCAATCCTTATCTGGAAATGAGGCGGCATACCGCCGTCCGCTACCCCAAAAACACAATCATATTTTCTCCTACATCCGCCGTTTCTCGTATCCATTTCTTTAATGCCTCAAAATTTTCCCATACATATTGAAAAAAGACATCCTCATTCTCATCATCCATAACAGGGTAAACATGACATTCCACCATATCCGCCACATGAAAATGCTCCCGAAAAGCCGCCTCGTCCCACGCTGTCAGCGCATCCGCTATCAGCTTTACGACATCATTTTCCATCAGCCGTGCCGGTCCATAGCCCATATCCTCTTCATTTACCGGCTCGCCTCCAAACACCAGCCAGCTTGCGGGCTCCCCTGTCATCCCCCACAGTCCGCCGGTCAGGGTATAATGAATGGCATGCCATGCCTTATCAACGTCAAAGAGCCGCTCCCGATTGCTTTCATCAAACAAAATATCTCCGCAGCTTCCCTCCTTAAGCTGCTGTACCATGCCGTCGTCAGCCCTGAAATAATAACCAATCATACTCATAATTTGAAAGTCCTCTATTTTGCAAATGTGTTTTAGATGTCAGTCCTTGTCCCCTGCGAAGCTGCCGTACATTCCGCCCTGACAGGCAGGCAGCTTCCTGCCGCCATACAGAACAGGGCAAACGCTGCCAGTGTAAAAAGAAATGTAACCTGCAAAACAGCATTGTTTAACGCACTATAACCGGCGTATGCCAGCGCACCTTTCGTCCTTGCCTCCAGCATGATAATATACATTCCAATCAAAGCTGTCACAACTTTAAACAAAACCGCCAGCGCAGCAAAAACAATCGCTAACGCCTGCCTTGCAAAGGCTTTGTCCTTAACAATGGCAATACAGAACAGAAATATCCCATAAATCAGAAGCGGCAGCAAAAGCTCCGCAAATGCGCCTGTTGGAACGGATTTGATATTGCACACACCCTCATCACAGCCATATATCTGCTTTACCGTGCTTTGAAATACTGTCATAAAAACAGCAAGCAGCACCGCCACCGTCTGTAACGCTGCTGCAATCCCCACCAGTATCATTGTCGTTTTCTGCTTCATAACGTCTCCCCTTATTCCTCAATATGGTCGATGCCCTGACTCAAAATAGTGACGATATGACTGTCCGCCAGTGAATAAAAAATCGTCTTTCCTTCACGCCTGTTTTTTACCAAATCCATCTGCTTCAACACGCGGAGCTGATGGGAAATGGCGGACTGCGTCATGGAAAGCAGGTTCGCAATATCAAGCACGCACATTTCCGCGCATTTCAGCACATACAATATCTTTAAACGGGTGGGGTCGCCGAACACCCTGAAAAATTCTGCCAAATCCTGCAGTTCCTCCTCAGGGGGCATGGTTTCCGTGACCTCTTCCTGCGTCTTTTTATTTAAGTGAATAAATCCGTTCTCTGCCTGCTCCATACTATCCTCATTTCTTCCCACAGCCTCACTGCGGCAAATCCAAATGTGAGCCCCACACTATCCCGCCGCCGCTTAATCCCGCAAAATGCTGACATATTTTACCGGCGTGCGGTATTTATAGTTGGATATTTTGATGCCGGAGGTGGGAGTGCTCGCATGAATCACCTTGCCTCCGCCGATATACAACGCCACATGGTTGATAGTGCCCGAACTGTTGGCGTAGAAAATCAAATCGCCCGGCTGAAGCTCTGAAGCCGAAATCTTGGTGCCCTCTCCCGACTGCGCCTGTGCGGAATGAGACAGGGTAATACCAAAGTGCTTGTATATCGCCATGACAAAACCGGAGCAGTCCGCACCCTTTGTCAGGCTGCTGCCCCCATATACATAGGGATTGCCCAAAAACTGCTTCGCATACTCTGCAATGTCCACACGCAAATCCGACACATCCTGCCCATAGAGCAGCTCGCTCATGGTGACTGCCGTATCCAGCTTCTCCTCCACCGTCACATACTCGGCAGAAACATAAGCATTGTCACTGTCTATTGCAACCTGTATCCAGTCGCCTAAAACCTCTACCACCTCCAGCTCCTCGCCCTTGGGAACCTGCGTCAGCACCGCGCCGTCCAGACTGGCATCGTCCCTCACCTTTAATGAGTCCGCATTGACGACTGCCACTGTGCGAATCAGCTCCAGCCCGCGCATTTTAGCGTCCGCTCCCATATAGAGATACTCCGTGCTTACATACCCATCCACTTCGCCGGAAATAATATGTGCCCAGCCGTCCTCCGTCACCTCTAAAATCTCACATGCGGAGCCTTTGGGCATTTTTCCCACCAGCTTGCCGTCAAGCCCGGGAATGGCGCGGACATTTAAATTGCCGCTCTCCACATTGGCAATCCCCAGATTGGTATATCCCCAAAAAGAACCGCGTGCCGCCTCTGCCGCTGCAATACATTCCTGCGCGTCTAAAGGCGTACTAAATAAAGAGGCTGCTCCGGCATATGTAGTAAGCTCGCTCATGTCCACTGCAGCCGCATGTGCTTCCATCAAAAAACCGGATTCCAACGCGCCAGCCAAAAAGATACCTGCGGCGCAGACGCTTATCCCCCGCAGTATTTTTTTATTTCTATTCATGTATGTTACCTTTCCCGTTTGTGCTCTGTAAACTCTATATCAACAGATTTCGTACATGTCCTTTGTTACAAAAATGTTACAAATTTATTATATACACCACCCCTGTTCTTTGTCAACTGTTTGTACAAAAAAAGAACGGAAGCGCTTTACGCTCCCGCTCTTTTTGCCTGAAAAAACACGCCTTCATAATATATCCACAAGGTTTCCGAATCCGCCGCAAAAAAGTTTGCCCCAAAACAATATTTTATGGGCAGGCTTTCTTCGTTTTCCTCAGCGTACAGATTTACGCCCTTAACCGCCGTTTTTCCGTTCCACCAGTCCGTTAAATCTGCCAAAAACTGTTCCTCTATCTCTGCCTTTGTATAATCCAGATAACTATATCCGAAAACTTCTGCCTCCGCCTCCACCTGCGTTCCGTTCAGGAAAAAACCGTCTTCATAATAAGCGACCGTATAAGTAAGAAAAGTATCTATCTCCTCCTGAGACAGGGTATATATACTGCTGGTCCGGTAATCCGTCACATACCAGCTTCCAAAAAAGACCACATCTTCCGCCGGCGTGTTCTGGCTGACTCGTTGTACTTCAAAAAATACACCATCCCACGGAATAATCAGAGTGTTTTCGTCTTTTATATAAAAAGTATCACCAATGCCGCTTGCATTTTCTATAGCCACTACTTGAATGGAATCTTTGGAAATTCCCAGCGTTTCCAGACTAGTGCCTTGATAGATGGATGAAAAATCATCTGCGGTCAGAATGCTTTCGATATATTGGGGGGAATCCAGACGGTGCTGGTTATCATATATAGCATAATCATTAAAATATTCAAAACGGGTTCCCATCAGCGCAGAGCAATCTTCCTCTGACATGGCACTGTAGGCACCAAAGGTTGATGAAGTTATCTGCCATGTGCCCAAATAGGAGGGTGAAGAAGATACATCTGGGGATGGGGCTACAGTTTCAGTTTCAGCTTCCACTTCTTCGGGGACAGACTGAGTGCTAGGGGAAAATTGGGATTGGTTGTCCTCAGCTTGTGAGGGCTGTTCCCTGTCCGGTTGTTCCGGCACAGACTGATTTTGAGTTTCCTGTGTTGACTGTTGCTGGCTGTTACTTCCGCATCCTGTTATGGTACAAGTTAATAGCAGTATAAAGCCTGTCAGTAAAACGATAGTTTTCCGATCTATGGCAGACAGGGGGAATTTTAGCGAAAATTCTTTTTGGAATAATTTATTTGTTTGTTTCATTTGTTGTTGCTCCTTGTATAATAAATTTTGATTTATCGGTTTGCGCCGAGAAAAATTATACCATGCTCAATTATGAAAACAATCCCTGTTTTACGTCCGCTTCATTCTAACGGCAAAACCGTCTGCACTACTTCGGCGGCGAGCGGTAGGTTTTGCGGTGGCTCTGCCCTCGCGCCCCCGACCTCTCCCAAAAAACAGAATGGAATGTTACGCAATAGGGCTGCTCCTGTCCTTTTGCGTCTTCGGGCAGACCGGCATCCGCGCTGCTCCCGCCTAAGTCAAAGCTGCTCTCCTGACTTGTGCTGTCCGCAGGTTTTTCCTGCTTCATAGAACAAGCGCTCAAAAGAACCATACAAATACATCTATAACCTACCATGCGTATTTTTTTCATTTTTCATTCTCCTTTTTCAAAGTACCGTTTATCTCTACGTAAGATCCCGATTCTCCTCTTATTCTGCCGAAACTTCCGTGTCCCCTCTCATATCCGGAACCTGTACTTCTTTTAATACCTTAAAATCAATTTTATCCGCCAGCTCTTCAAGCGCCGCCTCCGTCATGCCTTCATTGCTGCCGCACAACACGTTCACCACAATCAGACAATCCGTAAAATCCGCAAAAATCAATGCCTTTTGCGGTCCCAGCGAAAGCAGCGCCATCTCTCCGCACGCCGTCAAATACTGCCACTCCTTATAGTCCTGTGCCTGCCCGATACCTAACGAGGTCTCTTCGAAAGTTCCCTTTACATGACGCATAAACTGAAAGCTTACCGTCCCACAGCCGGAAAGCGCGGCATCGCCCTCTAAAAGGAAAGTTCCATTTTCATAGATATAACCCCCATACAACTCGCAATCCTCCAGAAAGCTGCCGCCTACCCGATATTCCATCTCCTGCCCGCTGATAAAATTGATTTCCGTGTGCAGCTTCAATCCGTACCGGCTCACAATTTCATCCAGCTTCTCCCCCATTTCACGGGTATAGACAGTGCCGTACATCGACCAGTCCTCGCGTCCTTCTTCCGAAAAGATACCGTTGCCCAATGCCGCCTGCATACTGCCGTCCACATCATATCCTGCCCGAAATGCTTCCCATTCCGCAAACGCCTTTGCCTCCGGTCCCTCTGAAAAGCCGGACAGGGAAATGGTCTCGCCGCTTGCAAAATAGGAGTAAAAATCGAGCTCCGACATATGGGAATCCTGCAATGCATTAAAGTTGATTTTATCCGCCAGCTCCTCAAGCGCCGCCTCGCTTATGCCGCCTTGTACGGACACGGTCACAAAGCATTTATCATATTCTGCATAAATCAGCGCGTCCGAGCTGCTAAGCCCAAGCACCACGGATTTGCCACATGCCGCCGTATATTGCCAGCCCTTATAATCCGCCGCTTCTTTGATAAGCGGCAGTCCATTATCAAAAATTCCCTTTCTGGTATACACGAGCGTAAAATCTACCCAGTCATAGCCGGTAAGCGCCATGCCGCCTGCAAAGTGGAAGGAACTATCCTCATAAAGATATCCGTCCCCTGTACTGCGTCCTGCTGCAAAGACCTCTTTTACCATTTTTTCCCATGCAGCGCACTCTATCGTCCTTCCTCCCGTATGCAGCCGCAATCCATACTTGTCTGCAATTTCATCCAGCTTTTGTCCCATCTCATAGGAATAGACGCCGTACAGCTTCCAGTCCTCTCTCTCTGCCACAAGCACATCGTTTTCCTCTTTGAAGAGAATCGTTTTATCCGCATCATATTCGGCAAGAAACGCCTCCCATTCCGTAAGCGCCTGATGCAGCGGACTTTCCTGATACGCAGACAAATCAAAGAACTGTGGTACTGTGTCTTTTTTCGGCGCCAAAAAATCCCTTAGTCCAAACCAGTTGTACGCACCAGCCGCAACAGGCAGTACCAGAAGCAGACAGAGGCACGCCGCCACCGTGCTGATAAAGACAGGCAGGCGTTTTGCTTTCTTTTTGGGCGCCTTTCTTTCACGTTCCACAATATCCAGAAAAATATCATCCACATATTGAAACGCTTCACAGAGCCGAAAGCTTTTTTCTTCCCTGATAGACAGCTTTTGCTCCCTGTTGTTTCGCGTTACACTCTTCACACAATTACCCCCTCCTTCTCAAAATAATCCCGCAGCCCATTCCGTGCTTTAGAAAGAAGGTATTTCACCTGACGGGCAGATAGCCGGTACTGTTCTGCCAGTTCGTCTATGGAATAAGAGTAGTAATATCTTGCCAAAAAGACTGCGCAGCTTTTATCGTCAAGCGTCTTTAAGAAACGGTTTAATACAACGCCGATTTCCTTCGCCTCCCACACCTGTTCCACGTCTTTTCCATCCGGAATACATTCGTCCAGCTCCACAAATAATGCATTTCTTTTTCCTGCCTTCAGATACGCAAGGCGGTTGAAGGAAAGATTCCTCGTGATGCGCGACAAAAAATGCCTGAGATGATTCGGTTTTGTGGGGGGAATGGCGCCCCACGCGCCCATATAGGTATCGTTTACAATTTCATCCGTATCGGAAAGATTGCGCAAAATATGGTACGCCACCTGATGCAGATACGCGCCGTATTTTTTCTCCGTTTCCGCAATCGCCGTCTCCGACCGTGCAAAATACAACGCTACAATTCCATCGTCTTCCATGACTGCTCCCTTCCGCCTGCCTTGCAGGCTTTCATTACGTATCACAAAGCTTATGGATTTGCACTCCCTTTACCTATATAGTACAGAAAAAAAAGAGAGAGGACAAAATAAAAAGAAATTTTTTGTTCCCCCCTTAACGCAGATACGCCTCTCCTGCCGCAATATCCTCCCGAAGCTGTGCCTTCAGTCCTTCCACATTGTCAAATTTTCTTTCCGGACGCCTAAATTCATACAGACTGACTTCGATTTCCTCCCCATAGACATCCCCGTCAAAATCATAGAGATAGGTTTCCACACCCAGCCGCTTTACTTCCTCCTCTATGGTCGGCTTATACCCGATATTGCTGATGGCTCTGTAATAACGCCCCTTCAGCCGCACGCCGGAATAGTACACGCCAAGCGGCGGCAGCAGCTTGTCCGCCGGCGGCAGCAAATTCAAAGTCGGCATACCAAGCGTGCGTCCAATCCGGTTGCCGTGCCGCACCGTCCCCAGCACCGGATACGGCATACCCAAAAGCCGCTGTACAAGCCGCATATCGCCGGCTTCCACCGCTCCTCTGACACGCGTGGAGCTGACCTTGCTGCCGTCCACGGCTACCTTCTCGATTATTTGCACCTCCACACCGCTTTTTGCTGCCATACGCTTTAAGAGCGCCGCATCGCCCGCGCCGCCCGCTCCAAAAGAGATATCCGTCCCTGCCGCCACAAACCCTGCCTGCATTCTGCCAAAGAGCACCTCCGTCACAAAGGTCTGGGGCAGCATTGCCGCCGTCTTTTCATTTAACGGGAATTCTATCAGGATATCCACGCCAAGCGCAGCAAAAAGCCGCCGCTTCTCTTCCCGCGTGGACAATTCCTTTTCACCTGTTTTTCCAAAAAAAACGGCGGGCGGCGGGTC
This sequence comes from Lachnospiraceae bacterium, assembly GCA_013316825.1. Lineage (GTDB taxonomy): Bacteria > Bacillota > Clostridia > Lachnospirales > Lachnospiraceae > Acetatifactor. The sequence continues at coordinate 75,716 of WSLY01000006.1, read as the reverse complement.
AAAGGTAAACACACACGCCTTTCGCCCCGCCTGTCTCTGACAGAGTATTTCATCTAAAAGGCGCCGATGCCCCACATGCACGCCGTCAAATTTTCCAATTGCCGCCGCTGTTTCCTCCCGCAGATAAAAATCTGTAGTTTTTGTAATAATTTCCATCTTCTTCTCCATAAACCAGACTGCCGTGCAGTCTGACCCTCAAAGCAATCGTTTCCTGTATCTGCTCTGCCGTCACCGCCGTATGCAGGAAACGACATCATACAAATCCCCTGCATCATTCCAGTCTTTCGGAATATATCTCGCTACCGCCCTGTCAAGCGCTTCGTCCAGCGTATGATTGTTATGCACCCTGCAATATATCGCTTCTAAATATCTGTTAAAGCACATTTTTCTTCCGTGACAATGTACCTCAGGATAATTGATATCTTCCTGAATGGCAATATAAAACATAAGCGCAGTCAATTCCTCGAAAGAAAACCCGCCGCGGCAGGAATTCATCAAAACCGCAGGAACCGTAATATCCATTCCAAATCCCGCATAATTTCACGATGAGACACCGCATTTTCTACCGCCTTATCCACCAGCAAAACACAATAGTCGCATTTTTCCCTTGTCGTCTTACAGCCGGGATATCGTATCGCGATTTTTCTGCCATGAGACAACATCTCTATTTCTTTATAATACTGCTTTTCATTGCTCCCATCCGGAGTCAGTAAAATGTTCCTCCCATTGTCTGTCACACAGCTTTTAATTCTTTGCTTTCCTTCCTGATAGCCTATAATCATTTCTCCATTTCCTAGTTTACGTCATAGCATCTATATTGTATTCTCCGTCAATCAAAAGATACTGCACCCCATGCTTTTGACACTGTTCCAGCACCGCCGCGTTTTCCCTGTACAGCATTTCCATCGTACAGCCTGCATCATCCATTCTGTCTTCTATCACGTTTGCATATTTCCTAATCTCATCAAAGTGATTCTGAATATACTGCCTGCTCATAACCAGACAACAATATTTTATGTGGTTTATATATTCCGCGCCAAAGTCCTTTTCCCAGTCAAACGGAATATAACATCCCTCCACTATCAGATTCTGCTTGTTTTCAATGGCAGTTTTTATCATCTCCGCAACAATCGGCCACAAATACGCTGTCAGTTCTCGCTCCCCACTTACAGGAGTAAGCGCCGTATTGCCGCTGCGGATAAGCCCCATCTTTAAATGGTCTATGGATAAATAAGGATATTGGTACTTTTCAAGCAGCCTTTGTGCAAGTAAGGTCTTGCCCGTATGTGTCGCCCCCGTTATCAAAATAATCATATATTTTCCCTCTTTTTTTATTCTTGCCGTTTTTGTCAGCCGCACATTTTTTCATACAATCCGGGAATGCAGGAGGTTGCAAGTATCTGCGCTGCCGGAGACAAATGCCCCCATCATAAAGATAAGTAAAAACATTATACACCGCCTCTGCGCAACTTGCAAATGAACTTGCATATTATAATTGGCTATCCGTTTTAGCCATGCTATAATAAAAGCAACACGATAAAGGCAGGTGACACGATTTTCATGCATATACAGTTGGGAAACAGAACCGCTGAAACTGTCAGCATTTATTTTCAAAAAGCAAATAAACCGGAAATCAGGGCGGTACTGCCGCAGAAAGCCCGGACAGAAAAAGAGGCTCTGGCAGATTATCAGAAAACGCTGCTTCCTACGGCTGACAGCTATGGAAAAATAATCATTGCAGATGGAAATTACATTGGCGATATATGGTGCTACTGTATGAATATGCACGCCGAACCGAATGCCATGTTAAGCTTCTGCATTTTTGAACCTGCATACTGGGCAAAGGGGATTGCCACAAAAGCTGTCTCCCTGTTTCTGGAAGAAGTGCGGGAAAAATATGCGCTTGACACAATCGGCGCCTTTACCTTTGCGGAAAACGCCGGCTCCATGCGGGTTCTTGAAAAAAACGGCTTTGTTGTGTCGGAAGAGTTCTCTGAAGCCGGAAGGAAGTCCAACTATCTGCTGTATGCCTATGGATAACTGCATATTTCCAACGCCTTTATTTTCTCACAAAAACATCTTCCTCGGCCTAAAAACGCCTGCCTCCCTGTCAAACACATAGATACCATAAAAGCGCCCGTTACTGTCGTACACTCTGACCTCCTCGTCAGGCCCGAACATACGGCGTTCCCTAATCTGATGCAGGGAAAAAAGATTGCCGTTCTGCACCGTTTTGCTATAAATATCCGGCACATGGACCTGCGCCAGCTCGTCAAACATGGCATCTACCGGTATCAGTACCTTTTCTATTTTGTTTTCGTCCCTGTATTTTTCAAGCCGGGAAAGGGTAATCGCCGTATCGAGGGTAAAGCAGCCCGATTTTGTCCTTTTCAAAGCGGACATGGCGGCGCCGCAGCCTAAGCGTACGCCGATATCATGACAAAGCGTCCTGATATAAGTTCCCTTGGAACAGGAAACCCGAAGGCTCACTTCAGGAAGTTCCATAGACAGAATTTCAATTTGATAAAGCTTCACACTGCGGGAAGAGCGCTCCACCTCGCGTCCTTGCCGCGCCAGCTCATACAGTCTTTTTCCGTTTACCTTCAACGCCGAATACATAGGCGGCACCTGCTCGTAGCCGCCCACAAAAAAGCGAACCGCCTCCTCCACCTCTTCTGCGGAAGATTGTACCTCTTTTTCTTCTAAAACGGTTCCCGACATATCCTGCGTATCCGTCGTGACGCCCAGCCGCATAACCGCCTCGTATTCCTTGTCCCTGTCTGTCAGCATATCCGCAAGGCGGGTTGCGTTTCCCAGACATACAGGAAGCACTCCGACCGCATCCGGGTCAAGAGTGCCTGTATGTCCTATTTTTTTCTGTTGTAAAATCCCTCGAAGCTTTGCCACCACGTCATGAGAGGTAAAGCCTTTTTCCTTGTAAATATTTATGACTCCGTTGTACATACTTCGTTTTCCTTTAACTGCTCTTCAATATGTAGGGATAAATTATTGATGACGTCATGCGCCGTTCCTTTCATGGTACAGCCTGCCGCCCGCATATGCCCGCCGCCGCCAAAGTAAGACGCCACCTTTGACACGTCCACCATTTCGTTGGAGCGCATACTGACCTTGTACTCCAACAGGTCCGTCTCATACATAAATACGGCGCAGCACACCCCTTTCATGTTTCGAAGCTGGTTGACAATGCCGTCCAAATCCGAGGGCTTTGCATCATAAAACTCCATCATCTTTTTATCGACACAGCTCACAATACATTTGCCGTCCATAAAACAGATGCTCTCCATCAGCGCCCTGCCCAGTATCTGATTCTGCCGGTAGGTTTTCTGGTAAAAGCTCTCCTCGATAATTTTATGAAAAGGAAATCCAAACTCCATCAGCCTTGCCGCAATCCGCATGGTCTCGGGCGTGGTATTGGAGTATTGGAACACGCCCGTATCGTGAATGATTCCCGTGTACAGCGCCATCGCAATATCCTTATCCAGATATGCCTCTTCAAACAGTCCGTAAAGCACTTCCGAAGTGGAACCAACCTCCGGTTTTACTACATTAACATCACCGCTCCCATTTTGATTGCTGATATGATGGTCTATATTTATTTTCTTTTTGGCGGCGTAAAAAAAAGCTTCCGCCGCCCCCATCCGTTCAGGCACGGTATCCAGTGCAAAAAAAACGTCAAAAACCTCTTCATACGCATATTCGGAATCCATATCAGACAAACACTGTATATATCCGAAACAGTCGGGAGGCGTTTCCATAAAAAGCTTAAGTTCCGCTTCCGGAAACCGTTTTTTCAAATACAGGTACAACGCCGCTGACGAGCCGACGGCATCGCCGTCCGGTCTGATATGTGTACTGATGCCAATGCGCTTTGCGCCTGCACACTCCTTCGCTAAATCCATACTCTCCCCCTTTCCGCACATGCTTTCTGCACAGGGTCTACTCCCCCTTCATGACCTCATCTATTTTTTTGGACATATTGACGCCATACTCAATAGACTGGTCCATGATAAAGGTAATCTCCGGCGTATTCCGCAGATTCACCGTCTTGGCAAGCTGGTTTTTGATATATCCTTCCGCGCTCTTTAAGCCTTTATAGGTATCTTCTCTTGCCTTATCATCACCCAGCACGCTAATCCACGCCTTACAGGTCTTTAAATCCGGTGCAACCTCCACGGCAACCACGCTTGTCAGCGGGCTTATCCGCGGGTCCTTGATATCCCCGCGGATAATCTCCGCCAGCACTCGCTGCACCTCCCCGTTAATACGGGTACTCTTTAAACTATTCTTTCTCATTCATAATCTCCATACTGCTAAGCAATTTGCAAAGAATGACCGCCAGTTTTTCTTTTTACCGATGAAACTACCTTGGTACCTCAACCATAACATAAGCTTCTACGATATCCAGCTCCTGCATCTGGTCAAAGCCTTCAAATACAAGTCCGCACTCGTAGCCTGCCTTCACTTCCTTTACGTCGTCCTTGAAACGCTTTAGGGAAGCCAGTTCGCCTTCAAATATCTGTTTTCCTTCACGGCTGATACGCACCTTGCAGTTTCTTTGGAACATACCATCCAATACATAGGAACCTGCAATATTGCCCACTGCAGATGCCTTGAAGAGCTGGCGCACTTCTGCGTGTCCGATAACCTTTTCCTCGAATATCGGGTCCAACATGCCCTTCATGGCTGCCTCGATGTCCTCGATTGCCTGATAGATAACGCGGTACAGCCTGACATCCACGCCCTCTCGCTCCGCGATGGTCTTGGCAGTTACATCCGGCCGCACGTTAAAGCCGATAATAATCGCAGAGGAAGCGCTTGCCAGCATAACGTCGGATTCGTTGATGGCGCCCACGCCGCCGTGTATGCACTTTACCACTACCTCTTCGTTGGAAAGCTTTAACAGACTCTGCTTTACCGCCTCCACGCTGCCTTGTACGTCCGCCTTGACAATCAGGTTCAGCTCCTTTAAATTGCCCTCCTGAATCTGAGAGAACAAATCATCCAGAGACATCTTGCTCTTTGTCTCCTCCAGCATTTTTTCTTTATTCTGCGCCAGATAGGTTTCTGCAAAGGATTTCGCCGTCTTATCATTTTCATGTGCCAGAAAGACTTCGCCTGCGCTGGGCACATCGCTTAAGCCCAGTATTTCCACCGGTGTGGAAGGTCCTGCTTCCTTCACCCGCCTGCCCTTGTCGTCTATCATGGCACGCACCTTGCCGTGGCTTGCGCCTGCCGAAATAAAGTCTCCTACATGGAGCGTACCCTTCTGCACCAGCACGGTAGCGACAGGTCCGCGTCCCTTGTCAAGCTCAGCCTCAATCACAAGACCTCTGGCGCGCCTGTTCGGATTTGCCTTCAGCTCTAAAATATCGGAGGTCAGCAGAATGGTCTCCAAAAGCTCCTCAATGCCTTCTCCCGACTTTGCGGATACGGGAACAAATTCCGTCGTTCCGCCCCAATCCACCGGAATCAGCTCATATTCCGTAAGCTCCTGCTTCACCCTGTCAATATTGGCATTGGGCTTATCTATTTTGTTGACAGCCACCACAATCTCAATCCCAGCGGCTTTGGCATGGTTAATCGCCTCCACTGTCTGCGGCATCACGCCGTCGTCCGCTGCAACCACCAAAATCGCAATATCCGTCGCATTGGCGCCGCGCATACGCATCGCGGTAAACGCCTCATGCCCGGGCGTATCCAGAAATGTAATCTTCCTGTCATTTACAGAAACGGTATAAGCACCGATATGCTGTGTGATACCGCCCGCTTCCTTATCCGTCACATTCGTTTTACGAATTGCGTCAAGCAGAGAGGTTTTTCCGTGGTCGACATGCCCCATAACACAGATAACGGGAGGTCTCTGTGTTTTCTCCTCTTCCTGCTCCTCGTCTTCCTTTAAGAGCTCTTCAATAACGTCTACCTTGACTTCCTTTTCACAGAGGATATCATACTCCATCGCAATATTTTCCGCTTCCTCATAAGAAATCTCCTGATTCAGCGTCACGATTTTACCCTCTAAAAACAGCTTCTTAATGATGGCGGAGGACTGTATTTTCATCTTTTCCGCCAATTCCTTGATGGTAATGGTATCCGGCAGTACGATAACCTTGATAACCTCTTCCGCCACCTCTTCTTTCTTTTTCTCCGGCTTGATAAACCTGCCCGGCTTGTTCTTTACCTGTGCATCTTCCTCTTCATAGATAAAGTCCTTGCGGGAGCGCTTATCCTTCTCCTGACTGATGCGGCGCTTTTCTTCATCTCTATGCTTTTCGGCATCCTTGATTGGAGCCTCTGCCACAAAGCCTTTGCCTGCGCCCGGCTTTCTGAAGTTATCTCTCTGCCCTCCATTGCCTCTGCTATCGCGCCCGCTATTACCGAAGCTCCTTTCGCCGCCTGCATTAGTATTGCCGCCGCGGAAGCCGCCTTGATTATTGTACGAGCCCTGCCTATTGCCGCCGTCAGTTCTTCTATCCTGCCTTGCGCCCTGCGGTCTGTCGCCTCTGTTGTTTTCCCTGCTGCCATAAGAAGGTCTCTCGCCTCCCGTCCTTGTCTGATTATAGCCTTGACCGGTCTTTCCGTTTCTATTCTGTCCATTTCGGTTTTGTAAAGAGCCCTGCCCGTTCCGGTTCTGTCCGTTCTGCCCGTTCCGGTTTTGTGAAAAGCCCTGCCCGCTCTGATTATTCCGGTTCTGGTTATTTTGCTGCCTGTTCCGTTCTCCCTGTGGTCTCGGCTGTCTGTTCTCTGCGTTTGCATTTGCAATTACATTTGTACTTACATTTGCAGTTACATTTTCCTGCACCTTTTCTGCCTGTACCTTTTCCACCTGCGGCTTTTCTACCACTACAGCTTCCCCCTGCGTATTTTCTACTGCCTGATTCTGCGGCTTTTCAAGAACTGTGTTCTGCTCACCACGCGTCTTCTGCGGTCTTGGCGGCGGCACCATCTGTACGCTCGGCGTAGGAGATGGCGGCGTCAGCGGTTTGATAGGTCTTACCGGCGCATTTTGTCCCGCCCTTACATTTTGAGCAGGTCTAGCGTTCTGCCCCTGCTTCCCATTCTGTCCCTGCCTTAAAGCCGCATTATTCCTGTTTTGTCCGTTCCCCTGCGGTCTGTTACCTCCCTGCTGCCCGGGCGCACGGGAATTCTGGGGATTACTCACCACGATAATGGTCTTTTTCTTCTTGGGCGCTTCCTCCGGTTTCTTTGTTTCCTCCGGCTTCTTCTCCGCCTGCGGCTGCTTTTCCCCAGCCGGCGGCTTTTCCCCGACAGGTTGTTTTTCCCCGGCAGGTTGTTTTTCCCCGGCAGGTTGTTTTTCCCCTGTGGGCTCCGGCTTTTTTGCATTTGTTCCAAAATGCTTCCTCACCAGCTCTGCCGCATCCTCCTCGACGGTACTCTGTGCCGCTTTCGCTTCTATCCCTTTTTCCTGCAGAAACGCAATCACTTCCTTGCTCTGCTTTTCTACCTCTTTTGCCAGCTCATGTATCTTCATTTTTGCCATGCTTCTTCACTACCTCCTAATTTTGTATAGCTTCCAGATGGTCTTTCAACGCGCGTGCCAGACCTCTGTCCGTAACTGCGACCGCGGACCGCTGCTCTTTTCCCATTGCATGGCCCAGTTCTTCTTTTGTCCCATATGTACAAATGGGCACTTTGTAGTAAGAACATTTATCCTGAAATCGCTTTTTCGTATTGTCTGACGCATCCTCTGCCACAATAACCAGCATGGCAGAACCGCTTCGCACGGCGTTTTCCGTAGCAAATTCTCCGCTCACCACGTTTCTGCCTTTCATTGCCAGACCCAGTAACATGTATATCTTATTCTGCTTCAATCTCGCCAAACTCCTTTTCTAAGTCTTCATAGACTTCGTTCGGAATACTCATTTTGAAGGAACGCTCCAGACCCTTGTTCTTTTTTGCTTTTTTCAGACATTCCACACTCTTACAAAGGTATGCGCCTCTTCCGTTCTTTTTACCTGTTACATCTAAAACAATCGGACCTTCCGTGGTTTTTAAGACGCGCAGCATTTCTTTTTTTCCCTTCATCCCGCCACATCCTATACATTGTCTCAATGGAATCTTTTTACTCATTATCGCCCTCAAAAACCTCCTCGCCGGACTCATAGGCTTCCTCATAAGACGCTTCGCCGCTTTCTTCGTATTCCTCCGCATAGCTCTCTTCTTCGCCATACTCGTCAAATTCGTCCATATAATCTTCGTACCTGAAGCCGGGCGCATCCTTTGCCTGCGTTTCCGACTTGATATCTATTTTATAGCCTGTAAGCCTTGCTGCGAGCCTTGCATTCTGTCCTTCCCTGCCAATCGCGAGGGATAACTGGTAATCCGGCACCACCACCTTTGCCGTCCTCTCGTCAGGGTCGGCAAAAACTGCCACAATTTTAGCGGGCGAAAGTGCATTCTGAATCAGATTGCCGGGGTTTTCGTCCCAATTTACAATATCTATCTTTTCTCCCCGCAGCTCCTCCACAATGGCATTGACTCTGGCGCCATTCATACCTACGCAGGCGCCCACTGCATCCACATTCGGATTGTTGCTCCATACCGCCAGCTTGGTACGGCTGCCGGCCTCCCTCGCAATGCTTTTAATTTCCACGGTGCCGTCCTTGATTTCCATCACTTCCGACTCAAACAGCCTCTTTACCAGCTCCGGATGGGTACGGCTCACATTGATGCGGGGACCCTTCGGTGTGTTCTTTACCTCGAGAATATAAACCTTGATTCTTTCCGTCGGCTTGAACATCTCGCCCTTTACCTGTTCGCTTTCGTTTAGCATGGCGTCCGCTTTTCCCAGATTGATGCTGATGTTGTGTCCAATATAGCGCTGTACCACGCCGGTTACGACATCTTTTTCTTTCTCATAGTACTGATTGTAAATCACGCTTCTTTCTTCTTCGCGTATTTTCTGCAGAATCACATTTTTGGCATTCATGGTGGCAATACGCCCAAATTCCTTGGATTTGATTTCCACATTTACCGTTTCTCCTGCCTGTGCCTCAGAAAAAATTTCCCTTGCATCCGCAAGCGAAATCTGCAGGCAGTCATCTTCCACCTCTTCCTGCGTTTCCACCACTTCTTTCTGGGCGTAGCATAAAAAGTCGCAGGTTTCCCTGTTGATTTCCACCTTGATGTTATCTGCCTTTCCAAAATGATTCTTGCATGCTGTCACCAGAGAATTTTCAATCGCCTCAAACAAGGTTTCCTTACTGATTTCCTTCTCCTTCTCCAATATATCAAGCGCTTCCATCAATTCCTTATTCATTTTCCGTTATCCTCCTGTTTTCTCTCTATTTTACAGACCGCTGCTGCGGTATCCTCATACAAATCCTTCTAAAAATCAAACGCAAGCCTGATAAGCGCAATGTCGCTTTTTGAAAAAGTCATCTCCCCGCTCTCCAGCTCTATGGTTACGGTATCCCTGTCATATGCCTTCAATATGCCGGCAAACTCCTTGCACTTTTCAATCGGCTTATAGGTCTTTACCTCAACCTCGCTCCCAAGGCTTTTCTCCAAATGCTTATCCTTTTTAAGCGTCCTGCCAAGCCCCGGACTGGAAACCTCCAGTATATAGGCATCTGCGATAAAGTCTTCTTTATCCAGCGCATCCGATAACGCCCTGCTTACTTTCTCGCAGTCCTCGATATTGACGCCCTCCGGCTTATCAATATACGCCCGCAGATACCAGTCTGCTCCTTCCTTTCCGTATTCTACATCATAGATTTCCACACCGGCGGCCGCCGCAATGGGCGCCAGCAGCGCTTCCGTCTTAGCCTCGTATGTCTCTCTTTTAGACATTCACACACCTTTTCCTTTCCTATATGAAGTTTTCCGCTTATTAAGTCCTGATTTGTGCCGTCAAATTGCACAAGCAACAAGAAAGAGTGGCGCAAGTCCACTCTTCATCCTGTACTCTATCATTCAGCTACGTTCAGTGTATACCTGTTTTTACGGTATGTCAACAGTTTTTTCCGTTTTTACCGCTATTTTCCTCATTTCGTTTGAGGCTCCCCATAATACTCCGTTTCCCGTCTCTCCATCTCTTCCCACGCATCTGCAGGCACAATCGTCTGAAGCAGACTGCGGATATCTGCATAAATCCCCTCATCACAGTAGCCGCCTCCGTAATACTGCTTTCCATCCTCATAAATCTGCAGGGAAACATATGCTTCCGTTTCCTCCGTCCGATGTGGGCCTTGTGTCAGACCTTCTACATCTATGCGCTGTATCCAGCCCGTTATTTTCTCCATATCATCTGAAGAAACCCTAAACACAATCTCTTGGTCTATGCCCTTACCGCTCCTTGTTACCATGGGAAAAAGCAGAAGCTGCCCGCTTCCGTCCTCATAAATAGCGGCCGCATAGTTAAATATTTCCATTTCGGTATCTTCATAAGAACAGAACATCTCTACCAACGCCACTTTTTCCGTCCTTTGAGAAGCAGGGCTGCCGCCCCCCTGTCCGCCTCCTCCCGCAACGCTCTTTGGCAATACGTGAAATTGCGTTGCCAGCATCAGGACAAGTATAGCAATCCCCACGACTCCGGCTAGAAGCAGCATGTTTGCCCCCGTTTTTTTATCCTCCTGACAAAATGCCTCCCCCGTATGCGGGTCCACCAGAATATGCACCTTTTTTCCTATGGTGCGGTACTTTTTTCCGGTTGCGCTCACAGAGGAGCCAATCCGCCTTTGTTCTCCGCCCCACTCATATTCATAGACAGGGCTGTACAATTCTTTACTGTCCGTACCATATTTCGTCGTATAGTCCACAAGTACACCGGTACGGCTGACCATATTCTGCATTTTATGCGCCATGTTGATTTTGGTACGAATGCCCAGAATGCCTGTTCCCGTAAAGACAGCGCCAATCAGATAGCCGAGAATCAATTTCGCATTCTCTGTCCATTCTCCCCTTTTCTGTGCCGTAAAGACCAGTCCCAACACCGCTGCAAAAATAAGAAAAGCAATTAGAAACAGTAAAATGCCAGACTTCGCAGAAATCTTTTCAGCCTCTGCGGGTTCCATCTGTAAGATACCCGTCTTATCCAGATACCGGCAGCGAATCACATCGCCGGCCAAATACTGCGTATCACTGCGCAATATTTTTACAATCGTCTCTCCCTTTAAATCATAAAAGTCAACCGTTACCTCATAATAAACCGCACCGATTGCGTCTTCACCACGGCACGTCCTCTGCACACAGGAAAGTACCCGTACATCCACCTGTCTGCCCTTTTTCAGTACATAGAAAGACCGAAACACGCCCACCAAAAATATTCCAAAAAAGGCCGCCACAACAATCATGGCAACAATCGTACCTGTCATGTTCTCCTCCCTCCCTATTTTCCCCACATAAGTAATTTCCTGTTCCTGCTGCCGGCGCATGCTGCCTGCTTACTGCGCCTTTTTATCTTCGTCCGTCAGCACCAGCTTCTGCTCCACTACCACTTTCTCTTCATAGCAGGCAAACAGCTCCTCTGTCTTTTCCTTCTTCATCTTCGGCGTTATCAGGCTGACAAGGGGCACTACAACCAGTCCTGCTATCATTGCCGCCGCGCCCGCGTTTATGGGGGAAGCGATAAAGCGGAAGAACATGTTTAACACCGTGATGCCGACACCGCAGGCAAAGCTTGCCCACACTGCCGCTCTGGTTACGCCCTTCCAGTACAAGCCATAAAGGAACGGCGCTAAAAACGCACCTGCAAGCGCCCCCCAGGAGATGCCCATAAGCTGAGCAATAAAGGTGGGCGGGTCAAGTGCAAGCGCCACAGAAACCGCCACAAAAACCACCAGAAAGATTCTCATGCACAAAAGCTGTTTTTTGTCATCCATCTTTTTCACAATATTGCCCCGTATCAAATCCAGCGTCAGCGTAGAACTGGAGGTGAGTACCAGCGAAGAAAGCGTTGACATGGAAGCGGACAGCACCAGCACAATCACAACGCCAATCAAAATATCGGGAAGCGTATTAAGCATGGCAGGAATAATGGCATCGTAAATAACGCCGCCCTGTCCGTTACGGATGCTTTCTGTGTCAAAAAGCCGTCCGAAGCCGCCGAGAAAATAGCAGCCGCCGGAAATTACCACCGCAAAGACGGTGGAAATAATCGTGCCTGTCTTGACCGCCTTTTCATCGCGGATGGCATAAAATTTATGTACCATCTGCGGCAGCCCCCATGTCCCTAAAGAGGTCAGAATTACGACGCCCAAAAGGTTTATGGGGTCCGGACCAAAGAAGGAAGCAAAAGCGCCCTGCTGCCCCTGCGTCACGGCAATGTCACTGGGAATCTCCGACAGCTTGAATACTGCATTCATAAAACCGCCCTGTCCGCCAAGTACTGCCGCAATCACCGCCACAATACCGAAAAGCATCACAATACCCTGTATAAAATCATTGATTGCCGTCGCCATGTAGCCGCCTAAAATCACATAGATGCAAGTCAACGCCGCCATCACAGCAACGCAGACCCCATAAGGAACGGAAAAAGCCATTGCAAAAAGGCGGGACAATCCGTTGTAGACGGAAGCCGTATAGGGAATCAGGAAAATAAAGGAGATGGCAGATGCCGCAATACGCAGCGCATTGCTGTCATAGCGTTTTCCAAAATAATCCGGCATGGTCTTCGCTTTCATGTGCTTGCTCATAATGCGGGTTCTCCGCCCTAATACCACCCACGCAAGCAGCGAGCCGATTACCGCATTGCCAATGCCAATCCACGTGGCGGACAGTCCGTACTTATAGCCAAACTGCCCTGCATAACCCACAAACACCACGGCACTGAAATAAGAAGTCCCATAGGCAAAGGCGGTGAGCCATGGTCCCACGCTTCTGCCTCCCAACACAAAATCATCCACATTCGTCGCGTGTTTTCTGGCGTACAGCCCCACTGCCACCATCACACCAAAAAATGCCAGTAACATAATGAACTTTACTATCATCCCGTACCTCTTTCTCCTATTTCGCAATCTCCCGATACGCGCTGTCTATTTAAGCCTGTATCTCCTCTGCCGTTACCAGCTCCACATCCGTCTCTTTTAACACTTCCGCCGCTTTCTCCAAATCGGAGGTCTTAATTACGATGGAGGCATCATCCGTGCCAGTAGAGAGCGCGTACATATACTCGATATTAATATGGGACTTACAGATAACCTCCAAAAGCTCCTGTAACTGCCCTACCCTGTGCCTGAGCTTGATGCCCAGCACATCCGTCAGCATGGCGGAAAAGCCGTTTTCTAAAAGAGCCGCCTTTCCCTCCTCCGGTTTCGTCACCAAAAGCCGCAGCAATCCGTAATCACTGGTATCTGCCAGACTTAAGGAAACAATATTCACATCTCTCTTCTTTAGGACGTCAAGCACCTCCTCCAGTCTTCCCTCCCTGTTTTCAATAAAAACCGATAACTGTTTGATATACATAAGCTCCTCCTTCCTTAAACCAGTTTTCGTTTATCAATGACATGAACCGCTTTGCCCATGCTTCTTTCAATGCTCTTTGGCTCCACCAGCTTTACCTTCACGGCAAGCCCGATGGCGTGCTGGATTACCGTCGCTATCTTCTTCGTCAGTTTCTCCAGCTCTTTAATTTCATCTGAGAAAAATCTTTCCTCCACCTCTACCTGCACTTCCAGCGTATCCAGATTGTTTACCCTGTCTACCACCATCATATAGTGAGGGGTCGTCTCTCCCATTTCAAGCAGCGCAGCCTCTATCTGGGACGGGAACACATTGACGCCGCGGATAATCAGCATATCGTCGGAGCGTCCCTTGAAACGGCTGATTCTGGCAAGGGTTCTGCCGCACTCACAGGGCGTATAGTCAATGCTGGTTAGGTCTCTGGTGCGGTAGCGCAAAAGAGGAAGCCCTTCCTTGGTGATGGTAGTAAATACCAGCTCTCCCGTCTCGCCCGCCGGCAAAGGCGCAAGCGTCTCAGGGTCGATGATTTCCGGCAGGAAATGGTCCTCGTAAACATGCAGGCCCTTGTGGAAACGGCAGTCACACGCCACACCCGGTCCCATCACCTCGCTGAGCCCGTAAATATCATGGGCATTGATGTGCAGCTTGTTTTCAATCTGCTTTCTCATGTTTTCCGTCCACGGCTCCGCGCCGCAGACAGCAGCCTTCAGTTTAATATGGGGAATATCCCCCGCTTCCTCTAAGGTCTCCGCAATATGCAGCAGATAGGAAGGCGTACAGGCGATGGCGGTAACGCCAAAATCCTTCATCATGGTCGTCAGCTTTTTGGTATTGCCCGTAGACATGGGCACCACCATGGCGCCTAACTTCTCCGCGCCGCCGTGGGCGCCAAGCCCTCCGGTAAAGAGCCCGTAGCCGTACGCCACCTGAATCACATCATCTCTTGTTACGCCCGCCATGCTGAGTGCTCTCGCCACACACTCACTCCAGATTTCCAAGTCTCTTCTGGTATAACCTACCACCGTTGCCTTGCCTGTCGTACCGCTTGAGGCATGTACCCGTACAATCTCCGACTGCGGAACTGCAAACAGTCCAAACGGATAATTGTCCCGCAAATCACTCTTCGTAGTAAAGGGCAGCTTCGGCAAGTCCGCAATCTCCCGTATGTCCCCAGGCTCAATGCCAAGCTGCTGCATCTTTTTGCGGTAAAACGGAACGTTGTGATACACCCTGTCCACCGTTTTTACCAGCCGTGCACTCTGCAGCACCGTCATCTCATCCCTGCTCATGCACTCCTTCGTCTCATTCCATATCATGTCCATTCTCCTTCTCATACTGCATAATTTCACTTTTTATTCCAGCCACTGAATAAAAGCCGTTTTATCCGTGCTGTTATAGCCTGCATTTTCATAGAATCGGAGCGTTGTCTCTTTCTTGGAACCGGTCAGCAGCATCATTTTATAGCAGTTTGCTTTTTGGGCTATTTCTCTGGCATAATGTAAGCATTCCGCTGCATATCCCTTTCCTCTGTAATCTGCATGGGTGACAACGTTTTCTATAAATGCATAGGGTCTGACATGCCTTGTCAGATTGGGAATCGTCACGCAGACACAGGAAGACACTATTTTACCGTCTACCTCATTCACAATAATATGATGGTTTTTATCCCGCATAATCGTATCCCACGTGCTCTGCAAATGCCCCGTCATTTCAGGTATCGAATCCTCATGCAAAAACAAATACAACGCCAACAATTCATTTAACTCGTTCTCCGCAATTTCTCTAACCATACAACCCCCGCAAAAACGCCCTCTGGTTAATCTCCACCGTTTTCGGCGGCACCGTCTTTGCTATTACGTCAAGCCACAGATTTTTATCAAAGTCCATATGCCGCGCTGCCAGCCCCAGCACAATAACATTAAACGCCTTTACATTGCCCAGCTTTTCCGCTTCCTCCATGGCGTTTACTGCATACACCTGATGGCTCTCCCTAAGCTTTTCTATGATATTTTCCGGATAAGCCGCCGCGCCTGTCACCACCGTAATCGGCTCGATGCGCCAGTCGTTTACCACAATCACGCCATCCTTTTTTAAAAAATGAGCGTAACGCAGCGCTTCTAACCGCTCAAAGGCTATCAGCACGTCCGCGCAGCCTTCCTCCACGATAGGCTCCGCCACTTCACTGCCATAGCGGACAAACGTTACCACACTTCCGCCCCGCTGCGCCATGCCGTGTACCTCGGATAATTTTACATCATAGCCGGCGCGCACCGTGATGCCGCCTAAAATACGGCTGGTGAGCAGCGTGCCCTGTCCGCCCACGCCGACAATCATAATATTTTTCGTCTCCACAATTCCTGCCTCCCGCTCTATCTCTTTTCACATGCGATTGCATCAAACGCACAAAGCTTCTGACACAGCCCGCAGCCGTTACACATGGTTTCATCTATGGCAATGGTGCCGTCCGCATTTTTCGTCAGCGCCGGACATCCCGGACGCAGACATGCGCCGCACTTTCTGCATTTTTCCGGCAGGGGCCTGCATACATTGGGGAACACATTGCCCTCTAAGAGTACGCAGGGCGCCTTCGTAATAATCACGGAGACTGCATCCCGTTTTGTCTCCTCCTTTACCGCCTGCTCTAACGCCCTTAAATCAAAGGCGTCGATTTCCTGCACATGCTCGATGCCCATTGCCTTGCACAAATGGTAGATATTGATAGCCGGCACCACCTCGCCCATCAGCGTTTTTCCGGTTGCCGCATGGTCCTGATGCCCCGTCATGCCCGTTGTGGAATTGTCCAAGATAATTACCGTACCGCTTCCCTGATTGTAAACCATATTCATCAGGGAATTGACACCCGTATGCATAAAAGTGGAGTCGCCTATCACTGCAACCCAGTTTTTGATATAGTCCTTCCCTTTTGCCTTCTCCATGCCGTGCAGAGTGGAAATGCTGGCGCCCATGCACACGGTCGTGTCGATAACATTTAAGGGCGCTACCGCACCTAATGTATAGCAGCCGATATCTCCCGCCGCATGAATTTTCAGCTTATTCAATACGGAAAATACACTTCTGTGGGGACAGCCCGGGCACAGGATGGGCGGTCTTGCAGGCACCTGCTCTGCCTCACGCACGCTGCTGTCTTCACCGTAAAGCACCCCGCGCAGCAGATTGGCGCTGTATTCTCCCTGTACGGTAAAAGCCTCCTTGCCGATGACGTCGATGCCCCATGCGCGCACCTGTTCCTCAATCACAGGCTCCAGCTCTTCAAATATGTAAAGCTTCTCCACCTTGGAGGCAAATTCTGCAATCATTTTTTTCGGCAGCGGATGCACCATGCCCAGCTTCAGCACAGAAGCGTCGGGACATGCCTCCCGCACATACTGATAGGGAATGCCGCTCGTGATAAAGCCGATAGAAGTATCCCTGTACTCCGCCCTGTTGATGGGAAAATCCGCGCCGTCCTCCGAAAGCCTTTTCATACGCTCTTCTACATACACATGCCGCCCCTTTGCGTTTGCCGGCATCATTACATATTTCGCCGGATTACGGGTATAAGGCTTATCCGCAGGCTCTGTCCTCTCACCAAGCTCTACAACGCCCTGTGAGTGGGAAAGCCTTGTGGTCGTCCTGACAATTACCGGCGTATCATATTTTTCGCTGATTTCATAGGCAAATTTCATAAATTCCTTTGCCTCCGCGCTGTCGGAGGGTTCTATTACAGGCACAAGAGCGGCTCTCGCCACACATCTGGTATCCTGCTCGTTCTGGGAACTGTACAGCCCCGGGTCGTCCGCCGCCACCAGCACCAGACCGCCGCCCACGCCTGCATAAGAAATGGTATAGAGCGGGTCGCTTGCCACATTGACGCCCACGTGCTTCATGGATGCAAGCGCGCGCACGCCGCTGATGGAAGCGCCGATTGCCACCTCCATCGCCACCTTTTCATTGGGCGACCACTCCGCGTAAATCTCCTGATATTTTACTATATTTTCACTGATTTCCGTGCTCGGGGTTCCGGGATACGCCGCGGAAACCTTCACGCCCGCCTCGTAAGCGCCCCTTGCAATCGCTTCATTTCCCAACATGATTTTTTTCTCTGCCACGACTATATTTCCTTTCTCAAATCCTTTACTCTTTTTGCTTTTCCCTCAAAACGCTGCAAGGTGTTGGGAGATTCCAGACTGATTTTGGCATCCAGCCCCAGCACAATGCGCAGCTTATTCTTGATTTTCCTCTCGATTGCCTCCAGCTCCCTGAATACGTCAGTCGCCTTCAAGAGCTCCACCCTGATTTCCATTCTGTCCGTATGATTTTCACGGGTCAGGATAATCTCGTAGTGCGGTCCGATTTCTTCTATGCCGAGAATGACCTCCTCAATCTGGCTGGGGAATACGTTGACCCCTCTGATTTTCAGCATGTCGTCCGTCCTGCCGTCCAGATTTTCCATGCGGCAGGTGGTGCGCCCGCATTTGCAGGGCTCGTAAATCAGCCTTGTCACGTCCTTTGTCCGATAACGGATAAGGGGAAGTCCTTCTTTATAGATGCAGGTAATCACCAGCTCGCCCTTTTCGCCTGCAGGCAATACCTCTCCGGTCTTGGGGTCGATAATCTCAGGGATAAAATAATCCTCGTTGATATGCATACCGTCCAAATACTGACATTCACCCGATACGCCGGGACCCATCAGCTCGCTCATGCCGTAATTGGAGGTTACCAGCATATCCTCCCCCCAGAGCTTATGCATCTCCGCACGCATGGCATCCGTCAAAAGCTCGCTTCCCACAAGACCGATTTTTACCTTTAAGTCCTTTGCGGGATCGATTCCCATGGAAAGCGCAACCTCCGCCAGCCGCAGGGCATAGGAAGGGGTCGCTACCAAAAGCGTCGTGCCAAAATCCTGCATATACATAATCTGCTTTTCGGAATTGCCCGTGGAGGAAGGCACCATGGCGGCGCCAATATTTTCCAGGCCGTAGTGAAGCCCCAATGCACCGGTAAACATACCGTAACCAAAGCATATCTGCGCCACATCCTTCTTTGTCGCGCCTCCCATCGCCGCAATACGGGAGACGCACTCCGTCCACATCTGCAAATCCCTTTTCGTATACCCTACCACCGTGGGCTTGCCTGTGGTGCCGCTGGAGGCATGTATCCGCACAAGCTCCTCCTTATCCACGGCAAAGAGCCCAAAGGGATAGTTGTCGCGCATGTCCTGTTTTGTGACAAAGGGCAGCCTCGACAAATCCTTCAGGCTCTTTATATCCTCGGGTCTTACACCCGCTTCTTCCATCTTTTTCCTATAGGGGGGCACCTTCTCCCACACCTGCCTTACCGTCTGCATAAGGCGGGTAAGCTGGATGGCTTCGATTTCCTCCCTTGAAAGAGTTTCCTCTTTTGACCAAATCATGCGATATCCTCCCAAATCCACAATGCTGCTCTTTAGCGCGTCAAAGTTTTATTTTGCAAAAGCTCTTTTCATTGTAACACAAGTTACCTGCCAAACGCTACTAGAAAAACAACAAAATTTACAGATTTTTCGGGATATCGCTTCTCCTGCCGTTTCCGCTTACTTTTCTTCTATAATCCGCCTGCTTCCATAATAGGTAGCAAGAAAGTAGCCGCCGTAGATAACAAGCAGAATCGCCGCCGTCACACCTACGCTTGCAAGCATGTCTCCCTGATTAAAAATAGAAAGCATAAACCGTATAAACCGCATACCAAATATCGAATGAATCATGGCGACTAAAAGCGGCAGCAGGAAAAATATCAAAAGCTGCAGCAAAAGCGCCCTGTGAATCATTTTTTCATCCGCGCCCACCTTTTGCAGAATTTCATAGCGCGCCTTACTGTCCGTGCTCTCTGACAATGCCTTCAGCGCAAGCAGCGCCGCGCCGGAAATCAGGAAGATAATACCCAGATAGAGCACTACAAAGGTAATGATAACCGCCAGCCCTGTCGCCGACTCATAGATGGATATTCTTGTCATTGCATCAAAACCGGCATATTCCTTCGCAGTTTCCTTTGGCACATCAAGCAGAATATTCTCTATCATCTGCTTTTCTTCCTTGGTTTCTGCCGCATAATTGCCCGCCAGAAAATGTTCTGCCAGAGAAAGTGTTCCGCCAAGCTCCGCTTCTATCACCGCATCGGGCACAATCACAATCCCTGCATTGATATGGCTTGCACTCATGGCGAGATATCCCTCCTGACATTCCGCAAAACGCGGCTTTAACGTATGGGCGCCGATTGTAATCTGCTCCCCGCCGGAAAGCGCCAGATTCCGCATATTTGCCATATTGGAAAAATCGCACAGTATCAGATATTCGTCCTCCGCAAGCGTATAGGTCTTAGTTCCATATAACGCCGCTACCTTGTTGTACTCGGATACGCCGACAATGTCCTCTGTCGTGTTCATGTTGACAAAGGGAAACTGTGCCCTGAGCTGCTCCTCGTATGCGCCGAGCATGGTGCCAAATGTCAGATCCTTTGTACGATATATACTGATTTCCACGTATTCACGCAGATTTTCCTCTGCAAAGCCAAAATCTGCAAGTGCTTCCAACACCGTTTTCTCTCCGTTTTGCCTCTGCGCCTCACTGAAATCTCCTTCCGCCGGCAGGCTCATCAGCTTCTGCACGCAGATATCAACGGGCGTCATCTCCCTAAGGGCAGTCCGCAGGGAATTGTTCATGCTCATGCCCGAACAGAAAGCGCAGATGGTAGCAAACAAAAGCAAGCAGATGACCGTCATCGAAAATACCGCCGTATTGATATTGCTTGAAAGCTGGCGCAATACAAAGGTATTCAGATTCCGGTGGTACACTCCCTTAAACCGCTGTAAAAGCTTGAGCAGAAAGCCGGAAAGCGACCAGAATACCAGAAAAGTCCCCACACAGCCCATGGCAATCAGTAATGCGGCGCGCTCCTGCGTCACCGTCTCCGACCTGTATGCCACCTGATAGTACGCATAACCCAAGATACCGGCAGCAAGCAGAAAAACCACCACCGCAAGTCCGGTGTTTTTCATGGTCTGCTTTTCCCCCTTCTGGCTTGCCTGAAACAAATCTATCAGCTTATAGCGGGAAATAGAGAACGCGTTAAACACCAGTACAATCACGTACATAATACAGAAATTGAGAATCGTCTTTTTTACCGCCGCCACGGAAACAGTAAAGGTATATGCCGTTACGTCCGCCTCAAAGAGCTTTGCTACCAAAATGGACATAAACTGGGAAGCGAATACGCCCAGTAGAAGTCCCACGCCCAGCGAGAGAATCCCAATCAGTATCGTTTCTCCAAATAAGATGCCGGAAATTCCCCCTTTTCCCATGCCCAGCATCATATATACGCCAAATTCCTTTTTTCTGCGCTTAATCAGGAAATTGTTGGCATACACAATCAGAAATCCAAGAATAAAGGCAACCAGCCCCGACACCAGCGAAATCATCTGCACCATCAGGTTTACCATCTGATATCCCGACTGGCTTAGGCCCAGCATGGCCTTTTGCCCGTCCAGCGCATTAAACACATAAAAAATGGCAACGCCCAAAATCAGGGTCAAAAAGTAAATCGCATAATCCTTCATGCTTTTTTTCATGTTTTTGACGGAAAGCTTAAACAACATCGTTCAACTCACCTCCCAGCAAAGACACTACATCTATGATTTTATTGAAGAAAGAACGCCTGCTTTCTTCCTCTCCTCTTCGAAGCTCCGTGAAAATACGCCCATCCTTGATAAAAATGATTCTGGAAGCATAGCTTGCCGTAAAAGCATCGTGCGTCACCATCAGAATCGTCGCCAAAAGCTGATCGTTTAAATACGTAAAATTCTCTAAAAGCAGTCTCGCCGCCTTAGAATCGAGCGCTCCCGTGGGCTCGTCCGCCAGCACCAGCATGGGGTCCGTCACCACTGCCCGCGCACTCGCCACGCGCTGCTTCTGCCCGCCTGACATCTGATAGGGATATTTTTGCAAAACCTCCGCAATACCAAGCTGTCCCGCAATCGCATTCACCCGTTTTGCAATTTCTTTGCTCTTCTTTCCCTGAATGGAAAGCGCAAGCGCAATATTTTCATAAGCCGTCATCGTATCTAACAGATTGAAATCCTGAAAAATAAAGCCAAGCTCTTCCCTCCGAAACCGGTTCAGGGCATTTCCCTTTAATTCCGTGATATCCCTGCCGTTCACAAAGATATGTCCGCCCGTCACCCTGTCTATGGTGGAAATACAGTTTAACAGCGTCGTCTTGCCGCTGCCGCTCGCCCCCATGATTCCCACGAATTCGCCTTTGTCAACCCGAAAGCTCACCTCCTCCAGCGCCTTCGTCAGATTCCCTTTACTGCCATAATACTTCTCCACATTATCTACCTGTAAAACCGTATGCATGATTTTCTTCCTTTCTTCTTCCAGTTACCAACCACTATTACCGTTACGGTTTTATCTTAAAAGAACAAAACACCTCCTGCCATAGCCTTACCTTACGAAAAGCTTACAAAATTGTAAGCTTTACCGTCTGACCTCTTCCGTATACCCTGTTTTGGGGAATACAATGGTTACTTCGCTTCCTTCTCCTTCTTTTGCAGAAAACAGAATATCATGCCCCAGCCTGCCGCACAGCTTTTTGCAGAGGTAAAGACCGATTCCCGTAGATTTTTTATGCCGTCTGCCATTTGTCCCTGTAAATCCCTTGTCAAAAACCCTTGTCATCTCCTCCGCCTTTACCCCAATGCCATTGTCCTTTACGTGAAGCAGCACCCTCTCTTTTTCCTCCTCGGCCCAAATATGCAGCGCAAGGTTTTCCTCTTTCGCATACTTGATACTGTTATCCAATAGCTGATTCAGGATAAAAGCCAGCCATTTCCCGTCGCTGTAGACCGTGATATCCAGTCCGTCAAGCTCTATCAGCGTATGCTTCTTTAAAAGCTGGCGTTTTTTTGCCAATAACGCCTCTTCTGCCAGCCTTTGCAGCCCCACCTTCCGAATCAGGTAATCCTTCTCCACTGCTTCACTTCTTGCATAGTAGAGCGCCTGCTCCACATAGCCCTCCAGCCTGTCGGTTTCCTCCAAAAGTGCCGCATTTTCCGCCTCGCTGTTTGCCAGTATCATGCGCACAGCCGCAATGGGCACCTTGACCTCATGAATCCACATCTCGACATATTCCTTATATTCTCTGCTGGTTCTCTCATAATCTGCCACATGCTCGTACATACTCTTGCTGACGCTGCGCATAATTTCATGCAGTATCCGCGTTTCCTGACTGCCGTTTGGTTTTAGCATCTCCGGCAGCAAATACTTCTTGTCAAGCCCGTCCGTCAGCGCCTGCATTTCCGCCAGATACCTCTTTTTTTGCCTGTACTCCAGAAAAGTACCCGCAAAAAAAGCTGCGGACAGGCTGAGTCCCACATAGATACCAAGCCACCCGCCGCCGGAGACGGTCAGCAAAAAAACCTCTATGGAAAAAAGCAGCCATCCAAACAGCCCTGCCCACACATAATGCTCCTTCAGATAAGCCATATATTTCATAACAACTGATATCCCATTCCTCTCTTCGTCGCAATAGCGCCCGCCACGCCGATACTTTCCAGCTTTCCCTTCAATCTGGTTACATTGACGGTAAGCGTATTGTCATCCACAAACATACAGTTGTCCCAGAGCGCATTCATCAGTTCGTCGCGGCTCACAATTTCTCCCTGCTTTTTCACCAGCACCTGTAAAAGCTGCAGTTCATTTTTACTGAGCTCCGCCTGCTTCTCTCCGCACACTATCCGCCCCTTCGAAAGCTCCAGTATAAACTCCCTGCTATCTGCTTCCTCTTTCCTGCTAATGACACGCCGGACATCCTGCGCCTTCGTTTCCTTGTAGACGCGTTTCATCACTGCTTCCATATGCGCGAGCAGAAGCTGTGGTGCAAAGGGCTTTGTCAAAAAATCATCGGCGCCATTGTGGATGCTCATAAGCTCCACAAGCTCCGTATTCTGACTGGTTATCATAATCACCGGAATTTCCGTGCTGCTGCAGAATGCCCGCAATAAATGCAGCCCGTCAAAGCCCGGCAGACCGATATCCAGAAGCAGAAGATGGCAGCCGCTCTCCGCCATCGCCGCAAGCAGCTCTTCCTCCGTTCCGTCCGCATACTCCTCAGCCAGAAAAAGCTGTACCTCATACCCGTTCGTCTCCAAAAAATATTTCAGTTCACGCCGAAGCGCGGCATCATCCTCCAGTATCCCTATCTTCTGCATAACCGCCAACTCCTTTTCTTCCCGCGCACCAATTCTTTTATGCAAATTGGCATTCATTGCTTCCGTCAGGGCTTTTAGCACCTGAATCCCGCTTTTCATATTGCGCCAGCATCTCCGCCATGGTTCTGCCATACACGGGATGTCTGAAAAAAGGCGCAAGCTCCGCCATCGGTCTTAGCACAAAATCCCTGTTTGCCATATCCGCATGGGGTATTATCAGTGCTTCGTCCTCATAGACCAGTTTATCATAAAACAAAATATCCAAGTCCAGAGTCCTCGGCCCCCAGCGCAGCGTCCGCTCCCGCCCCGCCGCCTGCTCCAATTCGTGCAGCCGCTCTAACAGCTCATGGGGCGTATACAACGTATCCACCTGCATCGCGCCATTTAAAAAATCCGGCTGCTCCACACCGCCATAGGGCTTTGTCACAATCACACTGCTGACCTTTATATTCTTTACCAGCCTGTCCTCTTTTATCTCCTTTACGGCGCCCTCTATATACGCCCTGCTGTCGCCCATATTCGAGCCAAACGCCACGTACGCCCTGTGCCAGCCGCGAAATAGCTTAACGGAGACAGCGTCAAAAGGCATAGGAATCGGCGCCTTTGGCTTTCTCAGCTCCAGAGAAAGCGCTTTCACCCGCGAATAATGCAAAAGAAGTGCCTCCGCTGCCCGCTCCGCTGCCGCCTCAATTAAATCACACGTGTCTTTCGTCAATTCCTCCTTCAAAAACAGGCAAACGTCCCCATAATCCGTAGAAAGCCTCAAATCATCCTTCTGCCCTGCCTCCCGCAGACTTTCATAGAGTACGACATTAACATAAAAAAGCTGTCCTTTTTCCTTCTCCTCAGGAAATACGCCATGATGCGCAAAAATTTCCAGATTATCTATCCTGATTTCATCATACATGGTTTCATTCTGCAGATTTTCCCCTGTACCCATACCCTGCATATTCCACACCTCCTGCCTTCATCTATATCCGAATATTTGCGAATCTCCCGCTTGCCGGTTTCGAATTATACGGCTTCCGACTATCGCAACCCTCATCAACTGTACAAAACTGCCTCCGTCATCCGGATGGCACGCACATTCTCTTTTACATCATGTACCCGCACAAGAAAACAGCCCTTCATAACGGCAATCACCGTTGTCGCCAGCGTGCCCTCCAACCGCTCTGTGACAGGTAAATCCAACGTAAGTCCAACGACGGACTTGCGGCTGGCGCCCAAAAGCAGCGGGCAGCCAAAGATACGCAGCTCCTCCAAAGCATTGATTATCTGCAAATTATGCGCATAAGTCTTGCCGAATCCCACTCCCGGGTCCAGAATAATCCGTTCTGCAGCAATACCGGCAGTTTCTGCAAGCCGCAATGTCTCCGCCAAATCCGCACCGACATCCTGCATAAAGTCCCGATAATTGGGCTCTTTCCGATTGTGCATCAAGCAGCATGGCAGACCGCTTTTTGCTATAACATATGCTATTTTATCATCATACTTAAGTCCCCAGATATCATTTATCAAGTCTGCGCCTGCTTCTATCCCTGCCTTTGCCACGCCGCCTTTATAGGTATCCAGTGAAACAGGCACATCAAAACGCTCTTTCACCGCCCGTATCACCGGCGTTACGCGGGCGATTTCCTCTTCCTCACCAAGAAGTGTGTACCCGGGTCTGGTAGATTCCCCGCCAACATCCAGAATATCCATTCCTTCCCGCACCATCTCCTCTACGTGAAAAAGTGCCCTGTCCATGTCGTTCCATTTCCCGCCGTCAGAAAAAGAATCAGGCGTTATGTTTAAAATTCCCATAACATATGTTTTTCCATGCTCTTTATAGTCTCTATTGCCTATTTTCATACTCTCCTCCATTCCCGGACGGCTGCGTCCAAACACCCGCCTCAGCATAGATGCCCAAAAGCTTTGCCGAGGCAAAAAAGCGCCCGCTTATAGACGCAGATGCTTATTTTTCTTTTCTTCTTTCCAGTTACAGGTACTTTCCGCCTTACAGCAAAAACAAGGGCGGCTCAGTTTATCCGCCCTGTACAAGACGCCCTTTAAATCCGCGCATTCCGCTATCGCCTTATTTCTGTGCATCCGGATTGCCTCTGTAATAACACATGTTTCCTTTTCGTCATAGCCACAATCCGCAAGGATTGCCGGAGCAATCTGCGCACCCGCCTCCTCATGGGGCGTACCGCTTTCATACTGTTCATGTCTGCCGATATCATGCAAAAGAGCCGCTCCGTAGAGAAGCTCCTTCGTAAGCCCCAGCCCTTCTTCCAGATTCAAAAGCATGGCAATCCGCGCCACATCCAAAAGGTGCCCCATATCGTGACGGCAAAAAATTCTGCCCTGCTCCGCCGCCTCATTCTTTTCCATATGCCCGATAAACACCGGATGTCTGATAATCGCGTCTATTCTGCTCATGGCGTCAACTCCAGCAGCCTGAAAAACTGCTCCTGCAGGCGGTAATCTACGGCAAACACACCCTTAGAGGAAAACGTAAGCGTTCTGCTCCCGGGCTTTTTCACCCCCCGCATAGTCATGCACATGTGCTCCGCCTCCACCGCCACCATTACGCCTTTCGGCTGTAAATGCTGCATAACGGCATCTGCAATCTGCCCCGTCATCTGCTCCTGTATCTGCAGCCTCTTTGCAAACACCTCAACCGTCCGCGCCAGCTTGCTCAAGCCTACCACTCTGCCGTCCGGTATATAGGCAATATGCGCCTTGCCATAAAAGGGCATCATATGATGCTCACAGGTGGAATAAAACACAATATCCTTTTCCAACACCATGTCGCTGCCGGAAGCAGAAAAAGTCTTCTGCAGATGCAGCGCCGCATCCGCATGGGTACCTGCAAAAATTTCCTCGTACATTCTCGCTATCCGCTCCGGCGTTTCCCGCAGACCTTCTCTGTCCGCGTCTTCCCCCAATCCCTCCAGAATCATTCTGACTCCGGCTTCTATTTTTTTCTTATCCATGTCACACCTCCGGACAGCAGCAGGCTGCCGCCTGTCTTCCTGCCCACTTTACTTTTCTGTCAGGCTTTCTTTCCCACATGCATATTCTTTTCCGTATGCACGTTTTCCTGTCTCTCCCGCACAATTTCCGCCATACGCCCCAGATAGGATAAAGAACCGAAGCAGAGTATGACGTCTTCTTTATCCGCCAGAAGATACGCCATCTCCACGCCCTCCTCCAGACTTCCCGCCGCCGTCACATGCGGATGATACTCCCGCACTATCTGTGCCAGCTCCAAAGCAGGCAGCGCGCGGGGATTGTCCGGCGGCGTCACGGTAATAATCTGCTCCGCATAGGCGCAGGTTTCCGCCGCCACTTTTTCACATTCCTTATCCTTCAACATTCCCATTATATAAACAATTTTTTTATTTGTAAAATAAAACCGAATGGACCGGGCAAGTTTTTTTGCCGCGTCCTCATTGTGTGCACCGTCCAGAATAAAGAGCGGTCTTTTTGCAATGATTTGGAACCTGCCCTGCCATACGGCGCTTGCCAATCCCTTGCAAAGCTGCCTCTCGGATACAGGATAGCCGCACTCCGCCAGCCTGCCCACCGTTTCTACCGCCAGCGCCGCATTTTCCACCTGATGCTTTCCGGCAAGGGAAATTTCCAGCCCTTCAAAACGCCTCCCCGACACGTCCTGATAAGAAAACCTTTGCTTTTCCAGCCCATACTTCACTTTCTGCGCCCTGCCAACTATCGTAAGAGAGCATTTTTTTTGCGCCGCTTCCTGCTCTATCACTTTCAAAATATCCGGCTCCTGCTCCGCTGTTATAACATAACATCCGTCTTTTATAATCCCCGCCTTATGTGCGGCGATTCTTTCCGGCGTATTCCCCAAAAACTGCATATGGTCCATACTGATGGGTGTCAATACCGCCGCTTTCGTTGTATTGACCAGATTGGTCGCATCTTCCCTGCCGCCCATTCCGGTCTCCAGCACCACTATATCGCAGGCATTTTTTGCAAAATACAAAAATGCCGCCGCCGTCTCCACCTCAAAAGGCGTGGGATGTGCAAACCCTTCTTCCACCATAAAATCACAGGCGTTTTTTACCTCCTCCACACATTCGCAGAATGCCTTTTTACTAATGGCACGCCCATTTATCTGAAACCGCTCGCAGTCATAAAACACCGCCGGAGAGTGATAGCTTCCCACCTTATAACCGGCACATTTTAAGATAGAAGACAAAAAAGCCAGCACGGAGCCTTTTCCGTTTGTACCCGCAATATGTACAAAGGAAAGCTTATCCTGCGGGTTCCCAAGTCTCTCGCAAAGCTTTTTAATGGTAGAAAGTCCCGGCACAATGCCATAATTTTTAATTGATTCCATATATGCAAGCGTCTGTTTAAAATTCATTGTATATTTCTTCCTTTTGGGGACATACTCTTCCTTATGAAAAAGTATATCCATAATTTTATTCACTGCGGTATTCTGGGCTGGTGCATGGAAATCACCTTTACCGCCCTAAATTCCTTCAGAAGACGGCAATTCAAGCTAACCGGAAATACCTCCATCTGGATGTTTCCCATTTACGGCTGCGCCTGCTTTTTAGCTCCCGTCAGCCGCCTTCTCAAAAAAAAATCTCCCTTTGTCAGAGGCTTATCCTATGCGGCGCTGATTTTTACAGGCGAATTTATCACCGGAACCCTTTTAAACAAAAAGGATATCTGCCCATGGGACTACAGCCGCTCCAAATGGCATATCAAAAAAATCATACGTCTCGACTACCTGCCCTTCTGGTTTATGGCAGGACTGCTCTTTGAACGCCTGATTTCAGAAGATGACTGTCCAAGTCAACAGAAAAGTACTGCCGACTGACACGCGGCTTGCCGGTCTGCCTGCGAGGATACCGGTTTCTGCCATGCCGCAAGCCGTAAACAGGACGGGGGAAGCAACCACCGTCCTGTCGATTAACCCATCTATGCAGTTAAGAATCCAAGTCGTCCAAATCGTCCACTCCACCTGCGCCGATATCCAGCGTATTCAAGGTTCGTCTTCTCATACGGGCAGCCTCGGACGCTTCCAAAATATAATTTTTAATCTCCTTGGAACGCTTCACATGCTCCAAAATCAGCTTCGGATGTGTCGTATCCCCTGTATAGCAGGTAATGGTACCCATACCAAAAATACGCTCGCCAAGACTTGCCGTATGCTCCACATCCTGTACCTTATACATATAACAGTCGTTTTCCACCTTTTTTAGAAAACCCTGATTGATGGTAAGCATATCGTCCTTGATGATATATTTGGTGAAGGTAAAGGGCAGCCCGAAAAACAACCATCTTTTTCTTTCTTTGTATACAACATCCTGCTCCTGTTCTTTTGCCATATTCTGCCTCCCGCTTCTGTAGTACTGTTTCATTCTTTTCTCTATTATAATGGAATCCCCGCCAAGATGCAAGCGGCAGAAAAGGAAACGCCTCCCCGCCCTTACACTATTGATTCATTTCCGCAACCACTGTTTTCGGCTTGACCGTCATCTCTACCCATGCAGGCGCAAAACCACTTTTGACTGCGTTTTTGGCTGAGCGGATATTCGACCATGCACAGCAATAAAAGGGAACCTTGTCTCTTTCCAGAATTTCCATTGCCAGATTGCTAGTCAGCGCCGCCGCAATTCCCTTTTTGCGGTATGCAGGCAATACGTCCACGCCAATCTGCCACATGCCCGCACAGTCGGCGGAGCAGCCCGCCAGACCAATCAGCCTGCCCTTTTCATATGCGCCGACGCCCAGAATGTCCAATTCCTTTCTCTCTTCACATAAAGCATTGCTCCATTCAGGCAAATACAGCCCCTCAAAATCCTCCTGCGTTAAAACGCGCATCTCATACTCGCAGGAAAAACGCCGCATTCTTTCCATATTTGGCAGAAAATATTCCGCCATAAAGCAAACCCGCTGTCCGTATTCCCTCATTCTGTCACCAAGCCAATGCATATTCGGGGTTTCAAAACATCGGTAAAATGCAAACTTTCCAATATACTCTTCCACTGTTTTTTCATATTCCTCTTTCACGGAGGCTACTACATTATTCCCGTAAGAAACAAGATTACAGGCAATCGGCTCTTTATAATACTTTCTAGCCAATGCGCCGATTTCGGAACGGACAATGACATTTTCTTCTTTCAAAAAATCTTCCGCCCTGCAGTGAATATCCCACGCGGATTGTTGCATTGCAATCCCGATAACGTCCTGATTTGTAAACATAAAAATGCCCCTCTTTTCATCCTGATGATTGATATATTTCATTATAAAAGATTTTCCGTCATTTACAATACTCTTTTGGCTTCTTTTCATTGCTTCCCCGCCGTACTTATGCTATAATATGCCAAGAAACAAAGCGGAACAGTTCTCATTGCAGGAGGATTCTTATGACAGCCAACGAATGTATCAAAGGACGCAGAAGCATACGCCAGTTTACGGACAAGCCCATAGCGCGGGAGGTACTCACCGATATCGTGGAGAGCGCATCCTATGCCCCGAGCTGGAAAAACACACAGATTGTACGCTATATCGCCGTGGAAGGTGCATTAAAGGACAAAATTGCTTCCGAATGTACTTCCGCTTATGCCAAAAATGGTGAAATCATACGGAATGCGCCCCTGCTGATTGCCGTTACCTTTATCAAAAACAGAAGCGGCTTTGAGCGGGATGGTTCTTTCAGCACTCCAAAGGAGGGCGGCTGGCAGATGTTCGACACCGGCATCGCAACCGAGGCCTTTTGCCTTGCCGCTTATGAGCAAGGTCTGGGAAGCGTTATTTTAGGCATTTTTGACGAAGTCAAAGCTGCTGCTTTGCTCTCTCTTCCCGAAGACAGAGAGCTGGCTGCTCTGATTCCCATCGGATATCCCGCAGAAGCACCGGCTGCTCCTAAACGCAAGCCCGTAGAGGACTTGCTATCCTATCTTTCATAGTAATTAAAATCGAAGAGAAAAATCTCTTCGATTTTTTTCGGGCTTGTACCGGCTTTTGCCTGTCAAGCCCCATGAACCGCACCTGCGGCTTTGTTTTTCAAACTTTGCACTGTAGAAATGGAGGAAACTATGAAACATTTAATGAGTCCACTTGATTTTTCCGTAGAAGAACTGGAAAAGCTGTTTACCCTCGCAAGGGATATCGAGAAAAATCCCGCCAAGTATGCCCATGCCTGCGACGGCAGGATTTTGGCAACCTGTTTTTACGAGCCAAGCACACGTACACGCCTCAGCTTTGAATCTGCCATGCTCCGCCTGGGCGGTGAAGTTCTCGGCTTTTCCGAAGCAGCCAGTTCTTCCGCGGCAAAAGGTGAAAGCGTGTCGGATACCATCCGTATCATCTCCTGCTATTCCGATATCTGCGCCATGCGCCACCCAAAGGAAGGCGCTCCCATGGTAGCTGCCGAAAAGTCCGGCATTCCCGTCATCAATGCAGGCGACGGCGGTCATCAGCATCCAACCCAAACGTTGACCGACCTTTTAACCATCAGCACCCTGAAAGGACATCTGGACAACCTGACAATCGGACTCTGCGGCGATTTAAAATTTGGGCGTACCGTACATTCTCTGATTAATGCGCTGGTCCGCTATCCCCGTATCCGCTTCGTTTTTATCTCGCCGGAAGAGCTGCGGGTTCCCGATTATATCACGGATGCCCTAAAGGAAAAAGGAATCCCCTACGAAGAAGTTATCCGGCTGGAAAATGTAATGCCCTCCCTTGACCTGCTCTACATGACCCGCGTACAAAAAGAACGCTTTTTCAATGAAGAAGATTATGTCCGCTTAAAGGACTTCTATATTCTGGACACCGCAAAAATGGAGCTTGCACGTCCCGACATGCTGGTGCTGCATCCCCTTCCCAGAGTCAACGAAATTTCCGTCGAAGTGGATGCAGACCCCCGCGCCGCATACTTTAAGCAGGCACAGTATGGCGTCTACGTCCGTATGGCGCTTATCCTGACATTGTTGGAAATTTCCGCAGCTTAAAAAGAAAAAAGGAGGATTCAAATGTTAAATGTAGGAAAAATTGAAGAAGGCTTTGTCCTCGACCATATCAAAGCGGGGAAAAGCATGGATATTTACGAACACCTGCAGCTCGGCAAGCTGGACTGCACGGTTGCCATTATCAAAAATGCCCGCAGCAATAAAATGGGCAAGAAGGATATTTTAAAAGTAGAATGCGACATCAATCAGCTTGACCTTGACGTGCTTGCCTTTATCGACCACAACATTACCGTCAACGTTATCAAGGATGGAGAAATTGTAGACAAAAAAGATTTGGTGCTCCCTAAGATGATAAAAAATGTTATCCGCTGCAAAAATCCCCGCTGCATCACCTCCATCGAGCAGGAGCTTCCCCATATCTTTTTCCTTGCCGACGAGGAAAAAGAACTGTACCGCTGCAAATACTGCGAAGAAAAAGGATGAGTGTTCCCTGTGGCGCACGGGCTTACCATATGGTAATCTCGTGCGTCACCAAATATCTTCCGCCCTGCAGCTCTTCCAGCCGCAGATTCATCTCCCATCTCACCGCCCCGACTGCCAAAACCGCCTCTTCCATATACCCCTGACTGTAGGCACCGCTCTCATAAACCTCATACCAGCTCTGCAGCACATCAATATTTCCAAGCACATTGGAAAAATCGTAAGTTCCGCTGCCCTTCTGCACAATCTGGTTATAGCAGTCCGTATAATAATCCGCAATGGAATTTAACACATCGGATTCCGTTTTTCCTGCATCCGAAAGACTGCGCAGGCTACCGCTGCCATCCGGATTTTCTACCTGCTCTATCTCCTGCGTCCGGTAACGCTGTCCATTACATGACGGCAGGTATACCGAAAGCTCCTGCCTGATGTGGGTGTCCGCATAATCCGCATCCGTCTTGTTAAAATAATCATAGACTCCCTCGCCGGTATCATCCCATGTGGTATCCACATTATAATAGCCGTCCTCCAAGAGAATGATATTCCATGCATGGTTCTCTCCTGCAAAACCGGTACAATAATAGCAAGGCACCTGAAGCTGCTGCATCAAATACTGAAATGCTCTGGCATAACCTGCGCACACGGTTCTTCCGTTCACCAACGCACTGTAAGCGCTCTGGTTCATTTCTGCTGACAGACTGTATTCCACCTTTGCAAGCAGCATGTCATGTACATATTTTTCTTTTTCATAGTCGCTTCCCAGATTCTGCGCCCCGCCTACAATCTCAGCAGCCTTTTGCTCAAATTCTGTCCTTGCATTATCCAAGTCCTGAGCGGTACGGTTAAACTGCAGCCCGATTTCCACACACTGCCCATCCATCATGTACTTACAGGTATAAGTTGTCTGAAGCCAGAAAAGCTCCGGATGGTCATTATAAACTGCCGCAAAAATATTTCTGATTTCGCTCACGGATATATCCTGCGCAGGGGCAAAAACACTGTTTAAATGTAAGGAATTGGCATAAATCTGACGGTACAGACTCTTTCCGTTTTCACTCAGCATGGCGTAATAGGGATAATACAAAGGGTCAAAAGTCAACCCTTCCCCCGTCTCTCCCGTACCTATCTGCTGCCGCAGCGCCTCCGCTTCCGTATCCGCAATCTGCGTATTGTCTTCCTGAACCGGCTGATAACCGTTCCTCCCCGATACATTGTCCGGTATGACAATATCCGTTTTAACGGGCGGCACATAGGCAGAGGTAAGCCCATTCCCTGTTCCGTCCGGCACAGCGCCCTCTTCCCCATTTCCCCACCCCTCCGCGGATTGTCCGCCCAAGGGCCGGTTATCGGCAGACTGTCCGCCTGCGGACTGCCCATTTGAAGGCTGCCCGCCTACAGCATATTCACTTGCTTTGTCGGGATACAAAAATGCCGCTATCGCCTTTGTCAGTTCGGGATGAAAAGCGCATACCAATATAAATAAAATCATTACCGACAAAAATCCCAAAAAAGAATACCAGATTATTTTTACTATTTTCATTTGCCGTCCGCCTCTTGTCCTTACCTTTTCCTATCCGCTCAGCGTTTTCTCGGGCTGAGCAGTACGACTGCCTCTATGCTTGCCGTCCACGGAAACATATCAACGCCGGTTCCTTTCTCCATACGGTATCCTTTTTGTAAAAGATAGCGCAAATCCCGTGCCAGCGTTTCCGGATTGCAGGAGACATAAACGATTCTTTTTGGCTTCAGCTTCACAAGCGCATCCAAGAATATGTTCGTACTGCCTGCGCGGGGCGGGTCCATAAACACCACATCCACTGATGCATTCTGCTCTGCCATCTGTCCGATTAGTTTTCCTGCATCATTTTGATAGAATGTAATATTGGTGATGCCATTCTGCTTTGCATTTATGATGGCATCCCTGACGGCGGCAGGATTTGATTCCACACCGATGACCTCTTTTGCCTTATCGCTGGCAATCAGACCGATTGTTCCCGTACCGCAATACGCATCCAGCACGGTTTCCCTGCCGGTCAGCGCGGCATACGCTACTGCCTTCCCGTACAGCTTCTCCGTCTGTACTGGGTTGACCTGATAAAAGGATCGGGAAGAAATCCGGAACCTTTTCCCTGCCAGAATATCTTCAATATATCCTTTTCCGTAAAGCACCGTTTCCTTTTCTCCCAAAACCATGCTGGTGTCCTTGTCGTTTACATTCAACACAATCGTTGTGATTTCCGGATGCAGCTTTAACAAGGCCTTCACAAAATTATTTTTGGAGGGTAAAATGGGGGAAGTCAATACAAGCACTACCATAATTTCACCTGTCACATACCCCGTCCTAATCAGCACATGCCGCAGCAGCCCGTAACCCCTGTCCTCATCATAGGGACGGATTTTAAAGGATTTTAACAGCCCGCGTATAGATACGATAATTTCGTCTGCCTTCTGATTTTCCAAAAGACAGCTATCCACCGGCACAATCCTGTGAGTACCCTCTTCATAAATGCCCGATATGATATTATGCCGCCTGTCCTCTCCAAATACGGCATGTACTTTGTTCCTGTAATAATAAGGATTCTGCATCCCGATAATCGGCGCAAACCTGCCAAATTTCCCACAATGCTCCTCCAGTATTTTTGCTTTCTTCTGC
Source organism: Lachnospiraceae bacterium (assembly GCA_013316825.1). Lineage (GTDB taxonomy): Bacteria > Bacillota > Clostridia > Lachnospirales > Lachnospiraceae > Acetatifactor. The sequence goes on along the minus strand of WSLY01000006.1, from coordinate 40,957 downwards.
AACTGCTGCTGATAGGAAAAGCCAAAACCCCTGCACCCGCCGCACTTTTTCGCAACCGGACACTTCTGTGCGCCGCCTGTTCTCTGCTGTTCCCGTTTTCCGCCGTCCTGCCGTCCTGTGCACTCCGCTCTCCGATTGGCGCTCTGCGTCTTACCGCTCTTTACTGTCTGTGATTTATACTCCCTATTCTTCTGCGATGCCTTCTCCATAATCCCTCACCTGTTCCACCATATGTCCTATATTGCCTTCCCCTGCAAACCTTTCCAGCGAAAAGAAGTCTTCTTTTTCCAGTTCCAAAAATACCAGCGGATGCTTTTCCTCACGCAGCTTCACTTCCTCCTGCAGCCTGCCCGCATAGACCTCCACATAACAGCCTTGATTGTAATCATAATGCAGTTATAGCCTTGCATTTTCCCCTCCGTTTCCCCATATCCGCGCAGCAAATACACAAATATGAAACATTACCGTTCCAACAGTGAAAGCAGCGTTTCTCCGTCAACAGCATTTTCGGCACAAGGCCTGTCTTCCCCCTCCACTATACCGAGACTGCTTTCCATCTCCTTATACGCAGTCTCATCAATCTCCTGCTCCATGTGATAATAATTGATAACTCCCGCACCGGCATATGCCCCTTCGTCATTGTAAACTGCATTGTAGGTATCATGCAGCACAGGTATGGTATCCGATGTAATGGCACTGTCAACGGACACCTGATAATAGCTGCGTCCATAACCGCCTTCATCACCGCCGCCATTCCATCTGGAAAATTCACACAAAATGCCGCTTCTCTCGAAGTACGTCAGCTCTGCCGTTGTCAGGGAATCCGCCATGCAAAATAAAGCGTTGTCCTTTACCGTGTAAATAGAATAGCTGTCATATCCCCTGTCAAGGACAACCAGTTCCGGAATATCATCACTATCCAGATAAATCAAAGCAAACACGACTGCCTCGCCTGTATGCTCTGTAACTGCCTGCCTGTAAATTTCATGATATCCGTTTTCTTCCCCAACGGATGCAGGAGGCTGTGTTTCTGTCCCACCGTCCGACTCTCCGCCGGTATCCGGTGTCGGCAGGTTGTCCCTCTCCGTCATCCCGTCTCCCGTCGTGCGGTCAGATGCAGGCATACTTTCCTGCCCGTTTTCACCTGACGGCGTATTTCCTCCTGAACCGTCCACAATCTCTCCAATATCTTCCGGTCCCAAAACCTGCGGCGTTTTACCTTCCGTCAGGCCACATGACGATAATAACAGCATTGCAGCCAAAATACCTGCCAAATATGTTTCCCTCATACTGCCACTCCTTTCGGTATCTTTACATATTTCATACAACTTAAAATACCATACAGAAAAGACTTCTTGCAATCCTTATATTCTTTAATTTTCTTTAATTTTTTCCCTTTTCAGACTGGTGTTGTTCTATGCCATTTAACAAAACTACTGGCCCAAATACCTAAAGCGGGTAGCCATCCATTAGAGGATGACTGCCCGATCACCGGAATTTGCAGACTGACTTCGATTTCCGCATCAATCTGGTTTTGTGGAAATTGCCGATGTTATGTCGCAGCAACACTTTACTTAAAAGGGACTTAATTTTTTGATGATCGTTACAGTAAGTACTGCAAAAAGGCCGGCTGAAATAACAAAAGCAAAAGTACAAAAGAAAAAGCCTGACACATGCCAGACTTTTCCATCGGAGTGACAAGATTCGAACTTGCGGCCTCTGCCTCCCTAAGACAGCGCTCTAACCAAACTGAGCCACACCCCGTAACACGAACGTTATTATACCGTGTTTTGGGAATAAAATCAAGACCTTATCACAATTTTTCGGCAAATATTTTACCGTTGTATTTTCTTTTTCTTTTCGTTTTGTTCTGCTTTTTCTTTGGCAAGACGCACTTTCGCAGCATTCCTTTCATTCACGCTGTCACGCAGCAGGCTATAAGCCGTAGACACCAGGGGAATAAAGCTTAGCATCCCCACAATACCGAACAAACTGCCGCCTATGCTGACCGCCGCCAGCACCCATATGGAGGGCAGACCCACGGAATTGCCCACCACGCGGGGATAAATCAGATTACCCTCTATCTGCTGCAGCACCTGAAACAGTACCACAAACCAAAGCGCCTGCATGGGGTCATTCATCAGAATCAAAAATGCGCCCACCACGCAGCCCACAAAAGCGCCCACAATGGGTATCAACGCCAGAAAAGCAATCAGAACACCGATAAGCAACGCATAGGGAAACCCGAAAATCGACATTGTCACGACAAACATGGCGCCCAGAATCACCGCCTCCACGCACTGACCCGAAATAAAACTGCTGAAGTTTTTGTGCAGGAGCGCCAGCACATGCTCGGTCTTTCTGCATACCTTTTCCGGCAGATAGGCAGTCAGAATCCGATGTCCCTGCGCACCCAGCTTTTCTTTCTGCGCCAGTATATAAATAGCAAAAACAATACCGATAAAAGCATTCACCACGCCGCCGATAATTGTACTTGCCACAGAAACAGTGGAGCTCAGCACGCTTCCCATACCGCTTGACAAAAACGAACCGACATTGCCAATTATCGCCTGCCAGTCGATTTTCATATTCTCCAGCTCCTTCAGCTTCTCCAGAATCTGCTGGTTGGAGGCGGCAAGCCGTTCCGCTTCACGAATCAAATCCTGTACAAACAGAGAAATCTGCCCGCCAAGCATCTCAATCGTCTCCCGCAGCTTCGGCACCACCGTTATCACGACAAACGCAATAATCGCCACAACAAAAATAAGGGAAAGCAGAATACTCACAGGACGCTTCAGCTTAGCCGCCAGCTTTCCCTTCCACTTCTTTAATAATTTATTCTCCACCGCCTTCAACGGTATATTCAGTACAAAGGCAATCGCGCCGCCCACGATAAATGGAGACAGCATACCCAAAAATAACCGCAGCCCGTTCATCACATTGCCGCTGTAGATAATCAGCAGCACAACGGCTGCCACAAACAATATCAAATATCTAACCTGCTTCAGTTTTTCTTTTTCAAATCCCATTTTTGCCTCCATGGGTCAAGCGAACAAGCTTGCATTCATTTGACCCTCAAATCACTCACCGCGGCGCTAACGTATTCGTGCGCTATCCACGCTTTGCCAAAAGCTTCACCAGATAATCCCACACTCTCTCCACGGAAGATATGGACAACGTTTCTTCCGTCGTATGAATATTCTGCATATCAGGCCCGAAAGAAATACAGTCAAGTCCCTCCAGTTTTGCCGCCAGAATCCCACATTCCAGCCCTGCGTGAATTGCCTCCAAACGAGGCTTTTTGCCGTACATCTCCTCATAAAGCGCCGTCATTTTATCACGAAGCGGCGAATGGAGCCGATACGCCCATCCCGGGTAATCCCCCGAAATACTGCTGCTGCCGCCGGCAAGCAAAGTTACGGCTTCCACCTTTTCCATCAGCGCCTGCTTTGCGCTTTCTATACAGCTTCTTAAAGAAAAAGTACAGCGAAGCTCCCCGCCGTCCGCAGGATAGGATACCATTCCCAGATTCAGCGAGGTTTCCACCAGCCCTTCTACATCCGCGCTCATTGCCTGCACGCCGTTTGGAAGCGCCGCCAGAAACGCAGCCGCCTTACGCGTGTCCGCCTCGTCCGCGCAGAATGCCCGCTCTTCCCCTGTAAAAAGCCCCGTTATTTGAAAATCCTTATCCTTGGAAGCAAGCTCCTTTTTGATGTCATCCTCCAATGCCAAAAGCTGCTCTTTTAAAGCCTCTTCCTCTCCCTTTTTCAAAACCACCTCGCAAACCGCCTGCCGCGGAATCGCATTGTCCGCCAGACCACCCTCCATGGATTTCAGGCAAAGCGGCAGCCGCGAAGATAAACCGTGCAGTATCCGCCCCATAATACAGTTGGCATTGCCGCGTTCCTTGTGGATTTCCGCACCGGAATGCCCGCCTGCAAGCCCTTCCACGCTGATTCTGCACAGCACTCCTTCCTTTTCATGCGCCGCTATGGGAAGTCTGCATTCCATACGTGCGCCGCCCGCGCAGCTTGTCAGAAAAATGCCCTCCTCCTCGGAATCCAGATTCAGCATCCGTCTGCCGGTCAGGGAGGATAAGTCAATCCCCCTTGCGCCGTCCATGCCAACCTCCTCGTCCACGGTAATCACCACCTCCAATTTGGGGTGCAAAAGGTTTTCAGCCTCCAAAAGCGCAAGCGCGTAAGCAACAGCGATGCCGTCGTCTCCCCCAAGACTCGTGTCTTTTGCATAAATCTTGTCGCCGGTAACGGCTAACTTTAATCCTTCTTTCGCCATATCTACCGCACAATCCGGCTTTTTCACCGCAACCATGTCCATGTGCCCCTGCAGAATCACCGCGGGCTCCTCCTCATAGCCTGCTGTTGCCGGCTTTACGATAATCACATTTTTTAACTCATCCTGTTTGGCAAAAAGCCCTTTTTCTTTTGCAAAATCCATCAGATAATCACTGATTTTTTCTATATTTCCCGAACCATGCGGTATGCCGCATATTTCCTCAAAATAGTAAAATACCCGCTCAGGGGCAAGTCCTTCCAATATCCGCATTTTTTCTTTCCTTTCTTTCATAAAAAATCATGCTCTTTCATTCCTTCGCTTTTGTATGGCACATCCTTTTCGCTGTCATACAAAAGCTCCTGCCTGCACCTTTCAGGCTCATTGCCATCATACCACAAAAATCTTTCCCATTACAATATGAAAAAGCATCAGTCCTGCCAGAAAGCAAAGATTGCTCACCGTAAAAACCGCCATATATGCACCCTTACGGCTTGTCTCCTCCCTTGCCACATACTTATAGGATATCAGGCTTGCCATGGAAGCAATCAGCGTTCCCAGCCCGCCCAGATTCACGCCGATAAGAAGCTGCCTGTAATTCTCCGTAAATCCGGATAAAAGAAGCGCCGCCGGCACATTGCTGATGACCTGACTGGCTGCAATGGCTGCATATACCTCCCTGCCGCCCACTGCTTCCTGCAAGAATCTGCAAAAGGCTGGAATTCTCCCCACATTTCCGATAAATACAAAGAATCCTGCAAACGTAAGCAGCAAAGAATAATCCACCCTTGCCAATATCCGCCTGTCCATCAAAAGAATACTCAAAAATACAATGCCAAACACCGCCTGCCACGGCAGCACATGCGCCACCGTCAACAGGCAGAGCAGAAACAGCGACAGATAACATACAAGCAGTATCATCCCTTTCTTCTCCCAAAAAAGAGCTTTCTCTGCTCCGGTGTTTTCTGTCTCAGGCTTCCACTCGCCAAAGCAGCGTTTTCCCAGAATCAGTCCCCAGATAAGCAAAAAAACCAGCGAAAATAAGACATAGGGCAGCATCAGCAGAAGAAAACTGCCGAGGGACATACCTGCCCTGCCATAGAGATACAAATTCTGCGGATTGCCGATGGGCGTCAGCATACTGCCCAGATTGGCGGCTATCGTCTGCATTGCCGCCAAAGGCAGAACCAGCTTCCGTCTCTGCTCCCTGCCCACCATTCCCAGCACGGTAAAGGTAAATGGCACGAACGTAATCAGCGCCACGTCATTGGTAATCAGCATTCCGGAAAAAAAGCAGAGCAGCATCAAAACCTGTACAAGACTGCCAAAACTTTTCACTTTTCGCAGAACCCCTCCGGCAATCCATTCAAATATTCCCATCTTCTGCAGCCCTGCCATAACACTCATCAGGCAGAACAAAATCGCCAGTGTCCGAAAATCTATGTATCCCGCATATTCCTTATCCGGCGGGATAACGCAGGATGAAAGGACAGCCAGCAGCAATGCAATGCACAGTACCATTTCTTTTTTGATAAACGCAATCGTTTTTTTCATATTTATACTTTATACCCCATGTCCGCTTTGGCGGATTCAAATTCAATGGTTGAAAGCGCTTTTCTTTCAACCTTTCTCCTATCTGTATATCCTTTCCGGTCTTTATCAAAAAGCCTGCAAACATCATGTCCGCAGGCTTCGTATAAAACCATGAAATTACCTCCCCGAGTAGGGCTCGAACCTACAACCCCGCGGTTAACAGCCGCGTGCTCTACCATTGAGCTATCGAGGAACATTGACAGTTTCCTGTCTGTGATGTTCATTATAGTAACCGTTCCACTTTCTGTCAATAGCAATGCCGAAAATTTAGCAAATCACACCACAGGCTATCTTTTCACCGGAAGCGCCCGAAGGCTGGCTCTTAAAATCGTCCGGCATATCATGAATGACAACGGTATGCCCAGCCGCTTCGCCCGGCAGAAAACGCTCCGTATAAAAGGCTTCCCACACCGTCCCGTTATTTGCAAAAAGCACCGGCATATCGCCCATATGCAAAGGATGCTCCTCCCCATACGGATTCAAATGCCCGCCTGTATCTGCGAAAGCATCTTCCGCATTGCCCGTACAGGATTTCCCCTCGTGAATATGAAAACCGTATACGCCGTTTCCATTGTCGGGAAGCCCCGCAATATCTGCCACCACTACCGTTCCCCTTCTGAACCGGTAAAACAGAACCATACCCTCTATCTGCGGATACTTTTCTCCGCCCTTTATACGCGCATAGCGCTCCGGCTGCCCTGCCAGTACGGGATAAATAGACTCCGATAACATTTCATACATACAAAAGCACCTCCCGGATAGTTTACCCTTTGATATCCTATTCCGGAAGGCGCCGTATGTGTATGTCCTATATCATTTTCCTGTACCGTAACGAACATGCCCCGCCTGTCAGGTGCCGCCGCATCCGTATCTTGCCAAAGGCGTATCAGCCCACCTTCCCGGGAACCTCATAACGTATCCTGAATACAGGCGGATTTTTCATCTCGGCGCGGTAGTTGTAATTCCAGTCTGCCGTCCCGTCGTCATGGTTTTCACCGTCTGCCGGCGTTGCAAACAGCCTTACCACAAGCGTTTGTCTGCCGGCAAGCTTATTTTGATAAAATGCAGACATTAAATCTATGGTCTTTACTTCAGGATCCTTATAAAACCAGCGCCCGTTAATCTCTATCATCAGCGCCAGCTTATCTTCCACCGTAATTTCACAGAATTCCGGCGTTTTCTCAAACGCAACGGGAATCTCAATGCCGTCCGCATCCTCCGCGCCGCCCCAGCGCAAAGCTGCAGGAAACTGCACTTCCTCCCCCGAAGTCATTTCCGGCATAAAATACGGGTCATGCAGTACCTCTTTATACTCCGCAAGCATGGGCTGCTCGATGCCCACGGCACGGTTGTTCGGATCCTCGATTTCCAGGCCCAGGCGCCCTCTGTCGCGGAACTGGTACATGGAAATCCCCTTGAACCAATCCTCCGCATGATTATCGCGAAAAACCCTTGCAAAACGCACAACAGACTCACCCTGCACAAAAGCGCCGGTCACATCGCCGTCCGTATTAAACTCTGCCGTCGTCATAGGCTTTTTGCCGCAGAGGGAGATAAGCCTCTTTGCCGTGTTTTCAAATTTATGATAATATCCGTCCACACTATCGCATTTATACTGTCCGCCGCCTGCTTCCGCAACGTCATAAGGCCAGCCATAGTGCAATGCCAAATAACAGTCCGCCGACCAGATATCCGCCGCCTTATATGCCTCCAAAAATTCCTCTTCATATTCGACGCCGGAGCCGTCCTCCTTTAAAAAGCCCGCACAGAAAATCGTGCTGACATTGGGCGCCTCCTCCTTGATGATATTGTGGAAACGCACAAAGAACTCGCCCACTTCCTTATAAGAAAAACGCTTGTTGTGTGTGAACCAGCTGCCGGCACATTCATGATTGATACGGATGCGCATACGGCCAAAGGGCTTTAGCTGGCGCGCCACCCTTCTGAGCTCCTCATCGTCCAGCGAGCAGTCAATCGTCAGCGTCAGCAGCACGTCCTGTCCATGACGGCGGATATCCCGCATCTGCTCGAAGGGCTCCCCCTGTGCATCGTAAGGAAAATAATCGTCATAGGGATAGTCCCACTGAAAACTGATTTCCATATTCTTACACGCTTCACTGATTCTCTTCGGCCATTGAGCATCCTTCGGATAATAGGTATACATAATGTTGACACAGCGGTGGGGCCTGCCTAACTTATGTAAAATATAATCCTGACAGACGTACTCTGCACGCTCGCTGCCGTCTCCCAAATCAAGACCGCATTTTGCCTCTCCCATATGAACCTTATTATATTTTTCTGCCATAAAATCCTCCCAAACTATTTGACTTCAGATTGGGCGCCAAAAGCCCTATTGATAGAAAAAAAGCACCTCCCGCCACCGCAGGACAAACCTGCGATGCTCATTCCGGAAGGCGCCATATGTGCATGTCTTATGCAATTTTTGTCTTTGCAAGCTCTGCCAGCGTCTTAAAGCCTTCGCTGTCATTCACTGCCATCTCCGCAAGCATCTTTCTGTTAATATCAATGCCCGCCTGCTTCAGTCCGTACATAAACTTGCTGTAGGATAAACCGTTCATTCTTGCTGCCGCATTGATACGTGCAATCCAAAGCTGTCTGAACTGACGCTTTCTCTCTTTTCTGCCCGCGTAAGAGCTTGCAAGCGCACGCATAACGGACTGCTTTGCCACCCTGTACTGTTTGCTTCTTGCGCCTCTGTAGCCCTTCGCAAGCTTTAATACTCTGTTATGTTTTCTTCTGGCATTCATGCCGCCTTTAATTCTTGCCATGTCTTATTTTCCTCCTTGCCGGTTATTATAAATACGGTAAAATCTTCTTCATGTTCTTCACATTTGTCTTGTCTGTGATAGCAGGTTTTCTCAGATTACGTTTCCGTTTCGTGGTTTTCTTGGTTAAGATATGGCTTTTATAAGCTTTACTTCTTTTTAACTTACCTGTTCCTGTCACTCTAAAACGCTTCGCTGCCGCTCTGCTTGTCTTCATTTTTGGCATAACAATTTCCTCCTGTTTTTTGCTTAATATCTATTTTAACTGTGCTAACTGCGCTTCTCAGTTAAAAACATAGTCATGCTCCGCCCTTCTACCTTGGGCGCTTTTTCCACAATGGCAATATCGGACAGACTTGCTGCAAAATCATCCAGAATATGCTTGCTGTTGTTCATATGCGCCATCTCTCTGCCGCGGAACCGCAGGGTTATCTTTACCTTGTCGCCCTTTGTCAAAAATTTCCTTGCAGCATTTACCTTGGTGTTTAAATCATTGGTGTCGATATTGGGAGAGAGCCTGATTTCCTTTATCTCGATAATCTTCTGTTTCTTTCTGGCTTCCTTCTCTTTTCTCGCCTGTTCATACTTGAACTTTCCATAATCCACAATCTTACACACGGGCGGTTTTGCCGTGGGTGCAATTTTGACTAAATCGAGCCCTGCTTCCTCCGCCAGCCTTTGTGCTTCCTTTGACGACATAACGCCCAACTGTTCTCCGCTCTCGCCAATGAGACGTACCTCTTTGTCCCTAATCTGTTCGTTAATCATTAATTCGCTAATGGCTGTACCCTCCATAAAGAAAATAAAAGTGGATAGCATAACTATCCACTCGTCATTCACACCTTTCATAATCCTCTTTATCAGTCCCGGACAACCGCTCCTTTTTAAAGCTGCTCCTGAATCCGATTCCCGCTTCTGCCCCGAAAGGCTGCTTGTAGGACTATGCAATTTTGAATTGTTGACGCTTACGAGCTTGTGCTGTAAGGTGAGAGCGGATACTCTGCTTGCTTATTGTGTGCTTCCACACACTCAAAAAGAATAACACACACATACGCTCTTGTCAATTCTTTTTTTGTTTTTCTCTTCTCGCTTTTATTGCAGTATAAACCGCATATACACAGGGTCATGGTCCGAATACCGGTACTGCCAGTCCACATTTTCATACCACGTACATTTTATGTTGTCGGAGATAATAAAACCATCCAGCGTTACCATGTAAGTAGTCTCCGGATTATACGCCTCATCCGCATTCCGCGCGCTGTTGTGCATATCGGCAAGCTCTTTTTCCGTAAAATCGTCCAGACAGAACCGAAAGCCCTCCGGCAGCTCCTCCCGCGGAAAAGGATAAGCCCAAGATTCCCTCTCGCTGCCGTCATCTGTAAGCGCCTTCAAATCGTGATTAAAATCGCCGCCGCATATCACATAATTGCCCGCCGCATATTCCTTCTGCATATCCTCGCAGAGCATGGCTATCTGTCCCTGCCGGATTGCATCACTGTTGCCGTAAGCCGACATATGCAGGTTGATAATGCAGAGGTATTTTCCGCCCTCCACCGGTATCCTGTTTATGCTGTAGCAGCGGTCCAAATCCAGAAATTTACTAAAAGAGGTTGCTATGGGGAAGCTCCGCCTCAATGCGCTCTCAATCGGATAAGCGGACATGACGGCAATCCCTGCCCTGCTCTTTCCGTGGGGCTCTGTCAAAGGATAGAAAAGAAACGCCGAATCGTAGTTTACTGCAAAGGACATGTAATAATCCTTGAAATACTCCTGAATTTCCTCATACTCGTCCACGTGATAGCTTCTTGTGGCATCAAGGTCCACCTCCTGCCACAGCATAAAATCCGGATGCAGGCTCTCTTCCACCGAGGAAGCCGCGCCGCGCACGGTCTCGAGCACGCTTTCCTTACTTTCCGCCACGGAGGACTTTCCGCCGTCCATAAAAAAGCTAAACTGCGGCGTATAAGCGCCAAAACCGATATTGTAGGTGGCGATGCTGTACTCCTCGCCAATCTGCACCGGCGTTTCCTTTTGATTCACCGCTTCTTTCGTTATGGTTACGGGAAGCTTCAGGTTATCGGGAAGCCTTTTGTACGACAAAATAACATATGCCAGATAAACCACTACCGCCAGCACCAGCACGCCCGCCATTATTCCAAGTATCCGGCACGCCGTCCTCAAAATCCGTTTTCCCAAGAATGCTTTTTCCTTCTCACCTTTTGCCATTTTTCCTCTCATTCCGCCGCGCAAACGGCTTAAACCCGTTTTGGTTATTTCATGGAAACCGCCCTGCCATAAAAATTTTACTCTTATCACTATAATACCTTAGTCAAATAGCATTTGCAACAATTTCTCAAGTACTATCCTATTACCCGAACTCAAAAAAGTTTTGTATTCTCCTATTTCGTTTTCTACTTACTAACTTCTCCTTGCACCCCACCCTGAAATATACTATAATCAATTGCGAAACTCCTATTTATCAGTCCCGAATTGTACAACTTGCATAATTACTGAGTTTCGCAAATGACATCATTCCATGGAAAGAAAAGAGGGACAACCATGACAACCAATGAGAAAGCATTACAGCTCCACAAACAATGGAACGGAAAAATCGAAACGGTAAGCAAAACGCCCGTCAAGACCAGAGAGGATTTGGCGCTCGCCTATACCCCGGGCGTTGCAGAGCCTTGCAAAGTGATTGCAGAGGACAAGGAGGCTGCCTATCAATATACCATGAAAGCCAATACAGTAGCCGTCATATCGGATGGCAGCGCCGTTTTAGGTCTGGGCAATATTGGTCCCTACGCCGCAATGCCTGTTATGGAGGGCAAGGCGGTACTGTTTAAGGAATTTGGCGGCGTCAATGCAGTCCCGATTTGTCTGGATACACAGGATACCGAAGAAATTATAAAAACCGTTGCCTTTCTCGCACCCGGCTTTGGCGGCATCAATTTGGAAGATATCAGCGCTCCCCGCTGCTTTGAAATCGAAGAACGCCTGAAGCAAATGCTGGATATTCCCGTTTTTCACGACGACCAGCACGGTACCGCCATTGTCGTGCTCGCCGGCATTATCAATGCCCTAAAGGTAACGGGAAAGAAAAAAGAAGACTGTAAAATTGTCGTAAACGGCGCCGGCAGTGCGGGCGTTGCCATCACAAAGCTGCTGCTCACTTACGGCTTTCCAGACATCATTATGTGCGACAAGACCGGTATTGTTTCCAAGAAAACAGAAGGCCTAAACTGGATGCAGCAAAAGATGACGGAAGTTACCAATCTGCAAAATATGACCGGCACGCTTGCAGACGCCATGAAGGGCGCAGACATCTTTGTGGGCGTCTCCGCGCCTAACATTGTAAGCGAAGAAATGGTTGCTTCCATGAACAAGGATGCCATTCTCTTTGCCATGGCAAATCCCGTTCCTGAAATCATGCCCGATTTGGCAAAAAAAGCCGGCGCAAAGGTAGTCGGCACCGGACGCTCCGATTTTCCCAATCAGGTCAATAACGTGGTTGCCTTCCCCGGCATCTTCAAGGGCGCCTTGGAAGGACGCGCCACACAGATTACGGAAGAGATGAAGCTGGCTGCCGCTCTTGCCATCGCAGGCCTTGTACCCGAAGAAGCACTTAACGAGGACAATATTATGCCGGAGGCCTTCAATCCCAAGGTGGCAGAGGTCGTTGCCGAAGCAGTAAAATCCCATATCAAATAGGGACTGCGCGCATGAACTCTGCATGGCTCTCCAAACCATATTACTCCTTGGATGCTTATCTGAAGTATACCTACAAAGAAAAATATTACAAGCTGGCGCTTGACGGCGGCTTTACGTGCCCTAACAGGGACGGCACATTAGGACAGGGCGGCTGTATTTTCTGCAGTGCGGGCGGAAGCGGTGATTTTGCCGCACGGACAACGCCCGCTTCCGTCAAGGAGCAGATTCTTGCCGGCAGGCAGGTTTTCTCTGAAAAAAATACCGGAAGCCGCTTGATTGCCTACTTTCAGGCATATACCGGCACCTACGCGCCCGTTTCTTATCTGCAGGATATGTATACCGCCGCCCTCTCGCTCCCCGAAGTTGCCGGCATTTCCATCGCAACCCGCCCCGACTGCCTTGGAGAAGACGTCTTGGAACTGCTTGCCGCGCTAAAGAAACGCTATCCCGAAAAGTTTATCTGGATAGAGCTTGGACTCCAGACCATACATGAAGATACCGCCTCTTTTGTGGGCAGGGGATACCCGCTCCCCGTTTTTGAAGAAGCGATGACAGCCCTGACCGAGAGAAATATTCCGGTTATTGTGCATGTCATTTTGGGTCTGCCGGGCGAAACGCCGGACATGATGTACGAAACCGTGCGCTATTTAAACCACATTCCCGATACCCGCGGCACGTCTCATGCGGCTCTGCACCCTTTTGGCGTCAAACTGCAGCTTTTGCATATCCTGCAGAATACCGCTCTTGCAGATATGTATCTGGAAAACCGGATTGCCGGTTTTTCCACATTGTCGCAGGCAGAATATACGGATATCCTGATTCACGCTCTGGAGCTTTTAAGCCCCGATATCGTGATACACCGATTGACCGGAGACGGTCCCAAAGACTTACTGATTGCCCCGCTATGGAGCCTGAACAAAAAAAATGTACTCAACACGCTGCACAAAACCATGAAACAACGGCAAACATATCAAGGGAGATGTTTTTATGCTGCAGGACCCACTGACTTTATATAAACTAATTGTACTCTATATGCTCGACAGGGTAAATTTTCCGCTGACAAAGGCACAGGTCTGCGATTTTATACAGGAAAAAGACTACACCAATTTTTTTACCCTCCAGCAGGTGATTGCAGAGCTGACCGACACGCAGCTTATCACCGCCACTACCATTTTAAACCGGACGCAGCTTGCCATCACGGAAGAAGGACGGGAAACGCTCCGTTTCTTTGGCAGCCGCATCAGCGCAGCCATCAAAGAGGATGTGGAAGCTTATCTGTCCGAAAAGGAACTTGCACTGCGAAACGAAGCCTCTGTCACGGCAAATTATTATAAATCCACAAGCGGTGAATATGAAGCGCATCTTATGGCAAAGGACCGCGGCATCACACTTATCGATATCACGCTGTCCGTTCCCGTCAAAGAGGTGGCGGAAGCTGTCTGCGACAACTGGCAGAAAAAAAACGAAGCTGTCTACCGGTATCTGGTAGAACAGCTTTTCTAGGCTGCCGGCGCCGCTACGTGCTTAAAGCTGCCAAAAGAGATTTGTAGCGCTCGCTTTCCTCGTCGATATCCTGTTTTGTCACACCATAGTACAGATGAATATCCTTCGATATCTGCTCCATCGCCCTGCCGGAATAGGACATCGAAATCGTCGGACGAAACCTGTCCAGTTCTATTTCCAGTCTGCCTTCCTCTTTTCTGTCTATCACGTACATGTGGTACTCGGTCGGAAAACAGTCAAAAGGAACCGCATCCGCTCTGTTCTGGCATTCCTTTGTCCACGCCTCCAGCTCCTTTTGCCATTTTATCACCGCTTCTTTGTCCGTCAAATCCTCCGGCGGCAAAAAACGCTTTGTTTCTCCCAAAAGCGCAGGTTTCTCCCGCTGTATCAGGCAATATTTCATCCCTTTCTTCCGCTCTTCATAGTAAGGATAAGAAGCATCCGCCTCTACCGCGCCATAACGCTCCTTTATATAGTCTATTAGTTCCTCTATGGTATGGGCATTCGGCGTAATCAGCCTGCGCGCACGCTCTCTTTTCCTTCGGTACTTCTTATTCTGCCGCCATATTTGAAAGCGTTTAAAAATATTTTTTTCCCTGCCTTTTTTTCCAAGTATAAATATGGAAGTAGGTCCGTCGGCGCCCCCGATAATTGAAACTGCACTTGCCGCTTTACTCATTGTTTTACTCATTGCTTTTCTCCTTCCATGTTTTTGACCTCATGCCAGCCGCCGTCCGCATACTCATAATATAACACGGTACCATCTATCAGCCCGATTGCCAGATTGTAATTGTCCCTTCCCCACATAATACCCTGAAAACCAAACCAAAGCGATTCGGCATAAATACTATCCACAAGCACATTACTTTCCGTATCATAAATATTGACTCGAATACTTCTTACCGGCTTTTCCGTCTCCGAATACTCCTGCTTTGCAAGATATGTACCGTCAAAGCTCTTACAGTCGATTGGAACAAACCAGTTGTATTGCCCCGACCGCATATCCTCCATCGCATCTTCTGCGGATGGCTCTCTAAAGAAACAAGCCGCATATATCCCTGAAAAAAGCAAAACGCCCAAGCTTCCATTCGGGCTTTCGGTACGCCAGATACATGCCAAAAGGCATAAACGCCGCAATATTGCCCAAAAACAGATACAGCACCCGCAAAAGCCCCCCCTTCTCCAGCAGCCGCACGTACTCTGTGAAGGGTTTCAGGTTAAAGCTCCCTTGAAAAAAATGATTCCACGACAGTGCCCACGGGCGGAACACCGTGATGCCAAGCAGCAAAGCCATATATACAATAAAAGGAACCTCCCATTTTTCCTGTTTTTTAGAATCTTCCATTTTTGTCCGGCCTCCACTTTCCCCGTACCGCGTTACGGCTTTTCCGCTTTTACTCCGTTTACTGTTTTACCGTTTTCAGGGTTGCCGCTCTGCCGTTTCTTCCTCTGCTGCTCTTCCTCTTCTTCTGTGTTTCCTGCTTTACGTTTACTGCTCTGCCGTCTCGCCGCCCTCTTCCGCTTCTCTCCTGATTCTCTGCATATGTTCCCGTATTTTTACCTCATAGCCGTTGCCGGAAGGCTTGTAAAATTCCCTGCCGGAAAGCTCATAGGGCAGATACTGCTGCTTTACGTAATGGTTCTTGTAATCATGTGCATACTTGTAGCCCGTTCCATGTCCCAGCTTTGCGGCGCCTTTGTAATGGGCATCCTGCAGATGCGCCGGAATCGCAAGGTTTCCGGTCTCCGTCACAGCGCGCATCGCATCTCCAATCCCCGCCGATGCCGCATTGCTCTTGGGCGCCGAGGCAATATAGGCGGCAGCCTGTGACAAAATAATCTGCGCCTCCGGCATACCGACACGCTCCACGGCAAGGGAGGCATTTACCGCCACAGAAAGCGCCTGCGGGTCCGCGTTTCCCACATCCTCCGCGGCGCATATCATGATACGTCTGGCAATAAAGGTGACGCTCTCCCCCGCATACAGCATCCGTGCCAGATAATATACCGCCGCATCAGGGTCTGAACCGCGCATACTTTTGATAAAAGCGGAAATGGTATCATAATGGCTGTCCCCATTTTTGTCATAACGCATCACCCGCTTCTGGATACACTCCTGCGCAACCGCCATCGTGATATGTATTTTCCCGTCTTCGCTGCGATTTGTAGTCATAATCCCCAGCTCGACCGCATTCAGCGCATGTCTGGCGTCCCCGCCGGAAAGCTCCGCCAGAAATTCCAGCGCGTCTTCCTCTATCTCTGCCTCGTAAGCGCCCATGCCCTTTTCCCTGTCGCAGACCGCCTTTCGCAGAAGCTGCTTGATATCCTCTTTTTCCAGCGGCTTTAACTCGAAGATAATAGAGCGGGAAATCAAAGCGCCGTTTACCTCAAAATAAGGATTTTCCGTGGTTGCGCCAATCAGGATAAGGGTGCCATCCTCCACAAAGGGGAGCAGGTAATCCTGCTGCCCCTTGTTAAAACGATGAATTTCGTCAATAAAAAGAATGGTCCGCTTCCCGTACATGCCCTGTATATTCTTTGCCTTTTCCACCGTCTCCTCCATGTCCTTTTTTCCTGCGACAGTGGCATTTATCTGTACAAACTCCGCACTGGTAGTATTGGCAATCACCTTAGCAAGAGTGGTTTTTCCCGTGCCCGGCGGTCCGTAAAAAATAATAGAGCTCAGCTTGTCCGCCTTGATAGCACGGTAAAGCAGCTTATCCTTCCCGATAATATGCTGCTGCCCCGCCACCTCCTCCAGAGTAGTGGGGCGCATCCGCGCCGCAAGAGGCGACTCCTTCTCCATATGATTTTGTCTCATGTATTCAAACAGGTCCATATTTTCCCCCATACCTTCCCGCTTTGTAAAACAAATTCCCTCAGTCAGGGCTTTTGACGCCCGAATCTGAATAGATCAGTACACTAATTCTGCTGCAGAATCTGCTCCTCCAAAATCAGCGGATAACGGCACAATTCCTTTCCATCCACATCTGTATGATACATATTCACAGCCGTAATCTGCCGGTTGCCGTAGGTAGTGTAATAGTAAATCCCACGCGTCGTATTGCAGCAGCAGGTATAAATCGTCCGCTCATACTCGCCGCCCTCCAGCTCACAGCAGCCATTTTGCTGCTCTACTGCGCCGAGAATATGGAAAAACTGTCCCACACTTTCCTTCTCCGAATCGCCTGACACCGAATTCATATTGACAAAAGCCGCTCTCACAAATCTCGACTGCGAAGACAAATCTCCGGGAAGTCCTAACGCCCCCATGCCGCGGCTGTATGCCGTAAGGGACAGTCCTTTTGCAAAAAGATTCTGGGGCGGCTTTGCCGACAGGTGCATATAATTGTTGAGCCCGAACATCTGCTCCGGAAAAGTCGGATTGTTTGCTAACACCCTGACCGGATTGTCATAGACAAAAATTCCCTCCTTCACTGCTTCCAGCGTAACCGTCTCGTCCTTGTCCGATATCATCCAGTGAAGCTGTGCCACGGGCAGGCTTTCGGAAAACGGCGTGTCGGTAAGGTTGATTTTTGCAAGCTTCTCCCTACATTCCTTTACCGTTTTACAGCTTGCCAGAAGCCACGGAATCAATTCATAAACCGCAACATTCTCCCTGTCCTGCACAGGCCGATTGTAATGGGCGTTTCCCACAAAATTAAGACCTGCCATGGCAAGCCCTTTTTCATTGACCGCGTCGTAATATAAGGGATATCCCTGCGCAACATGCGCCATGCCAATCATGGCATAATGGCTGTCCACATCACCCGTCCCGCAAAAATGAAACGGATAATTGCGGGGTGTTATCGTAACCTCCTCACCATAGGAATCATCATAGTCCAATGTCCTTCCAAAATAAAAATCCTTCGTTTTACAGGCTGCAGCCGTACACATAAAATCCCTCCGTTCTTTACACTATTTTTTGCGCCGCTGTGCCGCTTTTTTCTTCAATTCCTCCAGCGCCTCCTTATAACGCCTTGAACTCATGGAAGGATTGTTACGGATGCGGTGGTAAAACATGCTGCGGTGCTCTTCCTTTTCTACATTTATCTTATACTGCGCATGTAAATCCAGCAGTTCATCCCGTGTATCCTGCGAGTATTCTTCCGGCTTTCTGCCAAGAAGCTCTTTCATCACATTGAGCCGCTTCTCGATTCCCGCCTTTATTTCTTCTGTCTTAAACTTTTCCGAAAATGCTTCTTTCTTTTCGCTCCACTCTTCTCCCGCTACTGCAAGCATCACGTCAAGCCGCTTCTGCAGCCGCAGCAGCTCTTCCTTCGCTTTTTCCATCCGCACCAGAATATCCCGCAAATCCAATGCCTCTTTGAAGGAAAGCGCAAAATCACAGGCAATGTACATTGTCAGAAGAATCGTCGCCACGCTCAAAATGTCTGCCGCAATCCCAAGTACAAGTTTCTCGATAGGCTTGTGTATCACATAATTCATCAACAGTGTAAGTCCGCCCCACGCCAGCGTTGAGCTTAGGCATACCTGTCCCTGAAAGTTAAACGGCTGATTGGAATAATCCCAGTAGCGCACCTTAAAGAGCGCTTCCATCACAACGCCTGTCACATACTCCAGCAGGGTTGCGCCGATACACCCGGCAATGTAGACCGCCCACCAATGCCCCAAAAAAGGCTTTGATACCACCAGCATCATAATGGCGCCGCTGCCATAAAGCGGCAAAAACGGTCCCTTCATAAATCCCCTGTTTACCGGCTTTCTGCTCTTTAACGATACGTAGGCGGATTCAAAGCACCAGCCGCAAAAGCAGTAAAAATAAAACAAAAACAGCCATTGTATCAACGTATAAGAATACATACCCGCTCCTATCGGTATACCTGTATGCCCAGACACAGTTTACCCTTTTTCGTCTCGTATTTTACCCCTGTAAAAATAAACTTGCCGTACCCTCTTACATTCACCGCCTCCCCTGGCTTTAACGGACGGCTGTTGTTTTCTGCCAGCCTGCCGTCCACATACACCCTTGCACCCTGAAACAGGGAAAGGCTCTCCGTCCTCGAAAGCTTGTAAAGCTTTGACAGGCACCCGTCAATCCGAAGGGAGCTAACCAGTACTTCCGTCTCCTCCGGTTCATCAGCTTCTGTTCGTTCCACCCGCTCTACTACCTCGCATTTTACATGGGTGTGCTTTACCTGCGTCAGATTTTCACAGATATACGACGTCATGGAAGATTGACAGTAAAAATATCCGCCCTCTTCCCCTGCGCGGATATCGCCGATACAGCTTCTCTCGATTCCCAAGTTCATCAGCGCACCCAGAAAATCCCTGTGGCTTAGAGCTTCCGCAAATTTAAGCTGAATCGGCTTTGCATAAATACAGGAAATGGGATATGCCTCCTCATAGCCAAATTCTTCCGGCGAGCCAAAGCGCAGCATCTTCCGCTCCGCACTCTCGTCCCCGCCAAACAAATCCGGCGATGCAAAATCCAGCTCCTTCTCCATTTTGTAATAAAGCTCCAGCTCCGCCAGCCCTAGAAAACCACTGAATGTAAAAAGATTCTGCCGGTAAGATTTATCCGCCAAATCCTTTATATGTCTCTGTAATTGTAACTGTTCTTTTTCTGAATTGAGTGCCATATTCTACCCCAAAGCCACATCCAGTATCATCATGAGTAAAAAACCGGCAAGCACGCCCAGCGTTCCCACATGGGAATGTTCCCCCAAATGTGCCTCCGGTATCAGCTCTTCCACCACCACATAAAACATGGCGCCTGCCGCAAATGATAAAAGCCACGGCATATAAGGCACCAGAACAGAGGCAAGCAGCACGGTCAGCACGCCGAACAAAGGCTCCACCACGCCGGAAAGACATCCCGCGCAAAAGGCTTTAAGAGAAGTGGTTCCTTCTCTTTTTAACGGCAGTGAAATTGCCGCCCCCTCGGGAAAATTCTGAATGCCAATTCCCAGCGCAAGTGCAAAAGCCGCTGCATAATCGGCGCCGGAACCACCGTTTAGATGCGCATTGGCAAAAGCAAGCCCCATCGCCATCCCCTCCGGAATATTGTGCAGGGTCACGGCAAATACCATCAGCGTCGTCCGGTGAAGCGATGTTTTAGGTCCCTCCGCCTCTTTTTCCCCCAAATGCAGATGGGGTATCAGTTTATCCATCGCAAGTAAAAATGCCGCGCCGAGCAAAAAACCGCCTGCCGCCGGCACAAACCCTTGCTGTCCGCTTTCCTCCGCCTGCTCTATCGCCGGAATCAGCAAGGACCATACGCCCGCCGCAATCATAACGCCCGCCGCAAAACCCAGAAAAGACTTGTGCACGGCATCTTTCATTTCCTTTCGAAAGAAAAAAACAACTGCCGCACCCAGCGTAGTCATCAGCCACGCAAAACCCGTACCTTCCAAGGCAAGTATAAATGTACTCATATTGCTACCTCTTCCACTTTGGCATTTTTTTATAGTCCTTTCGGCATACCACGCATA
Source organism: Lachnospiraceae bacterium (assembly GCA_013316825.1). Classification (GTDB taxonomy): domain Bacteria; phylum Bacillota; class Clostridia; order Lachnospirales; family Lachnospiraceae; genus Acetatifactor. Next base: position 20,616 of record WSLY01000006.1, on the reverse strand, counting down.
ATTAATTGAAACTTATCACCGGATTTTTGGGTGCTTTCGTTTTTTCCACACTGACAGCATGTAAAACCGGTCCTTCTCCCTGATATTCCTCTCTGTACTCCTTTGCAACCAGCGCCTTTACTTTTACCCATTCTTTCTGCGCAAGCTGTTCCACACCCTCATATTCACAAGGATACCCCAAAAACGCCATATCATCCGCACAACAGGTCATTGCCATACGCCCGGGGACAAAATAATTTTTTGGAAATTCCTCCGGTTTTAAAACCATGGCGGTAAACTCTACCTTTTTATCAATATATCTCTCCAAATGGTCCATGCTGTCCAAATACCAGATACCGTACCCATAATCATCCAGTGCAAGGACCTCCTGCTTTAAATCATACGGCAGGTCGTCCTCCATAATTTCCGTAATCTCACCGTTTGCATCCTCAAAAATAATGTCAGCCCGTGGATTGACCGCCTTGATATTCCGTTTATAGCTGCTCAAATCCGAGATTCCGTCGCAGCGGTTAAAAATAATCATCTCCGAATTGCGCACCATCTCCGCCAAAAGAGAACGCATATTGGTATAATAGTTCGGAAAGGTAGAACCGTCTATGGTCGTAATCTGCTGTTCTATCTTCCAGTGCCAAGGCAGTTTCATGTTTTTAAAATTCCACATACCGTTGTACTCTACAATAATCCGTTCCGGCTTATACTTTTTTTCCAACTCTAAAAGATGATTTGGATTGAAATCCGCCTCACTTTCAATCAGCTCCACCACCGTGCGGCTTTTTTTCAGCAAATCGTCGTCATATTCTACCTCTCCCTCTTCGCAGAGCAGAAGCAGCGTCGTCCCCCTCGTCTGAAAATACGGCTGTGCAAGCGTGTATGTGATAAACTCCGTCTTGCCGCTCTCCAAAAATCCGTTAATCATATAGACAGCTTTCATTTCCCTTATTTCCTTTCCTTCTGCCTTTAATCACCCAAACAGCGCTTCCAGCTTTTCCTCAGAAATCTTGGAGCCGATAACACACAGCTTTCCGGTTACCTGCGGTTTTCCGGTTCTGATATCGCTTTCTTCCGGTACATAGTCAAAATAAATCCATGTGCCGTCCGCTGCGGGAACCATGCCTTTGGCGCGGAGAATCATACCGTATTCACCGCCGTCAAGCTCCTTTAAAATCGCCGCTATCTTCTCTGCCGTATAGACTGCAGGCGTTTCCTTCCCCCAGCTTGTAAACACCTCGTCCGCATGATGGTGATGATGGTCATGGTCATGACAGCCACAGGTACAGTCCTCTCCGTGGTCATGGTGATGCCCATGATGACACTCCTCGCCGTCATGGTGATGCCCATGATGGCACTCCTCGCCGTCATGGTGATGTCCATGGCAGCACTCCTCGTCGTTATGGTGATGCCCGTGATGGCACTCCTCGCCGTCATGGTGATGTCCGTGATGGTGCTCCTCCTCGTGACGGTGCTGCTCCTCCAAAAGTGCAGCCATCATAGATTCCAACTTGTCGGCTCCCTCAATGGTCTTTAAAATATCCGCGCCCTGCAATTCTTCCCATGGCGTTGTGATAATCGTCGCCTGCGTATTATACACACGAATCATTTCCACACACTTTTCCAGCTTTTCCTGACTCATGCCCGCCGTCCTGCTCAGGACAATCGTCCCTGCATAAGCAATCTGGTTGCAGAAAAATTCGCCAAAATTCTTGATATACATTTTACATTTTGCGGCATCCACCACTGCAACGGCGCTGTTTACCGTCACCTCAGTGTCAGCCGCCACATTCTCCACCGCCTTGATAACATCAGAGAGCTTTCCCACACCGGACGGCTCTATCAGTATGCGCTCCGGCGCATAGGTGGTAAGCACCTCTTTTAAGGAAGTGCCAAAATCCCCCACTAACGAGCAGCAGATACAGCCGGAATTCATCTCCTTGATTGCAATGCCTGCTTCTTTTAAAAAGCCGCCGTCAATGCCAATCTCCCCAAATTCATTTTCAATCAGCACTACCTTTGTCTCTGCCAGCGCTTCCTTCAGTAATTTTTGAATCAGTGTTGTCTTTCCGGCACCCAGAAAGCCGGAAAAAATATCTATTTTCGTCATCATAATCTCCTTTTCCGCGCGACTTTGCGTCCGCTTTTCCATTTCATATTGTGGAACAATTTTCACAGAATGTCAAGAAAGCCGCCATAATTTTATCATCATTTAAGAATCCCCCGCTCCACCATCTGTATCCACTCCGATTCTATGATGGAGTAGGGCAGAACCGCCGCTTCTCCTGCCTCGCTCACACCACACAAAATCCCCGTAAAGTACTCGTTTTCCTCTAAAATGGCACAACCGGACATACCGGCATAACAATCCATTTTAGCAAGCATCATATTGAGAGAAAAGTCCTCCAGATAAACCCAGAAATCAAGAAGCTCTCCTTCCGTTTTTTGCATGGCGCCGTCCGCCCATGCCGCTGCCCACAGTCTGTCTCCCCTCGTCAGGGCATCGAAATGCTCCCGCGAAACCGCAACTGCCTGCAATTTAGTTTCCTCTCCGGCAGGCATCGCAAGAAACGCCAAATCCGCCGTTTCCGAGCGGTAAAGCACCCTTGCTTCCCCCTCTCCGCTTTCTCCATATTCTATACGGCAGCCCTGCCCCTCCAAAAGACCGTCCACCACATGTCCGGCAGTAACGATATAAAACATCTCTTCCTGCTGACGGTACACCACGCCCTGTCCGGTACATGCAGAAGCCCTTACTGTCACGCAAAAAAGCGGCTGCGCGCTTTTCTTTCCTAAAAAGCTGCTTCCTGCAGCGCCTGTCAACAGCCCCGCCACTATCAGTATGCCCATCAAAAACCATTTTTTTTGCTTCCTGTTTTGCTGCATAGCACTCCTCTTCCGGCAAGCCCTGCCGCGCCAAAATAGTTGTCTTTTTTATCTATTATTATATAATATTTTTATCAAAATACAAAGGAGGTTACATTGGGTAAATTTGTAATATAAAAACAAACACAGGCGCTTCCGCCTAAAAGCTTCCAACGGGCAAATTATCGCTGTAAGCGAGGGCTGCAAAGCAATGGCCGGATGCATGAACGGCATAGAATCCGTAAAGAAAAATGCCGTGGATGCACCGACGGTTGAAGAATAATAAATATCGCACCGGATTTCTTCGTCCGGTGCGATATTTTTGTTTCTCTTTTCCACGCCGCCCCCTTCAGCCGGTGAATCAGGGGAGATAGGACATGCCCCGCTGTTGAAACGCGCTTCTATATCAGGAGGCTTTGTTTTTGATTAAAGTTCCTCCTCGCATTTTTCTATATCGCCTTATCCATACTTCTCTTCATACTTCTCCACCATCTCGGCAATTTCCGCCGCATAATGGGGATACTCCGCCGCCACATCCTTGATTTCCTGCTGGGCGGCTTCTGCAAGCTGCTGGTTGTATGCAAGCTGCTTTCTAAGCGCCTGCCGTCTGGCAACCAAATCATGTCTGATTTCCAGCCTTTCTCTTGCATCGATAATGGCGCCCGGCTGCATCACCCATCTTTCAGGGTCCTTTACCCGAAACTGAATAAGCAGCCGGATAAGCTGTTTCCTGTAATATTCCAGCTTTGCCTCCGCCTCCGCATACTGCCGGCGTTCCTCTTTTTCCTCCTGATACATATCCCACTGTTCTTTTAATTTTACAGCACTCTCCACACCGTATTTCAAATAGAGATATTCCAGAAGATTTGTATTATTGACATAGCGGATTTTTACCTTGTTCTGCAGATGTATCAGCTTATTCGCCGCTGTTTCCACTCTTGCCAGCTCTTTTTCCGTATCCGCATATTTTACAAAAAGCACCGTGATGGCAATCGCCGCTGCCCCTGCCGACACATAATAGCCGACTGCCGTATTCATATGAAAACCAAACTGTAAAATCAGCAGCATAAAGATACACGCCAAAAGAGCCGTCAGACAGATAACAGCCATTCCCTTTAAATTAACCAGTCCTGTCCTCAGCTCCTGTTTCCGGTAGCCGTATGCATGGCGCTCCCCATCCAGCCTTGCCAGGTCCTGCCTGACAAGTTTTCTGTATCTTTCCGCCTCCTGCAGCTTGGCAATACCCTCCTCTATTTCATTCTCCTGTGAACGCATCTGCCTGTATTCCGCCTCAGACAAATGGCGCTCTTTGTCCAAATATCGCCTTCTGTCAGCCTCCAGCGTCTGCATCTTGCCGGCACACCCTTTGATTTCCGCCATATGCTCCGGCGGCAGCGCCTCGATTTCTTCCATGTCGGTCAGATAGGAAGTCACGATGGCATATTCCCCGTTTAAAAGCTGCATTTCCTTCTGCGCTTCTCCAATCTGCTCCAGACAGCCCGTCAGGTAACGCATCCTCTCTTCCGCCTCGTTAAAATTGACCTTTCCCCTCTCGTATACGGTCTCCTCCCATTCTTCCTGCGCCTCTTCCTGCTTTTTTCTTCCGAACAGCCATTTCCAAAAACCCATATGGTCTCCTTTTCATTCTCTATACTTCGCTCGTCACACTTTCCCGATACTGGTTTTTTAATTCCTGGAGCCTTGTGTCGGTCTCCGCATAATATCCTGCCGTATCTCCCTGCACCTTCCGCAAAAGCCGCCTGTCAAGACCGCGCTTTTCCTCCGATTCTTCCCATGCTGCACCCAGCTCTTCCACACGCTTTTCCAAAGTAAGCGTATCCTCATAATATTCCGGATGTCCTGCCGCAAAAGCAATATAATCTTCTTCCTTCATGGACAGCCGCATTGCCGCCAGATACTCCACCAGCGTCTCCCCGTCCTGCTTCAGTTCATATGCCTTTAAAAACTGCTGCGCCGCTTCTTCAAACAGAAACAGGCCGCACATCGCCACGCCCATATTGTGAATGATGCTTGACGTCATTTCCTTTTCCTGCTCGGGAAGCTTGCCCAGAAGCACTTCATATTCCCGAATCGCCGCCATATATTTTTCATTCCGTACCAGATAATCCACCCTTGATTTCAGTTTTTCATATACACTTAAGTTTGCCCCTGCCTCATAAATTTCTTCCGTTTTCTTTACGGTTTCTTCTTCATAAAAATTTGTGTACCGCAATATCACACCCGCAAAGGCGCCTGCCGGCGTTTTTTTATGCAGAAGCGGATACAGCATATCCGCCAATTCCGAAAGATTCAGCTCCTCTTCTATCCACCTCACCAGACGTTTGTTGACAATTTCCCTGTCCAGCAGAAACGCATTTTCCCGCAGCACATAGCACAACTCCTCCACCGAAAACACCCGCAGTCCAAGATTTTCAAAGTAATATGGCGTCTTTGCATATTCGCCTGTTCCCAGCAGTATTTTTCCCACTTTAACCCTCATTTCCCCGTATGTTTATAATGCAAAACTTTCTGTCCATTTCTGATTGCCTGACGGATATATTTCTCCAAAACCCAAATCCTCCACCGTAAGCGCAATACGGCCCTCGGCAGTCATTCCGATTTCCATGTAAAGTCGGGAAGCAGCGCCCTCCCGCAAGGGAAGCCCTTCCAGCGTTACCTGCGCAAACTTTATGTCGCGCCCGTTTAACGGGGTAATCACCAGAGAAAAGGTATTGTCCGTCTGCAGCAGAAATTCAATGCTGTTATGCGCCTCAAACCAGCTTGTCCCTGCATCGAGCAGCGCATAATAGGAATCCTCGCCGCGGCGCGATACCCTCATACCGATATTCGCCTTCAGCTTGTCATCGCCCAAAAACACATGCGCCCTGCCCGTCTCACTGGGAGAAATTCTTTCCCGCATGGCATAACAGGCGCCCTTGCTGTAGAGATTATTGCCTTGGAATACCCGCTTGCCCCGACACAGATACGGCAGGGATTCCTTCATCCACTCCTCTTTAAAGCCGGTGCCCAGAAGATATGCGGAAGAAATCATTTTTCCCTCGCAGACCTCTTTCAGCAATGCAAGAAATCTTTCATCAAGCTGCTTTCCCAACGATTCTGCAGCAGGCTCCTCGCCTCTGTCCTCTCCGCAGCTTAAAAACGGATATTCCGCTTCCTTTGCAAACGCCACCACCGGCTTTGTTCTGCGGTTAAATTCCAGACTATATACCTTAACGGCGTCCGTGATGTAATCAAAAACCGTCACCTGCTTCTGCCAAAGCTCGGCAGGCTGGTGAATGGTATAGTAGTAAATGCTCTCCACATGGCTTTGATAGCAAATATTTTTGGTTTTGAGAGATAACCCTGCCGCAATGCCGTCCATCAATTCTGCCATTCTGCTGTCCATATGTTCGCAGGTAAACATCAAAGCGCCAATCCTGTCAGTCTCTGCTATCAGGGATAATCTGTTTAGGCTGCGCCTGATAAACAGGGTTAAAAGAGCCGCCGGCTCAAATTCTTCTCCTTCTACGACTACCTTTTCGCCGGCTCTTGCCAGCTCCACAAGGTCCGTAACCAGACTGCCTTCCTCCTCAGCATGCTTATATGCTTCTTTTCCAAAAAACCACTGATTGACGCCCTTGCGTTTACACAGCACCGTCGGAATATTGTAGCTCTCCTCCCCCGCTACCACAGACAGGGTTTCCGGTTCTTTGCCGTCATATGTACAATAGCTAATCTGGGAATAATGGTTTCCCAAATCATATCCTACCATTATTTTTTCCTTCATCCGCAATTTCCCTCTCACCCTGTCAAGTCAGTAAAAACAGCCCGTTTTTCAAAAATTCCTTATAGGCATACTCTGTAAGCAGGTTGTCTACCGTATCATAATCCTGCAGCGTATTGCTGATGCTTAAATCGTTCAGCATATCGTATTTACTCTCCGTACCATAACCGCCTGTCTCGCTCATCTGGATGGCTGCACTCTCCGTAAGCTGCTCGCTGCCGTTCCTGTTTTCCATAATATAATATTGCAGGCGTTCTCCGAAAAACAGTACAAAATCCTTATAGCATACGCCGCCATACGCTTCCTGCATCTCCTCTGTCCGGTACACGGATTCCGCGCCGTCTCCTGACTCCACACAGTAATGCATAACCGCCCTTGCCTCCGGATGCGCCTTGTATTCCACAATCGTCCTGTCAGAAAGAAGCTGCCTGTCCGTGATAGGCAGGTCCGGAAATTCTAAGAACATTTTAAGCCGGATATGATCTGCAAGCATTTCATGAATAAAAGTGTACAGGGTAGTTTTCAGCTCGCCCGTAAGCTCCTCTCTGTTTTCTGCATAATATTTGATAAAGCCAAGCTTGCATACAAGGTGCACATTTTCTCCCCGCCTGTACACAGCCGCTATCTCTTCAAATAAATACCCTTCTGTCACCCTGTCCTTCACAAAATATTCATATGCACACTGAGACAAAAATGCTGCCTCCACCTCCGCTTTAGCGCCGCCCGACACATAGGTTTTAAAGATATCCGTTTTTTCCCCTACAAAAGAACCGGAAAACAACATTTGCAGCAGCATTTTTTCACAAAGCTCATAGGTATCCACGCAAAACGCCGCCGCTGCCTTATAGATATCCCGCAGCTCCCTTGTCAGTCCCTTAAAATAGAGCGTAAGATAGCGCAGGCATTTTTCGTCATACTTGCCGTGGCGGAAAGCATACCATACCGCTTCTAACAATACGGGCTCCTCCACATATTCATTTTCCCGAATGATCCATGCGCACAGACGCACCAATGTCTTTGGCTCCATCCCATAAGGCCCATACGTCCTCAGCCATTCGTAAGCGGCTTCCTCCTTGCCGCGTATCACCATAAAACGAAGCACCTCGGCACGCTCCTTTTTGGAAAGCTGCAGGTTCTGCACCTGCTCGAGATAATCGTCCAGTTGTGCTATTTTGTCATTGTCATAGTAATAATGCATCAGCTTCATGCCAATCGCGCGCTTTGCGGCAGCGCTGACTTCGTCATCTTCCAGAAGAAAGCAAAACCGCAGCGCATTATCCTCCGTTACTTCCACAGGTTCACGCCCGCTCATGCACATGTAAAGGTTCAAAGCCTGCTGATTGCCCGCCGCAGGCGCTATCAGCTTGACCAGCTTGCCCGGCAGCAGCAGCTTTTCGGTGGCATACGGTACGCTTGCCGAATAGCGGTTCTGCTTCTCGTCCTCAAAGATAATCACGCTGTCCGCACCAGGCAGCGATACAAAAGCATGCCCGTCCGTCACCGGATAATATTTTTCCTTTGCCAGACCAGCCTGATATACCACCACATAACGCATCTCCTTTTGCGGTGTCTGTATCAGATGCACAAAAAGCAGCTCCGCAAGTGCTTCGGCAACTTCCTCCGTCAGCATACGCGGCTGCACAAATTCTTTATATAAGTACGCCAAATCCCGTGTGATGCGGCGTTTGCATATCTGTTCTATCACAAATTGTTCAATGGTATTGGCATAGCTCTCATACAGCTCAGGAAAAACATGCCTGTCCCTGTATACGTTTGCATACACAAAAGCAGCAAGCTCATAGCTTAAACTATTCTGATAGGAAAAATACATCAGCACTACCTTGGGCAGCCTCTCCGTCTTCCCGATATCCACACTCATCACATAGTATTCATACAGACGGGTAATTCTAAGCTCATGCTCCACCCCCAGCCTGTACCAGTCCAGATACTTTGTACCCGTCTTATTTCCCTTAATCAGCAGGCTGCAAATTTCCTGCAGCACACAGGGCTCCGGCTTTAACCGGTAGCAGGCCTCAAGCACCCTGTACAGACAGTCGGAATACTCCTTTTCTTTCTGCACCAGATACACAAACTGCAGAATCACATCTCCGTTTAAGCTTTCCTGCTTTGCGCCGTATAACAAAAGCTGCCTTTCAAACCCATGAAGCCTAGTCAAAAGAGAAGGGTTCAGATTCAGCAGAAGCAGCGCTTCCACATAGATAATCGGACTCCTGCATCCTCTCTCAAACTGCTCCTCCAAAAACATCCACCGCTTAGAAAAGCTGCGGTTATATTCATCGGAAAGATAGAGAAGCAGCCATGCCACGCGCCATTCGCCGCGGTTCTTTTTGTAAATATGCTCTACCTGTCCGGTAATCCGGTCAATGTATGCTTCATCCCTGCTCACAAGCGTCGTCAGATAAAGATAATATGCCTCCAGCACAGGATCCTTCCACGCCCCGTCATACAAAATATCTGCCGCGCGTTCCAGCACCCAGCCTGCCTCGTTAAACCTCTCCTCCGTAATCAGAAGCTGCGCCTGAAACAGCCTTGCCGAAATATCCTGTTCATCTTCCGATGTCATCCGCTCCACCAGCCCGCCGCTCTCCCGAAGCCATGCCGCGGCACTGATTCTCTTTAATCGAAAAGACTGGTAAAGCGCCATCAAATCCAGCACCAGACGCTTTCTCTCCCTGCGCCGCCTGCCGGCATCGCCGGCACCCCTGAAGCTGACTACAACCGGAATCTCCATTTCCTCACAGCTTCCCGTAATCCGGATATTGCCAAAATTGCTGCCGTCATGCAGATAAGCGCTGTCAACCACAAAGATCAGCCTGCAGGTATTGCCTGCAAAATCCTGTTCCGTAATTTCCGCACTTTCCGTATACAAAAAATCCCCTTCGGTTTCTATGCTAAGCGCCGTGTATCCCCAGCCATTGCGGGTCAGAAGCACTTCCGTCTCCACAAGCCCTTCCGGTTCCTCCACATAAATTTCTTTTCTGTCCGTCAAATATTCTATCTTCTGCTTTTTATTGATGCCAATCAAAAATTCTTCTACGTTCTGCCGGTTGCCGCCACACGCAGACATGCCCAGATAATACTCATAATACTGCCTGTCACTCCCGTTAAAAATTCTTGCAAAATCTGCGGAATAAAATAAGTCCGCAGCTTCCTCCGGATACGCCTTTGCCAGATTTGCAAAATGGAACAAATTTCTGATGGTTCCAAGGGAAGAATCAAGCTGCATATATTCTACATTCACCACAAAAGGCAGGTAATATTCGCCCTGATTGCTGATTACGTAGAATTCGCCCTTTACAACCTCCCCTTCCTCCAGATTTTCTCCGTGGAAGCAGTAAAATATCTCCTCTTCGCTTCCCACAAATTCTCTCGTCACACACTCCATTCTGCCATCCGAAGAGATAACGCTCCCCTGCGTGAGCTTTCCCTGCTCCCCAAATATCCGAAAAGAACCTTCCCTGCGCTCTCCTGCCTTTATGGTGAGTTCCAGTTTTGTACATGAAAAATCAAGGGAACCATTCTCATACGCAAAGTCCCCTTCTAAGATTCTTTCTATCACTTCCTCCTCCATGGCACTCACCTTCTTTTGCATATTTATATTGATTATACCATTATCGGACAGGCTTGTGCAAATTTATTTTCTTTATCAATACCGATTCCACACTTTCGCAATGCTGCATATACTGTTGATAAGTAAACTATGAGGATTTTTTATGTCAAAAAACCTTCACGCTGCCCAGACAGGTGCAGAAAACACAGCTACCGGCGAGCTGCGCATAAGTGTCACTTCTTCTCTCGGACAAATTCCCATTCAGGATGCCACAGTCTCCATCTCCTATGCCGGCTCTCCGGATACAGTCATGGAGACGCTCTCTACTGACAACTCCGGACTGACCGAGACCGTGTCGCTTCCCACTCCGCCTATAGAGCTTAGTCTTGAGCCGGAAAGCACGGTACAGCCCTATTCGGAGTACAACATCACGGTAACGGCGCCCGGGTATGAACCGGTGGAAGTAACCGGCTCAGAGCTTTTGGCGGACACCATATCTCTTCAGCCCATCCGCATGAATCCGCTGGAAGTTACGGAAGAAGATGAAAAGCTAGTAAATATTCCCCCCCATACGCTCTGGGGAGAATATCCGCCCAAGATACCGGAAGCAGAAATCAAACCGGTCAACGAGAGCGGTGAAATCGTCTTAAGCCGCGTTGTCGTGCCGGAATACGTCATTGTACACGACGGAGTGCCTTCCGACCGCTCCGCCGCCAATTACTGGGTCAAATACACGGACTATATTAAAAATGTGGCGTCCTCCGAAATCTACGCCACATGGCCTGCTTCCGCCATATATGCCAATATTCTTGCCATTATGTCCTTTACCATGAACAGGGTTTACACGGAGTGGTACCGCAATCAGGGCTACAACTTCACCATCACCAGCTCAACCGCCTACGACCAGAAATGGATTTACGGGCGCAATACTTATGAAAACATAGACCGGCTTGTAAACGATATTTTCAACAATTATCTTTCCCGCCCCGGCGTGCGGCAGCCCATCTTTACCTCTTACTGCGACGGGCAGCGTGTCACTTGTGCAGGCTTAAGTCAATGGGGCTCCAAATACCTTGGAGACGAGGGCTACTCCGCAATTGAAATCATACGCTACTACTATGGCAGCGATATGTATATCAATTCTGCCGATGTTATCTCCGGCGTACCCTCTTCATGGCCGGGCTACAATTTAACCATAGGCTCCTCTGGCGACAAGGTACGCCAGCTCCAGCAGCAGCTCAACCGGATTGCCGGCAATTATCCCGCCATCCCCACCGTTGTTGCCGACGGTATTTATGGTCCTCGCACGGCGGAGGCAGTCCGCGTCTTCCAGCGGGTATTTTCCCTGCCCGTCACCGGCGTCACCGACTTCGCCACATGGTATGCCATTTCCCGCATCTATGTAGGCGTTACACGAATCGCGGAGCCCGGTTAAGTGATTTCGTGGTATATTCCATAAGCAGATTCTAAAAAACGCCGGCACCAAAGTCATGCGGGCATGACTTGCGCCGCATTTTGGCATTACGCACCACTGCGTTTTTTAGGAAGCGAAAGCGGGTCTGTGACGGAATATACCACTTCAATGACTCGCGCAGCATAATACGCTTTGCAATTACCTATCCCCCATCTTTATTTTGCTCTTTCATTCAAATATAACTGCACCCTGTTATCGAGCTTTTCCGCCGCCTGTTCTGCAGTGATATCACCGGCAAAGTACGGTGCAAGCTCCTCCGATACCATGCCGGAGATAGCCGATACATAGAATTTGGCCGGCTGCGCATTTTCAAGAAGAAAATAGAACCATTGCTCCTGTTCTTCGGTGTAGGGGGCAGGCAGATAGTGCACATCATAATCCATTCTGGTATTGTATCTGCTGAATTCCCCTGTATCCAGCTCTTGTGTTTTATCTAGCAAAACCTGAAAAGCACCCAGATGAACCGGAAAGTCCGCTTTATAACCGTATAATTGTATGCCGGCTCCCGCATTGCTGAGATCCTCCTCCACACTGTACAGAACATACTTGCTCTGCGCTTCCTCAGATATGAGGTAACGCAAAAATTCCTTTGCCCCTTCCTTACAGCCGGAATTTACATTCACATACAATTCCCGACAGCCTACATAGATGCCGTTGCCCTCTGTCCTTGGATACCCAATCAGCGCAGGATTATCCAAAAAACAGGCGTATAAGTAATTCATGCGATGCATTTCGCTCATGGTTTCCGCCACGGCAAAGGCTTCCCCTTCCGAAAGCAGCAGCCCCGTCTCCTCTCTCCGGTCTTCCGTATCCGCATACTTCTTTGCAAAAGCAAGAAGCTCCAAAAACGGTTTTTCCGTTAAATGGCTTTCTCCCTTTTCCCAATCAATATAAGTGGTATCTGTATTATCCTGCAAGGCATAGTCCATCACAATATCCATACCCCTGCAGCCCGGCTGCAGTAGCTTTACGCCGGAAGCCTCCACCGCCTCCATCATTTCCGCCATACTCCACGAACTGCAGCCACCTGTAAAAGCCTGGGGATAAACGGCAAAATGAAACGCACAGTCATAAGGAATCCCATACAGGCTGCCGTCTATACGGCACCCCTCCAGCGCCGCCGGCAGATAAGACGATTCATCCGCAATCACATCATCAAGGCACTCCAGATAGCCATTCTCCACATAAGGCGTAATGTCATAAATCACATCATGCCCCAGCATATCCGGCCCCCTGCCCACACTGATTTCCAACTGCATTCGTTCCGCAAACTCCGCCATACTTTCCTCCCCCTCCGGCTTTAAGACGGACACATGATATTTATCACTCTGCCTGTTAAAACGGGCAATCGCTTTGTTCAGTGCCAAATGCTCATAAGCAAATGCAAGGACAATCTCCTGCTTTTCGCTTACAGGCGGCGTCTTGCTTTCTTTCAGGGTAAGCAAGGTACAATCCCCGTCCAACCGCACCAGAAAGCGCATATCGCCCGCTTCTCCCGCCTCCATGCTATATAAATCGTTGATAATATAATCCCTCTTCATAAAATCAAATACGGACTCCGTCTCCTCGCCAACCAGCCAGATATTTCGGGTATCCGCCATATACAATCTGCCCGTCGTCGAAAAACCGGCTTTATATTCATAGCGATTAATATCCGCAAAGCCATCCACAAGCGCTTCGTCGTTTTTGAAGCTGTGGATTGCCCCTCCCTCCTCTTTCACGCCGTACCAGTAAAGATTTCCCCCTGCATCCTCAAAAACATCCAAAATCTCACCGGAAAGCTTTATCTCCTGCCGCTTATTCATCGTGTTATCCAAATACGTAAAACCGTTCTCCGGATGTATATCCATGGTTTCTACAAAAAAATAAAAGTTTCCCGCCCTGTCGCCGTAAAACCTTCCGCGCATAGTTTCCAAAAGATTTTGGGGAATCGGACAAAGAACCTCCTCCACGCCGTTCTCTCCCATAATTCCCAAGTAATGTATGCCTTCTTCCTTTGCGTAAACAGAAACGTATAATTTTTCTCCGCTCCAAAAAAGAATGCTGATACCGCTGTATTTCTTTCCGGCTACTTCAATATTGGTTGCCGGTATATTTTTCCACTCCATATCCGCAAGGTTCAATACCTGTATATAACTGTCTCCCCAAGCGCCTTCCTCATCAATGGAGGTAACGTCACGATAAACGGTATTGCCGTAAAGCACAGGGTCATACGCCACCAGACGATTCTCTCCCATAAGCGGCTTAATTGCACTATCAGGGTCAGGAATCGCCGTTTCCTCCATAATGTAATAAATTTCGCCGGTTCCCTGTGTGGAAACATTCTCCCCGCCGCCATTCGCATTTTCTGTGTTAGTTTCCTCATCGCCACCCGTCACAGGCTGCGGATTTTCTCCGCAGCCTGCCAGTGAAAGTGTCAATAGTAGTACCATGCTAAGAATGTGTTTTTTTAAATTATTTTGAGCGATAGACATATTCACCACTTTCCTTTATCCGTTTTTTCTACCTTTTTATTGTTGTCCGCACCGCGCAGTATGTCTGGTAATACCATAAGATTTTCCATATTGAACTTCTCCGCAGGCACATTTGTATACATAGCGGTACTGGTCTACCAAAACTTCACAAGTATGCTTATTGCTTTTTTCGTCCAGATATGTGTGGTAAGTTATGTGTGTACTTCCCAAAAATTCTGTTCCCATATAGGAAAACGCACACTCATGCTTTGGAGGGTCCTGCTTGGTCTGCGCACTCACGCTGACACTAATTCCCCACAGCATTACACACGCCAATACCATAGCAGCAATTCTTTTCCTTTTTGTCTTCATATTCATTTTCTCCTGTCTTCCTAAACTATAAGCTTTTATTTGTCAACTATTTTTATATTTCCTCTTTCCTGTGCCATGGAACCACCCCCTCTCTACCTTTCCTTACTCCAATTCCCCAAGATAAAGCTCTACTCTGTTCTCTATGATGCCGCTGATTTCTTCTATGCTCTTATCTCCCGTAAAATACAGCTCTGCTTCCTCCTTTATTATCTCCAAAATATGCTCCGTTCGATAAGGCGCAGGCTCTGCATTGTGCAGGCATTCCCAGAATCTTGCAATCTGTTCTTCCTGCACATATATCCCCTCGGGTAATCCCATATTGTTGTGATAAGACTGCTCTGCTCCTGCCTCCACACACTCCTCCAGTACCTTTTCATGGACCGGCAGACGGGAATCCTTCTCCACAAGCCTTTGGTTTTCTTCCTCCAAAAGAAACTCTATGAACTGCCATGCGCCGTCCTTGTGTTCGGAAGCTGCATTGATAGAGACGCCATATACGGACAACTGCGGTTTCATTCCCTCTTCTGTCGGATATCCCGCCGGCGCCATGCCTCTTCGTGCTGCTTCTGCATCATCCATCGCAAAAACAAGAATCCGCCCTACCCCAACCGGCATAGCAATCTCATCCCACTGCCGGTTTCTGTCCGTCACAGCGTACTGCTTCACAACACGCAGTATTTTCTCCCACAATTCCCCGCTGAAATCACATGTCCTTTCCTCCCAGTCTACCATGCCATGAAAATCATCAGACATTTGGAAAAAATAGCCCAAAAGCTTATTAGCAGTATAATTATAGGTGGCGTTAAAGACTTCCTGCCTGTCGTAGCACTCCATATTATGCAAAAGCGTTTCAATATCGTCTCCTATCAGTTCTTCCTTTATATAAAGGGTGCCTGCATCCATTTCATATCCCATGCCATAGACGCCGCCTTCCCTGCCAAAGCTCTGGAACGCCGCCTCATAATAGGCTGTTCTGTCGATTTTCCCTTGCTCAAGATAAGGCTCCAAATTCTCCAGCGCACCCTTTTGTGCAAGCCCGTATATATCTGACACTGCATCCTCCGCAAGCAAATCAGGTCCTTTTCCCGTCGCAATCTCCATGTCATTCCGTTCCTGAAAATCCCAGCCGTATTCCTCTCCTCTGTCCTGCAAAAACACATGGTACTCCTGATTCTCCTGATTAAACTTTGTCACCAAAAGCTTCAAGCCTTCATTGGCATACAACACTTTGAAAACCAGCGGAACCTTCCCCATTTCCTCCGGGCTTAACCGCCTTAGCCCTTCTTCACGAAACGCTCCTCCCTCCTCCATAAGCTGCTTCACTATCCCCTCTTCTGTCATTTTAAATGTCAAAAGCGTTCCGCCGGTCATGCCGGGACGATAGGAAGTTCCGTTCCATTTCATATACCAGATTTTTTCCCCGCTTTCCACATCTAAATCATACACGCCGTTCAGGTCTGTTATCAAGACACCCTTGGCAGCGCCTTCTGCCATACCATAACAGACAAACAGCATATATTTGCCGGAAAGCGCCCCGCTTTCCCTGTTCAAAATTTTCAGTTCTTCTCCTTCCACGCCGCGGTCTTCAACCAATGCAATATCGCCTTCTTTTGTCATACAAACGTCGACAATCGTTCCTTCCAGCCCCAGCGTGTATGCCTCCCCGCCGTCCGACCGCAGCACAGCCAAAACATTGCGGCTGTAAACATAAAAGTATTCTGTGTCCCTGTACCATGTATATCCAACAAGATACGCCGCCGACACATTTTCCAGCAGCAGTTCTCTCGCGTTTTTTTCCTCGTAATAACAAAAGACCTGTCCTTCCCCGTTCCCAATAAACCAAATCCGCTCCCCGTCAAAATACTGCGCCCCAAGAAAATTCTCTCCCTCCTGCAAAGGTGAGGTTATGGCTTCTTCCTTCAATTCTATGTCATACAGCCCGTCAGCCTCCGCACCGCCAATCACCGAGCCGCCTGAAGTACTTGCTCCGGCCGCAGAGCTTTCCGGTCCGCTCCTATCTGCATTTCCATTTTGTTTCGCACTGCAGCCTGTAAGAAATAAAACAACTAAAAGCAGGTACAACCATTTCTTTTTTTTCATGGTACTTTCCTTCTCCACAATTTTATTTACATTTTCTCAGGGGCGGTTGTAAGCCGCCCCGCCTCATTAATGGTGTATAGAATGCGTTTCGGAAATCGTAGTCTTCCACTCCTTAAATAGCTGCCCGCAAGTTGGACATATTCTTTTCCATTTTTGATATCTGACGGCTACTGTACAAGTCACTAAAATAGGATCACCGTTTGGCTTATTCCCAACCCAATAAGGGTGCGTATATGTACCGCTTCCCTCACCAGCGGTTATATTCACAATATTCGGATGCTCGCATACACTTGGATCCACTGCCGCTCACATATTTTTCAGACTTCTACATTTACAGTTGTAATCTACCTTCCCAACGGAATCACCCCTCTCTACCTTTCATTGTAGGAGGGGTGTCATCTTTCGTAAAGGGAAGAATTTTCCAGTTACAAGTATCCGTTTTCTCTTCTGTTTTGCCGCCGCTTATGGTATAATAAGACGTTATGATAACAGTTCCTTCACCTCCACGCCAAAAATATCCGCCATATCGGTTACGGCATAAATATCCGGCATCGCTACGCCGTTCTCCCACTTTGACACCGTGGAAGGCGTCACATAGAGCTTCTCAGCCAGTTCCTTTTGCGTCAGCCGCTTCGCCTTTCGCAGGCTGCGCATCTTTTCACTGATTTGATCCATATTCATCATCCTCATTCCTTTTTGTTCCACATACCGCCGGCATCCCTTTATACCGCCGGTTCAAATCCCCCTACAGAACTTTGATTTCCTCCGCTTCCTCTTCCCCAAACCGCTTTACCAATATTTTCTGATACGGCTTATCGTATCCTGCATGTACCAGCCTGCAAGTCACTGTCCCGTCCGCCCCCGCAGTAAAGCGGTATTGATTGTACGTACCATTACGATAAGCAAAATCCGCTCCATTGTCAAGATAATGCTCATATGCCCCCTCGCCCTGCCATACCATAACCGTCAGCGTATCAAGCGGTTTTTCTCCTACATAAGACTGCTCTTCCATCAAGGGAAGTATCGTTCCTGCTTTTACATAGATAGGACAAGTGTCCAGCGGCGCATCCCGCAAAAACCAGACCGGTCCGGTCAATTTCTCTCCCGTCCAATAATCATACCAAACGCCCTCCGGCAGATAAACCGCACGCTTTGTCACGCCTTGGCAGACCACCGGCGCCGCCAGTATCCTGTCCCCTAACATAAATTCATCATTACATACCTGCGCCGTCTCATCTTTTTCATAGTGGAGTACCAACGGACGCATAATGGGCATACCCGTTTTTTCTCCCTCAAAAAACAAGTCGTATATATAAGGAATCCACTGATAGCGCAGCTTCACATATTTCCTGTAAATGTCCACAATCTCGCTGCCAAACTGCCACGGCTCCTGTCTCCTCGAGCCCAGCGCGGAGTGATTGCGGAACAAAGGGGAAAAGCATCCTACCTGCACCCATCTTGCCAGAAGCTCCGGCGTCGTATCCGCGCCAAAGCCGCCCACGTCCGTTCCCACAAAAGGCATACCGGATAAGCCAAGGTTACAGAGTTGGGGAATTGCCATCTGCACATGCGCCCAAAGGCTGTTATTGTCCCCTGTCCATGCAGTCGCATATTTCTGGCTTCCTGCATAACAGGCTCTTGTAATCACAAAAGGCCTGCGCCCGTCAAGTGCCTTGAGACCGCAGAACGCCGCTCTTGCCATCTGGTGCCCGTATATATTGTGCATTTCTGCATGGGTTATTTTTCTGTCCTCGTCGGAAAACACCACATCATCCGGCAGCGGACCCTTAAAGCTTGCCGGCTCATTCATATCATTCCAAATGCCGCGCACGCCCATGTCCAGCAGAAACTGCTGCTTTTCGCCCCACCATTTCCTGACGGCAGGATTGCCAAAATCAGGAAACGCCGCATCGCCGGGCCACACCGCATTGATATAGACTTCCCCTTCGGGCGTTTTTGCAAAGTAACCGTTTGCCACGCCCTCTTCATACACCTCGTAGCCCGCTTCCTGCTTCACACCCGGGTCATTGATAACCACCGGCTTAAAGCCCTGCTGGGACAATTTCTTTAAAAATGCCGCAGGCGCATGGTGGTAACGCCCTTCATTCCATGTAAATACTTTATAATCCTGCATATAATCAATATCAAAATGCAAAACGTCACAAGGAATATCGTTTACGCGAAATCCCGCCGCCACTTCTTCCATATCCTCCTGCGTCGTATAGCCCCAACGCGACTGGTGATACCCCAGCGTCCACTTCTGCGGTAGCGGACAAGTTCCTGTCAGGTAGGTATAGCCGGAAAGCACCTCCGGCATGGAGGCGCCTGCTATGTAATAATAATCCAGCGCGCCGTCTGCTGCGCCAAACCAGTAATAGTCCTCCGATTCCTGCCCCATATTAAAGCAGCTCTTAAAAGTATTGTCCATAAAAAGACCGTACACATGGCTGTCCGTAAGGGTAATGAAAAAGGGAATGGATTTATACAGCGCCTTAAAACAATCTACCTGCGGTGCCGGATTGTCCGTATTCCACATTTCATAGTCATAATGCCTTTTATCCAAAAAACCGGTCTTATCACCCAGGCCATAAAAGTGCGCAGAACTGTTCAGACTTTTGATTACCTCAAAAGCATACGCCTCTGCGTCTGCCTCTGCCGCATGACCTTCTTCTATAAGGAGCTTCCTCATCTCGTCGCTGATTCTCTGCAATGGCTTTCTCTCTCCCCGATAATCCTCGCAGACGCATGCGCCGTCCCTGTCAAAGAAATCCACGAAAAAGCCGTCGCTCACCCTTGCCGCCGCGTCTTTGGTCCGAATCCAGAGCGCCTCCCCTTCTTTTTCTACTTCCACCTCTGTGGGAAGCTCTTTCTCTCCCTCAATTGCTTTCGAAGCCGTCCTGCTGCCGTCCTTACTCCAAAAAACATTGAAAATAAGCGGCGTCAGCACTTTTATCTGCGCCTTTTTTCCTGCAAAATCCAGCTTCACGGTCTGTCCGTCCACCTCGTAATTTGTCAGCTTTCCAAATCCTTTCATCTCATCCTCCTGCTTATCAGACCTTTTTATAAAACTGTGCGCGTTTCAAATGCCGCGTCCCCGATATAAAATCAAACCTTGTTATGAAGCCTCCTTTTCACAACACCTGTTTCTATCATCGATTATACAATATGTATTTGTTAGAAACAATGTATATTTTGACTGTTCTAAAGGGATTTCCCTTTACAATGCAGACAATATCGGAACAAACAGAGCCATTGAATATAGAGCGTGACGCCGTCCTCGTGCGCATGCGGCAGTCCGGCCTGCTTTAATGCTGTCTGCACCTGCCTTTTCGTGAGCAGCCCTTTCTTTCCGCAGATACCATATTGAAATGAATGGACGATAAATCTTTGAAAAGCACAATATTCGCTTTTTCCCAAATCAGGAACTTCCTTTCTCACAAAATGCACCAGCACGGAATCCACCGAAGGTCTCGGATGAAAATCCTCCTTTTGGAAATGCCACAGAATTTCCATATCCCAATTTACTTTCAAAAGCAGGGACTTCTCCGTTTCCCTTGGCTTCCCCATAAACCTTTTTGCCGCTCCCTTTTCCATAATCAGCCACATATCCGTAGGCGGATTTGACGTATTTGTCAGTTTTTCTATGATTTTTGTCGTAATACAATACGGAATGTTGGCAAAAACCTTGTATGCGCCTTTTGCCGGCAGGAAATATTTCAAAAAATCCCCGCAAATCAGTTTTACATTGGCATACTGAATATTCTAACGCTTCGGAGCCACCGTTTTATCGCTTGAGAGCCATTTGATTTTGGTATTCTAATGCTTGAGAGCCACCACAACATCTAGTGGTCTTTGATATTTGATTTTATATAGGATCTCCTATAGATTTTGATAGAAAGCCTGGTGCTTTTAATAAATCTATAGGAGGTCTTTTATTATGTACAAAAAGACGAAACCCAGAAGCGTAATGGAGCTTCTAAACAAAAATCTAAGCGAAAGGGAGGTGGCG
>WSLY01000005.1 GCA_013316825.1 Lachnospiraceae bacterium | reverse complement strand
AAATCATAGGCTATGCGGTAGTGATGCTGTCTATCAGCGTGCGCATGACGCTGGTGTCCTTTGTGCTGCTTCCGGTGATTGGAACGTACCGGCTCCGCTTTTGCTTCCAGCAGCTTATTCATCGCCCTGTTGCGGATATCGGAATATTTTAATGACTGGCGGGATATCTGTCTGGCAAATTCGTCCTCGTACACTTTGTCGCTCAAGGTTTCTATCGCCTTCATTCCCATCTCCGCGTTTTTCTGTATTTCTCTGTATATATTAATTTCTTCCGGTTTCATGGTGCCTCCCTCCAAGGTTCTTTTTTACAGTATGGCACCATTGCCGTGATTTATTCTTCAAAAGGATATTTCATCTGCCACTGCCTGCGCAGCGTGTCCATCAATTTCATAATGCGGAGTGTTTCAGCATGCGGAAGCTGGGGGCATTGGTTCCAGCCTTCCCTAAGCGCTTTCACACATGCCTCCACCTCATACTCATAGCCGCTTATCTGCTTCGGCGCTTTATAAAAGGCAATTTTTTCATGCATTCCATTATACACCGTTATGCTCTCAAAATTGTTGATATTTTCCACAACGACATATCCCTTTGTCCCGTATATGCCTCCGTAACGGTCGCTTACCACAAACATAGAAGCACTCAGCACCGCCATGGCGCCGTTTTTATAATGCAGGGTGATATTTTCCTGCCCATCCACACCGGAAGGAAACATACTGACGGAAGATTCTATCCGCTCCACCTCTGTGCCAAGTATCATGGACGCAAAATGAATCGGGTACACGCCAAGGTCCAAAAGCGCCCCGCCTGCCAATGCCGGCTCTCTCAGCCGCTGCTTGCCCTGCACATTGTAACAAAGGTTTGCACTTACCATACGGACATCCCCGATAACGCCGCTGTCCAGCACCTCTCGTATCGTTTTGTACATAGGCATATACCGAATCCACATTGCCTCGGTAATCAGAATCCCCTCTTCCTCCGCCAGCTTTAAAATTTTCTCTGTCTGCTCCGCATTTGCCATAAATGCCTTTTCACACAGCATTGGTTTTTTATATTGGAGGCACATTTTTGCATTTTCATAATGCTCTGAGTGGGGCGTAGCAATATAGACCAAATCCACCTTCTTATCAGCAAGCAGCTCCTCATAGGAGCCATAACACTTTTTGATTCCATGCTCTGCGCCAAAACGCTCCGCCTTTTCCAATGTACGGGAAGCAATCGCATAGCACTTTACGCCGCTCATTTTATTTACAGTCTTCGCCATTTTGCCTGCAATATTACCTGCCCCCAGAATTCCCAGATTTACTCTTTTTAGCATAAAGTGCTCCTTTCTTCCTTTTGCTTCCTATAGGATTCGGGTGTCAAAAACCCTATCGGAAAATGATAGCATGGACTTTCACCCATGCTATCATACCATTTCCGGATATTTTTACTGTACGTATTCAGACTTCACATAACCTACCTGCCCATTGTAAATGACCTTGCTCCAGTCGCCCTCCGTGCCGACCAAATCCAATGTCTCGCCGCCTGTAACAATTCCCATCTTTTCTGCCGTTTCACTTGGCGCTACACGCACGTTGACATTTGCCGTAGCGGTCACCGTACCGATGGTTTCCACGCCTGACGCGCTCTCCGCCACATTTAAAAATTCAGATTTGATATAGCCTTCTCCATTTTCGTAAACAATCCTGCTCCAACCGTTCGCTTTCTGCTCCAAGACTTCCACCTTGGTGCCTCCGGACACCTTGCCCAGCTTATCGGCGGTCTCACTGTCAGAGCTTCTGACATTGACGGTCGTCGTAGCCGTCGCATACACCGGTCCTGTCTGCACTGGAACTGACGGCTCATCCGGCACGGACGTATTGCCGCCTTCCTGTCCATTTACAACATTGTCACCGTCCGCCGGCACGGCCGCATCGCCATTGTCGTCATTTATCCGGCTGGCAAGAATCTCACCCGCTGCCACCCGTACTTGCTGCTCTACTTCTGACATGTAAGTAAAAAGCTCCGGTTTATTCAGACAAATATCTTTGTATTCCACCTCGATTTTATTGCAAAGCTCCACCACATCATCCTGCAGTATCACCTTTCTGATATATTCGGAAATCTCCTCAGGCACACTCTCTTTATTGATATACAACTTTCCTTCCGCATCCGTGCACACATAAAATGAAGTATATCCTGGCAGATAATCTTCAGGATAGTAGGACATAATCACTCTCGTATATGCGATTACAATATAAGAGTTTTCCTCCGGACCTGGCTTGGAATACACTTCTACTGCCGGATAGCCTTCAATATATTTGCCAAGCTCTTCAATCCGAATCCGCTCCATATCGTCCAGACTGCTCTGTATTGACGCAATTGCCTCTGCATCACCGTTTGCCATCGCTTCAAAATAAGCAAGAACCAGACTATTCAGCTCTGGATATGCATTTTGCTCCAAAGGTGTATCCGGCACCACAAGCTCTGCCGCCATGTTTCCATCCGACAAAGAAGCAATTTCCGCCTCAGGAGCGCCCGTAGCATTTACCGTATCCGCCCCTGCTTTCAGAGCAATCGTTACCGTAATCGCAACTGCCGCAATCAATAATATAGGAAATACCAGTTTACCCCGTGCCACTACAAAATCGCGCACCTGCAAAACTCTCTCTTTGATTGATACCTTCACACTGTCACCTTTCCTTTTAATAAACAAGGTCTGCGGTTGTTATGATTACAGCCCCAGACCAGTTGTCAGAGTGATGCAAATGCAGCCGACAGGAATCGAACCTGCATTAAAGGCGTCGGAGGCCTTCGTTCTATCCGTTAGACTACGGCTGCAAATATTACAAATTTGTTACATCACTCTGACATAATATCACAAAAGATTATTTCTGTCTAGTCATCTTTGTTGTATTTTTTTAGTAAATTTCTTAATTTTTTTAAATTATCGATACTTTGCTGTCAAATCTATCGAAATAATAGACGCTATCCGATAGCTGCTCTTCAGGTGCGACATGTCCGGCATTGATCTCTTCCACCATTTTTTTCAGCCTTTCCGACTCTTCCTTTCCGCTATCCGGCACTAAAATCAGTTCATGGATTGAACTCGGCAAAATATAAAAATTTGTCCCCTGCGCCATAGCAAAGCTCTGCAGCAATTCCCTGTCACAAATACATGCTGCTCCAAAATACCTTCCCCTCACCGTCATAATATAAAGCGGCGTCTCCTGCTTTACCTGTTCTGCAATCTCTACATATTGCTCCGCTTCTTCGCCAAAGTTTTCAAATAGCATCTCCCTTACCACTTCTTCCATTCCTTTGATTTCCACACCAAGGTTCCTTGCCGTATTTTTTTCCGCGTCCTGAAACAGAACCTCCTCCGAAATTCCCCATTTGTCCAGATGGCTCGTCTCAATCTGTATGGAACCTCTTCCCAGATAATCGTTCATATAAATATAATAGCATACCACGGCCAAATCAAGGAAACGCTTATACGGCAGTTCCTCCAAAAGCTTTTTATTTTTTTCATAATTGATTACTTTAATAAATATGCGTCTCTTTACCGCATTATAATCTGTAAAAAAGTCCAGATTGATACTTCCCTCAATTCGGTTATCCTGATAAATACCGGCAATCGCCCGCACAATATCCCCAAAAGGTCTTCCATCCCTTAAGTCCTCATAAAACCCGTTCAGATAAATCGTAGGCGAAATTGTTTCCTCCCTGCTGTTTATCACCAGCCCCTGTAAAATGACGCCGTTGTTCTTCATTACTTCCTTGAGCTCTACACAAACCTCCTTCCCCAGATAATCCTTCACACTTTTCTTTGTTTTCTCCATAAATTCTTTATACTGCATACTTTTCTCCATTCTGAATTTGTTTTTTGACACAAAAAAGACAATAGAAAAAATTCTATTGTCTTGTATGCTTACCTATATTGAAGAAAAGAACGCTTATGCTCTGGACAGGTATTCACCGGTTCTGGTGTCAATTTTAATCTTGTCCCCCTGATTGACAAAAAGCGGCACATACACCGTTGCGCCTGTCTCCACTGTCGCAGGCTTGGTTGCACCGGTGGCCGTATCGCCCTTAAAGCCGGGCTCCGTCTCCGTAATCTCTAATTCAACAAACAGAGGCGGCTCTACCGCAAATACATTACCATTGTGGGAACAAATTTTGCACATTTCGTTTTCTTTTACAAACTTCAGTGCATCGCCGATTGTTTCACTGTTTAATGCAATCTGCTCATAATTTTCTACATCCATGAAATTGAACAAATCGCCGTCAGAGTATAAATACTGCATATCTTTTCTATCAATACGTGCCTGAGGGCATTTCTCAGTGGGCCTAAAAGTTTTTTCCACTACACCGCCGCTTTTAATATTTTTCAGCTTGGTTCTGACAAATGCCGCACCTTTACCGGGCTTCACATGCTGGAACTCAATAATCTGGTAAATATTATTATCTAATTCAATCGTAATACCATTTCTGAAATCACCTGCAGAAATCATAAAAAATCTTCCTCCTGAAATTGTCACGTTTTAATTCTTTTATAGTGTATACTAAGAAATGCTATTTTTCAACTGTTTTTTTCAATTCCTTCGTTATTCCTGTTATTTTAAGCTATTTGAGAATTTCCAAAAGTATAAACCGTAAGAAATTTCTTCTTTTCTCTGCCCTAACCAATAATAGCTGCGTTAACCAATTACCGCTCCGCCATGGCAAGCTCTTCTTCCGTACAGCTTGTAACCTTTTGAATAAATGCCCCGTCCATTCCATTTATCAGCATTTGGCGGAGCAAAGCCAGCCTGCCTTCTTCCAAACCTTGTCTTATACCTTCTTTCCGCCCCTCCACTCTGCCTTCTATTCTGCCCTCTTCTCTGCCCTCTTCTCTGCCCTCTATTCTACCTTCTTCTCTGGCATCTTCCATCAGCTCGTCTATTGCCTGACACATTGTCATCCCCTCCTTTTCCATTTTTTCAGCCATTTTCTCTCTATCCAGATATACTGCAATAGCCCATTTTGTGTCTGTGCGCAGATTATGAAACGCTTCTGATTGTAACAGCCTGTGCAATTTGCGCTTGTCTCTTCTGCACTGCATTGCCTGAAAAAATTCCTTAAGGTCTGTCTGAAACGCATCTGCATTTACAGCGTCCGCTTCCATCAAAATGAAACTGTAATCCGGAAGCTTCTCTTCCAACAGGGCACGCCATTCTTTTGGGATATGGTATAGCTCTGACATCTTTCTCTTCCCCTGCCAGCGGCCGCTGCCCAGATAAACCACCACGGTAACGACCGGCAAAAGAAAATCTTCTCTGCCAAGACGACTCTTTTTGTCCCGATAAGTTATTTTTCCACCCTCCTGCCAACGCCTTCCTGCTGTCTCCCGTATCTGCCTTTCCCACTCGCAGGCGTCATAAACCATGACCCGCTCCGGCATACTATAATCTGCTTCTGTCTCCAGTTCCATGCCGTAGCATACCTTCCGAGCTGTGTCCAACATCAGAATATCGCGCTGCTTCTCACCCACTCTTAATGGCGAAGGATAGGCGGCCGGTTTTCTCTCAAGGTCTGCCGGATTTACGACGGCTGCTCCGTTATAAAGCACCACGTTCATAAGCTCTGCAAAACGTATAGGAAATGAAAAAAATTCCTTTCCTGTTAAATCCTTTTTCCCCATATGTCCTTTCCGGCTGCATTTCAATATCTGGACAGCCATTTTCTTATAATACGTGAAACATGGCTGATTTGCCGGAACCGGATACACCGGTCATGTCCTGAACAGGGCATGGAATTTCACTCGGGATACGCCTTCCCTTGCAATTATTATAAGCTTCTATTTTTGCTCTGTCAATTATATTTTTAAATTTTTATAAACGTTTTTTCGTTTTATCTGTAAAATAAAGTCAAAGAGTCCGACTTATTCCTGCGGCACTTCTTTTCTTTGTGCTGCCAATGCAATCACTTCGTCTATGGCAAGCAAATATCCTTCCAAGCCTTTTCCATATATCTGCCCGTCACACGCCGGCTCGGTAACGGACACTTTGCGGAACTCCTCCCGCGCCGTAATATCTGATATATGTATTTCTATTTTAGGCACCGTAATACTTGCCAGCGCATCCCTGATGGCATAACTGTAATGGGTATAAGCGCCCGGATTGATGACAATGCCTTCCGTGCCGTCAAAATACGAATCCTGAAGCCTGTCGATAATAGCGCCTTCATGATTGCTCTGGAACACCTCGATGATGCTTCCCGTCTCCTCCCCCTTTCCCGCTATCATGCCAAGCAGATAATCATAATCCTGCGTTCCATATACTTTTTTTTCCCTGATGCCCAAAAAATTAATATTAGGACCGTTAATTACCAAAATTTTCATTCTCATACCTCCCGCTCTCTTTGAAAAAACCGCCCTTTTCGCCTTCCCTCTCTGCAATCCTGTCCAAAAGCTCCGAGAGCACCTGCTCCATGTCCTTTCCGTCCACATCCACAATCATATCCGCGGCTGCTTCATACACCGGAGCCCTCTTGTCCAAAAGCGTCTCTATTTTTGCAAGCGGCTCGGCACATTGTAAAAGCGGCCTGGAAGTATCCCCTTTCAGCCTCTCCCAGACATTCTTTGCAGATATGCGCAAATATATCACGGTACCCAACTGTTTTAAAAGAGCGTGATTCTCCTGCCGCATGGGAAGTCCGCCGCCCGTGGCAATGATTTTCTCTTCCTGAGACAAAAGCAGCTCTCTCAAGCAGGCTGTCTCCATCCGGCGAAAAGCGTCTTCTCCTTTCAGCGCAAAAATATCGCTGATGCTTCTTCCTTCTTTTCTCTCTATCAGCTTGTCCGTATCCTCTAAAACCCTGCGCAATCTGTATGAAAGCCGAAA
Organism: Lachnospiraceae bacterium; assembly: GCA_013316825.1. Taxonomy (GTDB): domain Bacteria; phylum Bacillota; class Clostridia; order Lachnospirales; family Lachnospiraceae; genus Acetatifactor. Next base: position 102,728 of record WSLY01000005.1, on the reverse strand, counting down.
TCCTACCGTTGACTTTCCACACCCCATAAAACCGATTAAAATGATATTATTCATATGTTTTCCTTTAATCTCTTGTAAACTTCCTCTGCCTTCGTATCCGGTACCGTTATCCGGTTCCAAAGCTCATAGGCAATAATTCCTTGATATAAAAGCATCTTCAAGCCGTTAAAAGCCGCTCCGCCAGCCTCCTCCACAAACCGCATAAACTTTGTTCTGGCAGGATTGTAAATCAAATCATAGCCCGTGTGAACCTTTTCATAAAAATCCTTTTCTTCTATGATGGCATTATCTATAGCAGGATACATACCTACATTAGTTGCCTGCACCGCCAGAAATCTTTCCGCGGGCAGCATCCCATACTCTGTCAGGGAAAGCGCCCTTGCCACCTGTCTGCCTGCATAGGCATTCACTTCTTCCGCAATCATAGAAGCCCTGCCGACAGTCCGGTTCAAAAGCCAGATATTCTCCGCCTTATCAGCCAGCATAACTGCCACAGCCCTTGCAACGCCGCCGGCACCCAGAATCAATACCTGCTCCCCCTCCAAATGAATGCCGTCACTTGCCATCGCACGGCACAATCCCGGCATATCGGTGTTATAGCCCTTATAACCTCCATCACTCCTTACCAACGTGTTGACCGCCCCGATTTTTTCTGCAAGCCTGTCTGTCTCCACCAGATAAGACAGAACCTTTTCCTTGTGAGGAACCGTTACATTCAGTCCCGCCATTCCCAAGGCATAGGCCCCCCTTACAGCCTCTCCCAACCCTTCTTCCCGCACAGGAAACGGCGCATAAGCAAGATTGATGCCAAGCAGCTCTGAAAGCGTATTGTGAATGAGGGGAGAAAGCGTGTGCTCCACCGGATACCCTATCAGCCCGCATATTTTTGTCCGTCCGTCTATCTGCATATTTGTTCCCTCTCCCGTCATTTATACTGTCAATAGGATTAGGGCTTTTGACACCCGAATCTCAGTGAGTAATTGCAGCCTTTCATTTGTCCGCTGCAAATTTCACATTCACCTGTCAACAGGTCTGTTTTTTGCCGTCTTTTTCCTATGATAAAAATACAGGACAATTCTTTCCAGCTTCCGCTTCAGCACAATCTGTATCTCTTCCTTGGGATGAATCGGCTTTACCAGCCAGGTTTCCATGCCCGCTTTTTTTGCTCCCCAAATATCGGTAAAAAGCTGGTCGCCCACAAACATGGTGTCTGCCGGACCTGTACCCAGTCTTTCCATCGCCTTAAAATAGCCCGCCCGCTTCGGCTTTCCAGCCTTATATATATATTCTCCTCCAGCCGCATCGCTAAACTGCTTTACTCTGGGCTCCTTATTGTTAGACAAAAACATTACATGAAAGCCGCAGTCCTGAAGCCTTGTAACCAGCGCCGCAGCCCGCTTGTCCGCCGGCGCGCCGTGTGGCACCAGCGTGTTGTCAATATCAAAAACAACGCCGCGAAAGCCCGCCCGATACAGCCCTTCATAATCTATTTCATATGCGGAATCCGCCTCGTGATGCGGATAAAACTTCTGAAGCATATCCGTTTGTTCCTTTCCCGTCTTCAGACAAATCTCATTACAAAAACCACCAGACACGAATGTCTGCACAAAAAGAATCCCGCCCTGCGGGATTCTCTGCTGTCCTATTTTTCCTGCCAGACATTTTTTAATTCTTCCATAAAGGTATGAATATCCTTAAACTCACGATACACGGAAGCAAAACGCACATATGCCACCGCATCTAAATCCTTCAGCTTATTCATCACCAGCTCGCCAATCACCTGACTGGGAATTTCACGCTCTTCCATATTGAAAATTTCAGTCTCCACATTGTCCACAAGCTGGGTAATCTGGGAAGCACTGACCGGTCTCTTGTGGCAGGCACGCAGCACGCCCCCCTCTAACTTACCTCGGTCATACGTCTCCCGATTGCTGTCCTTTTTAATGACAATCAGCGGAATCGTCTCAATCTTTTCGTAGGTTGTAAAACGTTTGTCACATTCATCGCAAACACGGCGCCTGCGGATGGAATTATTATCCTCCGCCGGTCTGGAATCAATGACTCTGGTATTTTCATGACCACAAAACGGACATTTCATATTGCCTCCACTTCACCGTGCAAACGGTCTTCTTCCTGTGTGCGGTCCCGCCGCCCTTTCATTCATTATAAGACACACACGAAATCATGTCAACTTTTTTCATCGGTTCCCAAATGCCTGAAAAGATCTGCTGTTTTTGTCCGCATCCAGTCCTTAATCCGTACAAATATCCACCAGAATAATATCCGGTCCAATCTGCTTGATATCCCGATAACAGATGACATAATCCTCCTGACATTTAAAGAAATTCTCCCATTTGTTTCCCCGTGGCACCAACAGCTTATGTATGCACCCGTTTCTTTCGTCAAATTCTAAATCCGCCACTCTTCCAAGCTGCTTACAGTCCCGCAGATTAATCACTTCTTTACACTTCAATTCCGCAAAAAGCATGTTTACCCTTCCCCAGCCTTTTTTCTATTATATGCCGAATTTTATAAATTGACACGCAATGGATTTTCTTTGTATAAATCAAGACCTTTTGCAAATACTATAACAGACCAAAAGAGAAAACCGGATATTCGTCCGCAGATAACTTCAAAATTCTTTACAAAACGGAGGCATCACACTATGGCACAAGGAAAAGTAGAAATCTGCGGCGTCAATACATCCCGCCTTCCCCTGCTAAAACCAGCGGAAAAAGAAGCGCTCTTCTCACGCATTGAACAGGGTGACAAGGAAGCGCGGGAAAAATATATTGAAGGCAATCTGCGGCTGGTGCTCAGCGTTATCAAACGTTTCTCTTCCAGCAATGAAAATGTAGACGATTTGTTTCAAATCGGCTGTATTGGTCTCATCAAAGCCATCGATAACTTTGATTCTTCCCTCAATGTCAAATTTTCCACCTATGCAGTTCCCATGATAATCGGAGAAATACGCCGATTTCTGCGGGATAACAATTCCATCAGAGTATCCCGCTCTTTAAAGGATACCGCCTACAAAGCCATCTACGCAAAAGAATCCTTAATGCGCAAAAATGCAAAGGAGCCCTCCATTGAGGAAATCGCCACGGAAATCGGCATCGCAAAAGAAGATATTACCTATGCGCTGGATGCCATCCAAAATCCCATGAGCCTGTATGAACCGATTTTCACGGATGGCGGCGATGCACTTTATGTGATGGATCAAATCAGCGACAAAAAAAATAAGGAAGAGACCTGGGTGGAGCATCTCTCCCTTAGCGAAGCCATGAAGCATTTAAACGACAGGGAGCATGAAATTATATCCCTTCGTTTTTTCTCTGGAAAAACCCAAATGGAAGTCGCCGAAATGATTGGCATTTCACAGGCACAGGTGTCACGTCTGGAAAAAAATGCCCTGCGGTGTATGCGCAATTATCTGACAGCATAAGCCTTACCCCATTCAGACAAGACCGCTTTCCATTTCAAAAAGCCTGTCATTCATCCATGCGACAGCATCCAGAATACCGTCTTCTGAAAACGCAAATACCTCCTGCTGCTTCTGTTCGTCCGGTGTAGTCACAAAGTTGAAAGGCTCCCGCCAGACCGTGACAAGCAGCTTTTTTTCTCCTTCCTCCTCTTTACTCTCCAGCCGGTAGCGAAGTCCCCTGTGGCTTCCTGTGAACTCTGTCTTTTTCAAATATTCCAGAGACAATATATCTTCTCTTCTTATCATAGGCGCCTTCCTTTCACGGCACAATCATACCGCATATGTAGTATAGCACAAAATATCACATAGAGGCTACTGCTTCTCAATCTCCTTTTTTAGTTGCTTCATAATCTTCTTTTCCAGCCTTGAGATATAGGACTGGGAAATGCCTAGAAGCGCCGCCACCTCCTTCTGCGTCAGTTCCTGTCCGTCGGGCGTGTTTAGGCCAAACCTTAAGTTAATAATCGTCCTTTCCCGTTCAGAAAGCTTATCAATTGCCTTCATCAAAAGCTTCTTTTCTACTTCAATTTCAATATCCCGATAGATAACATCCTCATCAGTTCCCAAAATATCTGATAAAAGCAGTTCATTGCCATCCCAATCTACATTAAGCGGCTCATCGATGGAAACCTCCAGTCTGGTCTTATTGTTTCTGCGCAAATACATCAGTATCTCATTTTCAATACAGCGGGAGGCATATGTGGCAAGCTTGATATTTTTTTCCGGATTAAAGGTATTAATCGACTTAATCAGACCGATTGTACCGATGGAAATCAAGTCCTCCACGCCCACGCCCGTATTATCAAATTTTTTGGCAATATAAACCACCAGTCTAAGGTTATGCTCTATTAAAATGGACTTTGCCGCATCCTCGTACTCCGTTCCCAAGTCACTGATTACTTCATTTTCCCTCTCCGCTTCCAGCGGCGGCGGCAGTACTTCCGCACCGCCTATATAATGGATATCCCCCTGTTTGGCAATCACACCCTGCCGAATCCGAAACAACGCATTTTCTTTTTTCAACACCTTAAACTGTATTTTTTTTGGGAATGTATTCCCCGGTATCGCTACTTTTAATATCATTTTAATCCTCCAGTCAAAGCAATTTATTTTTCTAATAGCTCCGGATGCAAAAGCATTTGATAATGCCGCGTTGATGAAACTGCCCCTTCGCTGACTCCGATATACACATTTCGGCAGCATTTTTTGATTCCGTCCAGTTCAAAAGTAATCTCAGGAAGCTCATAGCCTCTCATAATCCCTCCCTCGCATCCCACGCTTCGGTAGGGAATCGCGCGAAACCCTTTTGCCACGTCTTCCTGCTGCCATAATTTCTCAAAGGCATCCTTATCCAACACGGATACCGGCTTTCCGCTAATCGGCTCCTTTAAACTGTTTCCCGTGTCTATAATTGCCTTCACAGCTATTTGAAGGCCGCTTTTTGCCAAAAGCCGCACTTCTAACAGCTCTCTCTCCTCCCGTACACGCTCTCCCGTTTTCCGGTAAAAGACAAGCAGAAGGATACCACCAAAAGCAAGCATTCCTGTTAAGGGTATCATGTGCTCCCTAAAAGGCTTCACATGATTTCTCAACAGCAGAAATCCACCTCCCATCAACAGTGCATATAAAATCATTTTCTCAAAAATTTTGAAGAAGGCTTTTATGGTATCCGGCTTAAACACAAACGCCAGCATCCCTGCGCCGGTACAAACTAAGGCAGCGAGAATCTTGAACGCTATACCAAGCGGCAGCACAAACACCATGCAGTAACCGATTCCTCCAAACGCCGCTCCCAGAAAAAGTCTGAACCGCGTGGCAGTGCGATGCAGGCTTTTGTTTACTAACAGCAGCAGATAGAGATTCATGGTAAAGTTCAGCAGAAACAGGCTGTCTATGTAAATCTCATAATGCACCAGTCCTCTCTCCCTTCTTAGCCATACAGGTTATCCATACCACCTGATAATCATTATAAGAGCCTGACCTCAAAGAATTTGTCGTATTTATTCTATGGACTGTCCGTTTTTTCAGGCATATTTCGACACATAAAAAGAGCCAGCCATAACTGGCTGACCCTTCTGTCTGCGTACTGTTTTTATTATTTATTTCCTCTCTGAAGAAAATCCGGAATCTTCAATGTTTTCTCCACCACAGAAGAACGGATGTCCGTCGGCTTTGCAATGCCGTTTAAAACCGGCTTGCCTGCAGGCGCCGCTCCTGCTGCCTGTTCTTCCCCGCTCCGTCTGATACCGCCGTCTGCCATGCCCGGCTGATAAGAAGAAGGCGGAACAAGCCTGCCTGCCCCCGGATATGTACCAAAAGCACCGGACTTTCCGCCGGAAGTGTTCTTCGCCGGTACATCCAGCCCTGTTGCAATTACCGTAATCTTGCAGGTATCCGGCTGGGATTCGTCGTACATGGCGCCAAAGATAACATTGACGTCGTCCCCTGTCAGTTCCCTGACGTAATCGGAAGCTTCGGACGCATCGTTTAACGTGATATCGCCGGACACATTGATAATCACATGACTTGCCCCTGTTATAGTTGTCTCCAACAGCGGGCTTTCCACCGCCATCTTGACAGCTTCTAACGCCTTGTCGTCTCCCTTACCGTTACCAATGCCGATATGGGCAACGCCCTTGTCCTTCATAACCGTCTGTACATCTGCAAAATCCAGATTGATAATCGCAGGCACATTAATCAAATCGGTAATACCCTGTACCGCCTGCTGTAACACTTCATCTGCTTTTTTCAGTGCTTCCGGCATGGTAGTACGCTTGTCCACTATCTCTAACAGCTTATCATTGGGAATAACAATCAAAGTATCTACATTGCCTTTGATATTTTCAATACCGCTCATCGCGTTTACCATACGCGCCTTCGCTTCAAAACGGAAAGGCTTTGTCACAACGCCTACCGTCAAAATCCCCATTTCCTTTGCAACCTTGGCAACCACGGGAGCTGCACCGGTTCCGGTTCCGCCGCCCATACCGCAGGTGACAAAAACCATATCTGCCCCTTTGAGCGCCGTCTCAATTTCCTCCACACTCTCTTCGGCAGCCTTCTGACCGATTTCCGGCTTGGCACCGGCACCCAACCCTTTTGTCAGCTTTTCACCAATCTGCAGCAGCTTTGGTGCTTTACAAAGCTGCAGTGCCTGTTTATCAGTGTTGACACCGATAAACTCTACCCCGTCAATATTTTCATCAACCATTCTATTTACAGCGTTATTACCTGCTCCGCCAACACCAACCACAATGATTTTTGCAGCAGATTCCGCGTCGTTCGTCTTAATCTCCAGCAAGGGTTATTCCTCCTTATTTCCAAACAAAATCCATATAGTCTATCATATAATTATTTTGCCAATTAATCAACACATTTTTTCATTTCTTTTTCAGGTTTTCAAAATTTACATATCCGGTTTGAACGGGATAGAACTTGTGTTTTCATCATAATTCTGTAAATTCAAAGTACCGCTCATACCCTCCAGCTTGGGAAGCAGGCTTTGCAGCTGCATTATTTTTTCATCCAAAAGGCTGTCGCTGCCAAAAACCACCTTAATGCCTCCAAAATATAACGTTACCTCCTTATTTGCATTAAAATAGATACGGTCCGCCGACAAGGAATACTTTGTCAGCGTCTTTGTAATCGTAAGGATTTTTCCAAAAACCTCCGTATCCGCAACCGGCAGCGGTTTATTCAATACTGCATGTTCAAAAGAAAGCCCCGTTATCTGAGGCACGCCCTCCGTCTTGATTCCTGATATCTCCACCACGGTGCCTTCATTGTCAAAATACAGATAACGGTCCAGATAAGCCACATAGCCGGCAAGTGTTTTTTCGAACACTTTTATTTTAACCGTATCCGGTGAAAGCACCTCCACGCTCATGGAAGCAATAAAGGGAATATCTGTTATCTGCTTGTCCGCATATAATAAGGACAGGTAAAAAGAATTATCCCCAAGGGGTCCTTCCATTACCATATCCTGTATTTCTTCTTTGGTGTAATGCACATTACCCTCCACATACACCGTCTTTATGGTGTGGGTGAGCAGAAAATAATAGATGCCGCCCAGAACCAGTGCCACCACGAAAAGCATGCAGAGCAGCCTGATTCCTCTCCGATTGTTTTTTTTCATTCTTCTGCCTTTAAACACCGTAAATACGCACTCCTAACTCTCTTAAGTCCCTACAGATATTTTCATACCCGCGTTCAATAAATTTGCACCCGTCCACAACAGTCACGCCTTTTGCCGCAACCCCTGCAACTGTCAGCGCGGCGCCGCCCCTTAATTCTTTTGCCAGCACACGCCTTCCTGTTAATTCCTCGATTCCACGCAGATGTATATGTCTTGCATCCGTCTGTGTGATATCAGCGCCCATATCTTGTAAATATGGTACAATATGAAACCTGTTTTCAAAAATATTTTCCTCTACGTCGCATTCCCCTTCGGCAAGTGAGAGTACCGGCAGAAAGGGCGACTGCATATCTGTCGGAAATCCGGGATAAGGTGCCGTAGCCAGTCTTTTTAAGGCTTTGGGTCTTTCCTCCATCTGCACATACAAGCCTTCCTCCGTTTCCTGACAGACAGCCCCCATTCTTATTGCAGCAGCAAGCGTCTCCCGCATCTGCAAAACCGGCGCTTCCTTTAACAGCACTTCTCCGCCTGCCGCCATACAAGCGCACAGATAGGTGCCCGCCACAATCCTGTCTCCGGCTATCGCATAATCCGCTCCCATAAGCCTTTCCACGCCCTGTATGATAAGTGTAGCGCTTCCGGTTCCGGCAATATCTGCGCCGCACAATGACAAAAACTCACATAATGCGGTGATTTCCGGTTCTCTCGCCGCGCCGCGGATAACGGTTGTTCCCTTGGCACGCACCGCTGCCAGTATCAAATTTTCCGTGGCACCCACGCTCGGAACCGGCAGGCTTACTTCCGTCCCCCGCAGTTCTTCACTATAAGCATAGAAACCATAAGACTTTTCTTCAAAATGCACGTTCAGCTTCTTTAAGGCTTCGATGTGTATATCGATAGGTCTCTCTCCAATCACGCAGCCGCCGGGATATTCCACCCGCACTTCTCCAAGCCTGCCCAGCAATGCGCCCAGAAGAATAATGGACGAGCGCATTCCCCGCACCGCATCCTCAGGCATACCGTCCCGCGCACGCAGCGTACTTACATTCGCCGCATGTACCTTCAGCATTTCCTTGTCCCTTGCCGTCACACAACCCAGACTCTCCAAAAGCGTCTGCATATGATAGACATCCTTCAGTCTGGGACAATTCCCAATCGTGCTGGTTCCTTCCGTCAACAGGGTAGCCGCCATCACCGGCAATACCGCGTTTTTAGAGCCTTGTACCCTAACCTGCCCCTGCAGGGCGATTCCGCCGTGGATATAAATAGACTCCAAAACGTTCCTCCCATAGAAAAGAGCTGATATAACACTATCATATGCAGAGTGCGTAAAGAAGTTCTAAGGCTGTAAAAAACACAGCCTAAGAACTTCTAAGTTACGCATCGGAGAATCGCAAAACGATTCTCCCCGTGCGGGAGAAGTCCTTTCCCTTACACCTCCTTAAGCTGAATCCGCTTCGCCACATTCAGCACAAGCCCTATCTCCGCAAGCTGGAACAGCACCGCCGTTCCGCCATAACTGATGAACGGCAGCGAAATACCTGTATTGGGTATGGTATTGGTTACAACGGCAATATTGAGGATAACCTGTATCGCCATATGTCCCATAACGCCAACCACCAAGAGAGCACCAAATAAATCAGGCGCATTGTTTGCAATTACCATAAGCCGCCATATCAGCATAACAAACATCAGGATAATGGCGACTGCGCCGAACAAACCCAGTTCCTCACAGATAATGGAAAAAATCATATCGTTCTGTGCTTCGGGGATAAAGCCGAGCTTCTGCATACTCTGCCCAAGCCCCTTGCCCCATATGCCGCCGGAGCCGATAGCATAGAGCGCCTGCAGTGTCTGGTATCCTGTGTCGCTGACGTACGCCTCCGGGTCCAGCCATGCCAGCACACGCTCGCCGCGATAATTTAAGCCGTCGGCGCTTGCCGCATTGACAATCAGGAATACCACCAGCGCAACGCCCGCCGCACCTATAACTCCCATCAGGATAAATTTCTTGTAATCGGGACTTGCCACGAACACCATCAATACGGCAATTCCCATAATGATAATCGCCGAGCTCAAGTTTGAAGTGATTTTCCAGACCATAAGCACTACCGGCAGGGGCATCAGGATAACGGCAATAAATCCTTTCCACGAGCGGATGCCTTTTCCCATTTTACAAATCATAACGGCAAGAAACAGAATCATACACAGCTTCGCAATTTCCGAGGGCTGTATCGAAAGCCCTCCAATACGGAACCAGCGCTTTGCGCCGCCTGACTCATGGCCGAACGGGATAATCAGCAACAGCAGCACCACGGAAGCTACATAACCGAGCCCATAAAATTTTTCCCAGAAATGATAAGGAATGTTTGCCACCACCATCATTGCCGCCAGCCCGAGTATCGTCGCTTTTAACTGTTTTTCCAGAAAAAAAGTGGAACTTCCATAATCCTGCGCCGCTTCATAAGAGCTGGTGGAATAAAGCATTACCAGACCAAAGCCCAAAAGAAACAGCACAATGAAAAGCAGGCTGTAATCAAAGAAATATTCGGATTGTCTTTGTTTTTTTCTCCTGTTTGCCACCTTGTCACTCCTTCAGTGCATTCACGTATTCTTTGAAAATCCTGCCCCGCTCCTCATAATTCTTAAACATCCCCCAGCTTGCACAGGCAGGCGATAACAGCACGGCGTCCCCCCCCGCTGCTGTCTCCACGCACAAATCAAAGGCTTCCTTAAAGGTGTCCGCCATCTTAATATTGACAAAGCCATGCCTTCCTGCACATTCTGCAATCTTCTCTCTCGTCTGTCCCAGAAGCACCAGACATTTCACCTTGCCGTCAAATGCCTCTATCCATTCGTCATATTCGCTGTCCTTATCATAACCGCCGCCAATCAGCACCGTAGGACGTACCATGGCGCGTATTCCCTGTATGGCTGCATCCGGATTGGTGCCCTTGGAATCATTGTAATACAAAACGCCCCCTTTCTCTGCCACAAACTCAATCCGATGCTCTACTGCCTTGAAATCCCTGATGACTGCAAGGGAAATCTCTCTCGGCACTCCCATGCTCTCCGCAATTGCCAATGCTGCCATCACATTTTCCACATTGCACAATCCCACAAGGCGCATATCTTCATGAATGTTTAAAATCCTTTCCTCTTTCCCCTCTTCCCCGCGGCAGATAAAATCCCCTTCCAGATAAAAACCATCGGAAAGCTTTCTGCCCGAAGAAAAGAATACCACTCTGGCAGGGCACTTTTCCGCAAATTCATGCAGATATTTGTCCTCATAGTTGAGTACACAGGTATCTTCTTTCGTCTGATTTTTCGTCACAGATTCCTTTACCGCCACATAATTTTCCATGCTGTGATGCCGGTTTAAATGGTCCGGCGTAATGTTCAGTATGGCGGAAACAAAAGGCCTGAAAGTATTTACTGTCTCAAGCTGGAAACTGCTGATTTCAGCAACTGTCACCGATTCGGGCGTTGTATGTAAAACCTCGCCGGTGTAGGGCTTGCCGATATTGCCCACCACAAACACACTGTCAAAATACGCCCGCATAATCTCGCCCACCAGAGTCGTGGTAGTGGTTTTGCCGTTGGTACCGGTAATCGCCACAATCTTTCCCTTTTCATGCAGATAGGCAAGTTCGATTTCTCCGATAACGGGGACGCCCCGCTGCTTAAACTGCTCCACAAAAGGTAAATCACAGGGAACGCCGGGACTTAACACGACAAGTTCTACCGTCTCGGCGGCATCCTGCGGCATTCTGCCGCAAAAACACTCTGCGCTTCCCGGCTCCGAAAGCCTTTTTTCCATTTCCTCTCTTGCAAGTTTTTCATTGCTGTCAAACAACATAGGATGGGCTCCTGCCCTTTTTAAAAGTGCCACGGCAGCAATGCCGCTGATTCCGGAACCCACTACTAACACTTTTTTATCTTTTACATTCATATGTGTACCCTCATCATTCTACTATGGTCTATGATAATCCCAACAGGGCAATCAGACAAAAAATTGCGGTCACAATGGAAAATACTGCCGTGACCTTTGCCTCCGACCACCCTCCCAGCTCAAAATGGTGATGCAAAGGCGCCATCCTGAAAATCCGCTTACCACCCGTTATTTTGAAATACAGCACCTGCAATATCACCGACGAAGCCTCTATCAGGTAGATAATGCCCACTATCGGAATAAACAGCGGAAGCTTCAGTGCATAGGCGGCGGATACCACAAAGCCGCCCAAGGCAAGGGAGCCCGTATCTCCCATAAAAACACTCGCCGGATGCACATTAAACAGTAAAAAACCCAAAAGCGCGCCTGCTACTGCACAGGTAACAGGCTCAATCCCGCTCTTTGTGCCGATTGCAACCACCGAAAAAAAGGTTGCCACAATCACCGTCACACTGCCGGCAAGCCCATCCAGTCCATCCGTCAGGTTCGTACCGTTTACCGTGGCGAGCACGATAAAAAACAGGATTGGTATGTTCAGAAAACCAAAATCAATCAACTTATCCTTCACAAACGGAAGCCGCATTGCCAAATCCGTCCCCGTATAGTTGACTAGATAAAATGCATAAATCCCTGTCACCAAAAGCTGCATACACAGCTTTTGCAGCGGGCTTAAGCCCATGGAACGCATAAGTACCACTTTTATGTAATCATCTAAAAATCCCACCAGCCCAAAGCCGAGCGTCAGAAACAGGATTGGAATCATGCGCGGGTAATTTTTCACATAAAACAAGGAAACCACCAGTATTGCAAAAAGAATCAGGATACCTCCCATGGTGGGCGTTCCATTTTTCTTTAGATGGGTTTTGGGGCCTTCCGTCCTGACAGTCTGCCCCACCTTCAATCTCTTTAGGAAAGGAATTACAATCGGTCCCGCCAAAACACTGATGATAAATGCTGCGACAGCGGGTATTGCAACCGTATCATGCATAGCCTTTTTCCCTCTCAGTTTTCAGGCGTTTCTAAAACACCATTTTCATTATAATCCATAATCTCCAAATAAGGAAGAATATTTTCAAAAAGCTGCCGGACAATCGGTGCGGCAATCATTCCGCCGTAATACTGTCCCTGCGGATGATTGATAATCGCTATGGCAATCACCTGCGGGTTATCCGCCGGCGCAAAACCGACAAATGAGGCGATGTATTTGCCGCTCCCTCTGGGCAGCGTCTGGCTTGTAGCCGTCTTTCCTCCAATGCGGACACCTTCTATATACGCATTTTTTCCGCCGCCCTCTGCCACCACCAGTTCCAAAATCTCACGCATGGTTGCCGATGTTTCCTCCGAAACGATTCCTTCCGTCACCGGATACTCCAGCGTTTCTATCAGATTTCCGTCCGCATCCGTTATTTTTACTCCAAAATGCGGCGTGATGCGCCTGCCGCCGTTTACAATGGATGCAGCCGTCGTCAATAGCTGTATGGGGGTAATCTGGAAGGACTGCCCGAAGGAAATGGTCGCAAGCTCCACCTCGCCGATATTTTCCAGCTTATGCATAATGGTTCCTGCTTCCCCTGGCAAATCCACGCCTGTTTTTTTCAGCAGTCCAAACTGCTCAAAATAATTGTAGAAGGTTTCCGCACCCATTCGAAGTCCTACCGTAATAAAGACCGGATTGCAGGAGTTCATGGTTGCGTGCACAAAATCCTCCGCCCCATGCCCTCCTACCTTATGGCATCGTATCCTTCTGTCCTCCACTACAATAAAGCCGGGACAGGAAAAATTGCTGTTTGGCGTTACCACACCGGATTCCAGCCCTGCCGCCGCCGTTATGATTTTAAAAGTAGAACCCGGTTCATAGGTATCGTTGATACAGCCGTTTCTCCACATAGCATTCAAAAGGTCCTGTTTATCCTCCGCCGACAGGTTATCTCTGGCATCGCCGGAAGAAACGCCCGCTCCCATTAAAATTTGGTCTGAAAGCTCATAAGGATTGTTTAAATCAAATTCCGGTACATTTACCATTGCCAGAATCTCACCGTTCTGCGGATTCATCACGATAATGGAAACACTTTCCGCCTGCTTTGTCTCCATCGCCTGATACGCAAGCTGCGTGGCATAGCTCTGTATATTCATATCCATACTCAAATGCAGGTCATTGCCGTTTACGGGCTCTATCCGGCTCTCTCCCGCCGCTTCCACTTCAATGCCCCTTGCATCCGTAACTGTGAGTATGGTTCCTTTTTCTCCCTCAAGGTATTTGTCATAAATCACTTCCAGACCTATAATCCCCTGATTGTCGCTTCCCGTAAAGCCGAGTACCTTGGACGCTAAGCTGCCGTAGGGATAATACCGCTTATAATCCTCGTCTACCTTGACGCCGGCAAGGTCATATTCCCGTATACGGTCCCCCGTTTCCTTATCCACATTGCTCTTAATCCGCTCTATGGCAGAAAATTTTTCTACACGGGCGCGCACATATTCCTCCGACAGCCCAAGCTCTCTGCAAAGGACTGCGATTACCTCTTCTTTATCCTCAATCTGACTATGTATGACGGATATGGTGCAGACCGTCTTGTTGTCTGCAATGACATTGCCATTGCAATCCAGTATCCGCCCCCTTGCCGCCTTGATGCTCCTCTCCCTTTCATGCAGCTCCACAGCCTTTGCCGCATAATAGTCCGCTTTTGCAATCATAAGATATACCAGTCTGAAAAACAAAAGAAGAAGGACAAATGCACATAAAAAGAAGATAATGGTTATTTTTTTCCGGTGAAAGGTCCTGTTTCCGCTCTCTAACATGAAAACCTCATAAAAAAGGTATTGATACACTGTATTCCCTTTTTTATGAGGTTATGATTTTATCTGTCGTATCTATTCCTGAATTGCACCATAGTCGCCTCCTATGGCATCCCCTGTCTCAGGGTCTATAAGCTGTCCTGTCTCAGGATCCTTTAAATAGCCCGTAGCAGGGTCCCGCTCAAAATCCATCCACGGAGGACGTGCCGGCGTAGTAGTGCCATCCTGCCCGCTATCGCCTTCCTGCCCGCCTCCGTCCTGCGCATCTCCGCCGCTCACGGTCTGCGCATAACGGCGTGTGTCCTCTAACTTTTTCTGCTCCAGCTCTGCCAGTTCCTTCTCTGACAAGTCCTCCGTCATAAAGATACCCATGTAGGGAAGTATCTCTGTCAAAATGTCTCTGGTAATGGCTGTTGCCTGCTTGGTTCCGGTACTCTGGTCCGGAATATTGGGTCTGTCAATCACTACATAAATAGCAATCTCCGGATTTTCTGCCGGCGCAAATCCGATAAAAGAAACGATATACTCCCCGTTTCCTCTCGGCAGTGTCTGCGCCGTACCGGTCTTCCCGCCGATGGCATAACCGGCAGGTCTCGCCGCCTTGCCTGTGTTGCCGGTCCCATTGGGGTCACAAGTTGCAATACAGTATTCTCTTATCAATGCAGAGGTAGACTCCGAAATCACCTGCTTTAACACTCTCGGCTCAATATTTTCCACTACCGCGCCATTCGTCGTGCGAATCTGCCTTACCATATGCGGTTCATAATAATAGCCGCCGTTAATCAGGGCACAGTATCCCGCCATCATCTGTATCATCGTCACGTTAAAGCCCTGCCCAAAAGAGCCTGTCGCGAGATCCACTTTTCTCATTTCGTCCGCGCCGTGCAAAAGTCCTGCCGTTCTTGCTTCTCCCGCCAAATCAATATTGGTGCGCAGTCCAAAATTAAAATTCCTTTGGTACTCCGCAAAGATTTCCGTTCCGATGGCAAAGGACATTTTCATCAGTGCCACGTTACAGGAAGCGGCAACCGCTTGCTTGACGCTGACATTGCTGCCGTCGCCCCATCTGTTATGGCAGCGTATGGGCTTTTCGCCTTCTACCACCACCAGACCTCCCGTACATTCGTAGGTTTCATTTCCTGTCAGTTTTCCCGTCTCCAGCCCCATTGCCACCGTAAAAGGCTTATAAGTAGAGCCTGGCTCAAAGGTGTCCGTAATGCAGAAATTGCGCCACAATGCATTCAGCGTCTCATAATAAGTCCCCTCCTCCTGCATACGGGCAATCTCCTCTTGTGTATAAAATGCGCTTAAATCATAGGGGGTATTTAAATTAAATGTCGGATAGCTCGCCATGGCGAGTACATTACCGGTATTTACCTCCATAATGATACATGCCACATTGTCGGCGGCCGGTCCTTGTGTATTGTTGTTTTCATACTCTTCCCAGAATTCTGCCAAGTATCTTTCTACGCTGCTCTGGATGTTGATATCCAGCGTACTCACCAGCGTATAACCGTCCACCGCCGGTTTTGTCGTTCTCTCCAGATTGGAGTCCCCATTGAGATAGCCATATTCCCTTCCGGTCGTGCCATTTAAAATATCGTTATAATATTCCTCAAGCCCATACATTCCCGTGCCGTCCGAGGTGGTAAAGCCTATCACGTCACATGCCAAGCTGCCGTTAGGATAAGTTCTTCTGTATTCCTCTTCAAACCATATCCCCTTGATATACCTGCCTTCTCCGTTCTCTCCCGTGTCATTCTGTTTTTCCATAAACGCCTTGATTTCATCGAAGGTAAGCTTTTTTAAAGGCACATAATACCTGCTTTGCGGGTGCTCCGTAATATATTTTCGGATTTCCGCCATATCAAGCTGGGGAAAACAGCTCCCCAAAGCGGAAAGGGTCGGTTCTAAGTATGTTTCCCTGCTCGTCATAACATAAGAATCAATTACCAGATTATATACCTTTTCGCTGACCGCAAGACTGCTGCCGTTGCAGTCCACAATATCGCCTCTCCGAAAAGGGAGCGTAATACTGTCATACTTTTGCTGGGATAATACCTGTCTGCCGTACTTCTCTCCCTTTTCTCTGCTTATCCACAGCAGTCTTGCGCTCAATCCGATAAAGGCAAGCAAAACAAGTCCAAACAGAACCAAGAGCTTTTTTTGCATTTTAATGGTAAATCTCTGATTGGACTTTTGTTTTTTTGCATCCTGAACCGGACGTTTTGCCATGCCTTTCCTGTCTTGTCTTTCCAAAACCTGCTCCCATCCGTGCTGCTCCATGCACCTCATCTGCGATTGCAATGCTGCACAGTTCTTGTTTCCAAAGCAATAAAGCCGTGCTTATTGCTTTATTTTTGCCCGGGTATGTCACCGAACTGGCGTACATAATCACTACCCTCATTGGCATAGTTAATAATCTGTCCCTCCGTTGCATAAACCATGCCCAGCTCGCCAATGGCAATCCGCCGTATTTCCTCTAAGTCTATGCTGCTGTTGATACGCACCAATTCTTCGTCATTGGCAAGCCTCATATTGTTAAGCCTGTTCTCTAACGTGGCTATCTGCTCCACCTGTGCCGTCAAATCTGCCTGCAGTCTGATAAATCCAATCAGCACATAAGCCGCAATACAGAGTGCCGCCGCCAAAAATATAACATACCCAAAATTCATGTAATATGCCCTGTCGCGGTTCTTTCGCGTCTCATTGCTCAGCTTTTTGCGCGGCTCTTCCTCCATTGCGCGTCTTACATCCAGCTTTCTTGCCGTGTTTCCCTCTATGTATCGATATGTCTGTCTTCTCTGACCTCCTGCCATATTACTACCCTCATTTCTTTTCAAATACTCTCAGCTTGGCGCTTTTTGAGCGGCTGTTTTCCCTCAATTCCTCCTCCGACGGCAAAATCGGTTTTCTCGTCACAACCCTGCCCTGCGGCTTTTTCCCACATACGCAGACCGGAAATTCCGGCGGACAGGTACAAGGATTTTCCTGTCTTCTAAACGCCGCCTTCACCAGCCTGTCCTCCAATGAGTGAAACGTGATAATACAAAGCCTTCCCCCTGTATGAAGCATTTCTATCATCATGTCTAATGAATCCCTCAGGACTTCCAGCTCCCTGTTACACTCGATGCGGATTGCCTGAAAAGTCCGTTTGGAAGGATGTCCATTCTGGCGCATCTTAGCCGGAATAGCTGCTTTTATAATTTCATTTAACTCACCCGTTGTCTCAACCTGTTTTTTTTCTCTGTATTTTACAATATGTTTTGCTATGTTTTTTGCAAACTGTTCTTCTCCGTAATCTCGTATTATCCGGTACAGCTCCGCTTCCGTATAGCCGTTGACAATCGTCTCGGCAGTAAGTGTCTGCCGCCTGTCCATCCGCATATCCAGCCTTGTGTCAAAACGATAGGAAAAACCCCTTTCCTGTGTGTCGAGCTGGTAAGAGGAAACACCAAGGTCTAAGAGAATGCCGTCTACCTGCGCTATACCGTACTGCGTGAGCACCTCACGCATATTACAGTAGTTGCTTCGCACAAAGGTAATTCTGTCCTTATATGAAGAAAGCCTCTCCTCTGCCGCTTTCAGCGCGTCATCGTCCTGATCTATGCCAAAAAGCTTTCCACCGTTTGTCAGACGCTTCGCCACTTCCATGGCATGTCCGCCGCCGCCCAGCGTACCGTCCACATAAATGCCATTTGCCTTTACCTGCAGATTTGTAATGGTTTCTTCCAGTAATACCGAATAATGCGAAAATGCCATAACCTTTGTGCCTTTCCCGCCGGCTTCCCGGAGGGTGCCTGCCCGCGTCAGATTCCAAGTCCTAATTCAGACATGTGCATTGCAATCTCTTCCATATCGTCATAGGTAACCGTTCCTTCGTATCTTTCCTTACTCCAAATTTCCACACGGCTGCCGACGCCAATCAGTACAACATCCTTTAAAAGCGCTGCAAAGTCCTTTAAGCTTGCAGGAATCAGGATTCTTCCCTGCTTGTCCACCTCCACAGCCGTTGCGCCCGCCATGAAAAAACGAATAAATTTACGTACATCCGGATTTGTCAGGGAGGGTAACTTTTTCAGCTTTTCTTCAAAAGCGGTCCATTCGGTGTTGTCAAACACAAATAAGCAGCCGTCCAGCCCCTTCGTTACCACAAACTCGTCTCCAAGTGTCTCACGGAACTTAGAAGGGATAATCAACCTGCTCTTTGCGTCTATCGTATGATTGTATTCACCCATGAACATTGCAATCACCCGCCTTCAAAAGTAGTCTGCCACAAAAAGCACGCTTTTATCACCACTTTCAACCACCTAGCGCCACTTTTAACCACTTTCATAATGATTTTATACTAAAGAAAGCCGTTTAGCAAGTACATTCAAGTGATTTACACAAAAAAATTGCGCCTTTTTACGACGAAAAAAGAGCCGGTACAACATGTTGTACCAGCTCTTTTCTTTGCTACATAATATAGTTTTTATCGTTTAATCGAACTCATGTTCTTTTTTCTTATACATTAAAGCGGAACAAAATCACATCGCCATCCTTTACCACATAGTCCCTGCCCTCCATGCCGACTAATCCCTTTTCCCTTGCCGCGGAAAGAGAGCCCTGCTCTAAAAGGTCCTTATAGTTGACAACCTCCGCCTTGATAAATCCTCTTTCAAAATCCGTATGAATTTTTCCTGCCGCCTGCGGCGCTTTGGTTCCTACCCGAATGGTCCATGCCCGGGTCTCGTCCTCTCCTGCCGTCAAATAGCTGATAAGCCCCAACAGGCGGTAGCTTGCCTTTATCAGTTTTTCAAGTCCTGATTCCGAAAGCCCCATGTCCTCTAAAAAAACCGCTTTTTCATCATCCTCTAACTCGGCAATCTCCTGCTCTATCTGCGCGCAAATCACAAAGACCTCGCTATCCTCACCCGCCGCAAATTCCCTGACTGCCGCTACGCCCGCATTCCCAGCACCGTCGTCGGCAAGCTCGTCCTCCGACACATTCGCCGCATAGATAACGGGTTTATAGGTCAGCAGATTATAGCTTTTAAGCAGCTCTGCATCATCCTCGTCCTCTATCACAAGACTCTTTGCCATTCTGCCACTCTCCAGATGTGCCTTAATCTGTTCCAAAAGAGCCAGCTCCTTCGCAAGCCCCTTATCCATCCGCGCGCCTTTTGACACCTTTGCAATTCTCCGCTCCAGTATTTCCAAATCAGAAAAAATAAGCTCCAAATTGATAGTCTCGATGTCCCGTAACGGATTCACGCTTCCGTCCACATGTACCACGTTTGCATCCTCAAAGCAGCGCACCACATGTATGATGGCGTCCACCTCCCTGATATTGCTGAGGAACTGGTTGCCCAGACCTTCTCCCTTGGAAGCCCCTTTCACAAGCCCCGCAATATCCACAAATTCAATTACAGCCGGCGTCACCTTCTTAGAATGATACATATCGCCCAAAAGCTTCAGACGCTCGTCCGGCACTGCAACAATACCCACGTTAGGGTCTATGGTGCAGAAGGGGTAATTTGCTGATTCTGCTCCCGCCTTTGTCAGTGAATTAAACAGAGTACTCTTTCCTACGTTTGGCAGTCCCACGATTCCTAGTTTCATTTTTCTATTTTCTCCTTCCTTTCAACTCCTCAAACAGCATTCTGTAATTTTCATACCGGACACGGCTGATTTGCCCTTTTTCCAATGCTTCCTTTACGCCGCATACCGGCTCGCTTATATGTACACAGCCGCGAAAGCGGCAGCCATCTGTATGCGGTGCAAATTCCGGATAATAGGCCGAAAGCTCCTCCTTCTCCAAATCAAAAAGCGACAGAGAACTAAAACCCGGCGTATCCATCAGGTAGGTTCCATCCTCCGAAAAAAGCAGCTGGGCATGTCTGGTGGTATGCTTCCCTCTCTCAATCTTTGCACTGATTTCTCCGGTTTCCATGACGGAGGATTTTTGCAGACAGTTTACCAACGAAGACTTTCCCACGCCGCTCGGTCCTGCTACGGTCGTCGTCTTCTGCGCTAAAAGCGCGCGCAGCGCTTCCATACCCTCTTTTCTTTTCGCGCTCACAAAAAGAAGCCTGCAGCCACAGTCCCTGTAAGCTTCTCTCAATTTTTCTTCTTCCCCTTCTTCTGCAATATCCTTCTTGTTAAAACAAATGATGCAGGGCAGTTCTTTTTGTCCCATCATAACCAGAAAGCGATCTAAAAGATTTAAGCTGGGCGCAGGCTTTGCCATGGAAAAGATAACAAGCGCCTGATCGATATTGGCAACATTAGGACGCACCAGTTCATTTCTTCTGGGGAGCAGCAGCTTGATATTTCCCTTCTGCCCCGCCTCCTGCAAAATGTCGATTTCTACCTCGTCGCCAACTAACGGTTTTACATTTTCCTTGCGGAAAATGCCCCTCGCTTTACATTCATAGACGCCTTTATCCTTCACATGCACATAATAGAAGCCTGCAATTCCTTTTACTATTTTTCCCTGCATACCGTTTTCGCATTCCCCTTATTCTTTCACAAACTCTACCGCTCTCGTAAAGCTCCTGCTCTCGGTCGTCCCGGGAATTGTCACAATCTCCCCCGATTCGTTGGTGGTGGTAGTGGCAGGCGTCGTCACCGTATAGGTGAAAGTAATCATTCCCTTAGGGGAAGGAATTCCATTATGATTGGCTGCCAGCGGGAATGTCGTCGTCGTGGTATCCAAAAGTACCTTGCCGTTATCCGCCACGATTGTCACACCCACTGAGGTTCCCACAACATAATCCGGCGCCTCCTCCGGCGTAGGGCCCTCGATACTGGCATTATATTTGTACGTGACAGTTTCCGAACCAAGACTGACCTTAATTTCCACCGTTGTACCGGGCTCTACATAGGAGCCGTAAGAATAGCTTTGGTAGCACACCAGTCCCTGCTCATACTCGTTGGAATACACCTCACTTGTGGATACGGTAAGTCCCGCTTCAATCAGCTTTGCCACAGCCTCGTCCTCCGGTTTTCCCAGCAGCTCAGGCACTCTTACCTTATTGTCCTCCTGCCCCAGACTGACATTCACTGTTATAACGGAACCGATGGGGGCTTTTCCTCCCACAGGACTTTGGGAAATGACATTTCCCTTTTCCACGTCTGCAGAATAACTTTCCGTCTTATTGACAACAAAGCCTTGTCCCGCAAGCTGATTGGCTGCATCCTCGTAGGAACGTCCTACCACATTCGGCACTTCTCTGCCTTCCGTACCGGCGCTGACCGTAAGCGTTACCGTGGTCCCCTTTTTCACGGAAGTTCCCTCCGTAATATCCGCGCTGATTACAATATTCTGCTCATAAGCCTCTGACTCCACATAATTTAACTCCGTCAGAAGCCCCATCTCCCGAAGCTGCTTCTGCGCCTCGGCTACGGACATGCCGGACACCCTTATCATAGGTACCGTTTCGCTTTCCATGGTACTCTCTTCCGTTGTCGGCGTTCCTTTTTCCTCCCCGCCAAATCCAAAGATACCAGTAATTTTCCCTACAAAATAGATAATGACACAGCAGATAATCAGACCTGCCACCACAGCAAGAATTGTGGTAATCTTTTCCATCTTGGGGTCGTAACCGTCTTCGTACTCCTCCTCGGGATACTCGTCCTCTTCTATCATCTCCGTATCGTTTTTTAAGCGCAGCGTCTCTTCCATATAATCCCTGCGGTCCGACTGCCGCTTTATCTGCGCCATTTCATTTTCTGAGATAAACCTTGTTGCTGCATCTTCATCCGGATCGTTGAACACCACAAAGGTATCCTCCGGATTGATAAGGGACTGCTTCAAATCCTCTATCAGCTCCGCCATGGACTGATATCTTCTGTCAGGGCTTTTCTGACAGCATTTTAAGACAATTAACTCTACCCCTGCCGGAATTTCCGGCACGAAATCCTTGGGGCTTGGTATTTCTTCCTGAATATGCTTGATGGCAATCGCCACCGTGGTTTCCCCGTTAAACGGCACGCGCCCTGTCAGCATCTCAAACATCGTGATACCCAGAGAATAGATATCGCTTTTCTCATCACTGTAACCGCCCCTTGCCTGCTCAGGCGAGGTATAATGAACGGAACCCATGACGTTGGAGGTGATGGTATTGCTGGTTGCTGCCTTGGCAATGCCAAAGTCCGTTACCTTTACCTTTCCCTCTTTGGAAATAATAATGTTCTGGGGCTTGATATCCCTGTGAATGATATGATTGTTATGTGCCGCCTCTATCCCCAAGGATACCTGAATGGCAATGCTGACTGCTTCCTTGTAGGAGAGCCTTGCCTTCTTTTCAATGTACTTTTTCAGGGTAATCCCCTCGACCAGCTCCATTACAATGTAGTAAATGCCGTTTTCTTCCCCGACATCATATACGTTCACAATATTGGGATGCATAAGCCCTGCTGCCGCCTGTGCCTCCACACGGAACTTGGATACAAAATTGGCATTTTCTGAAAATTCCTGCTTCAGCACCTTTACCGCAACAAAACGGTTGAGCTTGTGGCACTTTGCCTTATATACGTCAGACATGCCGCCCGTTCCAATTTTTTCCAATATTTCGTAACGTTCTCCAATCATCATTCCGATTTTAATCATGTTTTTCCTTCCATACGGCATTGCCGCAACATATGCAACACCGCTTCACTCCTAAACTATTCTGCAAACGGCTCGATAAGCACTACGGCTATATTATCCTTGCCGCCGTTATTGTTGGCTGCCTTAACCAGTTGCTCTGCTTTTTCCACAATGTCTCTCTGTCCGTTCAAAATCATACGGATTTCTTCATCTTCAAGCATATTGGTCAGACCGTCCGAGCACATCAGCACAATATCCCCTTTTGACAGACCGACATGAAAAAAATCAATGTCGATGGATTCCTCTGCTCCTATTGCCCTTGTAATAATATTTTTATCCGGATGGTTCCTGGCTGTCGCCCTGTCTATCCCGCCCATGCGTATCATCTCTTCCACAAGAGAGTGATCTCTGGTTACCTGCGTAATTTTCTCGCCAATCACATAGAGTCTGGAGTCTCCTACATTGGCAACATGCAGCTCTTCTCCTATGCAGGTTGCCGCAACCACCGTAGTTCCCATTCCTTCCAAGTCCGGATTTTCATTCGCCATCCGAAGCACCTTGTCGTTGGCAACCTCTATCGCCTTTTTCAAAATCTGCTCAGGGTTTTTCTCCGGTAAATTGACGATTTCCCCCACGATGGTTTCCACGGTAAATTTCGAAGCATAATCACCCGCATTATGCCCTCCCATGCCATCCGCCACAATAAACACATTGGGCAGATTCCCTACAGGTCTTTCGGATGTATAAACATAGTCCTGATTCAGTTTTCTTTTCTTTCCTATGTCGGTAATGGAAAACGTTTTTAACACCGTCATTCTCCTTGCACTTATATATGTCTTCTTCTTAACTGTCCGCAGGCGCCGTCGATATCCCGCCCCATTTCTCTTCTTATAGTAACATTTATTTTGTTTTTTTCAAGTTTATTTTTAAATGCCTCTATTTTCTCCACGTCTGAACGGACAAAATGCCGTTCCCTGACAGGGTTCACCGGAATCAGATTGACGTGGCAGCCAAAGGGCTTTGCCAGCAGGATAAGTTGTTCTGCATCCTCCTTCGTATCGTTGACGCCGTCCATCAGGCTGTACTCAAACGTAATCCGCCTGCCTGTCTTTTCAAAGTAACAGCCGCACGCTTCCATCAGCTCTTTTATGCTGTAGCGGTTGGCGATTGGCATAATACGCCTCCGCTTTTCGTCCGTCGCCGCATGAAGGGAAAGCGCCAGCGTAATCTGCAGTTTTTCCTCCGCCAGTCTGTATATTTCCGGTACCAGCCCACAGGTGGACACCGTAATATTCCGCTGGCTGATATGCAGTCCGTTTTCATTTGTTAAAAGCCGGATAAAACGAAGCAGGCTGTCATAATTGTCTAAAGGCTCTCCCATTCCCATCACCACCACATTGGAAACCCGCTCATTTGTCAGCCTTGTTATCGCATACACCTGCTCCAGCATCTCCGATGGTGTCAGATTTCGTGTAAGCCCGTCCAGCGTGGAAGCACAAAACTGACAGCCCATACGGCACCCTGCCTGTGACGAAATACAGACCGAATTGCCATGTTTATACCGCATCCACACGCTTTCTACCATAATGCCATCTAAAAAACGGAACAGGTATTTTTTCGTTCCATCTGCCTTAGACTCCTGTACATCCACCGTTTCGGCAATCACATACTCATAATTGTTCCCACATTTTTCCCGAAAATCCTTAGATAAATTCGTCATTTCCGAAAAACCGCAGGCAAGCCTCTTATGCATCCACTCATAACACTGCTTTGCCCGAAAAGCCTTCTCCGAAAACGCTTCCATTTCCGCCGTAAGCTCGCTAAGAGTCATGGATTTAATGTCCTTCTTTTTCTCCAAAGTTTTCGTTCCTTTCTCTCTTTTGCTGTCCGGACACTTGCCTCATAAAGACTTTCACAATTATCTATCTCTTCACGTTGTCTTTTTTTCGAAGACGTGCAAAAAAGAAGCCGTCCGTGTCATGTATTTGCGGCAAAAGCTGTATATATCCCTGCTTTGCCGTCTCCTTCCCCTGCATATCCGGCAGGTACGCCTCTATGCTTTCCGGCGAAAAGTCCATTTCCCTGCAGATAAAATCCACCATTTCTTCATTTTCCACAGGGTTTATGGTGCAGGTACTGTACAACAAAATTCCGCCTGTCTTTACGTAGGCTGCCGCCTGTCTGACAATTGCTTTTTGCAGCGCATTCAGCTCTGCAACCGCTTCTTTGCTCTGCCGGTACTTGATATCCCGTTTTTTCCCCATCACGCCAAGTCCCGAACAGGGAACGTCTGCCAGCACCACGTCCGCGCTCTTTACCGCCCCCTCGTCAAAAACAGCGGCATCCCACACCTCTGTGCTTACATTTCCCAGCTTCATGCGTTCCACATTTTCCGCAATTTTTGCCACTTTACCCTCCGTGATATCACGCGCTTTCACACTGCCGTCTGCACCGGCATATTCGGCGGCAAGCAGCGTCTTTCCTCCCGGCGACGCACAGATATCCAGAACGGTATCTCCCTGCCTGATATCCGCGGCAGCAACTGCCAGCATGGAGCTGGCGTCCTGTACGGTAAACTTTCCTTCCTGAAATCCCGGCAAACGCGTAATATTGTCACAGTTTTCCAGATAATATGCCTGCTTTACATAAGGATGGGGCCATATCCGGCACCCTTTTTCACATAGCCGCCTTATCAGCGTCTCTCTTTCCCCTGCTGCAAGCTTCCCTGCAAAGCGAATCGTAACGGGGCGCACCTCCAAAAGTGCAGCTAACAACGCCTCTGTTTCCGCATAGGAATACAAGTTCAAAAAATGCTCCACAATCCATTCCGGCATGGAAAAAGCCACGGAAAGAAACGCCTTCGGCTCCTTCTCTTTTAACGGAAGCACCGGCTCTCCCATGGTAGAAAGCTTTCGCAGCACACCATTCACAAACCCCTTTAAGCTTACGAATTTTCTTTTCTGCGCCAGCTTTACGGCTTCATTGACTGCCGCGGCATTTGGCACGCCATCCATAAAAAATATCTGATAGGCACTCATGCGCAAAAGACTGCGTATCAGCGGTTTCATCTTTTTCACCGGCACACTTGCCACATGATTGATTTCGTAATCCAGCTCTATCCTTCTCTCAATAGTTCCCTCAAAGAGCCTTTTGATAAAAGCCTTTTCCTGTGCCGTCAAATAGTCGTATTTGGTGAGGACGTCAAAAACAAGCTTGTGGGAGTATGCCTCTCCCTTTTCCTCCTCCAAAAGCATGTCCAGCACAATTTCCCTTGTATTGTCCGCCATTCCCTTTCCTTTCCTGACTCCTCGCCACTAATCATTCCGCCTGTTACCGCCAAACAGAATCATCAGTCGAAGAAGCTGTAAAATAGACGCCGCCGCGCCTGCCACATAAGTCAGCGCCGCCGCCCTTAATACCTTTTTGGCACCGAAATGCTCCGTGGGAGAAAGCAGTCCGCTTCCCTCTATGGTCTGAAGCGCACGCGCAGATGCATTAAACTCTACCGGCAGGGTGATAAGCTGAAACAGCACGGCAATCGCAAACACCCATATCCCAATGTGAATCAAAGTCTGATTAAAGCTTAAGAGAATGCCCAGAAAAATAAGAGGCATACCAATGTAGTTGGCAAGGGAAACTGCTGGCGCCATCGCCGTGCGCAGCTTCAGCGGCGCATATGCCTCCTGATGCTGCTTTGCATGTCCGCACTCATGCGCCGCCACAGCCACAGCCGTCACCGTGGCATAATTGTAATTTTCATAGGAAAGGCGAACCGTCCTCGTCCTCGGGTCATAGTGGTCGCCGCCGCCCTTGGAGAGACATTCCACCCGCACGTCATAAAGTCCGGCATCCCGAAGTATCCTCTCAGCCGCAGCGCCGCCGGTCAGCCCTCTTGTATTTCCTACCCTGTGATATTTCTTCATGGCACTGTTCACCCATACGCCGGTCAGCGTGCAGAACAAGGCACCCAGAATCACCAGAAGATACGTCGGCTCAAAATAATAAGAATAATAGTAATACGGCATGTGTTACCTCCCTTCCAAAACCATTCCTGCTTCTATATTATTACCCAGAAGAAAATCCCGCGTACACATCCGCTTTTTTCCCTCAAGCTGCAGAGACAGTATCCAAAGCGCTCCCTCGCCGCATTTTACGGCAAAGCGGTTCTTTTCCACCCGAATAATGGTCCCTGGCTGCGCTTCTTTTTCATATTCTGCCTCCTCCGGAAGCTCTTCATCCCTGCAGACATCGCTTTCCCAGATTTTAAGCTGCTTTCCTTCCAGAAAAGTAAAGGCGCTTGGCCAGGAATTGAGCCCCCGCACAAGCCTCTCTAACGCCTCCGCAGTTTTACTCCAGTCCATTCTGCCCATATCTTTATGAATCATGCCCGTATGCGAAGCCTTCTCCTCGCACTGCGCTGTCGGCACAAGCTTTCCTTCTGCAAGCAGCCGCAGCGTTTCCACAATGGCTTTTGCCCCCAGCAGAGCAAGCTTTTCAAACAGAGATTCTCCCGTCTCTTTTTCGGCAAGCCGGATTTCCTTCTGATATAAAATATCTCCCGTATCCACGCCTTCATTCATCTGCTGCACGGTCACGCCAGTCTTTTCTTCCCCGTTTATCACCGCCCACTGGATAGGACTTGCGCCCCGGTAGGCAGGAAGCAGGGAGGCATGGATATTCAAACAGCCAAACCGCGGCATATCCAGAATTTCCTTTGACAAAATCTGCCCGAACGCCGCCACCACAAACACATCTGCTTCATAAGCCCGAAGCGCCTCAACTGCTTCCGGCCGCTTGACCCGTGCCGGCTGCAATACCGGAATACCTGCTTTTACGGCGCACTCCTTTACCGGAGAAAATACGGGTGTTTTGCTTCTTCCCTTTGCCTTATCCGGCTGCGTCACGACAGCCGTTACCGTATGCCCTTCCTGCAGCAGTGCCTGCAGAGCGTCCACTGCAAAATCCGGCGTTCCAAAAAACACGATTTTCATTCTTCCTGTTCTTCCTCCTCCGCTTCTCCTACGTCTCGCAGGCCGCCTTCCACCCTTTCCACATAAAGGTGCCCGTCTAAATGCTCCAGCTCATGACAGATAGCGCGTGCCAAAAGCTCCGTTCCCTCCACCTCATAAGGCTTCATGTCAATATCAAGTGCCACTGCCTTCACATAATCAGGGCGGGTCACAATGCCATATTTTCCCGGCACGCTTAAACATCCTTCCTGACCGGTCTGCTCCCCGCTTGTCTCAACAATTCGCGGATTTATCATGACGTAAGGGTTCTCTCCCGTCACGTCAATCACCACAATTCGTTTCAGCACGCCTACCTGCGGCGCCGCCAGCCCCACGCCGTCCGCTTCATACATGGTATCCAGCATGTCTTCGATTAATTCTCTGGTTCTGGGCGTCATCTCCTTTACCTCTTTGCAGGTCTTAGTGAGTACTGCGTCTCCGATTTCCCTAATATTTCTCAGTGCCATTTTTATCCTTCCCTTTCTGTCCTTTTTTCTGAAATAGCGGCTTTTGTCCCATGGAAATGAGACTCAAAAATCGTGGAAGCCTTTGCTGAACACGAGTTTCTAAAATGTATTGACAGGATTAAAATCTATCTGCAAAAGCTCGTTCTTAAGCTGCATCGCTGCCGCTTCTTCTTCCAGCATATCCTTTATCTCAATCAGTTTATCATAATTTTCATATTTTACATAGAAGACAAACCGAAAAATATCATTCACCCTGCCGACTGCTGCCGGCGCCGGTCCGATGACACAAAGCCTCTTATCCGCTTTTTCTGCTTCGTCCCGAAACTGCGCTGCCCGCTCCGCCAGCCGTTTTGCAAGTGCTGCGCCTCTTTCTTCCTCTCCTGAAAATATCTGCACCGCCATCATATTGCAGACCGGCGGATAGCGCAAAAACTCCCTGTAAAGGATTTCTTCTTCATAAAAGCCTCTGTAGTCCTGCGCCGCCGCATGTACAATGGCGGCATTTTCCGGCTGGTAGGTCTGTATCACAACCTCTCCCCTCAGAGCGCCTCTTCCGGCTCTGCCGGCAGCCTGTACAAGAAGCTGGAATGTACGCTCCGCAGCGCGGTAATCCCCCACGGACAGCGACATGTCCGCCGCAAGCACGCCCACTAACGTCACATTCGGAAAATCATGCCCTTTCACTATCATCTGGGTACCGATTAAAATATCCGCATCCCCGCCTGCAAAGGCGGCAAGTATTTTTTCATAGCTCTCCTTTTTCTTTGTCGTATCGGCGTCCATGCGAAGTACCCGCGCTTGCGGATAAAGCTCCCCAAGTTTTTCTTCAATCTGCTGCGTTCCCGCCCGAAATCCGGATATATACGGCGATTTGCAGACGGGACAGTTCTTTACCGACGGCTCTTCATAACCGCAGTAGTGACAGACTAACCTGCCTCCCTTGTGTTCTGACAAGGACACTGAGCAATGGGGGCATTTCATCACGTGTCCGCAGGCGCGGCAGGAAACAAAACCGGCGTACCCTCTTCTGTTGATAAAAAGCATACTCTGCTGCCCTTTCGCCAGCCTGTCGTCCAAAAGCTCCTGCAGCTTCCTGCTGAAAATAGAGCGGTTTCCCTCTTTCAGCTCCTTTCGCAAATCTACGACATGAACGGAAGGGAGCTGTCCGCCCGTCAGCCTTTCCGTCAGGGAAAGCCGAAGATACCTGCCCTGCTGCGCCCGGTAAAACGCTTCTAAAGAAGGGGTCGCAGAGCCAAGCACCACGCTTGCACCGTGCAGCCTCGCCACTTCCTCCGCCGTTTCCCTCGCATGATATTTTGGCGCGCTTTCACTTTTATAGCTGTTTTCGTGTTCTTCATCCATCACAATCAGCCCGATATTGGGAAACGGCGTAAACAACGCGGAGCGGGGGCCGATGATAATATCGATTTCTCCCCGCTTTGCCCTCTCGCACTGGTCGTATTTTTCACCTGCGGACAAGGTGGAATTCATCACGGATACTCTGTCGCCAAAACGACTGTAAAACCGCATAAGTGTCTGGTATGTCAGGGCTATTTCCGGTATCAGCACAATTGCCTGCCTGCCCCGTGCCAAAATCCCTTCTATCAGATGCATATAAACCTCTGTCTTGCCGCTTCCTGTTATGCCGTGCAGCAGATAAGTCCTGCGTATGCCCGCATCATAATCGGAAAGCACCGTATCCACCGCCTTCTGCTGCCCCGCACTCAGTCTCTTTTTTTCTTCCGCCGCCGTCTTTATGCGGATAGGGTTGCGAAGCCTTTGGCGGGTATCCACGGCTATGATGCCCTGTTCTTTCAGCGCTTTTATGGTTGCCGCTCCAATATGCAGCTTTCTTGTCACAAGCCCATAGGGCAGGCAGTCCACAAAAAGAAGCTCTTTTAAAAGACGTGCTCTTGCTGTCTGATGCTTTTTTTCAAAAAGTGCCAGCGCCTCTTCCGCTTCCCCACGCGCTATGGCAAGGCGCACGCTTTTTAGCTCCACCGCCCTGACAGACACCTTTGCAGGAAGTACGGTCTTCAACGCCTGAATCATGGTAGAGCCATAATTTCTTTTGAGAAACGCCGCAAGAAGAATCTGTTTTCCCTCCACTGAGACGCCGCCTGTCTCTACGCTGTCGATTTCCTTCATTTTGGACGGCTCGTACTCGGCAGCGCTTTTAAGCGCCACCACATACCCTTTGCGCAGCCGGTTGCCCGCGCCAAAGGGCACCCTGACACAGCTTCCCTCCGTCACCCGCTCTATAAGCCCCTCGGGAATTCGGTACTGAAAAGGGCGGTCCACCTTCTCATGGGCAATATCTATTATGACGTCAGCATATCTATTATCCAAATCGATTATATCCCTTCTGCCAGTATATCCGCAATCAGTACTCTCTCATCCATGGGATACTTTTTCCCTTTGATTTCCTGATAATCCTCATGTCCTTTTCCTGCAAGTACAATAATGTCCCCTGCCTGCCCATGCCGCAGGGCGTAAGCAATGGCTTCCCTGCGGTCGCATATGGCAATGTATCTGCCGCCGCTTCCGTCAATGCCTGCTTTAATATCCTCTATAATATCCTGCGGCTCCTCGAAACGGGGATTATCCGAGGTAATAATCGTCAAATCCGCCAGCCTGCCGCTGACCTTTCCCATCTCAAACCGCCGCAGCTTAGAACGATTGCCGCCGCAGCCAAACAGACAAATTAACCTCCCCGGCTCATATTCCCGCAGCGCCAAAAGCAGACTTTGAAGACTCATGGCATTGTGCGCATAGTCAATCAGCACGGTAAAGTCATCCGACACCTTTATCATCTCGATTCTGCCCTTGACCCTTGCCTTTGGCAGCGCCTGCTCAATGTTTTTATAGGAAACCCCAAAATGACGGCAGACGGCAATGGCAGCAAGCGCATTATAAACACTGAAGCGCCCCGGCGCTGCCACTCTTGCCTCCATATGGGAAAGCCCTGTAACCGAAAAAGCAATGCCAAGCTCTCCGGGCTTTCTTACCAGACGCATGTTTCGGGCGCATAAGTCATTGCCTTCCTTCATGCCAAAACGCTCTATCTGACAGGTATGCCCTTCGGTAACTGCCTCCCAATGCGCATCATCGCCATTTACAATTCCCACTCTGCACTGTCTGAACAAAAGCCTTTTGCATGCCATATATTCCGCAAAATCCGCATGTTCCCCCGCGCCGATATGGTCGGGCTCCAAATTCATAAAAATACCATAGTCAAATACAAAGCCCTGTGTCCGATGCAGCTTCAGCCCCTGTGAAGACACCTCCATCACGACTGCGTCACAGCCTGCCTCCGCCATTCTGCTGAAATACTCCTGCAAGAGACAGGATTCCGGCGTCGTATTGCCAGCCGGAATATGCAAATCACCGATTATCGTTTCGATAGTTCCCACCAACCCGACCTTGTAGCCCGCGCTCTCCAAAATAGACTTCACAAGATAGGTGGTCGTCGTCTTCCCCTTTGTCCCTGTGACGCCGATGGTTTGAAGCTTCCCTGCCGGATGCCCGTACCACGCCGCCGCAATATGTGCCATGGCATAGCGGGTATTCTCCACGCTTATCACGGTGACGGATCTCTTAACCTCCACTTCCCTTTCCACCACCAAAACCGCCGCACCGGCTTCCACCGCCTGCAAAGCGCTCTCGTGGCTGTCAAAATGAGTCCCCTTTATGCAGACAAAAAGACACCCTTTCTTCACTTTCCTTGAATCGTACACAATTCCGGTCACTTCCGTTTCCGGATTTCCTCTTACGCAGGTAAACTCCAGCCCTTTTAACAATGACCCAAGCTCCATCAAGTCCTCATTCTGACCGTTTATTTTGACGGTCCTGCGCAATTATTACTATTTTACTCCATTTTGGGCATCTTTACCACCCCAAATTTGCAGGCGCCTCATCCCATTCCATGCATTAACCGCAAAGAAACCCGGTGGGTACCGGGTTTCTCGCATTTTCTTATGAGGGGGGGGAGATAGTGAGTTCATCAACTATCTAAATACATATTACTCATAAAATGTGTTCATTCTGTGTCTAAAATATGAGAAAACTATAAAAACAAAATAAAGGATTTAAAAATAAAACGGCTTCTTTTCTGCCTGCTCAGCAAAAATGCTGCATCAGAATTTGTACCTCGCTCCTGCCCATATAGCTGTTGATTCCCAACTGGTAGGTTATGGAAATGCAGTAATCACAGCCGCCCGCGTACAGAGCCGCATCCGCTCCGTCTCCAAACTTTTCACATAGGAAAGCGTGAAATTTCTCCAGCCCGCCAAAATAAACCACCTCATACTGCCTGCCGTCCTCTTCCACCTTATAACGGGCAAAATTCTCCTTCGCTCCCATTTTCCTGCCCGCTTGAAAATGAACCTCCCTGCAGGCAAATAACGGCTTGGGATTTGCCGTGCCGAAAGGCTCCAGAATCTGAAGCTCCTCCGCCAACTTCCTGTCCGCATGGACAAGCGGCATGGGCACATCAATATGTACCTTATTGATAAAATCTTCTTCCGTCAAACGGCAGCCCTCGTTCAGCCGTTTCCGCAAAAGAGAAACATCCTCTTTGCGCATGGACAGTCCAGCAGCCATTTTGTGCCCGCCAAATTTGGTGAAAAGCTCCCTGCACTCCGTCATAGCGGCATACATGTCATAGCCCTCCACAGAACGCCCCGAGCCCTTTACGCCCTCTTCCGCATTCGTCAGCACAAAGACCGGCTTCCCGTACTTTTCCCTAAGTCTGCCGGCTACAATTCCGGCAAGACTTTCATGACAGTCAGACAAGTAAACCACAAGAACCTTTTCCTGCTCCAGATGATTTTCTTCTATATATGCCACCGCTTTTTCTAGTCCGTCGAGCGTCATCAGCTTACGGCTGTCATTCATCTCTTTCAGCTCTTCGGCGGCCTGCATCGCACTCCTTCTGTCCTTTGCCGACAGAAGGGACAGTGCGCGCGCAGCCGTATCCAGTCTGCCTGTTGCGTTCAGGCAGGGTCCTAGGACAAACCCCAGATGGTACGCCGAGAGCTTCCTGCTTTCTATGCCGTTTACTTCCATTAACGCACGCATCCCCTCACAAGGCTTACTCTGCAGGCGCTTTAAGCCTTCCTTCACGATAATGCGGTTCTCATCCAAAAGCTCCATCACATCACAAACAGTTGCCACCGCCGATAACTGCAAAAACTCGTCTAAAAGTGCCTGCTTCTTCGCAGGCTCCAGACCTGCGCGCCGAAATAACAGCGCAGCCAGCTTGTACGCCACGACAGCGCCGCAAATATTTTTGTAAGGATAGGTACAGTCCTCCCGCTTCGGGTCCACCACTGCCGCCGCCGCCGGCAGAAGTTCCGTACGCTGTCCGTTTTCTTCCCTGTAAGGCACCTCATGATGGTCCGTCACCACCACCGTCATATCCTTCGATACGGCAAGCGCAATCTGTTTGGCGGCGGCAATGCCGTTGTCACAGGTAATGATGGTACGTATCCCCTCCGTAAAAGCATCCTCGATAAGCTGTTCGTTTAGTCCGTAGCCGTCCTTTACCCGGTGGGGAATCACGGTATCTACATCGGCAGAAAGTGCCTGCAGGCCTTTCGTCAGAATATGGGCAGCCATAATGCCGTCCACATCATAATCTCCAATCACCCGCAGCTTTTCCCTTTTGCGGATTTTCCCCTCTATGATAACCGCCGCCTCCTCCATATCCACCATAAGCTCCGGCGGATACATGTCAAGAAAAGTGCCGCTTATATACTTTTCTACCTCTTCCTCGGAAAAAATATCCCTGTTACGGATAATTCTTGCCGTAACAGGGCTGATATGAAATTTTTTGCTCCATGCGGCAAAATCTGCTCTTTTTGCCGCAACAAACCACTTTTCCATCACTCTTTTGTACTTTCTTTCTTCGGAAATTTCTTCCGCAGGATATAATACAAGTTTCCTGCTATAAAAACAGAAGAATAGGTACCGCACACAATACCCACCATCAGAGGCAGGGCAAATTCCCGAATCGCCGTAACGCCGAGCAAATACAGCGCCGCCACCATCACAAAGGTGGTAAGCGAAGTAAAGATGCTGCGGGACATGGTCTGGGTGACGCTTGCATTCATGATTTCTTTTAAATCACTCCTGCTGCCCATCACTGCCTGATTCTCTCTCACCCTGTCAAAAATTACGATTGTGGCGTTGATGGAATATCCTACAATCGTCAGCATACACGCAATAAAGGTACTGCCCACGGACACCTTTGCCACAGCATAAAATGCCAGCACCACCAGCACGTCATGCATAAGCGCCAGAACGCCGCCCGCGCCAAAGCGAATATCCTTAAAGCGGATTCTGATATAGATTAACATACATACAATGGCAACACAGACTGCCAAAATGGTGTCCCGCTTCATCTCGTCAGAGATGGTGGAGCTGATGGTCTCCATCACAATCCTATCCTGCGTCACGCCAAATTCGGAAAGCAGCAGCTCTTCCACCTGCTCTCTCTGTTCCTTCTGCAATGCGTTGCTCTTAAAAACCACCTCGTTTGTGCCCTGCACCGGCTGCGGCTGCACTGCGCTGCCTGCAACGGCCTCCAGCTTTGGAATCACCTGCTCCTCTATCTCTTTCAGGCTCATCTCTTCCCCAAAGGTCACCGTGGTAGAAGTACCGCCCACAAAATCAAGGCTGTAATTCAAGGCGGCGCCTGTACTCTGCTTATTGACAAACAGCATCACAAAACCGCCGGCAATCAGCGCCAAAGAAATAACAAAGAAAATCCCCTTTTTCCCCACAACGTCTATCGGCTTTTGCGGCTTTGCCCTGCCATACCACTTTTCTTCTCTCAGTCCAAGGGCATAAAACGTCTTCAGCAGCCATCTCGTCACAAAAAGCGCCGTAAACATGGAAAGTGCAATGCCTAGCACTAACGTCTGCGCAAATCCCCGTATAGAACCCGAACCCAGTATCCATAAAACCGCAGCCGCAATCAATGTCGTCACATTGCCGTCGATAATTGCGGAAAATGCCTTGTCAAAGCCAATTTTTACAGCCGCCTTCACCGTTTTGCCATCCGCCAGCTCTTCACGGATACGGGCAAAGATAATCACGTTGGCATCCACCGCCATGCCGATGGAAAGAATCATACCGGCAATGCCCGGCAGCGTCAGCGTCATATCGAAACCATTTAACAAAAGCACCATAAGCGCAGTATATAAAAGCAGCGACAGCGCCGCGGCAAATCCCATGAAAAAATAAATCGCAATCATAAATACCGCTACGACCAAAAGCCCGATAGCGCCTGCCTTTAAGCTGGTGGAAATTGCTTCCGAACCAAGCTGCGCGCCCACCACCTTGGAATGAAGCTCGTTCAGCTCCAGCTTCAGCCCGCCGATACGAATCTGGGAGGCAAGCCTGTCCGCGCTTTCATAAGTGAAATTGCCGGTAATCTGCGCCGCACCGTCCGTCAACGGTCTGGCAACATTCGGAACACTTAAAAATACGCCGTCATAGTAAATTGCAAGCGTTTCTCCGCTTGCCGCCGCTCTGGTGGTCGCATCGGCAAATTTCTGCTTTCCCTCTGCCGTCATGGACAGATTGACGCAGAACACGCTGTTCTGCATATTGTCCCTTGTGCTTCCGGGTTGTGCATCCGCCACATCCGTACCATAAAGCGCAATCGAACCGTCCGCCTCCAATTCCTCTATGGTCTTGTTCAGCACATAACTGACCTGATAGTTGCCGTCTGCATCCGTCTCGTACTTCTGAGAATAATTGGGCGTGCCGTCGCTGCCCCTCTCATAAATAAAATACAATGTACCGGGTCTGCCCAGCTCCTCCAAAATCTTGTTGGCGTCAGATACCCCGGGGATTTCAATGTTGATTCTGTCGTTTCCTTCCTGATAGACCAGTGCCTCCGTGCTGTAAGTAAACACACGCTGCTGCAGCTTGTCTATCGTGTCCTTCATATCCGCCGCGCCCGGCGTTTCTTCTCCCACCACCTGATAGGTGATGCTGACGCCGCCTGCAAGGTCCAGTCCCAGCGTGATATCGGAGGCGGAAGCTGTTCCCGCCCCGTCAACACCTTTGATATCCACGTAGGTAATGCCCGCAAGTGCCAGAAAAAACACCAGCAGAATAGCTATCGCTCTGTTTTTATTCATCTTCTTCCTCACTTTCTGCCAAAGCCGCCTTTATCATAACAGCGCACTCTATACGCTTTTTCTGCAACTCACAGCCAATATCGTAAGTATCATTGATATTGCCGTGAAAATGGTAGGAATTGGCTGCGCAGCCGCCGCTGCAGTAAAACTTTGCAAAGCATTTTTTACATTTTTCCTTTGCATAGACGTTGCAGCACTTGAATTCATCCCGAAGCGCCGTGTTGACAATGCCGTCGTACACATTGCCCATCAGAAATTTTTCCTGTCCTACAAATTGATGGCAGGGATACAAATCCCCCCAAGGCGTCACCGCCAGATACTCCGTCCCCGAGCCGCAGCCGGAAAGCCTTTTTGCCACACAGGGACCGCCCTCCAAATCTATCATAAAGTGGAAAAAGTGAAAACCCCTCCCCTCTTTTCTTCTTTTGATAAGCTCTGCTGCCAGCTTGTCATATTCTTCCTTCAGCACCGGAATATCCTCTTCCTTTATGGCATACCATTCCTCAGGCGGCGCCACCACAGGCTCCACGGAAATCTGCTGAAAGCCCAAATCCGCCAGATGCAGCACATCCTTTGAAAAGTCCAGATTGCCATGGGTATAGGTGCCCCTCACGTAATAATTTGTCTGGTTCCTGCTCTCCGCTACTTTTATAAACTTTGGCACGATGCAGTCATAGCTCCCCTGCCCGCCGCGGAAGGGACGCATTTTATCATTCACTTCTTTTCTGCCGTCTATGCTGAGTACAATGTTTGCCATCTCTTTGTTGGCAAATTCTAATATTTCATCATTTAGCAGAACGCCGTTCGTCGTCAAGGTAAAACGGAATCTTTTATGATTCGGCTCCTCTAAGCTCCTGCCGTAAGCCACCAGCTCCTTCACCACCTGCCAGTTCATGGTGGGCTCTCCTCCAAAAAAATCCACCTCCAGATTGACGCGGTTTCCGGAATTTGCCACCAGAAAGTCCAGCGCCTTTTTGCCAACCTCAAGGCTCATAAGCGCTCTTCTTCCATGATATTCTCCCTCGCCTGCAAAACAGTATTCGCAGGCAAGATTACAATCGTGCGCAATGTGCAGGCAGAGTGCTTTTACTACCGTCTCCCTGTTTTTAAAATCAAAAATATAGTCCTCATATGTGTCCGGTGCAAAAAGCTGCCCTTGCCTTGCAAGCTCCAGCACCTCTTCCACCGCCTCCGCTATTTCCTCCTCCGGATACGGCAGATTGGCACAGTTTACCACTGCTGCTTTTATCAGCTCTGCATCTCCGATTCCTTCTTCTACCAAAGGCTCCACCAATGAAATCATATCATACACAATATCGTCCACCACGTGAACGGAGCCGCTGTTTATATCCATAACAATGTTAAAACCATTGCTTTTATACTGGTGTATCATATACTGCCTCCATACATAAATGAAGCAGCGACGCCAATCGCTGCTTTTTGTCTACTACATTCTGTAAAAATATTTACTTCAGCTTTTCACAAGTCTGATTTCCCACCGTACAGGAGGTTTTACATGCAGACTGGCAGGAGGTCTGGCACTCGCCGCAGCCGCCCTTCTTCATGGATTCCTTTAGGTCTCTGGTACTCAATGTTTTGATGTGCTTCATATGAATCGTCATTCCTTTCTTACAGCCTTTGTAAAGTGCTTTTCTTTTCACGCTTATTTGTGTAGTATAACATATATTTCCTGTTTGTAAAAGAGTTTTTTGCAAAAAAATCAAAATCCGGCCCTAGCTCAGCATCCCGCCCAGCATCCCGCTGCCGGCACACATAATCAGTACGGTAAAGAAATTGGTCGCCACATCCTTAAAGGAATGGTTCACCGCAAGGGACAATATAACCAGCACTAAAAAATAAAGACTGCCTACCAAAAGCCCCCAGAGATATTTTTTTGCTTTCAGTTTTTTTCCGGCAAGGAATCCGGCAAAAAATGTCGCTCCTATGTAGATGCCGATAATCACTGCCGATACCAGCTTCTCCGACAGGCTAAAACGGTAAACCAAAAGCGCCAGCAGCATAAGAAGCCCGCCTGTCAGTATGTAGGAAATCAAAAGGCATTTCAATAAAAACAATACGGGCGCCCCGCCAGCCGTCTCTTTCTTTGGATTTCTCTCTCTCTCCATATTCCCTCCTTTGAAGCAATTCTAAACTTCCTGTGAAATTATATGTTTGGACGGCTCATAACTTGACAATATACGGATACATATTGTATCATTTCATTCATTAGAAATAATATTTTAAAACACAAAGGAGTGGTTTTTTTGGATACCTCTGGTGTCATACAACTGATAGTTCTTTTTATTCTGGTTCTTTTGTCGGCTTTCTTTTCTTCCGCAGAGACCGCGCTTACCACAGTCAACCGTGTCAAAATGCGCACACTGGAGGAGGAAGGAATCAGGCGGGCGGCGATTGTCAACAAAATAC
This sequence comes from Lachnospiraceae bacterium, assembly GCA_013316825.1. Lineage (GTDB taxonomy): Bacteria > Bacillota > Clostridia > Lachnospirales > Lachnospiraceae > Acetatifactor. Next base: position 63,730 of record WSLY01000005.1, on the reverse strand, counting down.
TGGACCGTTACAGCAAAATGCTGAACGCCATCCTGATTGGCAATAATGTTGTCAACTTAAGCGCTTCCTCCCTCACCACCACGTTGGTTATCAAGCTGGGCTTCGGCGCGTACATAGGCGTTTTTACCGGCGTGCTCACTTTCGTTATACTGCTTATAGGGGAAATTGTCCCGAAGACATGGGCGAGTCTGAATTCGGAAAAAATTGCCCTTACCTACTCACGTACCATATATTATATGATGAAACTGATGACGCCCGTCATCTTCATCGTGGATGCCATTGCAAACGGTATTTTGCGTCTGCTGCATATCGATTCCTCCAAAAAAGAAACGATTACGGAAAATGAATTAAAAACGTATGTGGATGTAAGCCATGAGGACGGGGAAATCGAGACGGAAGAACGCGAGCTTATCTACAATGTATTTGAATTTTCCGATACCTGCGCCAAGGATATTATGATTCCCCGCGTAAATATGGTGACTATCGGCTCCGACGGTACCTATGATGAGCTGCTTTCCATTTTTAAAGAGTCCATGTACACCCGTATCCCTGTCTATCAGGAAGACAAAGACAGTATGCTTGGCTTCATCAACATAAAAGACTTTTTCCTCGCGGAGGGCAGTTCTTTTCAGCTTGCGTCTCTTATCCGCGATGCTTATTACACCTATGAATATAAGAAGACGGCGGATTTGCTGCTGGAGATGCGTGAAAAGTCTATGAATGTCGCCTTTGTATTAAACGAATACGGCTCAACTGTGGGAATGATAACACTAGAGGATTTGTTGGAAGAGCTTGTCGGAGAAATCAGGGATGAGTACGACGAAGACGAAAAAGAGCTGATACAAAAAATGGACGAACATGTCTACCTGATAGAAGGCAGCATGAATTTGTCCGATATCAACGATGCCATCGGCACCGACTTAAATTCCGACGACTACGATTCTATCGGCGGCATTATCATCGGACAGCTTGACCGCCTGCCGGAAGACGAGGAAGCCGTCACCTTGGAGGACGGTACCGTCCTGCAGGTCAAAGGCATCGACCAGAACCGGATTTCCCATGTGCTGCTGACCCTTCCCCTGAAGGAAGAGCCCCAAAAGGAAGAAACGGACAAAGAAAACGAAAAAGAACAAACAGAAGCCGCTGTATAGCGGCTTCCTTTTTTGTCCTGCCGGCTCTGGCGGCAGGTTTTTTTACTTTTGCAGAAAAAACTCTGACCCTTATGGAAGAAAATACTTTTCCCTGTACGCGAGCACCTTGCCCTTAAAGGCAATGTTCTCTTCATCCTTTAAGCTGTCCAGATATCCATGTGTCTCAAAGCTGCCCTCGCTCACCTGCAGCAGGCACACGGCAATGTTGGAGCAATGGTCCGCCACTCTCTCATAATTGGTGGTGATATCCGTAAGCACAAAGCCAAGCTCTATGGTACATTTTCCCTTGCGGAGACGCTTGATATGACGCTTTTTGATTTCATTGTTAAGTTGGTCGATAACCTCTTCGAGCGGCTCTACAAGCTGTGCCCGCTTCAAATTTTCTGTCTCAAAAGCGCTGACGGCAAGTTCCAGTATCTCACTGACTGCTCTGGAGAACACCTCTATCTCCTCCGTCGCCTTATCAGAAAACGACAATTTTTTATCCGTCATCTCATCCGCCGCCTGCTTGATATTCAGCGCATGGTCCGAAATCCGTTCAAAATCCCCGATGCAATGCAGCAGCACCGACAACATTCTACTGTCCCGCTCAGACAAATCCCTGCTGCTCAGACTGACAAGATAAGTACCCAATTCATCCTCAAATCTGTCAACCTGATTCTCTATCTCCTCCACCTTTGCCGCCGTTTCCTTGTCATACTTTTTTATCAGCCCCATTGCCATATCAATGGACTTCTGGGCATACCGCGCCATCGTAACCGCCACGTGCCTGCTCCGCTCGATGGCAAGACCCGGCGTATCCAGAAAACGCACATCAAGGGTACGCAGCTCTGTTTCCTCCGGCGAAAGAATCTCTGCCTTTGTTCTGTCCGGAACCGTAATATAAACCAGTTTTACCAGAAGCTTGGAAAAAGGCAGCAATATGATACATGCCGCGATATTAAATGCCGAATGTACCACTGCAACGCCCAATGCAGAAATCGGCTTGTCCATAAAAGCAAAATGGAGGAATGAATCTGCCGTATAAAATACTGCCATAAAAAGGGAAGTCTTTAAAATATTATAATATAAATGCAGCAATGCGGCACGTCTTGCATCCTTGCTCGCCCCTACACTGGAAATCATGGCAGTGATGCATGTGCCGATATTCTGCCCCATAATAACCGGTATCGCCGTCGCATACCCCACTGAGCCTGTTTTGCAAAGTGCCTGTAAAATACCGACGGATGCAGAAGAACTTTGAATCACCGCTGTCAGTATCAGACCCGCCAGCATACCCAGAATCGGATTGGAAAACATGATAAGCACCCTGCCAAACTCCGGAATATCCGCCAAAGGCTTCACCGCATTGCTCATGGTGTCCATACCTATCATCAGTATGGCAAAACCTGCCATAATGGAACCAATATCCTTTCTTCTGTCCTTCTTGGAAAAAGAAATCAGGCTGACGCCGATAATGGCAAGTACCGGTGAAAAAGAAGACGGCTTTAAGAGCTGCACGAAAAAACTGCCGCTCTCTATGCCTGAAAGACTTAAAAGCCATGCCGTTATCGTAGTGCCGACATTGGCACCGATAATAACATTGACTGCCTGCTCCAGCCGCATAATACCGGAGTTTACGAATCCTACTACCATAACCGTCGTGGCAGAGGAGGACTGGATAACCGCCGTCACCCCCGCTCCCACCAGCACTGCCTTTACGGGCTTATTGGTAAGCTTCTCCAGAATGCTCTCCAGTCTTCCGCCCGAAGCCTTTGAAAGCCCATCCCCCATCAGGTTCATACCATATAAAAACAGGGCAAGACCTCCAATCATAGTCAGTATGCTAAAAAAATCCATTTCTACTCCCTCACTTATTATCAACTCATTATGTCCACATTTGACATTTTACAACAGATGCCCTACAAATAGCAATGCTATAAATACATTCTGTATAAAAATACCAAGTGAATTATGAAAAGTACCGTGAAAGCTACGCCTCCACGGTACTTCTCTATACCACTGCCGTCAATATTCCATCTGCAATCGCCTGTGCAATTTCCTGAAATCTGGCGTCAAACAGATAATTGTCGGCGGGCGTATTGATAAAACCCGCTTCCACCAGCACCGCCGGCATCCTTGTACGGTTTAACACCACCAGATTGGTATTTTCTCTGACTCCCTGATTGATAAAGCCGACTCCCTCCAGATTTCGGTTAATGGCTTCCGCAAGCCTTCCTGCCTCACCGCTTTTGTTATAAACCAGCGTTTCTACACCCGAATATTGCCCTGCCGTCGGACTTGCATTTCTGTGTATGGAGACAAAGTAATCCGCATTCGTTTCGTTTGCCGTATCCGCCCGCTCCATGGGAGAACGGTAACTGTCGTTCGTTCTTGTATAGAGCACATTGATTCCATTGTCCTCCAAAATCCTGCCGACTGCAAGGGTAAGTGCCAGCGTATCGTCCTTCTCCAAACGCCCTTCATAGACGGCGCCATTGTGCCAGCCGCCATGTCCGGCGTCAAGAATAATCGTCGCCATATTGCGCTCCTCTTGTTCGTTTCTCTATCTTATGCATACCGCCGCCGCAACATACACACACCTACCGCTTTGCAGAAGATAGTTTTAACAGCACCTCCAGTACAAATACGCCGTCCTCTGTGCCAATCTTCACCGTCCCCTCATACTTCTCGGCAATTTTTTCTATATTCCCAATCCCCTGCCCATGTATCCCGTTATCCTTCTTTGTGCTCACCGGTATGCCGTCCTTCCACACAGGTTCTTCCGTACAGGTATTTTTCACAGAAATCAGAAACAGGCTGCCCTGCTGTCTCGATGTAAGCGAAATTTCTAAAGGGCCTTCCGCTTCCCTGCTGCACGCTTCCACTGCATTTTCCAGCGCATTGTTTAAAAGAACGCTTAAATCGAACGCCTCCATTTTGCCGGACTTAGGAAAGAAAAAAACACATTCCACACGTATCCCCGCCGCCTCTGCCGCCCCAAGCTGCCGGTTTACCACCACATCCGTAATAGGATTTCCCGTGGCATACGAAAATTTAAACGTATCCACCCGCTTAGAAAGCGCCTGCAGATATTCACCAAACGCTGCTCGCTCCCAATTTTCCTGCTCCGCCAGAAGCTGCATATCCGCCACATAATTTTTTAAATCATGGCGCATACTTTTCACGTCGCCGTACATCCGCTCCAAGTCCCCTATATACTGCTCCATATCCCGCAAACGGTTTTTGTAAACCTGCGCTTCTTTCTCCTTCTGAAACGCCTCTTCCGTTTTTTTGAGAAGAAGCGCCGACGCAAAGACCGCCGTCAGGCATAGAAGGCTCCCCGTTGGGACGAGCAGGCGCATAAGGGGCACCTCGCTGTCAAGCAGCAGTATTTCATCACTCCGCACTATCATCTGGATGTTTCTGATAAGGATACAATAGACATAGCCGGTCAGCGCCGGAATCATCAGATAAAACAAAGCTGTCCTGTCAGAGCGCCACAATCCTTTTCGCGGAAGCTGTTTTTTGTACAAATACAAAAAACCAAAGCAGAGAATATTTAACACCGTAAAAAAAATAACCGAATAAAGCTGCTCCACATAAGCTATCTTCTCTAACAGCTCTGACGCTCCAATCCCACCGCTCTCAAACTCCTTTACATACCCGTCCAGCAGACTGCTCATGGAGACGTTTGCCAGATAAAAAAAAGTAAATCTCACCAGCTCCCGTATGGAAACATATGCCGCAGCCAGATACAGCTTAAGCATTCTGCTTCCTGCAAACAAAAGCTCAAGCAGCAGGTACAATACGCCCAAAAGCGGCAGATTATCCCATTTGCCGCCAATTCCTGCAATCACGGCAGCAAAGCATAAAAAGACAGCCGGTCCTTTTACATACCGGTTTCTCGGCTCTGCAAGCCTCCATATCAAAAAGAAAAAGCAGCCGGCGCTAAGTCCGCTGCTAAGTAAATCGATAGCCATACACACTCCCTATTTCAGCCACTCTACCACAGCCTGTAAAAAAGCATCGTAGCGCTGCTTTGCCATAAGCACGGTCTCTCCGTTTGATAATACCACAGAAATCCTGTCATAGGAAGACACTTCCTTCAGGGATATCAGGTAGCCCCTGTGACATCTGAAAAAATAGGCAGGCAGCCGCCTTTCATACTCCTCCATCTTTCCATAACAGGCACACATGCCCCTTTTTGTGTGAAAAACCAGCTTCCGCCCCTGATTTTCCACATATAAAATGTCAGCAGGTGCAATTCTTGTCACTGTCCCGCCATTTTTAATAAGAAGAAGATTTTCTCTTTCCGCTTCATGAAGCCGTCCGATAACCCGCTTTAGCACCTGCGCCAGTTTTTCCTTGTCCACGGGCTTTAACAGATAGCCCGCCGCCTCCGCCTCAAAAGCATCGTAAACATATTCCGAAAGCCCTGTCAAAAAAATGACCACAGGATGCTTTCTTTTCTTTTTCAAGGCAAGCGCCAGTTCCATCCCGCTCATATCCGGCATGGAAATGTCCAGAAAGAGAATGTCCGTATCTTCACCTTCCTCTAAAAATGCCCTGCCGCTTTGAAAGCAGGCTGTAGCGACCGGCTCCGGCGCACACTCCTCTATCAGCTTTGCCACATGGCTTCCAAACAAGGCATCGTCATCGACTACCGTAATTTTTATCATTTGCGCCTCCTATGCAAATGCGCTGCCGCACATCCTTACACTTGCGTATCAATGTACCTGCCCGCATAAGAAGACAGCGCAGCGTAGAGACTATTCAAACCGGAAGCCCCGTAGCCATAGGCGCCATAACCGTAGCCGCCAAGCCCGTAGCTTGCAAGAGGATTTCCCACACTGTTGCCTAACGCCATGGATTCCAGTCCATAAGTGCCAAGACTGCCCAAAGCATACGCGCCAAGATTTCCCAGTCCATATGCGCCGGCTCCATAAGTACCAAGGCTGCCCAGCCCATATGCGCCCAGCCCGTATACACCAAACCCTGCGCCGTATGATCCAGTCCCGTAGCCGTACAGCTTTCCTACTGCCAAAGCCGCACGCTGTGCTTCCGCATAAATACTGTTTACCGCCGCTTTGCCCGCAACGCTGTCCGTTCCCTTAAACACCGCGGCAAACGCGTCCGCTTTTGCCTTCTTTAAGGCACGGCTGTCCACAGAAAGCGTGCCGTCCCCTTTCACGGAAAGCCCGATTCCTGCAAGCACCTCCTTATTGTCCTGCATCAGGCTTGCAAATTTGCTGCCATAGACACCGCCTTCGCCATCCGATACATTTTTTATCTCCGAAAAAAAACGATTGTATTCCTCAGCAAAAGTACGCACGTTATTTTGCAATTCCTTTTTTTGGGAAAACCGGTATTCACGGCTCCAGTCCGTACTCTGCAATTTTTCTGCTATTTTGCGAAACCCTGCTCCCGTCTTCTGAGAGGCGCTTAAGGACATACTGCCATTACTGTTTGTGCGCAGGCTCTTATTTTTGCTTTCTACACTTGCGGTTTTTCCTATTTTTCCTACGGAGGCACTCTTTCCTACAGAAGCGCTCTGCCCTACGGATGCACTTCTGCTTACCGTCGTCCGGTTGCTTACCTGCATTGCGCTGATTTTATGCATTCTGTTGATAACAGACTGAAAATTCACTGACGAAACTGTCATAAGACCGCTTCCCTCCTCATGCAAATCCTGATACGGAAAATTCTTTTGCTTTTTATTATACTCGCATCCTGACTTTCAAGGGAATGGACTTGTATCAAAATAACCGGTTTTCGTAACGAAATCTTCTATATGGCATCAATTCTTTTTCTGAGGCTCAGCATTTGTACATCTACTCTGGCAATGATTTCCGCATATTTGCGCAAATCCCTCTGCACGCTTTTTGCCGCCTTCAAATCTTTTTTATAGCAGAGCCTGTGGTCCAGCCTCGCCCAGAAATCCATCGCCAGCGTACGCAGTTGAATTTCCACCCTGACCCACTCTGCTCCGTTCTTTGTCTCTACCGGCACCTCCACAATAAAGTGCAGGCTTTTGTAGCCGCTCGCTTTGGGATTTTCAATATAATTTTTTTCCTTAATAAAGCGGAGCTGCTTCTGCTTTTTCAGTCGTTTTGCCAGTTCGTAGACATCGTCTAAGAAAAAACACGCGGCGCGGACGCCGGCAATGTCATTGAGTCTTGCCCTCGCCGTCTCCAGATTGACGGCGCAGCCCTTCTTTTGCAGCTTTCTCTCTATGCTTTCCGGCGCTTTCACTCTGCCGTTTATATTACTTAAAATTTCACGCCGAAACAGAGTCTCCAAAAAAGCCGCTTCCCGTTTTATCATTTCCATTACGCTTTTTACGGCACTCTCATAAAGATACCGGAACCGCGCCTGTTCCATTTCTTCCTGCAGCCGTAAAAGCTCTCTGTCGGCTGCCTGATTTGTCTCCATCATTTATATAATTCCTTCCATACTACCCATCATTTTCGCCTGAGGCGGCATAAACACTTCTATAAGTATATGCAGGAACTTATAAAATCTGTCGTCTTTTTTACTAAATTTTTTCTACGTTTCTATTTTCTTTTTTTTTATTTTCTTACACGATTGGGGTATCGAAAGCCCCAACCCGCATTGGCACCTCCTCCGTACAGACTGCAAAGGCATACCCTTGCGGCGCTTCTACCGCACAGAGCTTCCTGCTTTTGCCTTCCCGCGTATCTGTCACCATCCCTCCCTTCCAGTCGGCAAGAAGCCCTGAAAAGCTGTTGGAAAGCCCTTCCCCCGTGCACTTCACATATGCCTCCTTTGCCGCCCAGTGCCAGAAAAAAAAGGCTTCCTTCTCCTTCTCAGGCAGATTCGCGTATATACGCTTCTCCTCCTTGTGCAGAACCCTTTCTACCACCGCCGGATTTACCCTCTGCACGCACTGCTGGATATCCAGCCCCACTTCCCTGCCCGAAACGGCACATGCCGCATATGCGCCCGAATGGGACAGATTAAAGAAAAGTCCTCGGGAGCCTTCTAAAAAAGGCTTTCCTCCCGAGGTCTTTTTTGTCTTAAGCGGACTATGACGCCGCAGTACGGCTATGGCTTCCTCCACGGACACATACACCGGCTCCGGTCTTTTCTCTTCATATTGGCAGGCAGCGCTGTGTGAGAATAGCATTTTTTCCTGCGATACCGCGTAAGCAAGAAGTAGTCCTGCCGCAAGGCTCAATGCCCGCGCTTGTTCCTGCTTCATACGCTCTATACGCACAATGCGCTCCCGCTCTATAAGCTCCAGCGCACGAATACGATTCTCATTCGCAAGAAGCGGTTCCGCCTCCATCAGGTACAGCTTCAGCATACGCTCTCATCATCCTCTTCCATATCCAGCTTAATCTTAAGCTCCTCAAGCTGAATGTCATCCACCACATTGGGCGCCTCGCTCATCAGGCAGGAAGCATCCTTCACTTTGGGGAACGCAATCACTTCCCTGATATTATCCGCCTTGACTAACAGCATGACAAAACGGTCCAGCCCGATGGCAAGTCCTGCATGAGGCGGTACCCCGTACTTAAATGCATTTATCAAAAATCCGAAACGCTCGTAGGCAGATTCCTTTGTAAAGCCCAGCACCTCAAACATTTTTTCCTGCACGTCAGGCTGGAAAATCCTCACGCTGCCGCCGCCCAGCTCTACGCCGTTTAACACAATGTCATAAGCCTTGGCGCGCACCCTGCCGGGCTCTGTGTCGATAAAGGGCAAATCTTCCTCCATGAGCATGGTAAAGGGATGATGCATGGCAACAAAACGGTTCTCCTCCTCGCTCCACTCCAAAAGAGGGAACTCCGTCACCCACAGAAAATCAAAGCGGTCGTTATCTATCAGGTCAAGCTGCTTTGCCAGCTCCACGCGCAGACCACCCAGTACATTGTACACAATCTTATCCTTATCCGCCGCAAACAAAAGCAAATCGCCTTTTTCGCCTTCCATGGCTGTCACAAGGGCGGAAAGCTCTTCTTCTGTCATAAACTTGGCAAAGGAAGACTTATAAGTGCCGTCGGGCTGTACGGAAAGGTAAGCAAGTCCCTTTGCGCCGTAACCTTTTGCAAACTCAGTCAAGGCGTCTATTTTTTTGCGGGGCATCTCCGCCTGTCCTTTTACATTGATGCCGCGCACCGAACCGCCGTTTTCCAATGCGCCGGTAAACACACCAAAGCCACAGTCCTTTACCACCTCTGACACATTTTTTAATTCCATGCCAAAGCGGGTATCCGGCTTGTCCGAGCCAAAACGCTCCATCGCCTCCTGCCATGTGATACGCTTCATCGGCAGATTGACTTCTATGCCAATGGCTTCCTTGCATACGCGCCGCACCATTCTTTCCGTAGCGTCGATAACGTCATCCACATCCACAAAGGAAAGTTCCATATCCACCTGTGTAAACTCCGGCTGCCTGTCCGCACGCAAATCCTCGTCGCGGAAGCATCTTGCAATCTGGAAATAGCGGTCATAGCCGGAACACATCAAAAGCTGCTTAAATATCTGGGGAGACTGTGGCAGCGCATAAAAGCTGCCGGGATGCACACGGCTCGGCACCAGATAATCCCTTGCCCCCTCCGGCGTAGACTTAGTGAGCATGGGCGTTTCAATCTCCAAAAAGCCTTCTCCCGTAAGAAAGTTTCTGATAGTCGTCGTAATCCGGCTGCGCAGCATCAAATTTTTTTGCAGCGTAGGTCTGCGCAAGTCAAGATAACGGTATTTCAGGCGAAGCTCTTCTTTCGTCCTGCTCTCCGCCTCTATGGGAAAGGGGGGCGTTTCCGCCTCAGACAAAATCCGAAGAGACTCCGCGCGCACCTCAATCTCCCCCGTCGCCAGATTTTCATTGACTGCCGCGGCTCTTTTTTCCACACGGCCTGTCACGGCAGCAACAAACTCGCTGCGCAGCTTTTCCGCCTTTTCAAAATTTTCTTTCCCGCAGTCGCTCTCCTCAAAAATCACCTGCAGGATACCTGCGCGGTCGCGCAAATCCACAAATATGATGCCGCCCTTGTTTCTCTGCTTCTGCACCCAGCCCATAACAGTGACATATTCTCCCACATTGGCGGCGGATAACTCGCCGCATCGATGTGTACGTTTTAAACCTTTCATTGTCTCAGACATATAATACCTCCCTGCCCGCTTTCACGAACCTCTGCTGTCGCCTTATTTTAACGGATTTTTATAGAACTCTTTCAATTCCTCATAGCCCTCCGCCATAAGCTGCTCTTTTTGGAATTTCTTGTTTTTATTCATACGGACCATAAGCACCTGCCTGCCTTTTTCCCGCTCCGCGTTCGCCTCTGCAATCACTGCATTCAGCCTGTCGCCGTCAACGCCCTTTTCAATCAGAAATGCACTTTTCTTATGTGCGGCCGGCACCTTGAAGCCTTTTTCCATGAGCAGCAGGATAATTCGCTCAAATCCGATGGAAAAACCGCAGGCGGGTACATCGCTGCCCGTAAACCTGCCCACCATCTTATCGTATCTTCCGCCGCCGCCGCAGCTTCCGCCAAATTCCGGCATGGCAATCTCAAAAATCGTACCGGTATAATAGCCCATGCCACGCACCAGCGTGGGGTCAAAGACCAGCTCAAACGTATCTTCTTTATTGGCATTGACGCTGTCCATGATTTCCGCAAAGGAATCCATAACCTCTTTTTCCAGATAATCTCCCAGCATATCCTGCAGGCATACGGCACCATTCGTCCTTACCTTTTCAAACAGGGCAAGGTATTTTTCACAGACCGCCGCAGGATATCCGTCCTGCAGCAGCTCCTCCTTCACGCCGTCCATGCCGATTTTATCCATTTTGTCCAACGTAATAAATATGCTGTCGTAAGCTTCTTCGGCAAAGCCCGCGTACGCTGCCATTGCCTTTAATATCCGCCTGTCATTTATCCGAATCTGAAAACCGGAAAAGCCCAGTCTGCCTAAAGTCGCAGTGGTCGCCAATATCAACTCTATCTCAGCAAGATTGGACGCCTCTCCTAAAATATCAATGTCGCACTGCATAAACTGGCGGTAACGCCCTCTCTGCGGCCTGTCCGCCCGCCATACGTTTCCCATCTGCAGCGCTTTAAAAGGACTTGGCAGATTCGCCGCGTTGTTGGAATAAAAACGGACCAAGGGCACTGTCAAATCATAACGCAGCCCGCTGTCCGTCAAATCATTCTCACTCTCCGCTTCCGCAAGCTTTAGTTTCTCACCACGCTTCAAAATCTTAAATATCAGTTTTTCATTTTCTCCGCCCTGTTTACTGCTTAAATTGCCGATATCCTCCACACAGGGCGTCTCCATGGGCGTAAAACCAAAGCTTTTGTAGGTATCCTTTATTACGCCTGTCACATAATCCCTGATTTGCATCTCTGCGGGCAGAATATCCCTCATGCCGTTAAACGGCTTCTTTTTCAGTGCCATATATCCTCTCATTCCGCCGCGCAGGTAACCGCTTCTCCAATTCTGGGCAAAGCCTTTCTGCGCGCCTTTCTTTTCTTACAAGATTTTACACTGATTGCGCCGTTATTTCAAGCATAAAATATGCTGCTCTGTTTCACGCTTCGTTCCTTCCCCTGACAAACGGCGCTGTCAAGAACAGCGGCATTCCAAAAAACAACGCATAGGCATACCGAAATTCCGTGGCGACGGGCGTTGCCACAATAAGGGTCAGCATCAGGAAAAGCAGCGGTATTCCAACCAGCGCATTGGCAGCAAGCTTCCCCCGAATGCTAAGCGCAATCGTCAAAATCAGCACCCACAACATAAATCCCATACTCCACAGCATCCCGTAAAGCGGAATCAGCGTATGCAGTTTAAAAAGGATTTCTCTCACTTTAACCACCGCATTTCCCCGCAAAAGAGGCCTCCATTTAAGTCCAAAATCATTGGGATAAATCCCGTCTGCAAGCCCAACCTCATAAGCCGTATCAGGATACCAGAAACCAATTGTCTGTTCCACGAAGGCATCCAGATAGGTTTTGGGATGCGCAAAGCCTAATAATAACCAATGCCTGAAAAAATCGCCTTTATGAGACTCCAAATAATCCATGCCGCTTTCACGTATCAGATTTTTTATCCCGTCAGAAACATCCGGACGGTAAGCCTCTGCAGCTTTGTCCATGTCCATGATATTTTTCACAAAAGCCGCCTGCTCATCACTCATTTTTTCACCATATGCAGCCACACGTGCAATCTGCTGTATGGGAATAGACAAGGATTCTACGAAATCTGCCTGCTTAATATCATAAATCTGCATCACAGGATACTTTACCAGAAGTACAAGCAGCAATATAATCCCATGGACAGGAACCATAACCTTCCAGCTTTTTCGATATACATACAAGATAAATGGCAAGGATGCCAAAAAAGCATACCAGCCGTTCGTCCGCAGCAGGCAAAGCATAACGCCTGCAAAAACATAGGGAAGTACAATAGAGACATATTCTTTCCGTCCAAGCTTCGGCACAAGGGGCACCCCTGCATCTTTTCCACACAAAAGGAAACGCATCAACGCCGCCAAAAATAATGTAAAGCAGCCTGCAAACGGAACGTCTTTCCACATAGTCACCGCATATATTCCGTTGTATGGCGTAAGCGCATAAAACAAAATCGCCATGAGAATAAGAAAAGGCTTAACGCCTGCCTTCTGCAGTGTCTTCACGACGTATGCCACAACAAATGCCATAAAAAACATTTGCGCAAGCGTATAAAGCGCAAGTCCGAAATGCGCATCCTGTGTCAAAGAAAAACCAATCCGGTAAAAGAACCCGATAAGCGCCGTGTGCACGATAGAGTGGTGATTGCTAAGCTCATAGGCGCCGATAACCTGTGCGAACTGATTGACACTGTCAGGGGTCATAACGCCCGGGTATTCATACAGGAAATAGGCAAACCAGCATAGGATACACAAAACAAAAGCAAACAGCCCCAGCCGCCGGGACGATTCTATGCGCTCTGCAATGTGCAGCCCTCCCGCAGCCTGTAAGAACCATATCGAAAAAAAGAAATACATCAGAAAAAGTCCGATACTTGTGGCAGACAGCACAATCGCACAAAACAGCCCGCTCGTCAAAGCGCCCGTTATCGTCCCATACCGTGCGGCAAGGGTAAGCCCGCAGAATATAACCCCAAGAATTGCCGCAATCAAGGTATCTCTTTTTTGGATACGGCTCTGCACATTATCGCCGTTTAACACAGAGAGTACGTAGAATCCCACAATAAATATTATGATGGAGACAGGATGATTGGCTGCCATCCCTGTCAGCCGCATAAGCGCAAACGATATAAAAAAGCTGCTTATGAACCATTTCAAATACCGGCATTGCATTTTGTTATTCACCATACTTCAAAAATCCCCGCTTCCGCGCAATCATTTCGTCAATTTTTTCTATATAAAGAGCCACATCCTTGACATCCTCGCACCGCTCGATGCGCCCGTCAGGGTATACCATTTTGGTAATACTGCCTGCGCCGCAGGCAACAATCGTCTGCTTCTCCTCCATTATCAGAATATTGTAAAGACCTTCCTTCCCCTCTGTGGCGTATCCCACATTTTCAAAATTACCGGACATATTTTTCTGGCGGTAAAGGTAATACGGATGCATGCCAAGCTTCTCCGCTCCCTGCGCCGCAATCTCCATGGTTCTGTCGGTATTTTTCAAGGTTTCCATACCATTTTCCTCAATCCATTTACTTAGCTGAGAGGCACGCTTTATGGCAAGGGAATGCACCGTAAGGGAATCCGGCTTCATCGCTGCAATTTCTTCTATGGTATGCGTCACATCTGCTTCTCCCTCGTTCGGAAGCCCCAGAATAATATCCATATTGATATGAAAACCGCCCACAGCACGCGCCATGGCAAAGGCTTCCCGCACCTGCTCAGGCGTCGCCTGTCTGCCTATCAGCTTCAACGTCTCTCCGTTCATGGTCTGCGGATTAATGCTGATACGCCCCACGCCATGCTTCTTTAACACGTCAAGCTTCTCTTTTGTGATGCTGTCCGCTCTGCCTGCTTCCACGGTAAATTCCTGTACAGTACCAAAATCAAAGTTTGCCCGAAGTGCCGCAAGCAGCCTGTCAAGCTGCGCGGGCTCCAGCGTTGTCGGCGTCCCGCCGCCAATATATACACTGTCCAATACCCTGTTCTTATACGCCTCGCCCACAAACTGCAGCTCTTTTATCAGACAGTCTATATAGGCTTCTACCATCCGCTCAAACTTACACAGGGGATAGGACGTAAAAGAGCAGTACAGGCAGGTCGTTGGACAAAAAGGAATCCCAATATAGAGACTATAGCCGTCCTCAGGGTGTATGCGGGAAAGCAGCTCCTTTTCCCGCTGTGCGATTTCCACGCTGAGCGCAGCCTTGCGGCTGCTTACAAAATAAGTATCCTGCAAAAAAGAGATAACTTCCTCCCCACTCGCACCTTCCTCTAAAAGCCCCATGGCAATTTTCGTGGGACGGATTCCTGTAAGGCTTCCCCAAGGAAGCGTTTTCTGCGTGTAATCGACAAGCGCATGATAGAAAAAGCGTTTAAATTCTGTCTTATATGCCTTGCTCTCTGTTCCTTCCGCCTCCGCTTCGGCATTCCAGACATAGCTTTTGTCCACCGCCTGCTCCCCGTTCCTTTTTACCTCGTCTGTCGGCGCCGGCTTCAAAAAGAACAGACTTGCGCCTTTTTGATGCAATTCAATTTTCAGCCGCAGTGATTTCTCTGCCTCCTCACGCTTTTCCCGTCCTATGTCCGGTGTGATAACCCGCACATTTTCCTGTGGGTAAAACGCCTTTACAAGTGCCTGTACATCATATTCAAATCTGCTCTCCCCGACTTCTACTGCAAACATGATGCTTCTTTTCCTTTCTGTCCATATCGTAAGGTCCGGTACACGGTTACCGCCAGCTCAAGCAGCGTTATCAGCACAATTACTGCAAGCAGGAAATTGGGCAATACCCTGCTGGCGATTCCCGACTGCCAATGTGTTAGTATATCATACTTTGCAGAAAATGTCTCGCCTGTTATGGCAGATAATTCCTCCGCAAAATGCAAATTGAAAATTTCATAGCCTTTCAGACAAATGGTGACTGCCGCCACACTTATCAGGCTGCAGACAATGCTGACATACATAACCGTCCTGTTGTAATGCCCAACTGCCAGCTTCACCAAATCATCCACTACACCTGCCGAAAAGCTGATGACAAACAGTGGAATCACTTTGCTCCATATAGACAGATTGAAAACGGAAACTGCCACCAGTTCTCCGTCGGCATTTTTACCCCAGTAGCCGATACACTCCGGCAGAGCGATAAATATCACCATAATCAAGACGCCAAAAAACACGCCGACAACGCTGTCACTTTTTGGTATCACCGCCTTTGCACTGGGTATCTGCGTAAGCTTCTCTAAACTCCACGGCTCTTTTTTCTGCAGCTTTACCTGATTCCTTTCCATGACAAAAAACACAAGTGTCACAAGTCCAAATGCAGACAGCAGAGCTTCCGGCAGACTTCCCAGAGAGATAAAACCGTCTACTACGCTATTCACCACACCGTTCATTCCCCCGCCCTGTGCGGGAAGCTGCACAACCAAATGTACCACTGCGGAGATTGCCACCCCCACTCCGACGCAAATTAAAACCAATTTTAAAATCTGGCAGTAAATCGGGTAATATTCCCCGCCTATCAGATGCGCCTCTTCTCCTCTATATTTCATCGCCAGCTTCGCAGGCTCTCCCAGCTCGGAAAGCACCGCTTTGACCTCTTCCGTTCCCCTGTCTTTCTGCCTCTCTTCCAGCATATCCTCAATCAGGGTTCTCAGCTCCTCCTCAATATCTTTTCGCTGCTTTTCCGGCAGCCTACGCACTACATCATATAAATATCTCTCAATCAGATTGTTTTCCATATTTCCTCGCTTTCCTCCGTCCAATCGGCAATCTGTCTTTCTTTCCTTTTTTCTAATTGCAGAGCAGCTTCTGCATACACTCCGTCATTTCCTCCCACTGCCTGCGCAGACTCTCGTACACCGCATCACCAAATGCAGTCCTCTTATAATACTTTCGCGGCTTACTGCCGTCCGTTTCCCACTCACTTATCAGTATTTCCTGCTTTTCCAATCTCCTAAGCAGCGGGTAAAGTGTGTTGGTATCCACTTTGACGCCTTTTTCTTCCATGTTTTTTACCAGTGTGTACCCGTATGCAGGACTGTCCAACTGGCTTAACACGCTTAGTACGATGGTTCCACGCCTTAGCTCCTGCGTCAGTGCCTGCAGAATTTCATTGATTTCTCCCATGTATGCCCTCCTTTCCTTGTTCTGTTTTTCTATTAGGTAATTGCGAAACTCAGTGATTATGCAAGTGTCATTGTGCATGTATCCTGTGTTTCATATTATACTGTGCAACATACACTATTGTCAAGACAAAAATATTGATAATTGATAAATACTTTTGGGCCCAAAATTTTTGCACAAAAAGAGCTGCACACAAATTGCTTCGTGAACAGCTCCTTCTTAACAACGCTTCACCTCACATCAAAAGCGCTCTTTCCTAGAAAAACGGATTATATTTTTTTTCATGCTCCACGGTCGTGCTGTCCCCATGTCCCGGGTATAGCTGCGTGGCATCCGGCAGCGTAAAAATCTTTTCCCGAACGGAACGTTCCAGCATACCGCCGCTTCCGGTGGGCAGGTCCGTCCTTCCCACGGACTCCTGAAATATGGTATCTCCACAGACCAAAAAGCCTGCTTCTGCAAAATAGTAGCAGCAGCTATCCGCCGTGTGTCCCGGTGTGGCAAGCACCTTACAGGTAATGTCTGCAATGCAGATTTCCTCCCCGTCCTCCACATAAACGTCCGGAACCACCGTGTAAGGTCTGCCCGCCTGTCGGGAAACATTAAGTCCGTCATTCTCACAAAGCTTCTCGCTTGCTCCAAGGGCATATATTTTCGCACCGGAAAGCTCACGCAGCGCCTTCGTGCCCCAGATGTGGTCAAAATGTCCGTGCGTCACAAAAATGGCAGAAACCGTATATCCCTTTCCTGCAAGTGTTTCATAAATCTGCTCTCCCCTGTCTGCAGGGTCTATCACAATCGCCTCTTTGCCGCCCTCCCTGTAGACAATATAACAGTTTGTACCATATGCGCCAATTACCATGCGTCCTATTTTTAACTCAGCCATCAGCCCCTCGTCCTTTCAATATCCACTACGCTCTCTATCATCCTGATTTTGTCAATCACTCTGTTTAATTCTTCCCTGCTTCCCACTTCAAAAGAGGTCTGCATAGTTGCCACACCCTGCTTGTTCGTCCGCGTGTTCATGGAAAGAATATCAATATTCTTTTCCGTCAATGCCTTCGAGATATCCGCCAAAAGCCCGTTGCGGTTATTGGCATATATGACAATTTCCGCAAAGTATTTCTCGCTGCCGCTGCCTTCCTCCGGCTCCTGCCAGTCCGCTTCAATCAGCCTCACCCGCTCGATTTCGGGAAGATTTAAAATATTGACACAGTCCGTCCTGTGAATGGTGATGCCCCTTCCCCTTGTAACAAAGCCTATGATTTCATCCCCCGGTACCGGAGAACAGCATTTAGAAAAACGCACGGAAACATCTGTGACACCCTTTACAGAGATGCCGCTTTTAGACTTAATCGCCGGCAGCTTATTTATCTGCACATTTTCCGCGATAGAAGCCAGTACTTCCTCGTTCGTCATCTCCTTTTTGTGGTCACGGTCATAGTATTCCAGAAGCTTATTGATAATCTGCCCCTCTTTTAAAGCGCCATGCCCGATTGCCGCCAGCAGAGCATCCCAGTCCTGAAATCCATACTTGCGCTGAATTGCCTCCATATACTCCGGCTTCGTCAAGTCGGACAGTACCAGATTCCGCGCCTTGCAGTAATTTGTAACAAGCTCCCTGCCCTTTAAAATATTGTCTTCCTTCAGTTCATTCTTGAACCACTGGTTAATCTTATTTTTTGCCTGCGTACTTTTGACAATATTGAGCCAGTCCCTGCTGGGTCCCTTTGAATTCTGGGAAGTAATGATTTCTATCCTGTCGCCGTTTTTCAGCTCGTAATCTATCGTCACCAGCTTGCCGTTTACCCTTGCACCCACCATCCGGTTGCCTACCGCGCTATGGATACAATAAGCAAAATCAATGGGCGTAGAGCCGGCAGGCAGGTTCTTGACATCGCCGCTTGGCGTAAAGCAGTATACATTGTCGGAAAACAAATCCAAATCGTTCTTGAGCAGATTCATAAACTCACGGTTGTCAGAAGTATCCCTCTGCCACTCCAGAATCTGTCTGAGCCATGTCAGCTTTTCTTCTTCCTGCCCTTCTACCTTTTTGCCGTCCGATGCCTCTTTATACTTCCAATGGGCTGCAATCCCGTACTCCGCCGCCTTGTGCATTTCAAAGGTACGTATCTGCACCTCAAAGGGCTGTCCCGCCGCGCCGATTAAGGTTGTATGAAGAGACTGGTACATATTTGCCTTTGGCATGGCGATATAGTCCTTAAACCGCCCGGGTATCGGCTTATACATCTCATGAATCACACCCAGCGCCGCGTAGCAGTCCTTCACTGAATCCACAATAATGCGGATGGCAAACAAATCGTAAATCTGATCCAGCGTTTTATTCTGGTTTTTCATCTTTTTATAGATACTGAAGAAGTGCTTGACGCGTCCGTCGATTTGCGCCTCGATGCCCGCATTTTTGATGTGCCGGCTGACTTCCGCCACAATGCCGGCAATATAGGTTTCCCGCACGCTCTTGCGCAAGGCAATCTTGCTCACCAAATCATAGTACGCCTCCGGCTCCAGATATTTTAAGGACAAATCATCCAGTTCTATCTTAATTTTCGAAATACCCAGTCTCTGGGCAATCGGTGAATATACCTCCAGCGTCTCCTTGGCTATCCGCTGCTGGCTTTCCGGCTTTTGGTACTTCAGCGTCCGCATGTTGTGCAGACGGTCGGCAAGCTTGATGATAATCACCCTAATATCCTTCGCCATTGCCAGAAACATTTTACGCAGGTTTTCTGCCTGCAGCTCCAGCCTGGCATCGCTCTCCGTGCCGCTGCCGCTGCTCAGTGGTATGTTTTCCAGCTTTGTAACGCCGTCCACAAGCTGTACCACCTCCACGCCAAATACCTCCGTCATCTGCTCCTCGGTCATGACTGTGTCCTCCAGCACATCATGCAGCAGTCCCGCCACAATCGTTTCCTTGTCCATCTCTAAATCCGCAAGGATAATGGCAACATACAGCGGGTGAATAATGTACGGCTCTCCGGATTTTCGCTTCTGATCCTTATGCGCCTCGCTTGCTACCTTGTAGGCTTTTTCGATAACGGAAATATCGTCCGAAGGGTGGTATTTTTTTACATGCCGAATCAGCACCTGATATAAGTCTTCAGGCGCCATAAATTCCCTTAGTTCACTGATTTTGCTTTCTTCCAGAACAATTTCTTTTTTTTCTTCCGTCATATATTCTGTCCTTATGCCAGCTAATTATTTTACTCCCCCCAAAACCTTATTTCCCTTCATAAATAATGGCAGACTCCATCCGGTAATCCTTCAGCCTCTCCCTGCCCTTAAGCCCTGCAAGCTCCATCAGAAATACCATGCCGACAACCTCTCCGCCCAGCTCTTCTATCAGCTTTATCATCGCCTCCGTGGTGCCGCCCGTCGCAATCAAGTCATCTACAATAAGCACCTTCTGTCCCTTTTTTATGGAATCCTTGTGCATCTCAATCACCGCTTTTCCATACTCAAGGTCATATTCCTTTTCAATGGTTTCACAGGGAAGCTTTCCCTTTTTCCGAATCAGTACAAAGGGCTTATGATTATTATATGCAATAGGCGTACCAAAAATAAATCCTCTTGATTCCGCTCCTACCACTACATCATAGTCCAAATCTTTTATTTTTTCCTGCATGGTATCAATCGCAAGCCGCAATCCGTCTGCATCCTGCAGCACGCTTGTCACATCCCTGAATATAATGCCTTCCTCCGGAAAATCCGGAATACTTCTCACATAATCCTCTAATCTCTTCATAAGAAACACCTCTTTCGTCATAATTAAAAGAAAAACTAAATAATATTATAATCGTTTTTCAATAAGAAGTCAAAACTAAAATCTGCATAAAAAGGGGAAGTCCGCGCCAAGCCGACACGAACTTCACCTTTTTATGCCCCGAAAATATTAACCAAATCGTTGAAAAGCACAACTACCATCAGCACCATAAAAAACACCAGTCCCACGAAATGTACAATACCTTCCTTCTCCGGCGGCACCGGCTTTTTCCGTATCACCTCAAGCAGCAGAAACACCAGACGCCCGCCGTCCAGAGCGGGAATCGGCAGGAGATTTAAAATCCCCAAATTGACGGATAAAAGCAAGATAATATTCAGCATATTGAGTACCACTGTCTGCACGCCGTATTCTTTTGTCTCCTCGTAGGTTTTTCCCACCACATTGACCGCTATGCCGACAGGTCCCGCCACATCCTTGCGGTCAAACTGCCCCGTAAGCAAAAGCCCGAGACTTTTATAGGTGGCGCGCACACTGTAACGGATTTCATACCAGGCATCCCGAAATACCGAAAGCCCTTCCGGTTTCTCGTAGACCCCTCCATAAACGCCCATCACATACTTGTCATCCGTTTCGCTGTAAACCGGCTGAATCGTCGTTTCCCATTTTTGTCCGTCCCGCTCATATGCCACCTCTATCGGCGTGCCCTTATTGAGCAGCGTAATCAGGAAAATATCCCGAAACAAGTAGGTTTTTTCTCCGTTCATGCTAAGGATTTTATCTCCTTCCCTAAGCCCCGCTTCCTCAGCAGGACCGTCAGGAGACACACCGGAAAGTACCGTTAAATCCGTGGCGGACATAGACACCACAATCACTGCTACAACAAACGCAAGAATAAAATTGAAAATCGGTCCTGCCACGACGGTAGCAATCCTTGCCCATACGCCGGCTTTCAGGAAGGAACCTTCTCCACCGCCATTCTCCGTCTCCAGCCCGTCCTCGCCTTCAAACATACAGGCGCCGCCAATCGGAAGCAGCTTAATGGCATATTTCGTCTCCTTTTTTGTAAAAGAAAAAAGCGTCGGTCCCATACCGATAGCAAATTCTACTACGTGAATGCCATTCATCTTCGCCAACAAAAAATGTCCAAACTCGTGAGAAAGTACTACCACACCGAATATCAGGACAAACAATATTACTGTCATCATACCTGGTCAATTCCTCCGCGCAACCATGTTTTCCCCGTCCCCAGCTGCTTTCCTATATTCTCATAAGTTTCCTGCTCCACAGAAAGAATTTCTTCTACGCTCGGATTGGGAATCACGGTATGCGCCGCCATGCATGCTTCTATCAGCTCCGCAATCTGCAAAAAAGAAATTTTCCCGTTCAGAAACAGCTCCACCGCCCTTTCATTCGCCGCATTTAAAACCGTCGGCATACTGCCGCCTGTTTGCGCCGCCGCATAAGCAAGCTTAAGTCCCCGAAAAGTCTCCAAATCCGGTTTTTCAAACGTAATCTGCGAGAGCTCATAAAAATCAAGTCTTTTTCCCGCCAAAGGTCTTCTGTCAGGATAAAACAGCGCGTATGCAATGGGCAGCTTCATATCCGGCGTGCCAAGCTGCGCCATAATCCCCCCGTCCGCATATTCCACCATGGAATGAATCACACTCTGGGGATGTACCACCACCTGAATCATGGCGGGCGGCATGTCGAAAAGCCATTTTGCCTCGATAACCTCCAGCCCTTTGTTTACCAGCGTGGCGGAGTCTATCGTTATCTTTCTTCCCATATTCCAATTTGGGTGCTTTAGTGCATCTTTGGGCAGGATATTTTGCAGCTCCGCCCTTGTCTTCCCCCTAAAAGGTCCGCCTGATGCCGTCAGTAAAATTTTAGATATCCTGTGCTTCGGCTCGCCCTGCATGGACTGGAAAATAGCGCTGTGTTCACTGTCAACCGGCAGAATCGGCACCTTTTTTTCCCCTGCCAGCGGCATAATCAAATGTCCTGCACAGACCAGCGTTTCCTTGTTTGCCAGCGCAATCGTCTTTCCTGCCTCGATTGCCGCGATGGTCGGCCTTATCCCAATCATACCCACTATTGCCGTAACCAATACCTCAGCTTCTTTTAAGACGGCGGCTTCTATCAGCCCCTCCATTCCCCATGCAACCTTAATTTCCATATCCGACAGCCGCTGTTTTAAATCGGAAGCTGCTTTTTCACTCCACATCACGGCAAGGGAAGGCTGAAATTCCCTGACCTGCTTTTCCAAGAGCTCTACATTGCTGCCTGCTGCCAGCGCTGCCACCTGCAAATCAGGATTTTGTCTTACTATCTCCAGCGTCTGCGCTCCAATCGAACCGGTAGAGCCCAATATTGCCAACCTTTTCATTTTGCCTCCATTATGATTGAATCAGCAGCGCCGCCAAAAAGAAAATCATGGGTGCCGTCACGATGACACTGTCAAATCTGTCCATAATGCCCCCATGTCCCGGAATCAGCCTGCCGTAGTCCTTAATGTCATGGTTTCTCTTGATTGCAGAAGCCGCCAAATCACCAATCTGGCTCATGATGGCGCCGGCCATGCAGATAAATGCAATGATAAGCGTCACCGTCTGTTCGGGTATCGCCTTTTCTATCACAAAATAGCCAAATCCTGCACCGATAAGTCCTGCTCCCACCACGCCGCCAATACAGCCTTCCAGTGACTTTTTCGGACTAAGATGTGGAAATATCTTCTTTTTGCCGATACAGATTCCCACCAGATATGCACAGGTATCACAGCCCCATGAGCTGATTAAAATCAGCCATACAATATATTCCCCATAATGAAGCTCCCTTGTCAGATAGAGGAAGGAAAGCATAAGGGGAGCATAGACAAAGTTAAAGAAATTTGCCATAATCTGCTCTGAGCGGTATTTGGGAAACGTCAGCACATAAACGCACATGCTTCCCATAAATACAAAAATCACTGCCATAAACCAGAACAATTCGTCTTCGGCAAACAAAACCGCCGCATAATACGCCGCTATGCCGAGCAGCCCCACAGCTTCTAACGCATTCAGTTTTCCCTTTGTGTGAACGTTTACTGCCCCGCAAAGCTCCATGTATCCGATAACAGATATGGCAAGGGTAACTCCCCAGAGCACTTCCCCGCCCATAATAAGCGTTATCAGCGCTATCACTGCCAAAATCATACTGCTCATGAATCTGGTCCAAAACATCTCTATTCCTCCTCTGTAAGGCAGTATCTTCCGTCCTTGCTATTATATGCCCCTACCGCTTTTTGCAATTCCTCTTTTGTAAAATCCACCCTCATCGTCTCTCCTCTTTTGCCGGCTTTGGCTGCCGCGGCCGTTTGTGTGAAACGGTGGAAAGGCGGGTCACAGACCCGCCCTCCCTTTCCTTCTATACGGTCATAATTTCTTTGGACTTCTTGTCAATCAGTGCATCCACATCCTTGATATATTTATCAGTCTGCTTCTGCAGGCTGTCCTCAAGCTGTTTGATTTCATCCTCCGAAACATCGGTTTTGGCAAGCTTTTTAAAGGAATCATTGCCGTCTCTTCTGATATTGCGGATAGCAACCTTCGCCTCCTCGCCTTTCTTCTTCACTTCCTTTACAAGGTCTTTTCTTCTCTCTTCCGTCAGTTCAGGAAATACAAGCCTGATAATCGCGCCGTCATTGGAAGGCGTGATCCCGATATCCGACGTCATAATTGCTTTTTCAATGGGTTTAATCAGGGATTTTTCCCAAGGGGCAATCTGAATGATTCTGGCTTCCGGAATCGTAATATTGCCTACCTGCTGTATCGGTGTAGGCGTGCCATAATAGTCCACCCGAAGCTTGTCCAATACATGCGGATTGGCACGTCCCGCGCGCAGAGCCGCATAATCCGTCTCTAAAAACTCATAAGTTTTTTTCATTTTTTCGTCGTAAACACGTATTCTCTCGTCCATTTTTATACCATACCTTTCCTAATGCCTTGGAAGCCGGAATTATCTTGTCTGCGGCATGACGCCTGACAGCTGTCTCCTAAACAGTTACCTTCGTACCTGTAAATTTTCCCTTTACTGCATTTACAATGCTGTTTTCTTCATTTAATCCGAATACCCACATGGGCATCTTATTCTCTCTGGCAAGAATAGATGCCGTCATGTCCACAACCTGCAGGTTTTTGGCAATCACTTCATCGATACTTACCTCATCATATTTTTTGGCGCAGGGCACCTTGGCAGGATCCGCGTCGTACACACCGTCAATGGACTTGGCAAGCAGAATCACATCCGCATCTACCTCTACCGCGCGAAGCACCACACCGGTGTCCGTGGAAAAATACGGATGCCCCGTACCGCCTGCAAAAAAGACCACCATGCCTTTTGCAAAGTATTTATTTGCCCTGTCCTTTGAAAACAGCTTTGTAAAGGAACCGCAGGCGAACGGCGTCAGTACGTTCGTCATCATGCCGACGGAACGGAAAATCTCAGAGACATAAAGGCAGTTCATAACCGTGGCAAGCATTCCTATTTGATCCGCCTTTGTCCTGTCAATGTTCTCACTGGATCGCCCTCTCCAGAAGTTGCCTCCTCCCGTCACAATGCCGATTTCATAACCGTCGTCTACAAGCTGCTTCACCTGAAGCGCTACGTTTTTCACCGTTTCCTCGTCAAATCCCGTGCGCTTGCTGCCGGCAAGCGCTTCTCCGCTCAATTTTAATAATATTCTCCGCATGAAACATGCTCCTTATATATTTTACCTGTCCCTTGTTCATGACAATAGAAAACTCGCAAATCGTGGATTCTATTGTTTGCTCTTTTTCTTGTATTCATCAAAGAACGCCGTAGGATTCACATCCGCATAGCACTGTGAACACATACCTTCGATAACGGCGCCGTTATTAATCTGGACTGCCTTGGACTTGATATTGCCCATTACAATCGCGGAAGTATCCAGCACAACCGGTCCGTGTACGTCAATGTCGCCCTTTACCGCGCCTGCAATGACTGCGCTCTGTGCTGCAATATTGCCGATGATAACGGAGCTTTGTCCAATCTTTACGGAACCTTCGCTTGCAATTTCACCCATGATTTTGGCATTGTCTGCATAGATTTCCGCTGCCTTGGAATTGCCGTTGATGGTTCCGGTAATATTCAGCTTGCCCAACGCATCGATATTGCCGTTGATGGTTCCAATGACGTCGATAGAGCCCTCTGAAATAATATCACCGTTGATTGTCATGCTTGCCGTGATAACAGCGGTTTCATCTACCGCACTCTTTGTCTGATAATCCATTGTTTTTTCTTTCCCTCCCATTTCCTCTTCTATTTCATTTTCTTTTTCACCAAAGGCTTTTCTGATGCTGGTCTCCAAATCCATTTCCGGCTCCTCTGCCGCCTTTGTAATATCCATATCCTCAGGTATTTCAATGGAATCTACCTTGTCAAGCATCGCGTCAAGCTGTGCTCTTTCATCCGGCTCTTCTTCCGCAAAGCCCTGCATAGGCTCTTCTGCCCATGTCTCTTCGGGCGCTGCTTCGCTGTCATTTGTATCCGTCTCTGCGCTCTCCTCTGCTTCTATCTCTGCTTCATACGTGTCTGCTTCATACGCTTCATATGTTTCCTCTTCTGGTTCCTCGTCTTCTGCAGCAGGCGCTGATGCAGCTTCCAGTTCTTCTTCCTCCGTAAGCTGCTCCTCCTCAGGCATCAGTTCGTTGACAGCCTGTGACAGGTCTTCCTTCAAATCGGAAAAAAATCCCATCTCTCAATCCTCCGTTTCTTGTTGTGATTTGATATGTTGCACAGGTAATGTATCTTCTGTTATCGGCAATATTTCCGTATTGTCCATCGCCTGTATCTGCTCTATCAGCGCAGGCAGCGCCTCCACTGTGGTCGGTCTTCCCGCCGCATCATGCATCAGGATAACCACCGTATCCTTGTTTCCCATCCCATTGATGCAGTTTGCCACAATCTCTTCCGGTTCCAGCTTCCTGCTTCCGGCATCGCCTGACGACACATTCCAGTCAAAATACGTAATTCCCTGCTCGTTCAGATATGTGATAAAGGTATGCATGTCCAAATCACTCACCGTATTGGAGCTTCCGCCGGGGAACCTGACAAACCGGCTCTCTACGCCGGTTATCTCATACAGATAGTCCCGAAGCCGGTTTAAATCCTCTGCATAGGCTTCCACGGAAGCATAAATGGACTGATATACATGGGTATAAGAATGCATCCCCAGCGTATGCCCCTCTTCCACAATCCTGTTGTATGCGTCTTCCGCCCACTCTCCTTCCTTGCCCACCACAAAGAAAGTCGCCTTGACGTCATATTGCGCCAGAATATCCAGAATCTTGTTCGTATTGGAGCTGGGACCATCATCAAAGGTCAGATATACTTTTCTTACCGCTTCTTCCTGCTGTTCCGCTCCGTCCTGTATGCCTTCATCCTGTGAAGCTTCCGCCGGTTTTGTCTCCTCCGGCTCTTCTGATTCGTCGGGCATATTGATTTCCAACCGAAACACCAGCCCCTCGCCAATACCGATATCCGGCGTTGCATCTGCATTCTCGGACTGCTGTTTCTGCATATCGGCAACCATCCTTTCCAGATGCGCCACCTGTTTTTCAAGTCCATGCAGCCTGACAAACAAAACCACGCTCAGCACAGTGGGCGTTAAAATGGCGGTTATCAGGGAAAATACGATAAGCCGTTTTAAGCGCTGCACCCTCTTTCGCCTTGCAGTCGTCTGCACAGCCTTTTCTGCCGTCATGTCCTTTTCCTCCACACAGTATTAAGTATATCACATATATGCTTTGGGCGAAAGCAAAAAATAATTTTGCCGCTTAATTTAGAAAAGCCTCGATAATCACGCTTTCCGCTTCCTCCTCGCTAAGCCCCATGGTTCTGAGTTTTACTACCTGGTCGCTGTTGATTCTGCCAATCGCCGCCTCATGAATAATCGCAGCATCGATATGATTGGCGTTTATCTCCGGAATGGAAGATACCTTTGCCTGCTCCATAATGATGGAATCACACTGAATATGGGCGTGACAGCCAGCGTTTCCTATCGCCTTCGGGTGGAATGTCTGCACGGAGCTTCCCTTTGCCACGGAGCGGGATACAATCTGCGCACTGCTGCCCACGCCGTTTAACACGACATCCATATTGGAAACGGCAGTCTGCGCGTCATGGGTCATCAGCCTCTCCGTTACAAAGAGCTTTGCCCCCTCCATCGCCTCCACATATGTCGTGCGTACCGTAGAATCTACCCCTTTTATCTGTGCCGTGTCCAACGTAAATACTGCATTTTGTGCCAGAAAAATACGCGTCTCGGGGTTGAGCAGGCGTCCGCCTTCTCCTTCTCCCTCTCCGTAATGCTTCTCCGCATACAAAACACTGGCGTTTTTCCCCACATGGAACGTATGGATACCGTCATGCCTGCTGTCATCACATCCGGAATTGTGAATACCGCAGCCGGCAATGATAGTCACCACCGCGCCCTCCTCCACATAAAAATCGTTGTACACCAAATCTGTCATGCCGGAAGCGGCAATAACCACCGGAATATGCACGGTTTCTCCCTGTGCCTCCCCGCTTATATACACGTTGATGCCGGGGTTCCCGTCTTCTCTCTTCTTTATCTTAATGTGCTCCGTATCCCCATGACAGAGCGCATATCCGTTGTATCTTAAATTGTATGCTCCTTTTTGTGTAAAGCCGGTATCGTCAATCTTATCCAATACCTGCTGTGTCAGCCTGTCTATTTCCATATGATTCCTCATTTCTGCGCGCGTTTATGCGCTTCTTTAATCTGTCTTACTGCACCCGAAAAAACCGCCTCCGGCAAAAAGCTTTGGCGCAATCTCTTCCCTGCTGCCAATCGCTTCTATCCTGCCGTCCTTTAACAGCATCACGCGGTCAGCCATATTAATCAGCTTTTCCTGATGGGAAATCACAAGAATGCTTTCCTTTTTCTCCCTGTGTATTTTCTCAAACTGCTTTACCAGCATGGAAAAGCTCCACAAATCAATTCCCGCCTCCGGCTCATCAAACAGACAGAGCTTATGAGGCTTTGCCAGTACCGTCGCTATCTCGATACGCTTCATCTCCCCGCCGGAAAGGGTATCGTCCACCTGCCGGTTTAAATATTCCCGCGCACAAAGCCCCACGCCCGACAGCAAATCGCAGCAGTTGTTTTCAGAAAGCTTCCCGCCCGCCGCAATCGACAAGAGCTTCCTGACCGTCATCCCTTTAAAACGGGGCGGCTGCTGAAACGCATAGCCGATGCCTGCCTTTGCCCGCTCGTCGATGTCGTATGCGGAGATGGAATTCCCTTCCAGCCATACGCTGCCGCCATCCGCTTTCTCGATGCCCATCAAAAGCTTTACCAGTGTGGATTTGCCGCTTCCGTTCGGTCCCGTAATAACAAGCATTTCTCCTTCAGAAACCGAAAAAGAAACATTATCTATAATTTTTCTGCTTCTTCCCTCTTCCATAACGGAAAAGGAAAGATTTTCTACTTTCAGCATATATTTTCTCCTTTTCAATGAATCATTATCATCATACCATGGAAATGAAAAATTTCAACCATCAGCTTTTTGATTTACAAAAATTTCATTTTCTATCCGCCATTCTTGTGTTATACTGAGAATAAACAAACGGCTCCGCCGGACAAGGCAGAACCGTAGAAAGGCTGACTATGACAATTGGAGAATCCGCCGAAAATTATCTTGAAACAATCCTGATGCTGAGTGAACGGCTTCCTGTCGTCCGTTCTGTCGATATTGCAACCGAGCTGAATTTCAAGAAGCCCAGCATCAGCGTCGCCATGAAAAACCTGCGCGAAAACGGCTATATTACCGTCACAAAGGAAGGTTATATCTATTTAAGCGAAAGCGGCAGGGAAATCGCCGAAACCATGTACGAGCGCCACAAACTGCTCTCCTCCTGGCTGATGACGCTTGGCGTCAACGAAAAAACCGCCACGGAAGATGCCTGCAAGATAGAGCATGACATCAGCCGCGAAAGTTTCGAAGCAATCAAGCGTCACATTCACTCTGCCTGAAATTCCTCCAGAATTCCCTGTAAAAGATATTTTCGGAATTCCTGCACGGATAATTCGGTTTTGCCGGCTTCGTTTTGTTCTGTCTCCGGTTTTCTGTGAAACATGTACGCCATATAAGCTGCCAATTTTGTCAGCAGCACGTATACCATGTAATCAACCGGCAGCTCCCTTCTGATTTCTCCGTCCATAATCCCCTTCTTAATGATTTTCCGGCAGGTAAGCTCCGGCTGACAGATACCTGCTTTTTTGCGCTCTTCCAAAATGCTTCTGAACAAGGTGCCCATTTCCGAGCTTTCCAGCAAAAGATTAATAAGACACAGCAGGCAGGCGCCTTTTTGCATCTGCCTTTCTGCCACATCCATACACAGCTCCATTTTCTCGGCAAACTTTTCTTTTTCTTCTATTTCCTCTTCCAGCTTCTTTGCCGTTTCCTCCATGAAAAAAATAAGCGCATAGACGATAATCTCTTCCCTTGTGTCAAAGTAAGCATACGCCGTACCTTTTCCGATGCCGGCACGCTCCGTTATCTGTGCTACCTTAAGGGTTCCCACATCCGCACCTTCTGCAATCAGTGCCGCCACCGCCCGATACAGTCTGACCGCCTTTGCGGGAAGCCGCTCCATGGGCTCTTTTCCCGTAATTTTTGCCATTTTTGCCTCCATGGGTCAAGCGAACATGCAAGCATGTTCACCTGACCCTCAAATCAAGATTAAAAGATTTTTCTGAGCCGTCTCAACGCGCTTTCTTCTCCCTGATGAGTAAATCATACACACAGGGAATCACAATCAGGGTCAAAAGGGTGCCGTACAAAAGACCGCCTATCGTCACGATTGCCATAGGGCGCATCATCTCCGCCCCCATATCCCGGCTGAATACCATGGTCGACAACGCCAGTATCGTCGTCAGCGCCGTCATCAGCACCGGACGCAGTCTTGTGCGCCCCGCCGTCAGGATTGCCTCCTTCTTTTCCATGCCGCTCTCCCGAAGCTGGTTCATGTAGTCGATAAGCACGATACCATTATTAACAATAATACCCGACAGCATAACAAAGCCAATCAGCGCAATGACGCTGACCTCGCTGCCCGTAAAGAACAGTCCGAGCAAGCCCCCTGTAAAAGCAAGCGGTATGGTAAACATAATAATAAATGGAGATAACAGAGACTGGAACTGCGCCACCATAATCAAATACATAAACACCAGCGCAAGCACCAGCATAAGCATTACCTGCTCCATCGCGTCATTTATGGTTTCATTTTCACCTGCAAACACCAGCCTGTAGCCGTCAGGCATCGTATAATCCGCAAGCTTTTTCTCTACCGCTGCAGCCACCTGCCCCACGTTATAGCCCTCGGCTATCTGCGCCGACACCGCCACATAGCGGGTCTGGTCGGCACGCCGGATAGAGGTTAAGCTTTCCCGCATCTCAAAAGCCGCTATCTCGGAAAGCTTCACTTCACATGTGCCATCCGCATCTGTCCCCTCCAGCATCAAAGACTGCAAAAGTGCTCTGGTCAGCGCCTCATTTTCCTCATCTATTACATAGACGCCATAGTCCTTATCCGCCTCAGCAAGCGTCGTAGCGGCGCCATTTTCCTTCAGTCTCTCGGAAATCTGTGAAAACACCTGTGCAACTGTAAGTCCGTACTCCATGGCAGCCTCTTTATCCACCGTAACACGCAGCTCCTCGCCGCTCTCCTCCATGCCATCCGACACCTCGGCAGTTCCTTCTACCTCAGCAAGAAGCACCGCTATCTCACCTGCAATTTTCTGTATGGTATCCAGTTCCCTTCCTTCTACCCTTACCGTAATGCCGCTGCCTCCTAACGCCGACATATCCATACTGGAAGCATCCACCGTAATTTCCGCCTGCAAATCAGCGGTGCGCTCCACAATCAGCGCACCAAGCTCCTCATTTGTCATGGTTTTATCCTGCACTGTCGTAACATAGATGGATGCAGCATTGCCGCTGCCCTGTCCGCCGGTCAGCATCGTCATGGTGGAGGCGCTGGACATAGCGCCTACGTCCTGCACGTCAGGCAGCTCCTTGATACGCCTCACCACCTCATCCGTCACTTGCGCCGTATCCTGAAGAGAAGCCTCCTCTCCAAGCGATACGGAGACGGTAAGCTGCGTGCTGTCCATATCCGACATAAATGCCGTACCGTTGGATACGGCGGCAAGGGCGCTCCCTACAAGCAGAGCCACTACCAGCAGAAGCACTACCGGTTTGCCTTTTAGTGCCAGCCGCAAAAGTTTTTCATATCCTTTTACCAGCCCGCCAAACAACTTCCCTTCCTTCTGCTCCTTTGTCTTTGTCATCATTTTGGAAGCCATGGCAGGTACTACCGTCAGGGCGATCAGAAGGCTTGCAAGCAGCGAATACGCAATCGTCAGCCCCATGTCCACAAAGAGCTGTCTGGTAATGCCTTCCGTAAATACAATCGGCGCAAAAACGCAGATAGTGGTAAGCGTGGAAGCCATAATCGCGCCGGCAACTTCCTTGGCCCCCTCGATTGCAGCCGCTCGCATACTCCTGCCTTCTCCCCGCAATCTGTATATATTTTCAATCACCACGATGGAATTGTCCACCAGCATACCGATTCCCAGCGCCAGTCCGGAGAGGGAAATAATATTCAAGGTAACGCCGCTGAAATACATGCACACAATCGCCGTCACAAGACTGATGGGAATGGAGAAAGCTACCACCAGCGTCGGACGCAAATCTTTCAAAAACAAAATCAGGATTAAGATAGCAAGCAGAGCGCCAAACACCACGTTGTTGACAATGGTATCCATAACAAGGTCGATGTAAATTCCCTGATCCATCAGGGCAATCATCTGCAAATCAGGATTTTCTTCCATCAGCTCCTCAAAGCGCAAAAGCAGCGCATCCGAAACTTCTCCCGTCGAATATCCCGTCTGCTTCTGTATGGACAGCATAACGCCCGCGCTGCCATTGATATTGGCATACACTTCGTCGGAATTGTCCGTGTAAAAAACATCCGCCACATCTGCGAGCGTGATGGTCTCAAGCCCTTCCATATGCAGATTGAGCAGCGGCATCGCCGCCATCTCTTCTGCCGTCTGCGGCTTGTCGCCCACGCGCACCAGATAAGAGACGCCTTCTTCCGTCACATAGCCCGCCGGCATGGAAAAATTCTGTGCGGTAAGCAGCGCGGACACGGTATCCATCGTCAGAACATCCTTCATATCTGCGTTTGCGTAAGCATCTTCCCTGGCTTCTTTGAGCTGTTGTTCTCCTTCTTCTATCTGTACAAGCGCTTCCTCTCCCTGAGACAGCGCCGTAAGCTGTTCTTCTATCTTTGTCAGATTGCTGTTGTACGCGGCAAGCTGCTCCCGCAGACTTTCCATGTACGCTGCCGTCGCCTGTGCATCGTATACCGTGCACAAGGATTTCACCGCAATACTTGCCCTAAGCTCCTCAGCCTGTACAGGCAGACTCTCTAAAGACGCTTTGTAGGCATACAAAAGACCGCACACGGTCACACCGCTTTCTGCGGACGCATCTGCCCCAAACTGTGCAGACCAGTCCAGCACATTTATGGCGTTTATGGTATCCGCCGGCAGTCCCGCCGCTGTAAGCTGTGCCATGGTATTCTCTTTAAAAGCTCCGATTGCCGCCTGTCTTGCAGGCTCATCCATGCCGTATGCAGCAGCCGTGTGCTCTACCGCCGAATACCCTGCCTTCAGCCCCTCTATCATGGCATCCAACTGTCCTGCCGCGCCCTGCGCCATTGCCGCCGCGCTTTCCAACTGTGCCAGCGCCGACGTCATCTGCTCTAACATGGTAAGGTCCGCAGAAGCAGATGCCCGCAATGCCTCCAGTTCTTTCTTTGCCGCTTCCAGCCTGCTCTGGGCACTTTCAAGCCGCTCTGTCATTCCCTCGCTGTCATCGGGCTCCACGCCCATACTGTCATAAAACTCTGCCTTGCCGTCCGCAAGCTCCTGCCCTGCCTCGTCAAGTTTGGAATCAATGGCGGCACGAATCCGCTCGTTTACCGCGTCGATTTTCTCCTGCCTTATAATGACATTGACATTTTCCTCAATCATACCGGTAGCGCTCACCGAGGCAACGCCCTCCAGACTTTCCAGCTCCGGCATGATAACATCCTTTATGTAACGGCTGACCTCCGCCACGTCCTTTCCCTCTATGCCCGCCGCCGCTATCATAACCGGCATCATATCGGGATTCAGCTTCATAATAATCGGGCTGCCTATCAGATCATCCTGCCAGTAACCGCTTATCTGGTCTAGGTTCTCCCTGATTTCAAGGGAGATGGAATCCATATCCGCCGTCTGTGCAAATTCCAGAATCACCATGGAATAATTTTCACTGGACACGGAATTGATGCTCTCGATATTGCTGACCGTAGCCATGGAAGCTTCCACCGGCTTTGTCACCACCGTCTCTACCGTTTCCGGACTTGCCCCCACGTAGGTTGTCATAACAATCACATACGGAAGACTGATGTTTGGCAGCAAATCCGCCGTCATTCTAGTAAAGGAAACCACGCCCAACACAATGGCAAGCACCACGCCCACCAGTACCGTATACGGTTTTTTCACACTGAATCTGGATATCATCTGACCCATCCTCCATTTTTTCAATAGAATACCGGTCTTACATCTTCCGCGGATTCTCTTCTTCGCATCAGCAGGAATATGACCGACCGGTCAGTTTTATGCCTTGATTATAGGCGTCTCTCTATGGGATGTCAATGAAACATTTCTAAAAAGAAAATTAATTTTTAGCCGTCTCCTCCGGTGTTTTGCTGTACAAAACTTTTAAAATAATGGGTGTCGCAATACTGGACACAATAATTAACAGGATAACGGAAGCAAAATACTCCGGCGTCAGCAGCCCTACGGCCAATCCTTTCTGCGCCACAATCAGCGCAACCTCTCCTCTTGTCATCATACCCACGCCGATTTTGATGCATTCCATTCCCCTAAAGCCGCAGAATCTGGACATCAGCCCGCAGCCCATAATCTTGGTGATAAGTCCCGCAAGGACAAAACACAGGGAGAAAAGCAGGAGGGCGCCTGTCATACTGTTCAAGCTTGTTTTCAGCCCTATGCTGGCAAAAAATACCGGACCGAATATCATGTAAGAATTGATATCCATCTTTTCGGCTATATATTCCGAATCCCTGATGGAGCAGAGAATAATACCTGCTACATAAGCGCCTGTGATATCCGCTATGCCAAAATACCGCTCGGCAATATAGGCAAAAGCAAGGCAGAGAGAAAGCCCGATAATAGGAATTCTCCTCGTATGCGGATACTTGTTGTCCAAAAATTTAATCAGCTTATAAATCAACAGCCCCACCACAATCGCAAATACAAAGAACAGCGCCGTATTCAACACGACCTTACCGGGATTGGAATCCGGATTTTTAAAGCCGATGACGAAAGTCAGCACAATGATGCCAATCACATCATCGATAATCGCCGCGCTCAAAATAGTCGTGCCTACTTTTCCTTTCAGCTTCCCCATTTCCTTGAGTGTTTCCACGGTAATGCTGACGGAAGTCGCCGTCAGAATCACACCCATAAACACCGCCTTGTAAAAATTCTCAGACCCCCATGGCGCCATTCCGTAAAAGCCCATATAGAGCAATGCACCCCCGATAAGCGGTACAAAAACGCCCGCGCAGGCTATCAAAAGCGCCTTCGGACCTGTTTTCAAAAGCTCCTTCAAATTGGTCTCCAAACCGGCAGAAAACATTAACAGCACCACGCCGATTTCCGCCATGTCAAGCAGAAAATCGGACTGCTGCACCAGCCCCAAAATACTCGGTCCAATCAGCAGTCCCGCAATAATCTCTCCCACTACCTGCGGCGCTTTCAATTTTCTCGCCAGAATCCCAAAAAACTTAGCAAAAATAATGATAATCGCCAAATCCTTAAACACATAATACGCTTCCATAATCTCCTCCGTTTTGCTTCTTTTCCAATTTCGTATTCTTGTATTGTAACGAATAAACAGCCTACTTCATTTTATAATGAAATAGGCCTCTTTCATGTGTTAAAAAAAACTTTCCTCTGTCCTGCGCATCAGAAAACGCACCTTCTCTTCTATCCCCTCCTCCAGCGAATGAACCAGCTGCTCCGCTTCCTCTTTCGCACTGTCGTTGATACAGAAGATACAGATATTCCGGTTGCGCCTGAACAGTCCCTGCTTATACCACTTTATGTAGTAAGAGATACGGTTGTGCAAAAGCACCCTCTCTATCTTTTGTTTCATTTCCATATCCGCCGTCTCGCAAAGTTCAATTTCATTATGCACTTTTACTTTCGTGTACTCCGGCTGCATAAAATCATCTCCAAATCAAAATTTTTTGGGGCATTACTATGTGATTATAACACACTCTTTTTCATTTTTACATACACAAAATGCAATTTTTTAATTTATTCCAGTATCATTTTTTTGATTTTGCCCTTTACCCGCTGCAGGGCGTTATCCGTTGATTTTTCATCGCGTCCCAGCACCCTTGCTATCTGGCTGTAACTCATACCTGTGATATACAAATCCAGCACCTGTTTTTCAAAACCGCTCAGCTCCTGCTCCATCTTCTTTTCAAGCAGCTCCACATTCTCCCTGTCTATGACAAAGTCCTCCGGATTTAAGCCGTGGTCCGCCAGTATGCTTAAAATGCCATCCTCCTCTTCCCCATGCTCTGTACCGTTTCCATACAGGGAAATATAAGTGTTGAGCGGAATGTGTTTCATTCTTCCCGCCGCCTGCACCGCAGAATACATCTGCCTGCTGATACACAGCTCCGCAAAAGTAAAGAAACTGGCATCCCTGCCGCTGTCATAATCGCGGATTGCCTTGAAAAGCCCTATCATGCCTTCCTGTATCAAATCATCCCTGTCCGCCCCCAAAATATACATGGAGCCTGCTTTGCTTCTGACAAGGTTTTTGTATTTCTCCATAATATAATCTGTAATCTGCTTTTCCCCGTCCCGCAGCCTGACAATCAGCTCCTCATCCGACGCCTGCTCAAAATCCGGCATATGCTTCCCTTTCCCAGTCATTTTTGTCTCCTGAAAGATTTTCTTTCAACCTTTTAACCTTTGCCGCACAATCTCATATGCCAGTACGCCTGCCGCCACCGACGCATTCAGGGAATCAATATCCCCCTGCATCGGAATTGCCGCCGCCATGTCACACTTTTCCTTTGTAAGCCTGCCCACGCCTTCCCCTTCACTGCCAATCACCAGACCTATGGGACCTTTTAAATCCAAATCATACATCACCGTACCGCCCATATCCGCGCACACAAACCAAATACCTTCCTTCTTCAAGTCTTCTATGGTTCTCGCCAGATTCGTGACCCGCGCAACAGGCGTATAATTGACTGCGCCGGCAGAGGTCTTTGCCACAGTAGCTGTCAGGCCTACGGCACGGTTTTTGGGAATGATGACGCCATGCGCCCCCGAAAGATTCGCCGTCCTAATAATCGCACCCAGATTGTGCGGGTCTTCTATGTTATCCAAAAGAAATAAAAAAGGCGCCTCTCCCTTTCTTTTTGCTGCTTCCAGCATATCCCCCACCTCAGCATAGGCATACGCCGCCGCACAAGCAATCACACCCTGATGCTTTCCGGTTTCGGAAAGCTGGTCAAGCCGCTCTTTCGTCACAAATTTTACCAGCGTTCCTTTTTTCTTTGCCTCCCGCTTGATTGTCATGACGGGTCCGTCCTGACAGCCGTCAAGCACATAGAGCTTATCTATCTCCCTGCCTGAACGATAAGCCTCGATTACCGCATTTCTGCCTTCTATTGTAAATTCTTCATATCCCATATGCATCCTCCGTACTGGCGCGCCGCCTGCCACCGCCGCGGCTTTGAACGCCCTCCTGCCTCACCAGCCTGCCGCTGCCACAACGCCTCGCTACAATACCATACCAATCTCTGCAATGCCTTTCGTGACAAGCTGCAGTATCCTGTCAAAATTTCCGGTCAGATACAGGTAGCCGACTAATGCTTCAAATCCCGTCGCTCTCCTGTAATCCGATACGCTGGCATTTTTCGCCATCGTGTGCGACTTTGCGTTACGCCCCCTCTTGTATATTTCCAATTCCTCTTCCGTCAAATGCGGTATCAGCACTTCTACCACATCGGACTGTGTTTTCGCCTTCACGAAACCGCTGGTTTTCTTGTGCAGGGCGGATGCTGCCCTGTTAGCGCGCCCTACCACCACCGTCCTGATAATCAAATCATAGACCGCATCGCCGATATAGGCGAGCGTCAGCGGTGAATAACTTCTGATATCCAACTCCTCCACCGCAAAAGCTTCCTCTATTTTTTCCAGCAGATTTATGCTTTCTTCCATTTTACCCCTTCTCTGGTATCCTCCAGTATAATGCCTTTCGCAGACAGCTCGTCACGGATGGCATCCGCCGTTTTAAAGTCTTTTGCTTTCTTTGCCGCCGTTCTTTCTTCGATACGCTTCAGCACATAAGCCACAAGTTCAGGGTCTTCCTCTTCTTTTCTGACAGCAAACAACCCTAAGGAAAGCACCTCTTCAAAGCTCTTTGCAAGCTCCCGCTTTGTCCGATCCGTCATATCCTCTTTCAGCATATCATACAGTACCGTAATTGCCATGGAAGAATTTAAGTCATCGCAGAGCGCGTCCGCGAAACGCTTTTGGTAAGCCTCAAATTTATCCTGCTCTATTTCTCCCTCTTCCCGCAGACCGGCAATCTTATTAACCAGCTTATTGTATGCGGTTTCCATATTGGACAGTGCCTCATAAGAAAACATAAGCGGCTTCCGATAATGGGACTGCAGACAGAAAAGCCTGTATGCCAGCGGGTTATACCCTTTTTCTTCCAATAAAGAAACCGTCAGAAACTCTCCCTTCGACTTACTCATTTTGCCGGTCTGGTCGTTTAAATGATGCACATGGAACCAGTAATTACACCACTTATGCCCCAGATACGCCTCGCTCTGGGCAATTTCATTGGTATGGTGAGGAAAAATATTGTCCACACCGCCGCAGTGGATATCCATATATTCACCCAGATGCTTGATACTGATGCAGGAGCACTCGATATGCCAGCCCGGGTATCCCATCCCCCACGGACTTTCCCACTTAAGCTCCTGCGCATCGAATTTGGACTTGGTAAACCAAAGCACAAAATCACTCTTATTCTTTTTATTAGAATCCTCTTCTACATCTTCCCGCACGCCTACCAAAAGCTCTTCTTCCGTCTGCCCCGAAAAGACATGGTAATTGGCAAGCTTTGACGTGTCAAAATAGACATTGCCTCCCATTTCATAGGCAAAGCCCTTTTCCAGAAGCGTCTGCACCATATGAATAAATTCTTCGATACAGCCGGTTGCAGGCTCTACCACATCAGGACGCTTGATATGCAGTTTTTTACAGTCTTCAAAAAAAGCATCCGTGTAAAATCCCGCTATTTCCATCACCGTCTTATGTTCTCTGCGCGCGCCCTTAAGCATCTTATCTTCTCCGTCATCGGAATCACCGGACAAATGCCCCACATCAGTAATATTCATAACCCGCTTTACATCATAGCCCAGATACCGCAGCGTCTTTTCCAGCAAGTCCTCCATAATATAGCTTCTCAGATTTCCAATATGTGCAAAATGGTACACCGTCGGACCACAGGTGTACATTTTTACCTTTCCGTCCTCATTCGGCACAAAAGGTTCCACCTTCTTCGTCAGGGAATTGTAAATTTCCATTCTATTCTCCATGCCTGCTCCCATCTGCGCGCCATGCGCGCTTACATTAGCCTTCGCAAAAAGGATAAAACTATCCTGCTGTTTTGTCAACTGCATCTATTCTTTATCCTGCAATAACAAATATGCCTTTATATCCCCCGCAAACCGATTTCCGCATCGGGCAAGCTCGCCCAAAACACGGTTTATACCCGCATTTTTCACATCATTCCTGTTTTGTATTCAAATAGGTATCTATATTATGCTGGCAAATGACCTGTTTGCCCAGCAATGTAATCGCCTGTTTTGGGCATTTACTGATGCAGCGGTAACACATGGTACACTTTGCACCCGCTGCGGCAATTCCGTTTTTCTGCGAGAGATTTCCCATCGGGCATACCCTTTCGCAAAGACCGCAGCCAATGCATTTTTGCGCATCGATTTTCAGCCTGTCCGTGTACTTTGCCGTTTTATAAAAGAAATACAGCCTTTGCCCGAATAAACCTGCCAGATGATACCAGATTCCCAATCCCTCCTGCGGTATCCTGCCTTGTTTTATGCCGGCAACTGTTTTATGAATTTTTTCTTCCGTTTTGCAGACGATTTCCTTGTTTTTTTCAGGACTTCTCTTGAGTGCTTTTACGTCTCCTATACTGTCCGGCATCTGCAAATGCAGCCCTCCCACAATAACTGCGCCATACCGCCGCAGCAGTCTGGCAAGGACGCCGGCCCCGTCACCTGAAAAAAGCCCCATTGTTGCAATCACAAAAACTTTTTTCCCCTTCCAGATATGTGCATTTGCCACAATATAATCCCGTAGTATTCTGGGAATATTGCTATATTGCACCGGATACCCGAGCACTATCCTGTTATTCTTCTCTATCGCCTTTAAGCTTTCACTTTCTTCTATGGAAAAGGACGGTATGCTCTCTCCATATTCCGCCAGAAACTGCCTGACACAAAATGCTGTGTTCCCCGTGCCGCTAAAATAAATGCCAACCAATGATCCCCCTCCTGTTATCCTATATCGCAAGCTTTTGCACACCCTGCGCATCCGGCACAGTTCCCTGCCTGCCGCTCTCCGTGCAGTGCAGTCATGTCCTCCGCCCAGAGCTCCCTTGGGCTGTTCAGCAGGCAGACCGCCTGTGCTGCGATGCCCTCTCCTGCTCCCGTAAACCCAAGTCCCTCTTCCGTGGTCGCTTTTATATTCACCTGCTCCATCTCTATGTGCAGCACCCTTGCAATATTCTCCCTCATACTTTCTATATAGGGACGCATTTTCGGCGCCTGCGCAATGATGGTGGCATCAATATTTTCTATCAGAAAACAGTTCTCTTCCAACAGCTCTCCCACCCGCTCCAAAAGCACCAGCGAGGAAATCCCTTTATATTCCGCTTCCGAGTCAGGAAAATGCCTGCCAATGTCTCCAAACGCCGCTGCCCCCAGCAAGGCATCCATAATCGCATGCAGCAGCACATCCGCATCCGAATGTCCCAGCAGTCCTTTTTCATATGGTATTTCCACGCCTCCTACTATCAGCTTCCGTTCTTCCGTCAGCCGATGCACGTCATATCCTGTTCCAATCCGCATGTTTATTTCTCCTTTTTAGGTTTTCCTAAGCCTCTATCCTATTCTTTTCCATTTTTTATTTTATTATATCGGATACTTCCTTAAAATACAATCTTATTCCAAGCCTTGAGCAGAAAAGAAATAATCCATACAGAAAATTTGCTGTGCAAATGGGCAGAAATAAGATGCAGAGCAGCAAAACAATGGGAGAATTAAATTCATACTCAAAATTGCATCATAGGAGTAAGGAATATAAAAAATGGGAAAAAGAAGTGTCAAAAGCCCTGATTGAAGTTGCCTGCTGTCAATTTACATTTTCGGACAAGACTTTTGACACCCAATCCTAATAGTACTAAAAGATAAAGTAAAAGTAGTGAAAACAAGATTTGGAAAATTGTACATAAACAAAAAACGCTACAAATACCATATTTACGGTATTTTCAGCGTTTTCTTAGGGTTGGGCTGTTATAAACAGTCAACAGCTCGTAGGGGAATCGAACCCCTGTTTCCGCCGTGAGAGGGCGGCGTCTTAACCGCTTGACCAACGAGCCACGGTCATGTATCTTGATGACGCTTATTCATATTAATATAAAATGACAAATATTGCAAGCCTTTTTTTAAAAAATTTTATACAAAGTCGAATATGCTGATTTGGTTGGATTCGGGCAATTCTCCCAAAATTCCCAGACTGTCCATCAAGTCAACGATGGTTTTGCTCACTTTTGTGCGCTGCCGGAAATCGTCCTTACTTAAGAAAGAGCCGTCCTTTGCCGCTTCCACAATGGCATCCGCCGCTTTTTCTCCCAGACCGTCTATACTGTTAAGAGAAGGCATCAGCTTCCCATCCACAATCTGAAACAGCCTTGACTGCGCGCTGAAAATATCAATCGGTACAAATGTAAAACCACGCGCGTACATTTCCTGCACAATCTTC
Source organism: Lachnospiraceae bacterium (assembly GCA_013316825.1). GTDB lineage: Bacteria > Bacillota > Clostridia > Lachnospirales > Lachnospiraceae > Acetatifactor. Next base: position 22,297 of record WSLY01000005.1, on the reverse strand, counting down.
ATATCGCCATATGCATCCTTTTCCTTATTGGAAAGTGTATCGCTGCGCCTTTTATAATCCGCCATAACAGCCTCTAAATGATTCTGCCCCTGACACATCAGCTCGTAGGAAAACGCCTTGGCACGGATGCTGAAATACGCCGCATAGTAAGCAAGGGGATAATTGATTTTGCAGTAGGCAATTCTCCATGCCATCATCACATACGCCGCAGCATGAGCCTTAGGAAACATGTACTTGATTTTCTTGCAGGAGCCAATATACCAGTCCGGCACATCCTTTTCCTTCATCGCCGCCTCCCACTCCGGCTTCAATCCCTTTCCCTTTCGCACACTCTCCATAATGGTAAAAGCAAGAGAGCTTTCCACCCCCTGATTAATCAGATAAATCATGATATCATCACGACAGCAGATGGCGGACGAAATCGTTGCCTGTCCGCTTAAAATCAAATCCTGTGCATTACCCAGCCACACGTCCGTGCCATGTCCCAAGCCGGAAATTCGAATCAAGTCGGAAAGCTGTTTCGGCTTGGTGTCAAGAAGCATCTGAATGACAAATTCCGTACCAAACTCCGGAATCCCCAGCGAGCCAACAGGACAGCCGCTTATCTGCTCCGGTGTGATGCCTAACGCCGAAGTATTCTGAAACAAAGACATAACCGCCTTGTCGTCCAGTGGAATCCGGGTCGGGTCAATGCCGGTCAAATCCTGCAGCATACGAATCATAGTCGGATCATCGTGTCCAAGTATATCGAGCTTCAACAGATTGTGGTCGATAGAGTGATAATCGAAATGCGTCGTCACAATGTCCGTAGTGGTATCGTTTGCGGGATGCTGCACGGGAGTAAAAGAGTTGATATCCTGTCCCATGGGCAGCACGATAATACCGCCCGGGTGCTGCCCCGTACTCCGCCTGATACCGGTACAGCCTGCGGTAATCCGGTTAATTTCACTGGTACGCTTGTGAATGCCCCTTTCTTCATAATAATTTTTCACATAACCGAATGCCGTCTTGTCCGCAAGCGTGGCAATGGTGCCGGCGCGGTAAGTCTGTCCTGCGCCAAAGATAACCTCCGTATACTTATGCGCTTTACTCTGGTATTCGCCGGAAAAATTCAAATCAATATCCGGCTCCTTGTCCCCCTTAAATCCCAAAAAGGTTTCAAAAGGAATATCAAAGCCGTCTTTTATCAGCTTCTCCCCGCACACCGGACAAATTTTATCCGGCAAATCGCATCCTGCATTTCCTGCTGCTGCCTTTATCTCCGGCGAATCAAAATCATAATAATGGCATTTTCCACAGCGGTAATGGGCGCTCAAAGAATTTACCTCCGTAATCCCCGCCATAAACGCCACCAGCGAAGAACCGACGGAACCTCTTGATCCCACCAGATAGCCGTCCTCCACCGACTTCCATACCAGCTTCTGGGCAATGATATACATCACGGCAAAGCCGTTGGTAATGATGGAATGCAGCTCCTTTTCCAAACGCTCCTCCACAATTCGGGGCAGCTTTTCTCCGTAAAGCTCATGCGCCTTGTTATAACAGATTGCCGTCAGGGTCTTATCCGAATCCGGAATCACGGGGGCACACTTATCAGGGCGCACCGGCGCTATGGTTTCTATCATATCCGCAATCCGGTTGGTATTGGTAATGACGACCTCCTCCGCCTTGTCACTGCCCAGATACGCAAACTCAGACAACATTTCTTCTGTCGTCCGCAAATACAACGGCGCCTGATTATCCGCATCGTCAAACCCTTTTCCTGCCATAATAATACGCCGGTACACCTCGTCCTCAGGGTCTAAAAAATGTACATCGCAAGTGGCAGCCACCGGCTTGTTGAACTGTTCCCCCAGCCTCACTATCCTGCGGTTCATCTCCATCAAGTCTTCCTCCGACCGGATATTCGGATGTTTCTCTGACGCTATCATAAAATGATTGTTGCCCAAAGGCTGAATTTCCAGATAATCGTAAAATCCCACAATGCCGGCAATCTCTGAATCACCCCTGCCTTCCAGCAGAGCGCGGTACAGCTCTCCCGCTTCGCAGGCACTCCCAATAATCAGCCCATCCCGCAGTTTTAAAATCTCGCTCTTTGGAATTTTAGGCTGCCTGTTAAAATACTGTAAATGGGACATGGATACCAGCCTGTAAAGGTGAATCCGCCCCAAATCATTCTTGGCAAGGATAATGCAGTGATATGGATGCAGACGGCTGATGTTTTCCGCCGACGGACGTGCAAAGGTATTCAGCTCCTTTAAAGTCCTTACCTTCTCCTCTTTTAGCATCTCCATGAATTTCAGAAAAATATGCGCCGTCGCCTCTGCGTCGTCCACAGCCCTGTGATGGTTCTCCAGCGAAATGTGGAACACCTTGCAGAGCGCATCCAGCGTGTGCTTGTTCTGGTTTGGCAGAAGCACGCGGGAAATCACCATGGTATCCACATAGGTATAATCCGTGGAAAATCCCTGCCTTGCAGCATTTTCCCTGATAAAGCTCATATCAAAGGAAGCATTGTGCGCCACCATCACCGTTCCTTCACAAAAAGCAAGGAACTCCGGCAGCACCTCCTCAATCTTAGGCGCTTCCATCACCATGGCGTCATTTATGCTTGTAAGCTTTTCAATTTCAAAGGGAATCGGCACCTCGGGATTGACAAAAGTGGAATATCTGTCCAAAATCTGTCCGTCCCGCACCTTTACCGCCCCAATTTCAATGATACGGTTATGAATAGGCGAAAAACCCGTGGTTTCTATGTCAAATACCACATAGGTCTCATCCAGATTCTGCCCTTTGTCTCCGGTCACAATCTCCTTCAAATCGTCCACGATATACGCTTCCACGCCGTAGATTACCTTAAAGAAATCCTGCTTGTCCGCTTTTTCCCCCTTCTCCTTTCTTTTTGCCTTTTCTTCCTTCCACAAGTCCTCCCAGACATGATTTGCATCCGTAAATCCCTGTACCACGCCGTGATCCGTAATGGCAATCGCCGGATGCCCCCACTTGTAGGCGCGCTTGACAATGTCCTTTGCCTCCGAAACCCCGTCCATATCGCTCATCTTGGTGTGACAGTGCAGTTCCACTCTCTTTTTCACGGAAGTATCCATCCTGCTCACAGTAAAATCAGGGATTTTTTTGATGCCTGCAATGGAGCCGATAGTCAGCTCATGGTCGAATTTGTCCATCATGGCGATGCCTTTTATTTTTACAAAGCTTCCTACTTTTAATACCGCGCTGATTTCCGGCACATTTTCAGTTGCCACAAAAAGCTTTACCGTCAGGGTATCCGTAAAATCCGTCACATCAAAAAACAGAATGGTCTTTTCATTTCGGATATCCCGCCTGTCGAAATTGGCAATTTTGCCGCGAATCACCACCTCACCCATCTCACCGATGATATCTTCTATCTTAATCGCTTCCTCATCAAAATCCCTGCCATAAAGTACGTCAGGATTGTCCGAGCGCTTGTAGGCGCTTCTTGTGCCCTGTCCCTTCGCCTGCTTTACATCATCCCGCTGATGCCTGCCGGCTGTATCCCCCTGACGCCTGCTGCCTGCTGCCGCCCCGCTGCTTCTTAAATCCGCCGCCGGAGCCTTGTCCTGAAGGAAGCCCGCTTTCTCTTTTAACGGTTCGTTTTTTACGGTTTCCTCCATACCGGCGTTACGGGGAGCCTGTCCCCCTGCCCCTTCCTCATCGCTTCCTTTTATCCGTGCCGAAATTGCCGCCACCTGCATGGCAATTTTCTGTTCATCCTCTTTTTCATACTTTCCCGTCTCAGCTTCCTTGTAAGAAATCTGTACCGTCACGCCAAAACCGGCGCGCTCGTTCCATATTTTTTCCAAAATTCTGGCAAGCTCTTCCGATTTGCCCCGCACCAGCACGGTATCCTGCACGGTAAGCGCCATCCTGTCCGCTTCAAAAACAATATCTGCTCCCTTCGCGGCATTGTACAGAATATGGTCGTATTCTTTTAACTCCAGCAATACGCTCTCCCAATAGACATTCAAAAACTTCTCCGGTGTGTATTGCGCCGAAAGCTGAAATTTCTCATATATTTTTATCACGATGGCAGTCTTGGGAAAAAGCTGCGCCTTTATCTCCCGCTCCAGCTTCAGAATTATCTCTTTGGAAATCAAATGGCTGCTGCAAATATAAACGCGCAGAAAGTCCTTGCGCGAAGTAGTGGTGACCTTCTCCACCGCTACCTGCTCCAACTGCTGCCTGATCGACTCCTCCAGCACAAGCGTCGGAAATACTTCAGAAAATATTTTACTCATCTATGATACGCTCCAGTTATCCAGCTCGTTTTTTAAAACGGCAAGCAATTCGTTCTCCGGCACCTTCCTTATCACTTCGCCTTTTTTTATCAAAAGCCCTTCTCCAATACCGCCTGCAATCCCCAAATCGGCTTCCTGCGCCTCGCCGGGTCCGTTCACCACGCAGCCCATAACCGCCAGTTTCATATCATAATCATACGCTGCCGCCATAGTCTCCACCTGATTTGCCAGCCCGATCAGGTCTATTTTTGTTCTGCCGCAGGTAGGACAGGAAACCACCTCGATACCGCCCTTTCTAAGCCCCAACGTCCGCAGCAGAAGCTTAGCCGTCTTAACCTCTTCCACCGGATCGCCGCTCAAGGATACCCGTATGGTATCGCCGATACCCTGATACAAAATAATGCCCATTCCAATGCCGGATTTGATATTGCCGGACCAGACCGTTCCCGCCTCTGTAATTCCCACATGAAGCGGATGTGCCGTCTGCTGTGCCAGCATCTCATGTGCCTTTACGCACATCAGTACATCGGAGGATTTGATACTAACCACCAGATTGTCGTACCCCATATCCTCTATCATATGTACCTTGTCCAGTGCGCTCTCCACAATACCCTCTGCGGTGACGCCGCTGTATTTTGTAAGAAAAGGCTTCTCCAAAGAACCGCTGTTGACGCCAATACGGATGGGAATTTCTCTTTCCTTTGCCGCCTTCACCACAGCAAGCACCTTTTCCCTGCTGCCGATATTGCCCGGATTAATCCGAATTTTGTCCGCGCCGTTTTCCATGGCAGCAATCGCCATTTTATAGTCAAAATGAATATCCGCTACAAGGGGAATGGTAATTTCCTTTTTAATCCGGGAAAGCGCCTCCGCCGCCTCCACATCCGGCACCGTACACCGCACAATCTCACAGCCTGCCTCGGTAAGCCTGTTTATCTGCGCCACAGTTGCCTTTACATCCTGCGTCGGCGTATTTGTCATAGACTGTATCAGTACCGGACTGCCGCCTCCGATGATTCGGTTTCCTATTTTTACTGTTTTTGTATGCTCCCTTGTCATGCTGTTACCTGCGCCTTTCTTCTTACTCTCTTTATAAAAAGTTTTTAATCCATAAAGTACCGTTATTTTGTATGATTACGCCTTATTTTTGTATATATTTTGTTACAGCAGATAAGTATCATATACATGATACCTACATTCAACAGCAGCCCTAAAGGATTCACATGCATTGACATAAAAGGACTCGTATGAAATTCCCCTGCGTCTACAAATATAAATGGTACAGGAAACCCAACCCGATATTGGGTGCCATCCGTTATCTGAAAAGGTAACAGATAGGATAAAATCATTTCAATCCAAAAGGCTGCGTTTATAATTTTCCAGTTCATCCTGCACATCCTCCTCACAACACTCTGCATACCGCTCCTTATTATATAATATTTTTCAATGTCAAACAATGCTTATATCGGTTTTTTCAGCCCGTAGTACCCACCTTCGTCCATGACAAAGCCTTTTACGACAAGCCGCCAGAGTAACTCCATCAGTTGTGGGAGCGCAAGCGCGCACAAAAGCTTTTCCCGCTGCGCCATCATATATATCTGCTCCACGGATATGGGATAAAAGTCTAACAGAGAAAGCAGCGCCCGTTCCTGCCTGTCTATTTCCCCTGTCGCCTTACCAATTACCCTTCCTGCCCCTGCAGTGCTTTCACCTAATGTCATAGCTCCTGCCTTACAGCCATCCGGCTGATGGTTTCTCCACACGGTTTCTGAAAGCTCTCTTAGCACCTGCGCCGGTGAAAGCGCTGCGCCTGCTCCCTGCACAAGCAGCCAGTTGCAGCCGTCACTCAGCCTGTCCGTTATCCGCCCGGGCACGGCGTAGACCTCACGCCCTTGCTCTAATGCCATGTCCACCGTTATCAGCGTGCCGCTTTTCTGCTTTGCCTCCACCACCAGCACGGCGTCGGAGAGTCCGCTGATAATCCGGTTGCGGGGCGGAAAATATCTTGGAGACGGCGCTGTTTTCGGGGGATAGGTGGAAAGAACGCCTCCTGATGCGCAGATTTTTTCATACAATGTGCCATGACATGCCGGATAGCAGACATCGACGCCGCAGCCCAGCACGGCATAGGTGCTGCCGCCGGCGGCAAGCGCGCCGCCCTGTGCCACGCCGTCAATCCCTTTTGCCATACCGCTTATCACACAGACACCCTCCCTTGCAAACACTCTGGCAAAGGCATCCGCCACATATCTGCCATACGCCGAACAGTTTCTTGCCCCTACGATGGCAATGCTTCTCTCACCGTCCCTTGGCGGCTTCCCCTTAACATATATCCCAAAAGGACTGTCCGGAATCTGCAACAGCCTTTTGGGATACTCCGGATGGTAATAGGGTAAAAAGAGAATACCCTCCTGATCCATCTCCTCGTATTCCTTATATACTTCCCGTTTCTGCGCCGCGAGCAGACCTGCAAGCCTGCTGCTCCCCGCTATCGCCAGAAGGCTTTCTTCGGATGCCCGATATACCTCCTTGGGCGTTCCAAACGCCTCAACCAGTTTTCTTGCCCACACTCCCCCAATGCCTTCTACACCATTCAGCCAATGGGCAAAAGGCTGCTGCTCCTGTACTTCTTTTATTTTCTGCAAAACTGCCTCCTTCTACATACTTATCTGATTCCAGAACCGTCTTCTCCCGCTGTTGTAGCAGACTGCCTCCGCCAAATGCGTCTGTTCGATTTTCTCCCTGCCCTCTAAATCTGCCGTCGTGCGGGCAAGCCGCAATATCTTGTGAAAAGCTCTTGCGCTAATCTGTCCTGCCTCAGACATTTGTTCTAAAAAGCGTTGTCCGCCAAAGGAAGGCTGACAGTATTTTTTGACTTCGCTTCCGGGCAGCTCTCCGTTAAAATGGTACGGGCTTTTTTGGTAACGGAACTGCTGCCGCTCTCTCGCCTCAAGCACCCGCTGCTTAATGGCGGCGGTATTTTCCGCTTCCCGCGCCTCGTACAAATCCTTCACTGCCACGGGCGCCGCCTCCGTTATCATGTCAATTCTGTCTAAAACCGGTCCGGATATCCGCCCCAGATAGCGCCTGATATCGGCGGGAGAACAATTACAGCGGTTCCTGTCCGGAAAATAACCGCAAGGACAGGGGTTCATGGCACATACCAACATAAAATCCGCCGGATACGTATAAGAGCCATAGCTTCTGTCAATGTGCACCCGCTTCTCTTCCATAGGCTGACGCAGCACCTCCAATACGGCGGAAGAAAATTCCGGCATCTCGTCCAAAAACAGAATGCCGCGGTGTGCCAGAGACAAAAGCCCGGGGCGGGGAATCCGTCCGCCTCCTGCCATTGCCTGCGGCGACACGGTATGATGCGGCGCAAGAAACGGCCGCTTTTCCATCAATCCTTCCGTCTGCAGTTTTCCGGCAATGCTGTAGATACCGGACACCTCCAGTTTTTCCTCCTCCGTCATAGGCGGCAGAATGTCGGGAATCCGTTCCGCAATCATGGTTTTTCCCGTCCCCGGCGCTCCTGCCAGCATCAAATGGTGAAAGCCTGCCGCCGCCACCTCTGCCGCCCGTTTTACACTTTCCTGTCCGTACACTTGGGCAAAATCCTTCCCGCTGCCTTTTACCTGCCCCGCGCTTTCTCTTTCATAAGTCGGAAAACGCTTTTGCCTTTCTTCCTCGTCAGCCTTAAGATAACAAAGCAGCTCCCCCACGCTCCTAATTCCTACCGTCCGAATGCCCGGAACCGCCGCGCACTCCCCTGCATTTTCCGCAGGCACCAGAAAGGTATCCATTCCCTCCTTTTTCAAGGCAATGACAATGGGCAGCACACCATTGATGCGCCGCACCTCCCCATTCAGGGCAAGCTCCCCCAGAAAGGCAGTATGCAAAAAATCAGACGCATGAAAAACGCCCATGCACGCCAAAAGCCCTGCTGCAATCGGCAAATCATATCCTGTCCCCTCCTTCCTGATATCTGCCGGAGAAAGATTCACAGTAATTTTGGATACCGGAAGCACCATGCCTTCATTTTTTAAGGCAATCTGTACCCGCTCCCTCGCTTCCTTGACTTCACTTCCCGCGCTCCCCACCAGTTCAAAGCATGGAAGTCCTCTGGACAAATCTACTTCCACGCGCACCGGATAGGCATCCATGCCGCGGATTCCTCCTGTATTGACTGCACTAAACATATTATCTCCTTTCTTTCTGTGGAATTTTTTAGATAATGAAATATTCAGAATATCGGCTGTTTCAGAAAATTTGCCTCTTAGAAATATTTGTACTTAGAAATATTTATTACTTCAGAAATGGATTTGGAAAAATGAAAAACGATAAACCTAACAGAGAAACATTATCAGATATCAGAATGTAACGATAAAGGCAGAAAATATATTCACTATCGCTATGCTGCGGTGGGCAGATTTGGCGCCCGCCGCAGACAGGTTTTGCTTTAAATTTTGGTTTCCATATTGTCGGGATCCTGCGCAAACTGGATTGCCATGTCGCGGCTAATACGCCCCGCATAATAAAGTTGCTGAATCGCTTCATCCATCGTTATCATGCCCAGCTTGCGGTTGGTCTGCATAACCGAGGTGAGCTGATGGGATTTGCCTTCACGAATCAGGTTGCGGACAGCGTGATTGGCATGCATTACCTCGAACGCCGCCACTCGTCCATGTCCGTCGACAGTCGGAATAAGCTGTTGGGAAATAACAGCTTCCAGCACATTGGAAAACTGCACCCTGATCTGCTGCTGCTGATGGGGTGGAAATACATCAATTACACGGTCAACGGTACTTGCTGCACCGATGGTATGTAAGGTCGATAATACAAGATGTCCTGTTTCTGCCGCCGTAATCGCCACGCTGATGGTCTCAAAATCTCTCATCTCCCCCACCAGAATGACATCCGGGTCTTCACGGAGCGCTGCTCGGAGTGCATTGGCATAATTTTCTGAATCCAGTCCGATTTCTCTTTGGTTTACCATTGCCATCTTGTGCTGGTGCAGGTACTCTATCGGGTCCTCCAGCGTAATGACATGAGCGTCTCTGCAATTATTGATTTTATCAATGATAGCAGCCAGCGTGGTAGACTTACCGCTTCCTGTGGGTCCGGTTACCAGAATCAGCCCTCTTTTTCTCTGATACAGGTCGATAACGGAAGAAGGCACGCCAAGCTCTTCCGGCGCAGGCACTTTCGTACCCACAAGTCTAAACGCCAGCGCTACGGAACCTCTCTGCTTATATGCATTGACACGATATCTTCCCAAATCCGGTATGGAAAAGGACATATCATATTCCCCCCGCTCCTCAAAACGGTTGCGCTGTGTCTCCGTCATGATATTCAGAAGCATCTCCAGCGTGTCCGCAGGCAGAAGCCGGTTGTACTGTGTCAAGGTAATCAGCTTGCCATTTACTCTGATTTTGGGTGGAATCCCCACCGTAATATGGACATCCGACGCGCCTGCCGCTTTTGCTTCTTCTAGTATTTCTCTCACATTAGGCATAGATTTTCTCCTCTTTTACTACCCTTGTCCCGAAAGGGGTTTTAGATTTCGGTGCAAAAACACGCTATACTGCACCGGAGCGATACCTACAATATAAAAAGTATATCACACAATAAATTTCATTTTCAATACTTTCTGTGAATTCTCTGTTTTTCTTTCAAAATAGTCAGCATTTTTATAATACACTCAAAATCTCATATATTTGCACTACTTCTATTTCTACTTCAGACTCCAGCGCGAACTTTTTATGTAATATGTTTTCTTCCGGTTCGATTGCACCATAAATCACCCCATCACTTCCATAAAATTCTATCACCCCCTGATCGACGACGATATCCATGTCAAAGGGACTGTCGCTATCAAATGATATTGTCACTGTTTCGGAATGTGTTCCCTGATTTATGACTTGTATTTTACCCTCTCCAAATTGGATATCAAAACATACCTTTCCTATCAGGACTCTCGTACACCCTGTTTTCCGTACGCCCCATTTTAATATCACCTCTATCGGTTTCCCCTTTAACAACATTTCAATTTCTTTTTCTTGTAGCCTCAATTCCTCGCAGGGCCGCCTTCGCTTTATAAATTCCTTTATGAGAGAAAATCGGATTCGATAGCCATCGTCACTTTCTACCAGCGAAAGCTCTGCCGGAATTGACATCATGCCTTTATAATTTCCACGTTCATTCTCCGTCCGCAGCCATGCCACACTGATTATTCTGTCATCTATCCCCGCGTACGTCTGCGCAGCATATGGTAATTTTGTACGATAGGCAGATAAAACCTCTGATTCCGGCGTAAACCGATAACCATCGAAATCACCAACCAGATAATATCCATCCGCAGACCAGAATACCCATTTCTTTGCCGCTGTACCATTGCCCACCGGCAATTCAAACAAATCAGGGCATTCTTGCATACCCTCCGCTGAAAACCGCTGTGTTTCATGCCATTGCCGCAAATTGGGAGAGCGAAAAACCGCAAACTCATACGCATCCAAAAACAGCACCATCACATACGCACCGCTTTTATTATGATAAAATATTTTAGGGTCACGATTTCCTGCCGCAATATGTTCCAAAATCACCCCATCCGTTTTCTGCAGCGTTTCTCCACCGTCCAACGATACTGCCAGCCTCTGTGTATGCCGGTTACCCGAATCAATAGACCATTGATTATCACCGCCTGAAGCAGTATAAAAAAACAACAATGCATTTTTTCCAAATCCCGCCACATTGTCTTTATCCTGCCATCCGCATCCCGAAAAAATGGTTCCATATGCATCTGGTTCCATTACCATCGGCTTATGTTCCCAGACAATCATATCCTTACTAACCGCATGTCCCCAATGCATATTTCCCCAAATAACTCCATAAGGATTCCACTGGTGATACAAATGGTATATCCCATCCGCAAATACAAGTCCGTTAGGGTCGTTAATCCACCCTGTCTTTGCCGCAAAATGTATCTGCGGACGAAACGGATACACATTTTGTACCTTTTCACCATAGCAGAAAATATAATATAACTTGTCTTCCTCCACATTTCCTTTTATCGTGATATCCCTGCCAAGGTAATTGCTCACATCCATGAATGTGTAAAAATCCCCATCCGTACCTCCTAACTGAATATCCACCTCTTGAATCTTGACATCTTCACAATAAAAATGTAATTTTACCTCCGGCTCTTTTTTATCCACCGGCATCCATAAATATGGTTCAACAATATGTATTCGCATTTTTGTCTCCAGAATTTTCTCACCGAAACGGAAGTTCGTCCAACGTAATAAAATATTCGCTGTTATAAATTTCCCTCAAAGATTCTTTCGTATTATTTTCTTCATTTGTAATGAAGTCTGTGTGCCACACCATAAAATATGTCCATTGTGCCTGCTCATCCTTCATTTGCCGTTCTGTCGGAATCGTACCGCATTCATGAAACACAAGCGGCATTCCCTCTGGTGCAAGCGCATCACATTCCTCAAATAAAGAAGCATTTGCTCCGAAGGTGTAGCTGTCCGCCCCCACCAGATCCACATAGGAATCTCCGGGATACCACGCTGCCATATTTCCGCCGGTTCCTGCATAGCCATATACCCAGATTAAATTATCTAATCCCCAATAATCTGTATAGCGGCTGTACATCAACTGCCACAATTTGACAAAATTCTCTGCTCCTCCTTTGCTCCACCAGAACCAGCCGCCATCTAACTCATGGAATGGCCGCCATAAAACGGGTACTCCTGCATCCTCCAACTGCTGCAAATAAGGCACTGCTCTGTCCATACCTTCCAAAAGCTCACTGTAACTGTCTGTGCCCGGTATAAAGGCTTCTTCCCAGTTTAAATTATCGCTCTTGCTCTCATCATAACCACTGGAAAAGTCCGAGCCAGTATGCCAGCAGATAGTGGGAATGCCTCCTTGTTCCCACCATTCCTGCGCGCGCTCTGTAACTCCCTCAAAATCATTGTGCATAAAATCCAATCCACGAATTGCCGGAAGCTTTCCTGTAACACTTTCAATGTAATCCATCTCATAATCCGCAGATCCCATCCAAGTAGATTCCATCTGTCCGGTCAGACAGACGCTGCCATAAATCTCTTTTAAATATCCATAAACAATTTTTGCGTTTTCAATCGCATTCTCATTAGAAAGTTCCCCGTCGTAAGTATGTATAATCTGTTCATATTCCGCAATTTCCGCCAGATAACTATTGAATTCCACTGCTACTGTTTCCGGCAAATAATATAGAGCGGCAATCCTTCCTCCATTCCATGCACCCAAAGAAAATGAAGTGATATCTTCCGTTTTTCCTATGTTGGCAATCCTCAGAATTTCTTCCACAGAATAAACCGCAAGGCGTTCCTTTTGCGGCTCATCCGAAGACGCTGTAATATCTTTCTGCCCGCTATCGCCGCCTTCTGCCTGCACTGACATACCAAGTATTCCCCAACCACCATGCGTCACATCTTCACAGGCATAAATCAGTGCCACCGCATCGTTCTCCTTCGCTTCATTCAGCCAGGAAATATCACTTGGATAGTAACCTTCATTTTCCTGCCCCGCAAACAAAAATGTTCCCTCTTCCAGTATCCTATCCCGACCGTCTGCTTTCTCCTCTTCCGACAGCAAATTTCTAACGGGCGGCGCCTCATCCATCCTCCAGATTTCTGCATTATCGTCTGCCGCCTGTGACAAAGCTTCCGTTTCCTTCTCAACGCCGGTCTCTTCCGAAGCGCCGGTTGTTATGGTTTCTGTTGTCCGTTCCATATTGTCCGCATTGCTATCGCTATCCTTTTTTCCACATGCAGCCATCGTCAAAAATAACGTCACGCATAGAATCCATCTTGCTTTTCCCATAAATCCCTCCTGCTTTTTGTATATTGGTTGTGCTTAGTAAGTAACCGATTGCTTTATGTATTTTATTTTACAAAAGCGCTTTTGATTGTCAAGCCCTTTGGCTTCCTCAAAACAAAAAGAGAGTGAGCGTCAGATCCGGCTTTTTCGGCAGTCTGACTTCACCTCCCTTTTCAGCACTCTTTCCCTTTTCCATCGTCTAATCCTACTTAAATTTCTCCCGCAGCTTTCCTAAAGCTTTCTTTTCTATCCTCGACACATAGCTGCGGGAAATACCCAGCTTTTTTCCTATTTCACTCTGTGTAACCTCCTTGCCCGTGCTAAGCCCGTACCGCAAAAACAAAATTTCTTTCTCTCTGTCCGTCAGGCATTCGTCCAGCAGACCAAACAGCCTCTGCAAATCCTCATATAAGGAAATTCTGTCAACCACTTCAATCTGCTGCCCCTCAATCACATCCAGAAGATTGATTTCATTTCCTTCCTTATCCGTCCCTATCGGCTCATAAAGCGAAATCTCCCTAGCCGTCTTTTTTCTTGCCCTGAGCATCATCAGAAGTTCGTTGTCTATACAGCGACATGCATAGGTGGCAAGTCTCCCCTTTCCTGCGTCGAAGGTTTCCACCGCCTTTATCAGCCCGATGGTGCCAATGGAAATCAAATCTTCCATGTCCTCTTCCACATTCTGATATTTTTTTGCAATATGTGCTACCAGCCTTAAATTACGCTCAATCAGAATCTCTCTGGCATCTTCGGCTTCTTCACTGCTTCCCTCTTTCATCAAGTGAATATAACAGGCTTCCTCTTCTGACGACAAAGGTTTCTTAAATGTCTTCAAGACAGCCCCCAAAAGCAGATTTATTATATTCTATGTGCAAGAAAGGGTTCTTGTGCTTTTCCTATTGCAAGAACTGCGCTGACACGTAGCTGCCAAGGTCCGTCCCTTTTTTCGTCAGCGATATCCTGTCTCCGGCTTTCAGCAGCCCTTTCCTCGCATTTTCCTCTATCACGCTGCCGTATATTTCTTCTATAGGAACCCCAAAATATTCTCGAAATGCCTTTTTCTCCACGCCTTCTGTAAGACGCAGCCCCAAAAACATAAATTCCTCCATCTGCTCTTTCTGCGTAAGCGGCATCCGCTCCACTGTCTTTTCTTCTTCCCGCAAATAGCACGGCAAATCCGGTGTATTTCGAAAACGGATATTTTCTACCATGGAAGCCGCCCCCAGGCCAAAGCCCACGTAATCACCCCGCTGCCAGTACACCTTGTTATGGCGGCATTCATAACCGGATAGGCTGTAATTGGAGATTTCATACCTGTGATAGCCTGCCTCTTTAAGCAGCTTTTCCGTTATCCTATACATCTCCCTCTCCTCTTCCTCCGACGGCAGATGTAAGGGCGTCTCGCCCGTACGCTCCCTGCGTTCCCACTCCAAACCGTATTTTTCATAAAAGGGAGTCCCCTCTTCGATAATCAGGCTATAAGCAGAAATATGAGTCGGTTTCGGCGCAAGAAAAAGCACCTTTTTCACCGTATCCGCATAGTCCCGCGGCTTCTGCTTTGGCAGCGCAGCCATCAAATCCACATTAATATTTTGAAAGCCTGCCTGTACCGCCAGCGAATATGTCTCCAAAAAATCCGCGTAGCTGTGTATTCTGCCCAGCCGCGCAAGCTCTCTGTCGTCTGCCGACTGCAGCCCGATACTGAGACGGTTGATTCCTGCCCTGCGATATTCCCGAAGAGCTTCCCCGCTCACAGTCCCCGGATTTGCTTCCATGGAAATCTCCACTTCCATGGATATTTTTCTCTCCATGGGCTGCTCTTCCCCTATGGAAAAAGCCTGCCATAGCACTTCCAGCACGTGACAGAGCTTTTCGTACGGAACCGCTGTGGGCGTTCCTCCTCCGATATAGACAGTCTTTACCGTATAATCCCTGTAAGCCGCCGCCTTCTTTCGTATTTCACCCTCAAGCGCACGCAAATATTCTTCCTGCGTCCGGCTGTCCGCCGGCGCAGAAAGGAAATCGCAATATTGACATTTTTTGATACAAAATGGAATATGAATATAGATACTGATAGGTTTCTTCATAGATTATCTTCTGTCGTCGAGCTTTAGAACACTCATAAACGCTTTTTGCGGAACCTCCACACTGCCAATCTGACGCATCCGCTTTTTGCCCTCTTTCTGTTTTTCCAAAAGCTTTTTCTTACGAGTGATATCACCGCCATAACATTTGGCAAGTACATCCTTGCGCATTGCTTTTACGGTCTCCCTCGCAATAATTTTGCCGCCTACAGCCGCCTGAATGGGAATCTCAAACAGATGGCGCGGAATTTCATCCTTCAGCTTTTCACACATTTTACGACCGCGCTCATAGGCACTGTCCGCATGTACAATAAAAGACAGCGCGTCCACCTCTTCCCGATTAATCAGAATATCAAGCTTTACCAAGCTGGACTGTTCATAACCCTTCAAGTCATAATCAAAGGAAGCATAGCCTCTGGAGCGGGATTTCAACGCATCGAAAAAATCATAGATAATCTCGTTCAAAGGCAATTCATAGCGAAGAAGCGCCCTTGTCTCTTCCAGGTATTCCATGCCCAGATACTTGCCGCGCCTCTCCTGACAAAGCTCCATAATGGAGCCGATAAATTCTGTCGTAACCATAATCTCTGCGCTGACAATCGGCTCTTCCATAAAATCAATCACGGAAGGGTCCGGCAGATTGGAGGGATTGGTCAGCTCTATCATATCTCCATTGGTACAATGCACCTTATACACAACGCCCGGCGCCGTTGTCACCAAATCCAGATTATACTCCCTCTCCAGCCTCTCCTGAATAATTTCCAGATGCAGAAGCCCCAAAAATCCACAACGGAAGCCAAAGCCAAGTGCAATCGAGGTCTCCGGCTCATAATGAAGAGAGGCGTCATTCAGCTTTAACTTTTCCAATGCATCCCGTAAATCAGGGTATTTTGCGCCATCTGCCGGATACATGCCGCAGTATACCATGGAATTTACTTTTTTATAGCCTGGCAGCGGCTCCGCACAAGGATTGTCCGCGTCCGTAACCGTGTCGCCAACCGCCGTATCTTTCACATTTTTGATGGAGGCAGTGATATACCCCACCATACCTGCGGATAGCTCATCACAAGGAATAAATTGTCCCGCGCCAAAATATCCGACTTCCACAACCTCTTGCGTTGCCCCCGTCGCCATCATCCTGATACGCGTGCCCTTCCTTACACTTCCTTCCTTGACTCTGACAAACACAATGACGCCCTTGTAAGAGTCATAGACAGAATCAAAAATAAGCGCCTTAAGGGGCGCTTCCACATCGCCGCCCGGCGCCGGAATCTTGTGTACAACAGCTTCCAGAACTTCTTCAATTCCAATCCCGTTTTTCGCAGAAATCAGAGGCGCATCCTGCGCCTCGATTCCAATCACATCTTCTATTTCTGCAATCACTTTCTCCGGCTGTGCGCTGGGAAGGTCAATTTTGTTGATAACGGGAAAAACATCTAAATCATGGTCCAAAGCAAGGTAAACATTGGCAAGCGTCTGCGCCTCAATTCCCTGCGCCGCATCCACCACTAAAATAGCGCCGTCGCACGCTGCAAGAGAACGGCTTACCTCATAATTGAAATCCACATGCCCGGGCGTATCAATCAGGTTGAAAATGTATTCTTCCCCATCTTGTGCACGATAAACCGTGCGTACTGCCTGTGCTTTTATGGTAATGCCCCGCTCCCGCTCAAGCTCCATATTATCCAGTACCTGCGCCTGCATTTCGCGGCTTGTCAAAAGACCGGTATGCTCGATAATCCTGTCGGCAAGCGTGGATTTTCCATGGTCAATATGGGCAACAATACAAAAATTGCGTATTTTACTCTGGTCAATGCCTGACATATACAAAATCCTCTTTTATTATTTTATACCCCATGTCCGCTTTGGCGGACTCAAATTCAACAGTTGAAAGTGCTTTTCTTTCAACCTTATACCTCTGCTGCCCGCAGCTTAAAGCGGCCCACAAGAGTATCAAGAGTCTGTGCCTCTGCGGACAACTCTTCACTCGTCGCCGAAGCTTCCTCCGAAGCCGCCGAGTTTGTCTGAATGACTTCGTTAATCTGTTCCACACCTTTTTCAATTTCTTTTACAGAAACAGCCTGTCTGTCAGAAGCAATCCGAATACCGTCCACATCCACAATGATTTTCTCCAGCTCATTAATCACATTGTTGAGCGACTCTGCCGTCTCGGAGGTAATGCGATTGCCGCCGTCCACCTCGCGCAGAGAATTTTCCAAAAGCTTCTTGGAAGCATCTGCAGATGCAGAGCTGTCCTCCGCCAACTTTCTAATCTGCTCTGCCACAACAGCAAATCCCTTACCGGCATCACCTGCCCGCGCCGCCTCAATGGAAGCATTTAAGGAAAGCAGGTTCGTCTGCGCCGCAATACCGTCTATCTCTAAAATCACATTTTCTATTTCTTTGGAAGTCTCGGAAATCCGCTGCATTGCATGTGTCAGCGCCTCCATCTTCTTCCGGCTGATTTCTGCTTCCTCACCTACCTGTTTCGCCTTGTCGTGCACCCTGTCGGTTGTCTTGGTATTTTCCGTCACCTGCTCGGTCACTTCCGTCACCGTGGCAAGCAGCTCCTCTACTGCGGCAGCCTGCTCAGAAGCGCCCTGCGCAATATCCTGTGAGCTTTCAGCAAGCTGTGCCGCGCCGTCCGCCACCTGCTCGGACGTCTCATTGACGGAACGCAGCGTATCGCTTATCTGGCGCACTGTTTTCACAAGCTGCTCCATAATAAGCTGAAAATCTCCCACATAGGACTCCTTTTGCTTCGAGTGAACGTCAAAATTGCCAACCGCAAACTCGCCGATAATATAATTCAAATCGGAAACGACATTATGTAACCTCTGGCTTGTCACCCTGAACCTGTCAGATACGACTCCAAGCTCGTCCTGCGCTTCGTAATCAAGCTCAAAGTCAAACTTGCCCGCCGCAAGCTGTACCGCCGCATTTTCCAAGTCCTTAATCGGCTTTACCAATTCTACTGACAATGCCTTTCCCAATACGTAGGTAAGCACGATTCCAAAACCGCTCAATACAATTAATATCACGACTGATATAATTCTGGACAGCATGGAATCCGCCACAAATAATCCTGCCACTCCCATAATGGTACTGATTAAAAATACGCCGATAATAACGCTGAATATACGGTTCAGCTTTCTTTCTATATTGTAATTACGCAGCTTTGATACAAATTTCTTTATTCCCATGACTATTTTTCCTTTCTTTTTCCAACATACTTTCCCATCTGAAGCTATCATTGACAGCCTTAATTGCCATATACCATTTCCCGATACCACTTGAGGGAATTGATATAGGCATCATATACCTGCTGCATATCAATATTGTGCAGTATCATCAGGCGGGAAACCTCCTGCCAGTTTGCATTCTCATACTGGGTAATAAATTCCTGTACCAGCGCAAAAGGACCTTTTTTCTCAATCAAGGCATTTCTGATATTCTTGGATACCTTGACAATATCCAGTGCTTCCGCCATTGGAATATCCAAAATCACATCCAGCACGGAGAAAAGACCCATCAGGAACAGCTCTGAGGACTGGATAGCAAGTGCGAACACCGGCGCAAGGTTTTCGGCAAAGCGCGCACGCAGCAGGGAAAGACGCGTGATTTCGTTGGGCTTATCCGTGTAAAGCTCGCCTGCCACCGCTGTTGTCAGCCACTTCCGCAGCTCTTTTTCGCCAAGCATGGCTGCCGCATGACGAATCGATTTGATTTGTGAATTCACCGTCATCCTGTTTACCATTTTAAGGAGGGAAATCACAAGCGCCGTATCTCTTCCGATGACATCCGCCGCCTCCGTCAGTTCAAAGTCGGGGCTGTTCACCATATTCAGCAAATGAATATAGTTGACCTTTAACGGCGATACTTCATGCTCGCCCTTGTTGATAGGCATTCTGAAAAATTTTCCTTCATAGAGCTGATAGCCGCCGTCTTCCTTTAACTGTTCATAGATTTCCATACTTTCAATATTGCCTGCACAAAGCTTGATATTCGGATATATCTTGCTAAAATAAATCTTAGCCTTGCTGATATCGATTTTTTTGTGATCCAAAAGCATATAATCGAGAAGCAGCATGATTTCCCTGTATGCTTCAAATTTTGCCACTTCCAACTTTCGCATGGCAAGCTTATAGCCGTCCGCTTTTAGCTCCCTGAGCCTGCGAATATAGGACTCTTCGGGCGGAATCGTATTGTCAATCAGAAGGACCAGTCTTTCATGCGGTGCATCGCACTGTCCGCTGATATCGGAAAATATAGATATATTTCCCACCGGTATGAATACCTCCTTGTCAGCCGACAGCGTTTCAATTCCCATATTCTGTATGAGCTCCAAACCATCTACATAGGCAGCCCCGTCATGAAAGCCTGCTCCTAAGAGACTCGGATTCAGAAAATAATTCTTTTTTTGGGAAAAGAGAGAATATGCACTCACCGTCATATTCTCATCAAATAAAGGAATCAATGTTACAAGCATAATACCTCTCCTTTTCTATGTATGGACTTGCTATCGGAAGAATCTTTGATTCTAGCGTATCATAATGGTTTCATCTATTATAACACACAATAAAAAACTTGCATACAAATTTTTACAAAAGCCTTTCTGCCGTTTTTTCTGCAGCGCGCCTTTTTTAAGGAAAAACGACCGCTGCCACGGTCGTTTCTCCGGATTATCCCAAATATTTTTTTATCTGCTGCAGCACCTGCCCCACATCAATGGGCTTCGCTATATGCGCATTCATGCCGCTCTCTATACTGCGCTGGATGTCGTCAGAAAAAGCATCCGCCGTCATAGCAATAATCGGCAGCTTGGCATCCGCCCGATGAAGCCCCCTGATGCATTTTGCCGCATCATAACCGTTCATCACCGGCATACGGATATCCATCAGCACGATGTCATAATAGCCAACCGCCGATGCCTCGAACATATCGACGCAGACCTGCCCGTTTTCTGCCCGCTCCAGTTCAAATCCAGCCTCTGAAAGAAGCTCCTCTGCAATTTCCCAGTTCAAATCATTATCTTCCGCCAGCAGAATACGCTTTCCTGCAAAATGCATAGGAGACGCCTCTTCCGTTTCCTCTCGTTTTTCTCCCTCAAAGAAACGGCTTAATCCCAGATATAAATTGGACTTAAAGAGCGGCTTGGAAATAAAGCCCTGCGCTCCCGCTGCCTTTGCCTCATCCTCAATGTCACTCCAGTCATAGGCGGAAATAATGAGAATTGTCACATCCTCTCCAACACGCTTTCTTATCTCCCGCGCCGTCTGCATACCGTCCATTTCCGGCATCTTCCAGTCCAAAAGAACAATCTGGTAATCGTCGCCGGTCTTGTGATGCTTCTCTACCATATCTACCGCTGCAGCTCCCGACAGCGCATACTCTGCCTGCGCGCCGATTTCTTTTAAGGTAGAAATCGCACTGCGGCAAAGGTCTTCGTTGTTGTCAACCACCAAAAGCTTCCAAGGCGGCAGTACCATATCCGCTTCCTGCACAATCGCCTTTTCCAAATCCAGCGTAATATGGAATTCACTTCCCTGTCCCGGCGCGCTAGTCAACTCGATGGTACCCTTCATTGCCTCCACGATTGCCTTGGTAATCGCCATGCCAAGACCGGTACCCTCAATTTTCTGTACCGCCGAATCATCCGCCCTTGTAAAGGTATCGAAAACATTCTTTTGGAACTCAGGGTCCATGCCGATACCGTTATCCTTCACCCTGAAATGACAGCGAATATACTTTTCTCCTAAAGGAGAAGGCTCCTGCTGCAAATATACGTTAATAATCCCTTCCTCCGGCGTAAACTTTACTGCGTTGGACAAGAGATTTATCAATATCTGATTTAAGCGTACGCTGTCGCAGTAGACATCCTCACACGCAATTTCCTGTATAAAAATATCAAAATGCTGGTTTCGCGATTTAATCTGCGGCTGTACAATGTTGACAATGCTTTCCATCGCCTCCCGCAAAGACAGCTTATCCATATTCAAAGACAATTTGCCGCTCTCTATCTTGGACATATCCAGCACGTCGTTGATAAGCCCAAGCAGATGCTTGCTGGAAAGGGCTATCTTTCGCAGGCAGTCATGCACCTTCTGCATATCGTCCATATTGGTCATGGCAATCGCCGTCATTCCCACGATGCCGTTCATAGGTGTGCGGATATCATGGCTCATATTGGAAAGGAACTCACTCTTGGCCTTGCTCGCCTTATTTGCCTCATTTTTTGCCTCTTCCAGCATAGCCATCTGATGTCTGGATATTTTATAGTACAAGACAAACATAATCAATACGCCGACAAGCACGGCACAGCAGGAAAACAGCATGGTGCGGGAACGCTGGCTGCCAAGATGCGCAATCGCCGCATCCAGTATACCGTTTGGCATAATGCTCACCAGATACCATGATGTATTCGTAAGGGGCGAGCAGTACATATGTCTGCGCTCTCCTTCAATCATGACAATGTTGGCATACTCTTTTTCTGACGCTATCGCCTCCATGATTTCTTTTTCATACTGCTCCGGCGTCTTTCCGCCATATTCCTGAAACTCTTCCTTGATACGTTCAAAGTAACTGTCTCTGTAAGCCTCCCCGCTTCTGACCACAAAGCTTCCGTCACTGTGGATAATGTGGGAGTACATAATACCTTCATCCCCCTCCAACACCATTGTTTCCTGCAGATAGCTCATAGGAAGCCCTCCCACAAGGGCAAAACCGGTCTGTCCGCCCTGCATGGGATAATCCGCCTCACAACCAAGAAGCAGCAGCCTCTCTCCATTCTCCGCTACACCGTTCGTCACACAGTCACCGCTGTCTTTCAAAGAATTCCAAAAGTTCTGCTCCTCCTCAATTTCCACCGGAACGCCATAAATCACTTCACAAGAACCATCTTCCGCATAAATTGCCAAAAAGGAAAACTCTCTGATACCGGCGCTTATAGCCAGCTCCTCCATGAGTTCTTCCCCATATACGCTCTCCGCCGCCGGCGTACGCCGCTCAATTCCTTTTAACTGGGACAGACGCAGATTGATAATGGCATCAAATTTCTGCTGC
>WSLY01000025.1 GCA_013316825.1 Lachnospiraceae bacterium | reverse complement strand
GAAAGGGAAAGTATTATACTAAACAAGTACAAAAGGAGGTGGAATTATGCAAAATATTACGAAAGATATGACAATTGGTGAAATTTTAAGACAGGCTCCTGAAGTGGCTCCTCTTTTGATGGAAGCGGGAATGCATTGTCTGGGCTGTCCTTCCGCGCAGGGAGAATCTCTGGAAGAAGCTGCTATGGTGCATGGCATGGATGTGGACGCGCTGATGGAGAAGATTGCAGCGCTGTAACCGTAAAAAGGATTTCTATAGGCGGGTGCGTCCGCACCTTGGTTTATAACAAAAAAAGAGGCTGCCTGACAGCCTCTTTTTGTATCCGTTTATATGCCTGCAAGCGACTGGATGGCATTTTGTGCGATAATGGCAGAAAAATGCTCTTCCAGATAGGAGCGGCTTGCGGGAAGGCTCTTGCGGGCACTTCCGTATTCTGACAAAATATTGCAGATGCGGTTAAATTCCTTGGGGGTATGTCCGCTTTTCTGTACAACAAGAAGATATAAGCCTTCGGATTCGTCCTTGTACAGGGAGTTTTCACCATTGTAATTTCCGGCAAGCATACCGGCGAGCCGTGTCAGGTTGTACAGGGAATCAAATACAAAAATCCGCGTTAAATCCGCATTTTCGGAATCCTCTTCATTTTTAGAGCTGCGAGCCGGCTTTGTCTGGGCAGCGGATGCTTCGTCTGCCGCCGCCTTACGGCTTTCGTGCAGCCGTTTAAACAAGTCAAGAACCTCGTCTGCGCCGTCGGTGACATCCTCGATGGAATCGTCCGAATCGTCATCTGTATCGTGGATGGAAGGAGCAAACTTGGAAAAACGGGTATCCAGCTCCTCGGGGTCTTCCACTTTGGTTATAATCAGTACAATGCATTCTGAATTGAGAGGAATTGCTTCTATCATTAAGGGAATGTCTTCCGCTTCAAAACCACATTCAAAAGAAGCCTGCTGCATCATGTCACGGAAAAGATTTTTTGCCTTCTCTGTACCGTATGCAAGTTCACTAATCTTTAACTCGCGGTCCGCCAAATCCTCACGGGTCAGCGTACAGCGAATTTGGTTTTCATTCACTTTTTCAATTTTCATGCTATCACATCCTTACTGTTAAGATACTGCATTTTTGTTGGTTGGTGACTGAAACTCCCGTAAAATCTGACTAAAAGTATCTTATACTTTTCAAACCTCTAAGTCAAGAGCACCAGCGCAGTTTAACGATTTTTAATAATTTTTTTTGAATTTTAAAATATAACTTGCAAAATATACCAGCATTGCGTATAATAAAGCCCTAAGATGCCTTCGGTAATTGGTACGGGGAGGAGGCAGTGCGGTACATTTCAAATTTCTTTCTAAGGTTCAAGGTTATCAGCAGTTAAGTCTATTTTTATCTATGCTTTTATTTCAAAGCGATTTCCGGTTTTAGAAAGTACTTAAGCATTTATTTTGTGAAATTATGGTTTCTTGTCCGCAGAAAAAAGTTACTTCTATAGTATGCGGATGTCTTGCAGGCTTATGTGTCTGTATCTAATTTAATTATTTCCAAATTTTTTGCTCGTTTTAATTCAATTTTTCAGGTAGTTTTAGTATTTTTTGTACGGTCGGGGCATCTTAGTATATGCAGAAATTTACAAAAGAAGGCAGTATTTCGGAAAATTTATATCACGATATCTTTTTATGGTTATACCGAATGCGCCGATGGCAAAGGAGGAAATAGCGTGTATGAAACAGAAGAGCAGCGTCTGAAAGAAAAGCTTGAGAATGTCAGAAAGTCCGGCGTCAGGCTTTTTCTGGAAGGAAAACCGGCATCACCGAAGGACATTGCGGACAAGTGTGTCTGTGAGAATGCTATTTATATGGCGGACTATGTGCTTGATGATGAAGGCAGGTTGCAAGAGCTGCGATATGACAGGATAACGGACTGGAAGTAAAAGTCAGTGCCTCCACCTTGTGTATTCTGTATAGGGAAGGAAGCGGGAAGGGCGAATGCTTGTGTGGGAATGCCTCTCTGCCGGCAGCATCTTCCGGCTTCCTGACCTTAAGACTGCTTTCGTCAAATGGGTGCAGGACAACCATATATTCATGAAATATTAAGGGATTTTGTCAAAATTAGTAATGACGAAGCAGGGATAGTTTGTTATAATAAGGAATAAAATTGTATTTTGCGCTGTGCTGCAAAATGCAGCGTGCAATGCAATGTATAAAGTACATTGCATGGAAAGGAAACCATGAAAAAAGCCATACCGGTATTGATTGCCATTGTACTGATTATCATTATTGGAGCTGCCGCTTTTGGAGCGAAAATTATCGAAAAATATTCATATTCTCATGAGAAGGCGGATTTATACGAATATTTTCATATTGTAAAAGAAGATGAGGCATCGATTGTACTGCAGGATGAGATGGTAGAAGAGAAAGCGTTTGTGAAGGACGGCATATGCTATTTTGACCTTGCGACAGTACACCGCTATTTTAACGACAGGTTTTATGTGGATTCGGTGGAGCAGCTTCTTCTTTATACAACGCCGACCGATATTATAAGGACGCCGATAGGCAGCAATTCGTTCCAGATAAACGGCGCACCGCAGGATGCCGGTTATCTGCTGAGTTTTTCGCGTACCAGAGGCGGCGTTACTACTTATTATATAGCGGCTGATTTTGTAAAGCAGTATACCAACTTTTCCTATCAGCTCTACGAAAACCCCAATCGCCTGCAGGTTTATACGGAGTGGGGGCAGAGACAGGTGGCTGATATTTCGCGGGGTACGGCGGTGCGGTTTTTAGGCGGGGTAAAAAGTCCTATCCTGAGAGATTTATCCGCATCGGAGACGGTGGTTATTCTCGAGAAAATGGAGACTTGGTGTAAGATTAAAACCGACGATGCCATCATCGGATATGTGGAAAATAAGTTTTTGGAAAATGAGCGCGAGGAGACACTGGAGCCGGTAACGGATGTGGCGCCCCCCGTGTATACTTCTCTTACGCGTGACAATAAAATTTGCATCGGCTGGCATGCCATTGCATCCTCTGCCGGTAACGATACCTTAAATACGGTAACAGCCAATGCGGGTGCGCTGACCGTCATTGCACCTACCTGGTTCAGCTTAAAGGATAATGAAGGAAATCTGCAGAGCTTTGCTTCTGCATCTTATGTGGAAAAGGCGCATAACAAGGGACTGGAGGTATGGGGTGTTGTAGACGATTTTAACTACAGTGCCAATACGGGCGAGGAAGTGGATGCGTACGCCATATTGTCTGCGACCACGTCAAGAACCTATCTGATAGACCGGATTATGGAGGCGGCAGCCGCTTGCGGCATGGATGGCGTCAACATAGATTTTGAAAATATTAATGCCGATTCGGCAGAGCATTTTATTCAATTCTTGCGAGAGCTTTCCATACGCTGCCGTGCGGCGGGTCTGGTGCTCTCGGTGGACAATTATGTTCCGTACAATTACAATTCCTTTTATGACTTTGAAGAACAGGGCGTGGTTGCCGACTATGTCATTGTCATGGGCTATGACGAGCATTGGGCGGGCAGTCAGGAAGCGGGGTCCGTTGCTTCTATCGGTTATGTGCGGGGAGGCATCGAGCGTACTGTGGCCAATGTGCCGGCAGAGAAAGTGATTAATGCATTGCCTTTCTATACCAGATTGTGGAAGACAGAGGGGACGACGGTTACAAGCGAAGCGTATCCGATGGCAAATGTGGACTCTGTTTTGAATACCTACAATATGGAACCGGAATGGGATGAAGAGACAGGGCAGAATTATGCTGAAGTCACCATAGACGGGACAAGCTACCAGATATGGGTTGAAGACGTACAGTCCATCAGTGTAAAGCTGAATGTGATGCAGAACTATAATCTGGGAGGCGTTGCCGCATGGCGTTTGGGCTATGAGCCTGCAGCCGTGTGGGATGTGATAGCCACCTATTTGGCGCAGTAAACAAAAAAGGGCTGTACTTGCAGGCAGGCTGCGCATGGCATAAGAGCCGTTTTTGACACATATATTTTGGTAAATATGAGTTGGGACGGATAATTATGGAGCAAAAGAAGTACATTGCAGTGTACCTTGTGGCTGCGGTTATTCTGGCAGTTGCAGTACCTGCAGCAATAAAAAAAACAGCAAAGGAAACTGCCGCCACGGAGGGCGTAAAAGCGGACGACAGACCTTGCGTTGTACTGGACGCGGGACATGGCGGCGGTAGATAGCGGAAACGATACAGCAGTTTTAGGTATATTTATCCGATATTTACAGCAGGGTCATAAGAGAAAACGCCGTAATACAAGGGAAAAGACATACTGTACAGGCCCCTTTCCATATACTGATGTGAAAGGTGGATTTTCGGAGAGACAGTGAGTTGGAAGAGAAAGGAAAAGAATCCCAGTCCTACAGTATTGAAAGAGAATTTCTGGAAAAAGTAGACGTATCTGAACTGATAAGGCGCCTGATACGGACGCATATGGAAGCAGAGGTGAAAACATCGTGAAGATTTTTCGGGCTGCGGTATATATCAGGCTTTCCAGAGAAGATGGCGACAAAGCAGAAAGCGACAGTATTGGCAATCAGAGAAAGCTGATTGCAGATTATGTCAAGGGAAAAGAAGACTTGACGGTATATGATACCTATATTGACGACGGTTTTTCGGGGACGGATTTTAACCGTCCCTCCTTTTGCCGGATGCTTGACGATATGGAAGCCGGAAAAGTGAATTGTGTGATTGTAAAGGATTTGTCCCGTTTTGGACGTGACTATATCGAGACCGGAAGGTATCTTGAGCGGTATTTTCCCGAGAGGGACGTGCGATTTATTTCTATTACGGATAATATCGACAGTGTAAAGCAGGCATATGACCTGCTTTTGCCAATCAAGAATATTTTTAATGAACAGTATGCGAGGGATATTTCTCAAAAAATTCATGCTGCTGTCAGAACCAAACAAAAAGCAGGTGAATTTATTGGAGCGTTTGCTTCTTATGGTTACCGGAAATCTCCGACAGACAAGAACAAGCTGGTTGTGGACATCTATGCGGCAAAGGTGGTAAGAAGGATTTTTAGGCTGTATATACAGGGCTGCGGAAAACTGCGGATTGCTTCTATATTAAATGAGGAGGGGATTGTCTGTCCGTCCGAATATAAGAAGATAAATGGGGACAATTACAAAAATGCTTATCGGCCGGATGGTACTTCTTATTGGACCTATTCTACGATAAACCGTATTCTGCAGAATGAAATGTATGTGGGAAACATGGTGCAGGGCAGAAAGCATCAGCAGATGAGAAGTCGGGCAAGGGCGGCGGAGCGCGGGGAATGGATTGTAGTGCAGGGAACCCATGAAGCAATCATTGACAAGGATACATGGGAAAAAACGCAGGAGTTGTTAAAGCGCAGGACACGAAACGTGGATTTGCATGGAAGTACGGCAGTTCTGGCGGGCTTTTTAAAATGCGGCGACTGTGGGAGGGCACTGGTAAAAAAGGCATATGCGGCGGAGCGCAGCGGCAAAGGAAATACATCCAAAATCAGCTATTATTGCGGGACATATGTGCGCTCCGGCAGGCAGTACTGTACGCCGCATAAGATTGGATACGAAACGCTGGAAAATATTATACTGGGCGATTTGAAGGTTATGCTGCAAAGCAGGGAGAACTTGAAAGAGCTGATAGAAGGAGCGAAAACGGAAGGCGTGAAAACGGGAGGCGCGGCGGCGCCAGACGGCAAGGAAGCAGAAAAGACAAAACGACAGGCGGAGCTCGAAAAAATCAAGAAGCTGAAAAAAACGCTCTATGAGGATTATCGGGAAGAATTGATTTCAAAGGAGGAATTTGTCAGCTACAGGCAGGACTATACCAAAAAAGAGGAGCAGCTTAAAAAGCAGTTGCTGTGTCTTTCGAAAGAGGTAAAGAGGAAAGTGGATAATGTCTCTGAAAGCGCGTGGGTGCAGCACTTGCGTACATATCGGGAGGCGGAAAGGCTGGACAGGGCGACGGCGGTGGAAATGCTTCATGAAATCAAGGTGTATGAAAACCGCACAATCAAAATCACGTATAATTTTTCGGGAGAGCTGTCCGCGCTTTTTGCCGGCACATTGTAGAAGCGGCGGCAAAAAGCGCAGACAGGCAGCAGAGAAGCTTACCCAATGGGAAAATCAAAATAGCAATCAGGATAGGGTTCTTCTTTCAGCAGATAATGCCACCATTCGTTTTCGTAGGCGTCAAAGCCGCAGTGTTCCATGATGGAGCGTAAAGTCCGGCGGTGTTCTGACTCGGCGGCTGATACAGCCGTCGAGCTATGATGCGAACGCTCATCCATAAAATCAAAATCACTTCCCATAGGAACCATGTTGCCCGTGTCTAAATGATAAATGGTAAGGTCAACAGCACTTCCGCGGCTGTGGCTTGACTGCGTTGCAACATATCCCATTGCCAGCATTTCTTCCCGTACAAGATGGGGATAGTGTTTTTTCTTTGTCAGATTGTTTTCCGGCTGTGCAGACCAGCGGACGAAACAGTCAACTGCGCGCTGGGGACGGTAGGCATCCCAGATTAGTAAACCATATCCGAGTAAGGCTGCATGTTCTTTGGCTTGCTGCAGCGCCTCCGCCAGTTCTATGGAGGCGACAATGCGGTTGGCTTCATATCCGTTTACCGGTTTGCCGGTGAAATTATCCCATGTAGCATATTTGGCATCCCAGCGGATGCCGTGTATCGCTTCATCTAAAAAAACAAATCCTTTTTCCATGTGATTATCTCCTTTCTGCCAGCAGGACAAGACGGTCGAGTATCTGCGGAATCGTCATGCCGGCGGCATTCATCATACGCGGGTAGCGGCTGTAAGAGGTGAAGCCCGGCAGGGTGTTGATTTCATTCAGAACAATTCCTCCGTCTTCTTTCAGAAACATGTCGATGCGGGCAAGCCCCTTGCAGCCAAGTGCCCGATAGACTTTTTTGGCGGTTTCTTTTAACTCCTCTTGTTTTTTGGAGGGCAGATTTGCGGGAACGGTAAAAGTGGCATTTTCGGAGCCGTTTTCCGGACTGCCTTCCTGATGTATGCGGAAAAAACCGTGGGAAAGCGTGATGGAATCAATTTCTCCGGTTGTTAAAAAGGCATCGTTTCCAAGTACGGCACAGCCGGTTTCAATACCCGATATGGCCTCTTCAATCAGAACCTTATTGTCATATGCAAGCGCTGCTTTGACGGCGGTATCCAATTCATCTTTATTATGTACCTTGCTTACGCCAAAGGAGGAACCGGAGCGTGCCGGTTTTACAAAAACCGGATAAGAGGAGATATCAATTTCCGGTGTGTCTTCAGGGTGGAGGATTTGAAATGCAGGAACTGCTATGCCGGCGTGCGACGCCAATAAATAGGTGAGGGACTTGTCCATGCAGAGTGCGGAGCTGGCAATGCCGCATCCGATATAGGGAATACCGGATAATTCCAACAGCCCCTGTATGGAGCCGTCTTCGCCAAACCTGCCATGCAGGACGGGAAATACGACGTCAATGTAGACGGGCAGGCAGGCATTGTTCTGCATGGAAAGCAAACCATGTATCCTGCGGTCAGGCGAAATGACTGCAGGATGGCATTCCCCGGCTTCCCATTCCGGACAGGGGCTTTCACATATCAGCCAGCTTCCGGAACGTGTGATGCCAATATAGACCGGATCATATTTTGTCTTGTCAATGTGTTTTGCAATTTCCTGAGCGGACTTTACGGAGACATCATGCTCTTCCGAGCATCCGCCAAACAAAATGGCAATTTTAATCTTATTCATTTGTAGATTCTCCTTTCAAATTTTAAGCAATTTTGCAAAGTTTTTTCAACCGTGTCGCGCAGCGCAAGGCGTGTATAATATGCGGTGTGAGGGGTGATGACGACATTTGGCATTTCTCGAAGCTCTGCCCAGAAGGGGTTTTCAACCGCCTCTTGTGAGCGGTCACGGTAGAAAAGCTTTTCTTCTTCCTCCAGCACATCCAGAGCGGCACCGCCCAGTTTGTGTGACTTTAGCGCAAGGATAAGCTCGTTTGTATCAATCAGCGCGCCGCGGCTTGTATTTACCAAAACGGCGTCCGGCTTCATAAGGGCAAGCTGCGCTTTCCCAATCATGTGGAAAGTGTCCGCATAAAGCGGTACATGGAGCGTTACGATATCGCTTTTTTGAAGTAGTTCCGGTAAAGGTATGTGGTCTTTCGCGTCATTGGGACTGCAAATCAGTATGCGGCAGCCGAAGCAAGAAAGCCTTTGCATGACGGCGCTGCCGATATGTCCTGCGCCTACGACGCCCACGGTCATGTCCCGCAGTTCGCGCCCGCGGGAGGGCGGCAGGCAAAAATCGCCAAGAGACGCATGAAGTAAAGTGTTTTTTGCACCGCGCAGTACCATGAGCATCAACATGATAGTATAGTCTGCGACGCCGTCGGGTGAGTATGCTGTGTTATTTACTGTGATGCCAAGCTTTGCCGCCGCTTCCACATCAATATGGTCGTATCCAATACTGCGTGTGCAGATGTATGTTACGCCGGCTTTCTGCAGTGCTTCTAAATCTGCTTTGGTTATGTGTTCTCTGTGACCGATACTGATGCAGTGGTGGCAGGGGTCGGGGATTCTGCCGCATTTTGCCGGTGTAGACAGAATGGTGGGGATAATGCCAAAACGCGGCGCCAGCTCATAAAATGCGTCGGCTTCCTCTTTCTCACAGTCAAATATGGTAAGTTTTTTATTGTCCATCTTTCCTTGATTAGTTCCTTTGCTTAAAATGTTGCAGCGTTCTGACAAAGCGGTCATTCCTGCTATTTTTCAATGGTATACCCAACACCCCATACGGTTTTAATAAATTTGGGGTTTCTGGCAGGCTCACGCATTTTTTCCCGCAGCCTGCCGATATGCGCCATAACGGTGTTGTTGTCTATCAGGGCTCTTTCTCCCCAGATAGACTCAAACAATTCCTCGGAGGAGATGACGATTCCCTGATGCTCGCACAAATACCAGAGAATAGAAAATTCAATGGGTGTCAGGTGCAGTTCTTTTCCAAACAGAAAGCATTTATGGTTGTCCTGATTGATGATAAGTCCTCTGATGCAGTATTCCTTTATTTCCCTGTGTGGTTTTGCGGCAAGGTTATTGTAGTGCATGTACCGGCGCAGCAGCGTTTTTACCCGAGCCGCTATTTCCAGCGTGGTAAAGGGCTTTGTCATATAGTCGTCGGCGCCAATTGCCAGTCCCATAATTTTGTCGTAGTCGTCAGTTCTTTCTGAGAGCATGATGATGGGATAGTAGAAGGTTTTTCTGATTTTCTGACAAATTTGGAAGCCGTCCATATCAGGAAGCGAGGCGTCCAATATTGCCAAATCCAAATCCGTATTTTCAATACACGCGAGTGCTTCGACGCCTGTGTAAAACTTATGAATGATATAACCGTCGTTGGCAAGGTAAGCTGAGATTACGTCGGTCTCTTCCTTTTCGTTATCTGCCACCAGAATATGTATGCCCATGGTGTCCGCCCTTTTCGTATGTTGCTTTTGTTTTGCCATTATTATATCAACCATTATGAGGGGTGTTCTTTTGTTTTAACTGCGTATTTTCCTAATATTTTCTTAAAACTTCTTTTCGGATTTATGTACCCTCCCCAAATTTATAAAGGCTGCCGCAAATGACTGCCGCCACATGGCGGCGACGACCCGGGAAAAGTGGGGATTAACGGGGCGTTGGAGAAGGACTTAAATCTGGAGATTGCACTCCTTGTCAAAAAGTATCTGGAGATGGATGATATCAGAGTGGTTATGACAAGGGAAGACGAGAGCGGGCTTTATGATGCGGGCGCTTCTAATAAGAAAGTGCAGGATATGAAAAGGCGGATAGCTATCATTGAAGAGACACAGCCGGACTTGACAGTCAGCATTCATCAGAATAGTTATCCGGAGGAATATGTGCATGGCGCGCAGGTTTTTTTCTATACGGGAAGTATGGAAGGGCAGAAGCTTGCGGAAAAAATACAAAACCGGCTGATTGTGGGGCTGGACCCGGAGAACCATCGCGGTGTGAAACCCAATAACAGTTATTATCTTTTAAAAAAGACGTCATCGACCATTGTGATTGTAGAGTGCGGTTTTTTGTCAAATAGTGAGGAAGCGGAAAAGCTTTGCTCGGAGGAATATCAGGAGAAATTGGCGTGGGAAATCCATTTGGGTATTATACAATATCTGAATGAATTGCAATAAACGCTGGAATCCATGCTCTGAGAGGATTTGATTGCCATAAAAAACTGCCCCTTTCGGGGCAGCCTTTAAGCATTGAGAAGCTCCTGCAAATATTCCGTCAGAACCTTTGCCGCACGTTTATGTGAGGCGCTTCCCGGGTGGGCGTGGGAGCCGACGGTTTCTTCCGTGGTGTTGGGGAGCTGCAAAAAGAAAGTTTTTATGTCTCCGGTTTTGCTGCGGAAGGTGTTGATGGCATCTGCAATCGCAAGGGAAAGGCGATAGCCCAGCATACCGTATGTCCATACAATATAAGCAGAAGGATTGTTACGTCTGATTACATAGAGAAAATCGACAACAGCCTGTTCAAAGCGTGCAAGGTCGTCGGCATGGAAGGAGCCATCTTCATTCAAATGCTGCCTAAAGGTCTCTCCCGACTCTGGGTCAGACCATTCCGGCTGGCTAAAAGCGCTGCAGTCATTGGTTCCCAGATTGACAATGACTGCGTCGGGCTGCCATTCCGAAAAGGGATTGTCCTTTTGTGCGCCAAGGGCTTCGTTGACAGGACCGCCTGCCAGTCCGCAGATTTGGGTATAGTAGGTGGGAATGTTGTGGTGCGGATTGTTGTCCCAGCCGCAGAGTACACCCCAGCCGCCTTGCGAAATCAGGCGTGCTTCCGCATCGAGCGCCTGTGCGGTAAGAAACGCATAATTTCTGCTTGCGCTCATAAACATGGGTATCCAGTCCTCTTCTTTTTTGGCGCCATAAGTGCCTTCGCCGGAGGTAATGCTGTCACCGACAAATTCTAACTTGAATTTTCTCTCAGGAATGGGCAAAAAGTCACCGTCCGCTCGAAGTCCGCGAATCAGTATGCGGCATGCGTCGTCCTCTGACATAGCCTGCAGTTCTCGGATAAACTGCACATTTTTGACGTTTTCAGGATTCATCCCGCGGAACAGGCACAGGGAGTAGCTGCCGGGCATCAGCATCTGGCGGCTCATGATTGCGCCGTTTACGGCACAGCAGACCCAGGGCTCATGAACATCAAAATCCACGTCAATGTCTATCCAAAGCTCTGAGCCGGTTACATTTACTTCTATGGCGCTTCCGTTCCAGAATAGAGGCAGCAGCTCTTGGCTGCGGTCTGTCCTGCCGTGTACCTTGTAATGAGGCACTTCTTTTAAGGGAAAAGTCTTTACGTTTTCGTTTGGTATCATGATGTTTCTCCGTTTCCGCATCCTATTTATAAAGGTGCTTGTATAATATATATTGTATTTCCATCAGAAGAGAATTGCAAGAAGAGAATTGCAAGAAGGATAGCTTTCGAAGCTATATTGTGTTATACTATCTTCAGATATGCCCCAAAGCGGAAGCATGAGGATATCGGAATAAGAGCAGAATATGCGGCAGGAGGTTTGAAAATGGAACTGGAGAAGCTACGGGCAGATATGGTTGCTGCGATGAAGGCGAGGGATAAGGAAAGAAAGGATGCGATTTCAGCGCTGGTATCGGCGGTCAAAAAGGCGGGCATTGATGCCGGATGCAGGGAGGATATTCCACAGGAGCTGGTAAATCAGGTTATTATAAAGGAATTGAAATCTGCAAAGGAACAGCTTGACAGTTGTCCGGCAGAAAGAGCGGAGCTTCGTGCGCAGTATCAGGCGCGCCATGATATCAT
This sequence comes from Lachnospiraceae bacterium, assembly GCA_013316825.1. Lineage (GTDB taxonomy): Bacteria > Bacillota > Clostridia > Lachnospirales > Lachnospiraceae > Acetatifactor. The sequence goes on along the minus strand of WSLY01000025.1, from coordinate 26,717 downwards.
TGCGGAATATGCGCCCAGCATGATGTCTAACGAAGAAGTGGGAGCATATCTGCAAGAAAATTTTGCAGAGGTACTAAAGACGAAGAATAAGGGACAGATTATGAAGGCAGTGATGGGCGCCTTGAAGGGCAAGGCGGAAGGAAAAGTAATCAATGAAGTCGTAGCTAAGCTGTGTATGTAGGCGGGGGAGCTGCGAGTGAATACAAAAGTGATAGTATGTATGGAAGAAGACGATAAGGCGGTTTTGGCGGAGGCAGGACGTATTATCAGGCAGGGAGGGCTGGTGGCGTTTCCCACGGAAACAGTCTATGGGCTGGGAGGCGATGCATTGAATCCGCTTTCTTCTCAAAAAATATATCAGGCAAAAGGCAGACCCTCCGACAATCCTTTGATTGTGCATATCTGCCGGTTTGAAGATATCTACCGGCTTGTATCAAAAGCGCCCGCCCATCGCAAGATGCTTGCGGCGGCAAAAAGACTTGCCGAAGCGTTCTGGCCGGGGCCGCTTACCATGATTCTGCCAAAGTCTGAGGAAGTTCCCTTTGAAACAACAGGGGGGCTTTCCACGGTGGCTGTCCGGTTTCCGGCACATAAAACGGCGCAGGCACTGATTGCTGCGGCAGGCGGTTATGTGGCGGCGCCGAGTGCCAACACTTCCGGCAGGCCCAGTCCCGCTCTTGCCAAATATGTTTTAGAGGACATGGAAGGCAGTATTGACATGGTGATAGACGGCGGTGAGGTTGGAATCGGTCTGGAGTCCACGATTGTGGATTTGACCGTGGAGCCGGCAGAGATTTTGCGCCCGGGCTATATATCGCGCGATATGCTGCAGGAAATTTTGGGCAGGGTGGAAAAGGATGAGGCGGGAGAGACGGGGGGACAAGCGCCCAGAGCGCCAGGCATGAAATACCGGCATTACGCACCGCATGGAGATATGACAGTTGTGTCAGGCGAAAAAGAAAACGTTATGGCATATATCAACGAGCAGTTGTCCCTGCAAAAAAAGGCGGGCAAGAAAAGCGGTGTGATTGCCACGGACGAGTCCGCGGCAAGGTATCGGGCAGACATTGTAAAGTCTGTGGGCAGCAGGGCGGACGAGCTGTCTGCGGCAAAGCATTTATACACTGTTCTGCGTGAAATGGATGAGGAAGGCGCAGAGGTTATTTACTCGGAGGCATTTACAGGAAAAGGCATTGGGGAGGCTGTAATGAACCGGCTTTTAAAGGCGGCAGGCTATCATATGGTACAAGTGTGAGACGGGCAGGAAAAAGGAGGATAAACATGATTGCAATTGGAAGCGACCATGGCGGTTATGACATAAAACGGGTGATTATCGGATATTTGGAGGAGAAGGGAATTGCCTACAAGGACTTTGGCTGTCCGGACAAAAGCTCCTGCGATTATCCCGTGTTTGGAAAGGCGGCTGCAAAAGCCGTGGCGTCGGGGGAATGTGAGAAGGGTATTGTAGTCTGTACAACAGGCATCGGCATCTCCATAGCGGCAAACAAGGTGTCCGGCGTGCGCTGTGCACTTTGCCATGACAGCTACAGCGCCAAGATGACAAGACTGCACAACGATGCCAATATGCTGGCTTTGGGAGGCGGCATCGTGGGACCGAATCTGGCGGTTAGTATTGTGGAGACATTTTTAAATACGCCGTTTTCTGAGGAAGAAAAGCATAAGCGCAGAGTTGCTATGCTGTAAGTAAATCCTAAGCAAACCATGATAGAAAAGCAGTAAGCATAAGTTTGTTGCTTTTACAACAATACAAAAGGAAGGTAAGAGTATGGCAAAGGTTATCGTAATGGAGCATCCGCTGATTCAGCACAAAATCGGGTATATTAGGAGAAAGGAGACCGGCACAAAGGACTTCAGGCAGACAATCAGTGAAATTGCAATGCTGATTTGCTATGAGGCGACCAGAGATTTGAAGCTTTCTGATGTGGAGATTGAAACGCCTATCTGTAAGACGACGGCAAAGGAGCTGAAAGGGAAAAAGATGGCGATAGTGCCCATCCTGCGCGCCGGACTGGGTATGGTGGACGGTGTGCTGCAGTTGATTCCGGCAGCCAAGGTAGGGCATATCGGATTGTACAGGGACCCCGAAACCTTAAATCCGGTAGAATATTACTGTAAGCTTCCGGCAGACTGTGCGGAGCGTGAAGTGTTTGTGGTTGACCCTATGCTGGCAACGGGCGGTTCTTCGGTGGCGGCAATTCAGATGCTGAAGGAGAAAGGCTGTAAGAATATACATTTTATGTGTATTATTGCGGCTCCGGAGGGTGTGGAGAAGATGAAGGCGGCACATCCGGATGTGGATATGTATATTGGCGCTATGGACGAGAAATTAAACGACCATGGTTATATTGTTCCCGGGCTGGGAGATGCCGGAGACAGGATTTTTGGCACTAAATAAAGGGAAGCACAAAAGCAGTACCGCAGGCAGACCTGCAGGCTGCATGGGGAATCATATGAAAAAGGCAGCATTGCACAAAGGGAAGATGGCTCTGGTGCTGGCAGTGATACTGTTAGCCTGTGCCATTCCCGCTGAATTGTATGCAACTACCACACAGCAGCAGCTTGACGAGGAATTAAAAAACAAGAACGAGCTGCAGGGTGAAATTGATGAGAACAATCAGGCGATTGGAGACTTAAAGGATAAGGAAGCAGCTTTGCGGGCAGACTTAAAGAGTCTGAAGGAGCAGCTTACTGAAGTGAGCGAAAAATTGGAGGAATTGGAAGAAAGTATCGCCTTAAAGGAGCAGGAAATCGCAGAAACCATGGAAGCGCTGGAACGGGCGAAAGAGACGGAAGCGTGGCAGTATCAGTGCATGGTGGAGCGGATACAGTATGTGTATGAGCAGGGCGAAACAGATTATGTGGAGTTCTTATTTTCCATCGGCAGCTTTAGCGATTTCTTAAATTACAGCGAGTATATGACTGCGATTGCCGAGTACGACAGGAAGATGCTTGCGGAATATGAAGAGACAAGGCTGTTGATTGAGGAGAAGGAAGCGCAGCTTTTGGCGGAGAAGGCGGAGCTGGACGAATATAAGCTTGCCGCCGAAGTGGAAAAGAGCAAAATTGCGGGGCTCATCAGTCAGGCGGCAAACCGCGTTGCTGAAAACAGCGAGTTTTTGGCGCAGGCGGAGGCTGATGCCGAGGCGCTGGAAGCCGAGATGAGAAAGACGGAAGAGAATATAGAGGCGCTTAAAAAGAAAATCGAAGAGGAAAAGAGGCTTTCGGAGGCGGCTGCGAATGCTGCGTGGAGGGATATTTCAGAAGTGACGTTTGCGGACGGCGATTTGGCGCTTTTGGCTGCCATTATCTACTGCGAAGCGGGCGGAGAGCCTTATGCGGGTAAGCTTGCCGTCGGCGCGGTGGTGATTAACCGCCTGCTCAGTTCTAAGTATCCGGATACTGTTTTGGGGGTTATTACCCAGAAAAAGCAGTTTTCACCTGTGGGAAGCGGAAGATTTGAGGTGGTGCTTACCGCCGGCAGGGCAAATGCAGACTGTTACAGGGCGGCGGAAGAAGCAATGTCAGGGGTTACAAATGTAGGGAACTGCCTGTATTTCAGGACGCCGATAGAAGGGCTGACGGGAATCAACATCGGCGGGCATGTATTTTATTAGAAGAAACAGACTTATAAGCCAAGACTGTCCAGTTCGTTTTGTAAAAGATGGAACTGATTTTCGTAAATCAGGGAAAGCAGATGATTGAGCTGTCTGAGGGCGGCTTTTAAGGCGGCGGCAGAGAGAACACCCTGCTCAAATGCATCTGTAAGCTCGTCCAAATCGACAACTTTTACCGTGCCGTCCGGCAGGATAATGACGTCGGCGAGCAGGTCCGTAGCCATAAGGGTATTTGCAGCGGCATCAAAATCGTATTGCATGATATCGCAGTACCAGCAGAACAGACTGCCGTCCGAACGGTAAAACTTACTGACCTTAAAGCCTTCTTTTAAAAAATAGCAGGAAGCGCCATATTGAAACTGCGCTTTGGGGTTCAGCGTATTCCATTTGGTGACGATAAGAGAATCATTCTGCCTGACGATTTCATCATCTTTCAGCAAGATACACTCGTCGGGGATAAGACGTCTGCGGTAAAGGGTTAATGGACTCATTGGCAACCTCAACATGAAAATAGTATTAGAAATCTTGTTTCAGCATATAGTGATTAAAATACTACACCTCCATATACGGGAAGTCAAATGGAAATTGCATTAAAATTGTCAAAAATCATCGAAAGCAACTGGACAATATTTGAAAAAGTGGTATAATTCATTATGTGTTTCACTTGGAATGTCCGGTACATATGGAGGACTGAATTGTGGCAAGACGCAAAAAATATGATAAAAGCGTATATCAATCACTGGCGTTGATTACACAATTTGGAATCAATATGCTGGTTCCTGTTTTTTTATGTTCTTTTGCGGGAATCTGGCTTGACGAAAAATTTGGCACTTCTTTTTGGATGATACTGCTTTTTTTCGTCGGGGCTCTGGCGGGTTTTAGAAATATCTATATTATGGCAAAACGGATTTATGACAGCAAGGACAAGGATGCGCATGACAGATAAATTAAAAAGAGTGGACAGGGCGTTATTGGAGCTGGTGACAGGCATAGCGGTGTTCGGCGTGTTCTGTCAGACTGCGGGGCTTTTGTTTCCAATGGATTCCGTAAAGTATGCTTTAGGACTGTGGGGGGGCATCATACTGGCGGCTCTGGCTGCCGTACATATCTGGCGTTCCCTGAATAAGGCGTTTTCATGCGATGGAAAGTCGGCGGCACGGTTGATTGCCGGCGGCTATGTTGTGCGTTATCTGGTGGCGGCGCTCTTTTTGCTGCTTTTGTACTTTATGGGTGCGGGCTATTATGTGCTGGCAGGTTTTTTGGGTGTTATGGGGTTAAAAGCAGGTGCTTACCTGCAGCCTTTAACGCATAAATTTTATAACTGGCTGTTTCACGAGACAGACCCTGTTCCACAGCCTCTTATAGAGGAAGGAGAAACTGCTTCGGAAAATATAGAGGAGTAAGGAGGTGAGAACATGAAAGTTGGAATATTGATGTCGGGTAATGAAGTGGATTTTATGATACATGGTTTGTTTAAGTATTCCTTTTTCGGCCATGAGGTCTGGATAACCACTTCCCATGTATGTATTCTGATAGTGATGCTTGTTATTATCGGATTTGCGATTGCCGCCAATGTGAAGATGAGGCACGCGGAGGAGATTCCCACCGGATTCCAGAACGTCGTCGAGCTTATTGTGGAAAAGCTGGACGGTATGACGGATGGTACGATGGGAAAGAGCGGTGTGAAGTTTCGCAATTACATCGGTACGATTTTTATTTTCATCCTGCTGAGTAATCTTTCGGGGCTTCTGGGACTAAGACCGCCGACTGCTGACTATGGCGTGACGCTGCCGCTGGGACTTATGACCTTTACACTGATTCATTTTAACACATTCAAGCATAACAAGCTGAAGGACATTTGGAAGGATAAATGTTCGCCGCTGCCGCCGTGGCTGCCCATATGGCTGCCCATCAACCTGATAAGCGATATTGCGGTGCCCATTTCACTGTCTCTGCGTTTGTTTGCAAACGTATTGTCGGGCGTGGTTATGATGGCGCTGGTATACGGGCTGATTGGAAAGCTTGCGCTTATCTGGCCGGCGTTTCTGCATATTTATCTCGATATCTTTTCTGGCGCAATCCAGACATATGTATTCTGTATGCTGACGATGACTTATATAGCAAACGGAATCGGAGATTCGGAAGCATAAGATATGCCGACGAAAGAATGTTTTAGCTGTTATTATTTTTCATTATTATAAAAAACATATTTTCAGGAGGAAATCATCATGGAATTTAACGAGAATTTTATCAGAGGATGTTCCGCAATCGGTGCAGGACTTGCACTTATCGCAGGTATTGGACCCGGTGTAGGACAGGGTATTGCAGCAGGTCATGCAGCAGCAGCAGTAGGACGTAACCCGGGTGCCAAATCCGATATTACGTCTACCATGCTTTTAGGGCAGGCGGTTGCAGAGACAACGGGTCTGTATGGTCTGGTTACAGCGCTGATTCTGATGTTTGTAAAACCTTTACTGCCGTAAGGCGTTTCCTTTTAAGGTATTGCCGTATGTCAGAGCATTTTGCTTTGACATACCTATGAAAACGTAAAGAAAGGAGACCTGAAGGGTGAAGATATTATTGACATCCGGAGAAACCATGACGAGGCTGTTCAATCTGGACTGGCAGTTATTTGCAGATTCGGTTTTGTCCATGATAGCCGTGCTGTTTTTGTTTTTTGCATTGTCTTACTTTCTGTTTAATCCCGCGAGAAAGATGCTGCGCGGGCGTACGGAAAAGATAAAAGGCGAGCTGTCACAGGCGGCACAGGATATGGAAGAAGCGAAAGCCATGAAGGAAGAGTACGAGGGAAAACTCCGCGAAATTCAAAAAGAAGCGGATGAAATCATGGCTGAGGCGCGCAAAAAAGCGATTATAAGTGAAAACCAGATTATCGGTGAAGCCAAGGCAGAAGCGGCACGCATTATGGAAAGAGCACGCATGGAAGCAGAGCTTGAAAAGAAGAAGGCTGCTGATGATGTGAAGAAGGAAATGATAACGGTTGCTTCCCTTATGGCTGGCAAGGTGGTATCGGGAGCAATTGATGTGTCCGTGCAGGAAAGTCTGGTTGACGAGACTTTGAAAGAGATGGGTGAGAGCACATGGCTAAGCTGATTGAAAAGGTATACGGCGAGGCGCTGTTTGAGCTGGCGGTAGAAGAAAAACGGACCGGCAGCCTTATGGAAGAGGTGCAGATTCTAAAACAGGTGCTCGCAGAAAATTCGGAGCTTGCAAAGCTGATGCAGCATCCGGGAATTCCGGAAAGCGAAAAAGAAGAAGTGCTTGAGAATGTATGGGGTGGACGCGTCAGTAAGGAGATTACGGGTCTGATGCTGCTTTTGTTAAAGAAGGAGCATTATGGACAGCTTCCCCTTGTGCTGGATTATTTCCTGGCGAAGGTTCGTGAAAAGGAGCGAATTGGAACCGCGTATGTAACGACGGCTGTTCCGCTTTCCGCTTCTTTGCGGGACAAAGTGGAAAAAAGGCTGTTGGAGACAACGGACTACCGGTCCTTTGAGATGCATTTCGACGTGGACGAATCCCTGATTGGCGGTATGATTATCCGTATCGGCGACAGGGTTTTGGACAGCAGCATCAGGACGAAGCTGGAAAATTTGAGCAGGCAGTTATATCAGATTAAGCTGCAGTGATGCAGACGATAAAAGAAAGGTGCGAACGGAACCATGAATTTGAGACCAGAAGAAATAAGTTCCGTAATCAAGGAGCAGATTAAAAGGTACGCAGCCGATATGGAAGTATCTGAAGTGGGTACGGTTATTCAGGTAGCGGACGGTATTGCTCGTGTACATGGTCTGGAAAATGCCATGCAGGGTGAGCTCTTGGAATTTCCGGGCGAAGTATACGGCATGGTGCTGAACCTTGAGGAGGATAATGTGGGTGCCGTGCTTTTGGGCAGCCAGAGAAGTATAAATGAAGGCGACGTTGTAAAGACCACCGGCAGGGTAGTAGAAGTGCCGGTAGGCGACGCGCTGTTAGGGCGTGTTGTCAATGCGCTGGGTCAGCCAATCGATGGAAAAGGTCCGCTGCAGACCAGCAAATACCGGAAGATAGAAAGGGTTGCTTCCGGCGTTATCACAAGAAAATCAGTAGATACCCCCCTGCAGACAGGTATCAAGGCGATTGACTCCATGGTGCCCATCGGAAGAGGACAGCGTGAGCTGATTATCGGAGACAGGCAGACGGGTAAGACAGCGATTGCCATCGATACGATTATTAACCAGAAGGGGCAGGATGTAAGGTGTATCTATGTTGCAATCGGGCAGAAGGCATCTACGGTTGCCACGATTGTAAAGACATTGGAAGAATACGGTGCCATGAGCTACACCACAGTAGTAGCGGCTACGGCGAGCGAGCTTGCTCCCTTACAGTATATTGCGCCTTATTCAGGCTGTGCCATCGGCGAAGAGTGGATGGAAAACGGCGAGGATGTGCTGGTGATTTATGACGATTTGAGTAAACATGCGGCGGCATACAGAACACTTTCTTTGCTGCTTAAGAGACCCCCCGGACGTGAGGCGTATCCCGGCGACGTATTCTATCTGCACTCAAGGCTTTTGGAGCGTGCGGCAAGGATGAGCGAGGAATATGGCGGCGGTTCTTTGACGGCACTTCCGATTATTGAGACGCAGGCGGGTGATGTTTCCGCGTACATTCCGACCAATGTCATTTCGATTACGGACGGGCAGATTTATCTGGAGACGGAAATGTTTAACGCAGGCTTCAGACCTGCCGTCAATGCAGGACTTTCCGTTTCCCGTGTGGGTGGTGCGGCACAGATTAAGGCGATGAAAAAGATTGCGGCGCCCATCCGTGTGGAGCTTGCGCAGTACCGCGAGCTTGCTGCTTTCTCACAGTTCGGATCCGAGCTGGATGCCGATACCAAAGAGAAGCTTGCGCAGGGCGAGCGTATCAAAGAAATTTTAAAGCAGCCCCAGTATAAGCCCATGCCGGTGCAGTATCAGGTTATCATTATTTATGCGGCGACCAATAAATATCTGCTGGATATACCGGTGGAGGATATCACCAGATTTGAAAAAGAGTTTTTTGAATATCTGGATACCAAATATCCGGAAGTTCCGAAGGCGATAGCGGATGAAAAGGTGATTTCCGAGGCAACGGAGGAAGCGCTGAAGAAAGCCATTGCAGAATTTAAGGCAGAGTTTGAGAAGTAAGAATAGGAGTGGTGAGCGATTATGGCATCCATGCGAGATATTAAGCGCCGCAAAGGCAGCATACAGAGCACCCAGCAGATTACCAAGGCAATGAAGCTGGTATCCACGGTAAAGCTGCAGAGGGCAAGGCAGAATGCAGAAAAGTCAGTCTCGTATTTCTCCTGTATGTATGAAACGGTTACTTCCATACTGGGTATGACGATGGGCATGAAGCATCCGTATCTGGACGGCGGCTCTGCCGGAAAGAAGGCGGTCATCGTCATGACCTCCAACAGAGGGCTTGCCGGCGGCTATAATTCCAATATTGTCAAGCTGGTAACGGGAAGCTTTTCAAAAGAGGATACGGTGATTTATGCGGTAGGAAAGAAGGGGCGTGATGCGCTTGCGCGTCAAGGCTATGAAATTGCCGTAGATGCTTCAGAGATAGTGGAAGAGCCTGCATACGCAGATGCAATGTGCCTGACAAGGAGACTGTTAGAAGCGTTTGAAAAGGGAGAAATCAGCGAGATATATTTAGCGTACACCTATTTTAAAAACACAGTCAGCCATATTCCTACTTTGACGAAGCTTTTGCCGGTAGCACTTCAGGAAAAAGAGCCCGCAGAGGATACCGAGAGGGAGGAAGTACGCGGCGCACAGGCAGAAAAAGAAGGACAGAATGATGGCGAAGTGAGGAAGGCGCCCATGAATTTTGAGATGGACGATGAGGACGCCTTGAACCTGATTATTCCCAAGTATGTGACCAGCCTTATATATGGCGGGCTTGTGGAATCCGTGGCAAGTGAAAACGGCGCCAGAATGCAGGCGATGGATTCGGCGACGAGCAACGCGGAAGAGATGATAGAGGACCTGACCCTGATGTACAACAGGGCGCGGCAGGGATCTATCACGCAGGAGCTGACGGAAATCATTGCAGGTGCGGGCGCAATTTCATAAGTGCAGCAAAGGGCGTTTTGCCATGCAGACGGTATTTGCCTGCATTGGGCAGCGTTAAGGCATAACAGGAAAGAAAGGATAACAAGATGGCAGGAGTAAATAAAGGAAGAATTACCCAGATAATCGGAGCGGTTTTGGATATCCGTTTTGATGAAGGAAAACTTCCCCAGATAAACGAAGCAATCATCATACCGTTAAAGGATGGCGGCAGCCTCACGGTCGAAGTGGCGCAGCATCTTGGAGACGATACGGTACGGTGTATTGCCATGGGAACTACGGACGGGCTTGTCCGCGGCATGGCGGCTGAAGCAACCGGCGCGCCGATTTCCGTGCCCGTAGGCGAGAATACGCTGGGACGTATGTTCAACGTGTTGGGTATGCCGATTGACAACAAGCCGGAACCGACAGGCGTGTCATATGAACCGATACACAGGCCTGCGCCTGAGTTTTCGGAGCAGTCCACACAGACAGAGCTTTTAGAGACAGGAATCAAGGTGGTAGATTTGCTTTGCCCCTACCAGAAGGGCGGTAAAATCGGTCTTTTTGGCGGTGCCGGTGTGGGCAAGACGGTGCTGATTCAGGAGTTGATTCGAAATATTGCAACGGAGCACGGCGGCTATTCCGTATTTACCGGCGTAGGCGAGCGTACCCGTGAAGGAAATGATTTGTATCATGAAATGACAGAGTCAGGCGTTATTGATAAAACTACTATGGTGTTCGGACAGATGAACGAGCCGCCCGGAGCGCGTATGCGGGTGGGACTGACAGGACTTACCATGGCGGAGTATTTCAGGGATAAGGGCGGCAAGGATGTGCTCTTGTTCATTGACAATATTTTCCGTTTTACACAGGCAGGTTCCGAGGTATCCGCACTGTTAGGACGTATGCCTTCGGCGGTTGGTTATCAGCCTACACTGCAGACGGAGATGGGTGCTTTGCAGGAGCGTATCACCTCCACCAAGAATGGTTCTATTACCTCCGTGCAGGCAGTCTATGTGCCGGCGGATGACTTGACGGATCCGGCTCCGGCAACCACTTTTGCGCATTTGGATGCGACAACGGTGCTTTCCCGTTCCATCGTGGAGCTTGGTATTTATCCTGCTGTAGATCCGCTTGAGTCTACCTCCCGTATTCTGGACCCCAGAATTGTGGGAGAGGAGCATTACCAGACGGCGCGCGGCGTACAGGAAATTCTGCAGCGCTACAAGGAGCTGCAGGATATTATTGCAATTCTGGGTATGGATGAATTGTCCGAGGAAGATAAGCTGGTGGTTTCCCGTGCCAGAAAGGTACAGAGGTTCCTTTCCCAGCCGTTCTTCGTGGCAGGACAGTTTACCGGACTGGAAGGTAAGTATGTGCCTGTTTCCGAGACCATCAGAAGCTTTAAGGAGATTCTGGAAGGAAAGCATGATAACATACCGGAAAGCTACTTCCTGAATGCAGGCAGCATTGACGACGTAATTGCCAAGTACGAAAGGTGACAGGTAGCGCTATGGAACAGTTTAAGCTGCGGATTATTACCCCTGACAGGGTGTTTTATGAAGGCGATGCGAACATGGTAGAACTCAATACCACCGAAGGCGAAATCGGTGTTCTGCCGGGGCATATTCCTATGACTGTGGTGATAAAGCCGGGAATTCTGACAATCACGGAGGAAAATGAGACGAAGGAAGCGGCGCTGCATGCCGGTTTTGTGGAGATTCTGCAGGACAGTGTCACGGTGCTGGCGGAAATCATAGAGTGGCCGACGGAGATTGATGCGGAAAGAGCGGAGGCGGCACTGCATCGTGCGGAAGAGCGTATTAAAAATCACACGCCCGAGACGGATATGGCAAGGGCAGAGACCGCGCTGCTACGCGCCATGGCAAGAATATCCGTATTGAAGTAATTTTGAAGGAAGCAGAATTTTTTTCTGCTTCCTTTTTTGGCGGAAGTCCTGCCTGAGAGTGACCGCCCCTTTGCTCGCTGCATATACTGAAAAAAAGGGAAAGCGGAGAGCGGACTATGGATTATCAGCACAGAATCCTGCCTTTTTACATGTCTTATCCGGCACCATATTTTATGCGTGAGGAAGACAGCGTATGGAAGGATTTGGAGTATTTTCAGCAGATGTATCCGGCGCAGGCAAAACAACTGCAAAAACGGATTGCCGAAATTTTAGATAAAATGGACTATGAGGGAAGTATGCTCTATGATGAGTATCCTGACAAATGGCAGTTGTACAGACTCTCGGAAAATGTGATTACCATATTAAAGCAGGAAGAAGAGGAAAGTGAGCAAGCGCCTGCTTCTCCTGAAAAATGGGAATGGATGGGCGACATGGTACAAATTATTTTGTATTATGAAATATACAGGAGAAGGCATGGAGGGCGGCGCGGTTTCTTAAAATTTTAGGCGGCGCGGTTTCTTAAAATTTTAGTTGTGGTTTTTGCGTAAAGCCATTAAAATATAGTCATAGTGCTTAAAAGCCCTGTCATAAAAAGAGCAAAGGCGCTATGGCTATATTATCATGAGGACAAGTTGAAAGAAAGGTTCAAAGAAGCGGACGCGGGGAGAGACAGATGGAAGAGCTGCAGGCAGTGCTGAATGAGATGATTGAGGAGGGGATGCGACAAGCAGTTTTGAGCAATCCCCTGAAAACAGAAAAGGGAAGCAAGATAAAAATAACCCCCGTTTTGCTGAAAGGCAGTCCGCATTTTCAAGAGACTCTATATCGTGGAACACAGGTTTTTCATCATAATTGTACGGGGGAAGAGCTGGCAGAGCGGTTGTCTGCATATATCAGGGATAACTTCCGGCAGGCAGAGTTTGTTTCTGATACACATATGGTGACGGTGCTTGTCAGCAAGAAGGGAAAGGTAACCATAAAGAAAAAGAAAAGGAGCGGGGCGGCAGCGTGTAAAGGGGCAGAAAACGGAAAATGGGAAGCGCCTGCGCACAACCGTGTGAAACAGTATATTCTGGAGGAAGGACAACCCATAGACTTTCTGGTCGGACTTGGCGTGCAGACGAAGGACGGAAAGGTTGTAAAAGCAAAGTATGATAAATTCCGCCAGATTAACCGATACTTGGAATTCATAGGGGATATTGTGAAAAAGCTCCCCACAGACAGAGAGGTGCGCATTATTGATTTCGGCTGCGGCAAAGCGTACCTAACCTTCGCCATGTACTATTACCTGCACATCATGAAGGGATACAGGCTTTTCGTAACGGGGCTTGACTTAAAGGAAGATGTCATTGATGCCTGTAATGCGCTGGCTGAAAAATTCCACTATGAAAATCTGCATTTTGAAAAAGGAGATATCGGCACATACGAGGGTGCAGAGAGTGTGGATATGGTGGTGACGCTCCACGCCTGTGATACGGCGACGGACTATGCCTTGTATAAAGCGGTGAAGTGGGGGGCGCAGGTGATTATGGCGGTTCCCTGCTGTCAGCATGAGATGAACCGGCAGCTTGCATGTCCGGAACTGTCTGCTATTTTAAAATATGGGATTGTAAAAGAGCGTATGGCGGCGCTTATGACGGATGCGGTGCGCGCCAATTTGTTGGAAGAAATGGGGTATGAGACGCAGATTCTGGAATTTATTGATATGGAGCATACGCCCAAAAACCTATTGATTCGTGCGGTGAAAAAGAACGGAATCCGTCATAAAGGCGGAAGGATTTCGCGGACAACGGATTTTCTTCATGTGAAGACAACCCTGCAGAGGCTCTTGGAGGAGGAAACGGCAGATTGAAAAAAGCGATACTAAAAGGAATCGTGTTCGGGATTACCTTTTTTGCGGCAATTTTTATTATCAGCAGAATTATGAATCAGGGAAATAACGATTTGACGGCGGAGATGCCGCCGGCAAGTCTTCCGGTCGTATATATGGGAATGGACGGGATGGTATATAATGAGCTGCATGGTTATGTGCAGCCCATGAATACTGTTTTTATGCGGGACACCATAACGGGATTGAACGGGGGACGTACTACGGAATTTGCGATTGAGACTTATGGTATGCCCATTGCGGCACTCTCCTATGAAGTGAGAAGCGTGGATGGAAGCAGGCTGATAGAGAATACTTCCATAACAGAGTACGAGGAAAGGGACGGCAGGATTACCGGAACCATCACGGTAAAGGACTTGATAGAACAAAATAAAGAGTATGAGCTGATTTTACTGCTGGGTGGGGAAGATGGGCGTAACATACGTTATTATACCAGAATCGTGTGGACGGAAAACTTTCATTTGGCGGAAAAGCTGCAGTTTGCGATGGACTTTCACCATAAAACCTTTGATAAGGATGCGGTGCGGGACTTAGCAATTTATATGGAAACAAATGCGGAGGGCGACAATTCCACACTGCATAAGGTGGATATTCACTGTACGCTGAATCAGATTTCGTGGGGGAAGCTGCAGGTATCCCCGGTCACGGATCCGATATTTAATGTTACGGAGCTTGCCGCCCAGACAGCGAGTATTGTGTCGCATTATGTGGTATCTACGGGAAGCGGCGACGATATAAAGTATTTTTATGTCGAAGAATACTACCGGCTGCGCTATACGACGGACAGAATATACCTTTTGGATTATAACCGCACCATGAACAGCCTTGTGGATGAGCAGGATGATATTTATGCCAATGACAAGATACTGATAGGCGTGGAGAGCGAGGATATGCCCGTGATAGAGAGCGAAGACGGCAATGTTTTTGCTTTTGAAGTGCAGAACAGGCTCTACAGCTACAATGTCACAACAAATCGGATAGCGGTTATCTTTGGATTTTATGACAGATATCATGCAGATGCGAGAACGCTTTACAATCAACATGGCATTAAGGTGCTGGATATTGATGAGGGAGGCGTTCGCTTTGCAGTATATGGCTATATGAACAGGGGCAGACACGAAGGAGAGGTTGGGCTGCAGATTTATTATTATGACAGTACGGTGAACACCGTGGAAGAAGAGCTCTATATTCCATATCACAAGACCTATCAGATATTGAAGTCGGAAGTAGAACAGCTTATATATTTGAGCAGGGAAAACTATCTTTATCTGAAGCTAGACAATTTTGTTTATGAAATTAACCTTGCGGAAAAGACATACAGTCAAATTGTTGAAATTACGCAGGATGGCAGTATGAAGGTGTCCGGAAATAACAAGATGGTAGTGTGGCAGACGGAAGGGAATCTGTACGAAGCAAAAGAGCTTGTCCTGATGAATCTGGCGAGCAGGGAGAAGATAAGCATAAGCGCGGGTGCGAATGAGTGCATCATGCCGCTGGGCTTTATGGGAGAGGATTTGGTCTATGGACTGGCGCGCAGGAGCGATATTTACATGGACAGCGCAGGCAGAACTACATTCCCTATGTATGCCGTACACATCAGCAGTCCGGAGGGGAAAACGCTGAAAACCTACAGACAGGAAGATATTTTTGTCAGCAGTTGTATCATGCAGAACAATCAGATTACGTTAAACCGTCTGATAAAGACGGAGAACGGCTCTTATGTAGAAACGGTACAGGACTATATTATGAACAGCAGTGAAGAAGGCAGCAGCAAGAACATGGTGAGTGCCGTCATCACGGAAAACTACGGGAAATATATTCAGATAGCAGTCAGAAAGGCAATTGATGAAAAAACGCTTCAGGTGCTTACACCCAAGGAGGTGCTGTACGAGGGAAGCCGCGAGCTGATACCGGATGGCGGAGCCGGAGAGGGCTGGTTTTATGTCTATGGGCCGGAAGGAATTGCGGGGATATACAGGGAACCGGCGAAAGCGGTTCTTTTGGCGGACAGCGTGTCCGGTATTGTGATGAATGACAACGGCGATTATGTGTGGCTGCGGGGAAACAGGGCGGCAAGGAATCAAATTATGGCAATAGAGGCCGCAGAAGCGGGCGAGGAGCGCAGCAGCCTTTCCGTCTGTCTGGATGCCATGCTGAAGCTGGAGGGTGTGTTTGTCAATTCGGAGTATTTGCTTGCAAGAGGGAAAAGCGCATATGCCATTTTGGAGGAAAATCTGGTCGGTGCACAAATTTTGGATTTGAAGGGCTGCTCGCCGGAGGCTGTGCTCTATTATGTCAATCAGGATATACCTGTGCTGGCTGCCTTGAACGACGGCAATGCGGTGTTGATTGTCGGCTTTAACGAATACAGCTATGGTGTGATGAATCCGCAGATGGGGGATATCAAAAGAGTTGGACAGCGGGATTTTACGGAATGGATGCAGGAGAACGGCAATAGCTTTATGACATATATAAGGTAGGATAGAAGGCAGATATATCTGCCTTCTATTGCCATAAATACTGGGATGCAACCGATGGTTGCCCCCCAAAAGCTGCAAATGAAAACCAGAATGTATGGTGCAACCACGAGGGTTTCCCTATACTGAAAGGCACAAAGCTTTTGGCAGTTTTCCCGGGAAAAGAAAACTACAGATATGCGCGGAAGCGCAGATGGGAGCATATATGAATATAGAAATTGCAAACAGACTTGTAAATTTGCGCAAGGCAAACAATCTGTCACAGGAAGCGCTGGCGGAAAAGCTGGGAATCAGCAGGCAGGCGGTCAGTAAATGGGAGCGTGCGGAAGCATCGCCGGATACGGACAACTTGATTCTTCTGGCGCGGCTTTACGGTGTATCTTTAGATGAACTGCTGCGGACGGAGGATGAAATCCCCATGCCCAAGGAGCCGGATGAGCAAAATGGAACAGATTTCAATGACTTCAACGAAAAATGGAGCGCAGGAAATGGAGATGAAAACGTCGGCGTCCATATTGGAAAAGGCGGCATTGATGTACAGAAGGACGGACAAAGGGTTCATGTCGGCTGGAACGGCATTCATGTAGAAGAAGACGGCGGGGAGAAGGTACATGTAGACTGGAAAGGGATTCATGTGGATGAGCATGGCAGGTCGGCTTTCCGCGAAGAAGAAAATGGCTGGGATGGCATACATATTGTAGAGAACGGCAGAGAGGTGTTTCCGAGTAAAAAAGGCTGGACGGCACAGCCGAGGCTTCAGTTTCCGACTGCCTTGATAATCTGCATCGCATACCTTGTCATCGGCATCGTATACCATGCATGGCATCCGGGATGGCTTTTGCTCTTGTGGATACCGATTTTGGAAAGTCTGATTACGGCAGTAAGAAGAAGAAATGCGAGTCTTTTTGCATATCCGGTATACATGCTTTTGATTTTTTTGACAGTTGGCTTTCTGGAAGGAAACTGGATGGGGTGGATAGCTTTTCTGACTATACCGATATATTACTCGCTTGTTTCTTTTATCAAGGATTTGCTGTGCCATCTAAGATGGAAAAAGCAGATGAAAGCTCGTGAGGCGCAGCAAAGCAGCGCGGAAAGGGAGTCATGATGAATTATAAATATATTGCAATGGCGGTTATCCTCATCGTGTTTTTGTTTGAAACCTTTATGCAGTATCTGGAGATAAAGTCAGCCGACAGGGAAATTCCGGAAAATGTAAAAGATGTGTATGACAAGGCGTCTTATGCGAAGTGGCTTGCCTATCACAAGGAAAAAACAAGACTGGCATTTTTCCGGCATATCATAACGTACGTGATTACTTTTGTCATGATTGGGTTGAATATCCATGCACAATTGTTAGACCTGTTTGGCATAGAGGGTGATTACGCGGCGGGAAATATGGTTTTGATTCTGGACGGTCTTGTATTCCTGACTGCGCTTTTTGCCTTTGAATATGTGGATACGATGGGAATTGAGCAGAAATATGGATTTAACCGCACCACAAAAAAGACCTTTTTGATAGACCAGTTAAAGAATCTAATTATCAATCTTGTCATTACCTGCGGCATTTTGAGCTTGTTCATCTTTGTTCACCGCGCGCTGGGCAACTGGTTTCTTCCTGTCTTTGTGGGAATTATGCTGGTCTTTTTGCTGGTCCTTGTGATAATCAGCCCTTTTATGGGACGTATTTTCAATAAATTTACGCCGCTGCCCGATGGGGAACTGCGGGAGCGTCTCTGCGCGCTTCTTTCTGAAAACGGCTGTACAGTAAAGGAAATCAAGGTGATGGATGCGTCAAAGCGCTCCTCCAAGGCAAATGCTTATTTTTCGGGGTTGGGAAAGACAAAGACCATCGTTTTATACGATACGCTTTTAGAGCTTATGACGGATGATGAAATTGTGGCGGTATTTGCTCATGAAATGGGACATAACAAGCATAGGGATACTTTGAAGCTCTATGGAATTAACATGCTTCATATTGTAATCTACGTTCTGATTGCCTGGGTGTTGGTTTCCAGACCGGAGATTTATGCATATTTTGGCTTTTCGGGATTAAATTATGGCTATGCCTTTCTTCTTTTGACGTCTGTGTGCCTTGCTTTCCTGTCTCCTTTTCTGGGACTGCTTTCCGGCGTCTTAATCCGCAGGTGCGAGTATGCGGCAGATCGGTTTGCTGCTGAAAACGGTTACGGAGAAGCTTTGATTTCGGGCTTGAAGGTACTTTCAAAAGATTCTTTTGTCTGTCTGAGCCCGCATCCGTTGGTGGTAAAGCTTACTTACGACCATCCCACAATGAGCCAGCGGATTGAGGCGATAGAAGCTTGCATGTCACAGCGCAAGCATTCGTAAAAAAACAAGGTGCGAGGAGGATTTGTATGTTTACAAGTAGCGACGTGGTATATACAGGAAATTTTTCATTGGAAGGAATTGAGACCATCTGGGTGCGGGAAACTTTTCGGGATATTGTTTTTTTGCATGGTGATGGAGAGGAATTGCTGGTAAAAGAATACGGAAATCAGGATACGGAGCTGATGAGAGTGGAACAAAGGGGGACCGCGCTCTGCTTTGAGGGGAGGGATAAGGCGCTGCTTTCCGTCAGTGTGAGCGGTATTTTTTGGGGAATCACAACAGGGAAACATAAGATAGAATTCATAATTCCTTCCGGTTTTACAGGGCAGATATATGCGGAAAGCAAGAGCGGAGATGTCTCTATGAGGGATATATGGGAGCTTCAGAATCTGCAGATGAAAACAGCAAGCGGGGATGCCAGCGTAGGAAGAGTGCAGGCGGAGCATATTCTGATAGAAAGTTTGAGCGGAGATATTGATGTGGAGGAAGCATGGGGGGACAGACAGCTCTTTTCGGCGAGCGGAGACATAAGCTTAAAGAGCGGCAGGGGAAGCCTGTATGTGAAGACAAAAAGCGGTGACGTGGCGGTGGGCGGACTGGATGCAAAAACAGTACTGGAAAGCATCAGCGGAGACATTGCGGCAGGCTTTGCGACAGTGACACAGCCGGTAAAAATAACAACCGTTAGCGGCGATGCGGACGTTAAAGTTGCCGCTGACAGTAGTGTCAGCATAGAAGCCAGAACTGTCAGCGGCGATATTGACTTGGACTTGCCGTCAGCACAAATAAACAATAGAAGCAGTCATTATGTACTGGCGCATATGGGAAGCGGTGCTGTGGAAAATACACCTGTTATGGATATTGGTTCTGTCAGTGGGGATGTCTGCGTGAGCAATTAGTCTGCCGTCCTAAAAAGCTGTGTAGAATAATTGCGCATCACAAGCAGAAGCCCCATACCCAGTATGCCGCAGGAAATAATTTCACCGGCGCCTACCGTCAAAAACAAGTACCACCATGCATCTGCCATGCCGTATCCATGAATCAGGACAAAGGGTACAATCAGGGAGTTGGCGATAATGTTGGGAAGCGGCACCAGCCATTTCCATTTGCGCAGTACATAGGCAGCGAGCGCACCAATCAAAGTGGCGAGACTGCCTACAAAAATATCCAGCACGCAGCCGCCGGTTAGAAAATTTGCCAGCATACATCCCACATAAAGCCCGGGGATAGCGGCGGGGGTAAAAAAGGGAAGGACGGCGAGGGCTTCCGAGAGCCGCACCTGAATGGCGCCGGAGGCAAGACCGAAGGCGTTGGCAATAAAAGTCAACACCACATAGAGAGCGGCAATCATAGCCGCCTGTGTCAGAAACATTACTTTTTTGTTGTTCATTTGGATTCTCCTTTAGTTTTGTTTTTTTGCCGCCCTGCGGACGGGTTGGTGAGGAAGGTCTCGAACTCACCGGTAAAAGCCGGAAACACTTAATAAAGTGTTTCCGGCTTTTAGTATAGCAGTAGAATCAGAAAAGTCAAGGGGAAAGGCGAAACGTTTCTGCCAAGATTTGTGCTGCAGGTTAAACCGTAAAATTCGGATGTTAATAAGCGTTGCTTGCGGCAACGGGTAATTTCTCGTACAATACAGGTAATTAGGTAATTGCGTAACCAAAAGGAGGCGGTCTATAATGTTAAACGAAAACATAAGAATACGCAGAGAATCAAAAGGACTTTCGCAGGAAGAACTTGCCATCAAGCTGAATGTGGTACGGCAAACTATCTCCAAATGGGAGCGGGGATTATCGGTTCCTGATTCCGATATGTTAATTTCTATTTCGGAAGCGTTAGAAATCCCTGTGAGCACATTGCTTGGAGAAAACATCATTGCGCCAAAAGCTGATGACTTAAAGGCGATTTCCGCAAAGCTGGAGGTAATAAACTCGCAGCTTGCGCAGAGAAAAACTACAAGGAGAAGGATTCTGCATTGGCTTTTTATCGCATTGTGCGTAGTTATAGCAGCAATTTTTGGAATCCTATTGGCATTCGAAAGCCCTTACTTGGGGTGGAATTATAGTGATTCTGAAACCGCCGTTCTCGGAACGGCAGTTCACTCGTTTGAATGGCTGTTTGTCAGGGCAGCGCCGATTATTCTGATTGGTGCAATCATTGGAATTTTCTTAACGCGTAAGAAAGAATAAAACGGTACAAGCCGTACGGCGCTGCCCGGCAAACATGTGCAAGTCAGACAACGCTCAAATGCGCCCGCTGCAGAGCCTTGCGCAAGGCTCTGCCAAGCAGGAGTGCAATCGCCATTTTTGCCAAATCGCCCGGAATAAAAGGAACGACTCCTGCAAGCAGGGCGGCTCCAAGGCTGATGTGATTCTGGAAGGCAAGCCAGATACTGCCGAAAAGATTGCATACGGCAGCGCCGAGTATCATGCCGCACAGACACAGATACCATTTATCGAACCATTTATCAATAAAAAATCCCGCAATCAGCGCCATAAAAATAAAGCCGATGAGATAGCCGCCGGTCGGACCGAAAAGCTTTGCGGCTCCACCGGTGAAATAAGAAAATACGGGGAGTCCCACAAGCCCTAGCAGCAGATAAATCAAATAGCTGAAGGTGCCTTTTTTCATGCCAAGCACAAAAACGGAAAGGCAGAGCGCCAGATTGGTAAGGGAGATGGGAATTGGCGTAAAGGGCAGCGTAATGGAAATCGGTCCCAAAATACAGGTTATGGCTGCCATGAGACCGATAAGCGCCATGGACTTGATATCTATGGGGCGTCTGGCTGCAGTTTTGGCATGCTGTGATGGGGCGGCTTTGGTCTCCTGTGATTTTTGGGGTTTTTGTGTGTCGTTTTCTTTTGACAGATTCATCTTGATAAATACCTTTCTGTGTATGATTGAAAAAGTCGGTGCTGCAATTAGTTTGCATTTTGCTGTAAACCAACTGCAAGAATTAGTATACAGAAAAGAAAAGGGAATGTCAACTAAAAAACAAAAATAGTTTACAATAAAATAGGAAGAAAAGAAGAAAGGGAGAGTATGAAAGCGCCGCCGGACAGGAATTTCTGTCTGACGGCGCCATGTGTCCGAATTTTTGATATTTTAGGCTTCGAAGAGTTCGCCCGTTTTGTAGCGCGCCACAATGCTCTGAATTCTTTCGTTGGGATTCAGCAAATCACTGATGGAGGAATCGTGATTCAATGTGTCGATGATATAGGCGATATATTTACTCATATCGCAGTTGACGTACCATTCGCGCTCTAAAAGCTCGGGCGTCTGGTAAATCAGGTTTGTAGTCAGCACCTTGTTGATGATGCCGTCTTTATAGGCAGCGTCAAATTTTTCAAGTCCGCTGGTAAACAGGCCGAAAGTTGCAAATACAAAAATTTTGCCGGCTTTACGCTGCTTCAACTCTGCGGCAACCTCCAAAACGCTTTCACCGGAAGAAATCATATCGTCGATGATAATCATATCCTTGTCTTCCACGCTGGTGCCCAAAAATTCATGCGCGACAATGGGATTGCGCCCGTCCACAATACGGGTGTAATCGCGGCGCTTATAAAACATACCCATATCCAGCCCCAGTACGTTGGCAATATAAATGGCGCGGGACATGCCGCCCTCGTCAGGGCTGATAACCATCATATGCGCAGAGTCAATCTGCAGATTTTTTACATGGCGCAGCAGTCCCTTGATAAACTGGTAAGCGGGCTGTACCGTCTCAAAGCCATGCAGGGGAATTGCGTTCTGCACGCGGGGGTCGTGGGCGTCAAAGGTAATGATATTGTCAACTCCCATGTTGACAAGCTCCTGAAGGGCAAGCGCACAGTCAAGAGACTCTCTGGCAGTACGTTTATGCTGCCGGCTTTCATATAAGAAGGGCATAATAACCGTAATACGGCGTGCTTTTCCGCCTACGGCGGCAATGATACGCTTCAAATCCTGATAGTGGTCGTCGGGAGACATGTGATTTTCATGACCGCAAAGGGAATAGGTCAGGCTGTAATTGGCAACGTCCACAAGAAGGTACAAATCCGTACCGCGCACAGATTCCAGAATCACGCCTTTGGCTTCACCGGAGCCGAAGCGGGGAACTTTGGCGTTTAAAAGATAGGAAGAGCGCTGATAGCCGGAAAAGGCAAGGCTGTCCTTGTGCTCGCTTTCCCGCTCCGTCCTCCATTTTACAAGATAACGGTCTATTTTTTCTCCGAGAAATTTGCAGCCTTCCAGAGCAATCATGCCCAGACTGCCTACCGGAATCGTCTCTAAATTACGCTTTTCTTCTCGATTTCCCATAAAATAAAATCCTCACTTTCCTGATTAACGTATCAGCAGCAGGCAGAGCCGCCGCAGATAAGGGTAACGGTGGTACTATATATTCCGGCAGGTCCGGATATCCGGTCCTGACAGCTTTCGAAAAGTAAAATTACCGGTTAGTCTGGAAAAAATGCGTTCCGAATAGCGGGACTTTAGCTCTTCCAGACTGAGATTGGTGGAAATGATAATCGATTTCCTGTTTAACTGCCGCTCGTTTAAAAAAGTGAAAAACTGGGAGTTGGTAAAACTGTTGGACAGCTCCGTGCCCAAATCGTCTACAATCACCAAATCACAATTGTACAGGTCTTCGTAAGTCTTGTAAAGCATTTCTTTGCTTCCTGCATCAAAAGAATATCTGGAAAGCAGGTGAAACAGGGAGGAAGCAGAAAAATAGACGACAGAGCCTCCTCTGTCAAGTATCTCCTTGGCGATGCAGCCGGATAAAAAGGATTTTCCGGTGCCGACCGCGCCAAAAAAGAGAAGGTTCTGAAAGCTTTCTGAAAAGTTTTTGATGAAAGAAAGGCTGGTCTCTACCGCTTTTCTGAAGTTTTCTAAATCCTCTCCCTGATAATAGTCGTAGGAAAGAGAAGAAAAATTGTCTGTGGCAATCAGCTTCTGCAAATTGCTCTGTGAATATAAAAGATTGATTATTTTTTGCTCAAAACAGTGACAGCGGCTGCCGTGCGCGTAACCGGTGTCCTGACAGTCTGCGCAGTCGTAGAGCGGTTCCAAATAGTCGGCGGGAAAGCCGGAGGCAAGAAGCAGTTTCTGTTTTTTCTCGGAAAGGCGTAAAAGCGCTTCGTGATAAGACTCCATGGACGAAGCGTCTTCTGTAAGAATATGTTTTCCAAAGCGCACGGACAGGGAAGCGACCTCGTTGACAGCTTCCTCATAGGCAGGGCAGCGCGCAAAAACTTCCTGCCTGCGCTTTTCTAAAACGCGCCGGTTTTTCAGTTGTGCGGCGTCGTATTCCCTCTGTATAGAATCAAATTGTGTATTGGTTAATGTCAAGGCGTTCTCCTTTATTTGCGAAGCAGCTTGGCTTCGAGCTCTTCGAAGTCGTAATCCCGCTGGGGAAACTGATTAAAGCGGTTACCTGCAGGGGGAGCGGCTTTTTGCAGCCTGCGCTTTTGATAAAGCTCGTCAATGCGCTGTATGTCCGATTTACGGCGGACGTTTTCTTTTTTCCAGCTACTCAAAATGCCTTCTGCATATTCGAAGCGGTGGCTGTCAGTTGCCATAACGGTGCGCTCACAGGCTTCTGCAATAATGTCGGAGGAAAATCCGTATTCCTTGACCCAGCGGTTGATATATTCCAGCTCCTTGGAGGTGGGGGCGCTGTTTTTGCCCAATTCCTTCATAATCGTGTAGACAGATTTATCGTATCGGGAGGCAAACTTTTCAGCCTCCTTCGGTGTGGTGATGCCGGACTGCGCCCAGTTAAGTGCCACAGCCTCTATGTATTTGAAGTCCTTTTTACCGCGGTCCACGCAGTATTGAATCAGGTAGTCTATTAAGTCGTCGGAAAAATGCAGGCAGTCCGAAAAGTAGAGGATGGATTTCATATCGCTTGCGCTTAAAGGGCGTCCAATGTAAGATTCCGCAACAAAAAGAAGCTGTGCGGTTTCTTCGCGGTTTTTGAAAGCGCGCAGCTTGTCCGCAGAATAGACAGGCTTTGCAAAAGGTGTTTCTGCCTGACGGGTACTGATACTGATGACAGGCGCGGCAGATTCCGCCTTGACAAGGACAGGCTGTGTATTCTGCATGGCGGCAGTATCTGCCGGAATGGTATCACTGTGGGCGGATGTATCCTTTTCTCTGCGTTGAGGCTCCTTAAAACGGATGCCGGTTATGTTTTTTCCGCTCTCGTCGAAAAGAAGGAAAAGAAGTCCTGCCTTTTCCCAATACCGGAGCGCACGAATCACATCCTTTTCCGTGTGGTTGAATTTATCTGCAATTTCGGACACGCCGGTGGACAGACCTGCATTCATAACCCGCAGCAGATACAGGTAAACCTTAATCTGTGCATCATTTGCGTCCTTCATATACTCATCAATAAAAGAATTGGGGATAACCGTTGTGTCCGCATAGTCATCCCTGTAAAATATAAACTGCCCCATATCATACTCCCGTGTATCATTATGCTGCCTTCTAAAAATGAGAAAGCAGCCGCAGCAGGTAAGCCTGCAATTTTGTGGTAAGGACAAGTATAACACATTCTTTTTGAAAAAGAAATAGGTTTTTTATCCGCAAAGCCTTCAAAATACTGGATTTCTCGGGTATGTGGATAGTGTGGAAATTGTGGAAAAAGAAAAGCCTGACGACCGCTTTGTTCCACTTTTTTGGGAAGCGGAAGCACTTTTTTATGTAAAAAATATCCACAATTCTTCAGGCGTTTTTGCAGCGCTAAAATTGTGGATATTGTGCAAAACTAAATGCCGAGAAGCTTTTCGCCAACCTTTACGATATCTCCGGCACCCATAGTTATCAACAAATCACCGTTGATACAATTTTGTAGTAAAAAATTTTCTATCTCATCAAAGGATGGAAAATAATAGCATTCACAACCAAGAGACTTAAGCTCTTCCAAAAGATTTTTGGAGCTGATGCCCAGCGTGTCGGTCTCTCTGGAGGCATAAATATCAGCCAGGACCACTTTGTCTGCAAGGGACAGCGCTTTTGCAAAGTCTTTCATAAAGGCTTTGGTTCTGGAGTAGGTATGGGGCTGGAAGACGCACCAGACCCGTTTGTGGGGATAAGATGCAGCGGCTGTTAAAGTTGCTGTAATTTCTGTGGGGTGATGTGCATAATCATCTATTATAGTAACACCGCCGATACGACCCTTGTATTCGAAACGCCGGTCCGTGCCGTGAAAGGCATACAACGCTTTTTGGGTCGTCTCTTCGGGGATGGAAAGCGTGTCGGCAAGCACAATTGCGGCAAGCGCGTTACATATATTGTGTTTACCGGGTACAGAAAGCGAAAATGCACCGCTTCTTCCATCGGGATAGTGAAGCGTAAAGAGCGTGCCCCCTTCAGGGGTGGTGGAGACATCGGAAAAATAGTAGTCACATGCGGGGGTAGCGCCGAAGGTTATGACTTTACAGCAAAGCCCGTCCGTGAGCTCAAAAAGACGCGGAATCTCACCGTTTATGATAAGCGTGCCGTCACAGGGAAGCAGTTCGGCAAAACGCCGGAAGGAACGGCGGATATCTTCCAAATCCTGAAAGAAGTCCAGATGGTCTTCTTCTATATTAAGGATAATGCCCGTTGTGGGAAAAAGACTTAAAAAACTGTTGGTGTATTCGCAGGCCTCCGTCACAAAATATTCTGATTTGCCAACACGGATATTGCCGCCAATGGATTTTAAGATGCCGCCAATGGACAGGGTGGGGTCTAAATCTGCGTGCAGCAGAATTTCGGATATCATTGCCGTGGTGGTGGTTTTACCGTGCGTGCCGCTGACGGCAATGGACGTCTTGTAGTTTTTCATCATCTGTCCCAAAAGCTCGGCGCGGGACAGGCTGGGAATGGACAACTCTTTTACGGCGGCATATTCCGGATTGTCGGGGTGGATGGCGCTGGTGAAAACGGCGCAATCTATATCCGGCGTAATATTGCTGCGCCGCTGCCCGTAAAATATGCGGACGCCTTTGTCCTCCAATGCCTTTGTGAGGGCAGATTCCTGTTTGTCGGAGCCGGATACCGTGAAGCCTTCTTCCAGAAGAACCTCGGCGAGCCCGCTCATGCTGATGCCGCCGATGCCGACAAAGTATACGTGAATTGGGTGATGAAAATCAATTTGATACATAATGACACTTCCTAAAATTTTATTATTAAGGTACTCATATTATTATACGCATTTGCATGATAAAAAACAAATGATATTTGCACAAGGCTCTAAAAAAGTTAGTATGCCCAAATTCGACAATGAAAAACAACTGTTTTTTTAAATTAATCTTCTGCCGTCGTAACACCCGAAATAACCGTATTTTTCCCCACCGTCACTCCTTTGGGTATTACGCTCTTCTC
>WSLY01000024.1 GCA_013316825.1 Lachnospiraceae bacterium | reverse complement strand
ATGCTGCCGGACAGCGCTTTTCGGCATCCATTCAAAAACATATGTCACGGGGTGTGGTTTTGTCTCTAACAGTCCCAATATACAATGCCACATGTCCGGAGTAGCATATCAAGTCGCCGGGCTGTGCATTTTCGATTCCATCCACCGCATATCCCTGACTTCTGTCTGCTTTGGAGCTGTGCGGCAGGCTTACGCCGAAGTTTGCGTATACGCTCATAACAAAGCCGGAGCAATCCGCACCGTTCGTCAGGCTGGTGCCGCCGTACACATAAGGATAACCCACATACTGCAATGCAAACTCTGCAACTGCCACGCCGAGCTCACTGCCCTCTCCTACTGCGTAATCCGTACCTTGAGCAGGTGCCTGCGGCTGTGTCTGCTGCCCTTGCTGTGCCGCCTGACTCGCACGTGCTGCCTCCTGTGCCTTTCTTCTTTCTTCGGCTTCCTTGGCGAGACGCGCTTCCTCTTCCGCTTTTGACTCCGCCTCTACAAATTCCGTGCGGATATCTACATAATCTTTGGAAACCCAGCCGTCGCCTTCTTCCATATTTATCATAACCCAGCCATCGGTTTCATCCAGCACCAAAAAGTCTTCTCCCTCCGGTACCATGCCAAGTCTGGGGGCATCGATGCTCGGCTCTGTACGTACATACAGCGTTACCGTATTGACCGTTGCCATTCTCATACCGACTTCTCGCGCAAGCGTTACTGCCGCTTCGCCCGTCACACAGTATTCCGCTTTTACATATCCTGTCACCGTACCGGATTTAATCAGATACCAGCCATTTTCCTCTGCAATAAAAGTACCCACGGAATTGTCATACAGCTTGCCTAGAATTTCTCCTTCCTCACTCGGAAGACTTCTGATATTGACATATCTGTTTACCTGTGCAATCACCAGATTTCGGAACATTTCCTCTTCCGGATCCTGTTTTCCGGCAGAGGCTGCATTCATAAGCTCCTGAATATCTGCAATCGTAACGGAAGCTTCGATTCTGCTGCCTGTTCCTGTCTCAGACGTCTGGATGCTCTCTAAAGAGGTATCCTTTGCCAAAAACAGATTGACACCGCCCGAAGGCAGTACGGAAGTAACTTTGTCTGAAGCCATTACATCTATATGCAATCCCGAAAAGGTGATAACCGCAGCCAACGCGCCTGCAGCCAGTTTCACACCACAATGGTTCATGGTCTTTCCTCCATAGTAAAATATTACGAATTTGTTACATCTGTTAAAAAATATAACATAACCCTTCCGTTTTGTCAACAGGAGCAGGATATAATTTTGTAACAATATAGCAATATTTCACCATGGTTGTCTTTTGGCTTTACAGCGTCCTTGCATCAGACATCACATGCCGTTTACCACTGCGGCAGCAGCCGTTGCTGCATTGGCGCCATCCGCCACGGCTGTGATAATCTGGCGCATGGGTTTTTTCCTGCTGTCGCCTGCGGCAAAAATCCCCGCCGCCGACGTATGCGTGTCCTCGCCTGCCAGAATATAACCGCCTTCATCACAAGCCACAAGTTCTCCGCAGATTTGTGTCTGCGGCTTGATACCCACTGCGATAAATACGCCCTCCACCGGCAATCTGCTTTCCGCTCCGGTTTCTTTATCAAACAGTTTCACCCCTTCCACCATATCGCTTCCATATATTTCCGATACCGTCCGGTTCCACAAAATTTCCACATTGGGCAGCGCCATCAGCGCTTCCTGAAGCACCTTTGCCGCACGCAGGCTGTCTCTTCTGTGAACAAGATACACCTTTTTGCAGGCGCGCGCCAGAAAAATAGCATCCTCCGCCGCTACATCACCGCCGCCCACAACAGCAACCGTTTTATTTTTAAAGAAAGCACCGTCGCAGGTTGCGCAATAAGAAACGCCCATTCCCGTAAATGCCTCTTCGCCTGTCACGCCCAGATGCGCATGTTGTGCCCCCATAGCAAGTATCAGCGTCTTCGCCTTCAACTCTCCCTCCGTGGTATGCACAATTTTTACTCCGTCTCTTTCTTCAATACCGGTCACTTCAGCCTCTTTAAATTCCGCACCCGTTTTTTCCGCGTGCTCCCTGAACTTCACACCCATATCAAATCCGTTTATCCCCGGCAGCCCCAGATAATTATCCACCTCGTAGGTGCTTAGCACCTGCCCGCCGCTCATGGGATTCTTTTCCAGTACAAGAAGCTTAAGCCCCGCCCTCATGCCATATACGGCAGCTCCAAGCCCTGCCGGTCCTGAGCCGATAATAATCAAATCGTACATTTTTACCTCTTTTCCGTCTGTTGTCACAGACTGCGCCTCCACCGCCAATATGCGGACTTTTTCTTTAGTGTACCAATTTTTTTTAAAAAATACAACCGGCTCCCTTGATTCTCCCTTTTCCCTTTTGGGTTGCTGAACGTCTTTCTCCTCTCGTTATATTTTCAATGCAAATCTGTTAGAATCATCATAGTTTGCCTTGGGCAAACAGGTTATCTTTTCCCATGCCGCATACGAACGGATTAGAGTCATAATAGTGGCAAAAATCCAAGAAATCAGAACGCTGTTTTGAATCATTCATAATCTTCACAAGCAATTCTCTCGGAAGTGTTCTTGCATATGCCCCGGGACCTGCCAGCTTAATATTTTTTACGCCGTAATGTTTCAATATATCCTCTAATTCATCCGGCATAAAAGTATATGTGATACACCACGGTGTACCTCCATTTTCATATTCGGCAATCTCACTGTCCCCTCCCATAAGCCCGTCCTTGTACAGCTTCATAACAGCATCCTTGTTGAAATGATATGCTTCGATTGCATTTTCCTTATTACCAATGCACCATTTTACAAAAGGATCATCACAGGTTTCATCTAATATGAATTGGCATTTTTGTATTGGATTTGCCAAATATGGAAGAGTACCCAAACGACTCGATACACTGATCATAATTTGTTTGCGGCATATGCGTACAAGTTCACCGATAACTTTTTTCTGATTAGGATAAGTATACGAAATAGGGGCATCAAAGGAAATTACCATATCGAAGGTTTTATCGTTGAAACCCTTCAAATCCTCCAATGCACCGTTCACAAAGGTTATTTTGTCAAGAACTCCTTCTTTTGCCGCTAATTCCTTTGCCTTATCTATCATAGGCTGCGATATATCAAAATGTGTAACCGCACAGCCCTTTTTTGCAAGGAGAATGGAAAATCTTCCGCATCCAGCACCGCCGTCAAACACTGTCTTTATTCCGTCCAAATGTGAGAGCAGTTCTTTTTCTATATGACTCTTTTGGATAATGTCATCAATAAAGGTTGCTTCGCGGCGGCTTTCCAATTCACCTTTATCCGGCATATTCCACAAACGTTCCGATATTTTTCTGCTATAATCCATCATTCAGCCTCCTTCTATTCACATTTTCACGGACAATAGACAGTCTGATTAAAGATATACCTATTGTTTGTCTGTTTTTCAAGTATACTTTTGTATGCTTAGGATACGCTGTATGCTTTTCTTTGACAGATAGTATTTACAAGCCAATTCCGCTGTACTGTTTCCTGCAAGATACTCATCATATATCTGTTTGTCACACTTTAAAAGCTCCTGTTTAATTTGCGTGCCTGTTCCCCATGCTTGTCTATAAGATGACTTGCGTGGAATATATATATTTTCTCCGTCAACATACTGCTGTATCAGTTCTATTATCTCAATTGGCAGAATTTCTTCGGCTTTCCTATAGCCCATGTTTGCCTCCTAAAATTTTTAAGAGAGCCTTGATGAAGCACTTTCTATGTTGCGCTTGCCGCCTTGTAATCCTTTCCCCCTTATGCTACTATATTACCATCTTAGATAATTGTGAAACGCTGATTTGCCAGTCCCGAATTGTGCATGTTGTATATTCCATAAGCAGACTTTAAAAAACGCCGTACTTATGCCGCCCTTTGGCACTTATACACCGCTGCGTTTCGCAATTATCTACTATGATTCAGGGCTTTTGACATCTGAATCCTACCATGCAACTTATCAAAAAGGAGCTTTCCATGAAAACTGTTCTTATCACCGGCGCCTCCCGGGGCATCGGCGCTGCTATTGCAAGAATTTTTGCCCAAAACGGGTATCATACCTTTCTTACCTGCGCACATCATACAGAAGCACTTTTTGCCCTGCAAAGGGAACTGGAACGCAGTTTTGGCATCCCCTGCACGGCAATTCCCTGCGATATGTCGGACGCCGAAGCGGTAGAGCGTCTTTTTGCACAGCTTCCGCCCCTTGACGTGCTTATCAACAATGCCGGCATCTCTTATTTCGGGCTGCTGTCCGAGATGTCCGTCGCAGACTGGCACAGGGTCATGGACACCAACTTAAGCGCCTGCTTTTATACCTGCCGGCTTGCCATTCCCCATATGGTACGCAAAAAAAGCGGACGCATCCTGAATATTTCCTCCGTCTGGGGGCAGACAGGCTCCTCCATGGAAACCGCCTACTGCGCATCAAAGGGCGGACTTAACGCCCTGACAAAAGCGCTTGCCAAGGAGCTTGCGCCCAGCAATATACAGGTAAACGCCCTGGCGCCCGGCTTCATCGACACCGATATGAACCGCTGCCTTTCTGCCGAAGAGACGGCTGCCCTGATAACAGAAATACCAGCCGACAGAGCGGGAACCCCCGAAGAGGCTGCCGCACTCGCGTGGCAGGTAGTCAATGCCCCCGCTTATATGACGGGGCAGATTATTTCCATAGACGGCGGCTGGACTTAAGAGAGCGCAGGCACCTTGCTGATATATGCTTTTTCGATTCGCCTGTCCTGTATATCCTCCACATGGATGTGCAGGCCAAAGCCCTCCACGTCAAAGCTGACGCCATCCTCAGGAATTGCCTGCAAGAGACTGATAATCAAGCCGCCCACCGTGTCGTAATCCTCTTCCTCCATAAAGAGCTCCACATCCAGCTCCTCCGCCAAGTCATCAATGGTGGTGTTGCCGGTCACTTTCCAGAGATTCTCTTCAAGCTGTACAATTTCCGGCTCCTCCTCAGGGTCGAATTCATCATAAATATTGCCCACAATTTCCTCCACCAAATCTTCCATGGTGACAATACCCTCCAGCGCGCCGTATTCGTCGATGATAACGGCAATGTGAATTTTTTTGCGCTGCATATCTGCAAACAGCGTATCCGCATGAATACTCTCCGGTACAAAATAAGCCGGTCTCAAGATATCTTTAATTTGAGGCTGCAGCCCTTTGCCTGTCGCAAGCAGAAAATCTCTGGCATACAAAATCCCGATAATATCATCCAAATCCTCGTCATATACCGGATAGCGGGAAAGCCCCTTCTCCTCGATAAGCGCTAAAATTTCTTCCTTGGTATCCTCTAAAGAAATCGCAACAACATCCGTGCGCTGCGTCATCACCCTGCGCACGCTCAAATCGTCAAAATCAAAGATATTCTGAATCCATTCCTTTTCATTCTCATCGATATTGCCCCTCTCTTCACCAATATCTACCATCATCCTGATTTCTTCTTCCGTTATATTCTCCACCTCTGCCTCTGTCTTCATATGCAGAATACGCAGTACCAGATTTGTGGAAAAGGAGAGAAACCGAATCACCGGCTTCATCACAAATGCAATTGCCGATATCACCCGGTAAGAAAACTTCGCCACCCCGTAAGGCTTCTGCATGGCAATCCGTTTCGGCACCAGCTCGCCGAATACCAGCGTAAAATACGCCAGTATCAAGGTAATAAGCACAATGGCAATAATGGACAGCGCTGCCTGCGGAATTGCCGTAAATCCCAAATCCACATAAATCCATTTTACCAAATAACCCGAAAAATTTTCTGCCGCCAATGCACTTCCCAGATAACCGGCAAGCGTAATGCCTATCTGGATTGTAGACAAAAAGGCAGAGGGCTCTTCCACCAGCTTTAACAGCCTTGCCGCATGTTTGTCCCCGTCATCCTCCAGCTTGTGAAGCTTCGTTGTATTTAAAGAAACTACCGCCAGCTCCGTGCCGGCAAAGAAGGCATTCACCATAATCAATATAATCTGTAATAATACCTGTAACACTATCGTACCCAAAGTAAATTCTCCATTTCTGCATTTTCTGCTGACTCTGACCGACACAAATTTGTGATACACAAAAAGGCATAACCTGTCGTACTTTCGAACCACAGGCTACACCTCTTTCTATTATGCTTTATAAGATTATCCGTATTATTTTCCGCGTCGCCGTCAGCGTCGTCCATTGCTGTTTCTTTCCTTTCACCAGTTTGGAAATTTTTCTGTTCTCTATCTTATCATACTCTTTCCCATTATGCAAGCCTGACTGTATGATCTATACCCACGGAGCAGACCACAGCTCCCGCCTCTGTCTTCAATCCATGCTTTTTATGAATCATTTCCATAATGGCATTTCTCCTTTCAGAGGATGCGACAATGGCAATAATTTCTTTTTCAGACTGTACCGAAATGCCGTAAAACTGCGCATCCTCCGGTCCTGCCCATCTCGCCCTGATAACGGTGCCGCCACGCGCCCCCGCTTCTCTCGCCGTATCCATCACGACGTCCGTATGTCCCTGATTGACAGCAATTAAAATCAGGCTCTGGTCTGTCTTTCCGCTCATTTCCAATCCTCCTGTCCCATTCTGCTGGTTCAGCAATACGGTCGCCACCAGACTGCTCAGCGCAGTAAGCGGCATATCAAACACAAGCCCGTTGCCGTAAGCCGCTCCCTGCGATTCACTGTCCAGCTTGTGTAAAAGCCGCTCCGCCGTCTCTTTTGCAGCATAGCTTATCAGAATGTCCTTCTCCGCAGTTCCCACACCCAGCACATCCAGCAAATCCGAAGAAGCCGTGCCCCTGCCCATACACTGATAGCTGCAGAACACGCCCTGCCCTGCATACAGCTTTGCCAGCGCTTTTCCCCTGCCGCGCTCCGCGAAAGTCACAATCAGTTTTACGCCCTTTTTATCCGCCATAGCTCTCCTCTCACTGTTTACTCAAAATACATAATACCGTCTTCCACTTCCTGAAGCTGTATAATCAGCTTGCGCTTCCTCACCTTGCGGCGCACGCCGTCCATAAGGCCCATCATCTGAATGGTAAAAAGAGGCGTCATCGCCACCATCGCCACAATCCCAAACGCATCCGTCAGTACATCGCCGCCCAGTGTTTCGCAGGCGCCCATGGCAAGGGGAAGCAAAAAAGTCGTCGTCATGGGACCGCTCGCCACGCCGCCGGAGTCAAACGCAATGCCGGTGAAAATCTGCGGCACAAAAAAGGGCAGAATCAGGGAAATCAGATATCCGGGTATCAGAAACCACATAATATTCAGCCCTGTTAAAATACGCAGCATAGCAATTCCCACCGAAAAAGCAATACCGACGGAAAGACCAAAACCAATGGACTTGTGAGTAATGGAGCCGCTTGTCACGTCCTCTACCTGCCTCGTCAGCACCTGTACGGCCGGCTCTGCCTTGACGATAAAATAACCGATGACCATGCCGATAGGAATGAGTATCCAAGGCATTTTGCCGCCTGCCACTGCCGAACCGATATACTGTCCTGCCGGCATAAAGCCCACGTTCACGCCAGTCAAAAAAAGCACCAGTCCGATATAGCTGTAAACAAATCCGGAAATAATCTTGATAAGCTGCCGCTTATGAAATCTTCGAAAGACGCACTGGAAAACCAGAAAAAGTCCTGCAATCGGAAGCAGCGCCACCGCTACCTCCTTTATGTATATGGGAAATGCACGGGCAAATTCAATGGCTACCGCACGCGTTGTTGCAAGCTCCGCAAGACTTAGAGGTGTGTACACCGCATCCTCAGGGTGATAACAGATGCCCAAAAGCAGCACGGAAAGCACCGGACCTATACTGCAGATTGCCGTCAGACCAAAGCTGTCGCTGTTGGAATTCTTGTCACTTCGCACCGAAGCCATACCAATACCAAGCGCCATAATAAAAGGAACTGTAATGGGTCCTGTCGTCACACCGCCGGAATCAAAAGAAACCGGTATAAAATCTGCAGGTGCAAAGCAGGTCAGAATGAATATCACCCCATAAAAGAAAACCAAAATATAGGAAAGAGGAATTTTTAACAAAATACGGAGCTGTGCAATCACAAGGAATGCGCCGACGCCAACCGCCACCGTCAATATAAGCGTGAGATTGGGAATGGCAGGCACCTGCTGCGCAAGCACCTGCAAATCCGGTTCTGCAAGCGTAATCAAAATTCCTAAGACAAAGCACACGGCAAACGGAATCCCTATCTTTCTTGCCTTGGAAAGCTGTAC
Organism: Lachnospiraceae bacterium; assembly: GCA_013316825.1. Taxonomy (GTDB): domain Bacteria; phylum Bacillota; class Clostridia; order Lachnospirales; family Lachnospiraceae; genus Acetatifactor. The sequence goes on along the minus strand of WSLY01000024.1, from coordinate 30,702 downwards.
GCCCACACCCTCTCCCATGGGTATCATGGACATATCCACGCCCAGTGTAAAAAATCCCATGCCGATAATCAGAAGCGCCGCCCCGAACAAGAACAGTGTCAGAATCCCCGGAGACAGGGGCGCAACCGTAATACTCAAAAACAGTACAATAATAGTGATGGGAAGCACTGATGTGACAGATTCGTATACTTTTTCCCGCAATAATTCGTTGTGCCGCAAGCCGTTACTCCTTTTTATTTATATAGTACTATGAATCCTCCTCTGTTGCAAATGAAATAATCGTAAAATCCCGTCACGCCTTTTTCAGACGCCGCTGCACCCACTTTGTCAGCTCTACAATCGGAATAATCGCCGCCGCAATCAGCAGGGACACCCCGTATTCCGCAAATGAGATATGAGCAAATCCAAATGCTTTAGACAAGAACGGCACATAAATAACAGCCGTTGTACAAATCAGGGAAAGCAGCATGGCACCCCACAAAAACCGATTCTGCCTCTTGATGGAAAATACCGATTTATCCAAAGAGCGCATATTAAAGGAATGAAAAATTTCTGCCATGGACAATGTCAAAAACGCCATCGTCATGCCGTCCTCACTGTTTGTAAACTCCCATACGCCGGCTTCCATATAGTGTCCTACAAGATATGCCGCAAGCGTGATGACAGATACCGTGATGCCCTGCAGCACCACATGAACGCCCAGACCGCCGGCAAAGATGCCGTCCTTTGCGTCACGGGGCTTTCTCCTCATAATATCCGCCTCTCCCTTTTCCATACCAAGGGCCAGTGCCGGAAAACAGTCGGTAATCAGATTAATCCACAAAAGGTGCACCGGTTTTAAAATTGTAAATCCCAAAAGAGTCGCAAAAAAGATGGAAAGCACCTCCGACAGATTGCTTGCAAGAAGAAACTGAATGGATTTCCTGATATTGTCGTAAATGCGCCTGCCTTCTCCCACCGCACCCACAATCGTTGCAAAATTGTCGTCCGCCAAAACCATATCTGCCACATTCTTGGTAACGTCCGTGCCGGTAATGCCCATCCCTACGCCGATATCCGCATTTTTGATAGAAGGCGCATCGTTGACGCCGTCGCCGGTCATTGCCGTAATCTTTCCCTTTGCGCGCCATGCATTGACAATCCGTACCTTGTGCTCCGGCTGCACCCTTGCATACACCGCGTACTGCTCTATCCGCTCCGCCAGTTCTTCATCCGAAAGCTCATCAAGCATAGCGCCCGTAACCGCCTGCTCGGGGCTGTCTATAATCTGCAGCTCCATGGCAATGGCGACTGCCGTGTCCTTGTGGTCGCCGGTAATCATCACCGGCTTGATACCTGCCTCTCTGCACTCGGCAATCGCTGCCTTCACTTCAGGCCGGACAGGATCAATCATACCGGTAAGACCGATAAATACCATATCCTTTTCCAAATTTTCCGACTCATAAGAGGCAGGTTCTTCCAAAAGCTCCTTATACGCCGCCCCCAAAACGCGGAGAGCGCCGTCCGCCATCGCTTTATTTGCCGCAAGCACCTCGCTGCGCAGCTCTTTAGTCAGCGCCGTCACCCTGCCGTTCTTTAAAATAAACGTACAGCGCTTTAACAGCTCATCCGGTGCACCCTTGGTATACTGCACAAGACTGCCATCCTCTCTGCGATGCACAGTCGTCATCATTTTCCGCATGGAATCAAAAGGCGCTTCTCCGATTCTCACGTTTTCTGCCTTTAAGTCATCCTTGCGCATACCCTTTAAAAACGCATAGTGAACCAAAGCGCATTCTGTAGGCTCCCCTACTGCCTCTCCGCTTTCTCCTAACTCCGCGTCAGAACAGAGCGCCATCGCTTTTGCCAGCAGCTCCTCATCTGCACTGTCCGCTTTTACCACGGTCATTTTATTTTGGGTCAGCGTACCCGTTTTGTCAGAGCAGATGACCTGCGCACAGCCCAAGGTCTCTACTGCCGTCAGTTTTCTAATAACTGCGTTTCTTTTGGACATATTGGTAACGCCGATGGACAGCACAATCGTCACCACGGCGGCAAGCCCTTCGGGAATCGCTGCCACCGCAAGGCTGACTGCCACCATAAAGGTATCTAACATAGCCGTTCCCGTTACATCAGGATAGATGCGCAGCAAATCTATGGCAAAAATCACCACACAGATAACCAGCACCAGCACGCTCAGCACTTTGCTAAGCTGGGAAAGCTTCTGCTGCAGAGGGGTCTGATTGTCCTCCGCCTTGGAAAGTGCATCGGCAATCTTCCCCATCTCCGTATTCATGCCGGTTTCCGTCACTACCGCCCTGCCGCGCCCGTAAACGACCGTACTCCCCATATAAACCATATTTTTGCGGTCTCCCAAAGGCACCTTGCCGTCCGCGCTTGTAAGTACCTCGCTTGTCTTTGTCACCGGAACGGATTCGCCGGTAAGCGCTGCCTCTTCTATCTTTAATCCCGCGCATTCTGTTATCCTTGCATCCGCAGGCACGGAATCGCCAGCTTCTAATACCACGATATCGCCAGGCACCAATTCCTCACTACGTATGGTAGTAAGCCGTCCGTCCCGCATAACCTTGGAAGTCGCCGCCGCTATTTCCTGCAGGGCGGCAATTGCTTTTTCTGCCTTGCTCTCCTGCACCACACCGAGAACCGCGTTAATCAGCACCACAATCAGGATAATAATGACGTCTGCAAAAGACTCGCCCGCATACACCGCCGTAACTCCCGAAATTGCCGCCGCCACAATCAGAATGATAATCATGGGGTCCGCAAGCTGCTGCATAAACCTTGTAAACAGAGAAGTCTTTTTCCCTTCCACCAGTTTATTGGCACCGTACAGCCTCTGCCTCTCCTCCACCTGCACATTTGCCAGTCCGCTTTCCGTGGATTGCTTTTCCTTCAGAACCTCCGCCACACTGCTCAAATACTCTTTCATTTTCAGCCTTCCTCTCGTTGCGCCGCATAAACGGCATTTTGATTTGTGGGAACTTTTTCATACCATTATAAAGTAAAAAAACTCATATACAATGATTTTAACCACTGTATACGAGTCTCATTCTTTATAGATAAACCAGACGGCTGACGCCGCCATGCCTGTTGATTTACCGCGTACCCTCCTCTGCCCCGCAGCACCTTTATGATAAGGCTCGCAGACTCTTCCCGCACAGACTTTGGAAAATACGGAACTACTCCCTCAACTATGCAATTATGCTCTTATCATAATTAAATTTCCACAATTTGTCAATGGTGAAACGAAGATTTTATAGTTATTTCATAAACTGGACTTTCTGCGGTATCTCCTATATAATTTGATTTAGATAATTTTCAACAGGATTCGGGTGCCAAAAGCCCTGTCCGAAAATGTTATTTGTCGCCATGGAAAGGAGCCCTCTCCCAATGCATTTCATCGCACAATACTGCCGCAGATCCATAAAACGTTACCCCAAAGTATTCCTGCGCGCCACGGGACTGATTATATTTATCACGCTGATGAGCGCCTTCATTCCCTATGGCACACGCGCCTTTCTGGAACGCGTCGTCGCCGAAGCACATTATGGCTATGCGGCGTTGGGTATTTTGGCATTTGCAGTATACTTAATGCTAAAGACACTGGTGGACATACGTTGGTACAGGCTTTTGGACGAGCTCGGCGGACTCTGCATTACCGATTTGTCCACGGAGCTGGAAACCGCTTTGGGAGAAACGTTTCAGGCTAACATCGATGCAGAAGAATGCGGTAAAATCAAACATACCATGTATGCAGATGTATTGGATGTATTTCGCGTCGTCGGACACCATATTCCCACCCTCCTCGGAAGCATGGCTGTCATTGCTGCCAGTCTCCTGCTTGCCGCATTTTACGATTTTGCTCTGATGCTGTTTATTCTGGGCGCACTTGCTTTGGGCACCCTGCTGTCCGTCGCCGGGAAAAAAATGATTGCACAGAAAGCAGGCTGCACCAATTTAAAATTAAAAGCGCATCATGCTTTATGCGACCAGTACGTAGATTCTATTCCTCTGGTACAGACAAATCCGGTTCTCCCCTATTTTACAAATAAGACCAAAGAAAGTATCCATGATTTCATCACCACATCACAGAAGGAAGACGGCGTACAAGTATTTTGGACAGAAGCGGTAAGTCATTACAATACGCTGTTTCGTTTGGCGCTTTCCACCCTTCTGGCACTGCCTGCAGCAGGCGGCTCCATCGTCAATCTGGTATTTTTTATCACACTGGCAGATATTATCATGTCCGAAGGGCAGAAAAGCCAGCTTCTGATACAGCAGATTATCAGGGCACAGGTCAGCTTTGAAAACGTGGACAGGCTTTTGCGCCTGCCAAAGCGTCAGGGAACCGCCGCTCTTTCGCAAATTTCCGAAATTGCCTTTGAAGAAGTACATTTTTCTTATCGGGAAAAAAGCTGCGAAGTTTTACAAAATATCTCCTGTACCCTGTATTCCGGTGAGAATATTCGCCTGACCGGTACAAACGGCAGCGGAAAATCAACCTTTATCAAGCTCCTGACCGGCGTATATGCGCCGCAAAAGGGCAGCCTTAAGCTAAATGGAAAACCAATCGGCGCTTACTCGCTTAAAGGCCTGCATGAACAGATACTCTTCCTCGGTCAGGATGAAATTTTACTAAATGAGCCTCTTCCCGCCTATTTGGAAACCATCTGCGGCGATTCCTTTGACATAGAAAAAGCAAGAGAAATCCTGCGCTTCACATCCCTTGACAAAGATATTATCATTGAGAACAACGGGCTTTCCCTGTCCGCCGGACAGAGAAAAAAATTACTGCTCTCCAAGCTTCTGCTTCGCTGGGAAAAAGCTTCCGTCATTATTTTGGACGAGCCCGAGGCCGGACTGGACAGAGTCATGTTTCAAAAATATATAGATTTCCTCCGTCACATGTTCGCAGCGCACAATAAAATCATTATCATGGCAGCACATGGCATAGACAGCGAGCTCCCTTTTGACCGGATATTGCATTTTGAGGACGGAAAAATGACGGAGCTGCAAGAAACGTAACTCCCTATATTGCAAGATAAAACCACATTAGATTTGCGGATGCTGTGCCCTGCCCGTCCTACGCAGGTATCCGTGGAGTTTGTGCCATAATCTCCGTTCATGGCACAAACGGGATATGGTTTTCTCTTGACGTTATTGCAAACGAATTAATTTGTTTTTGCAATCTGTATTTTTCCGTTTCAGATATGCCCTGACAAGCAGCCGGCAAATATAATATAATGTCATCGGACATAATACCGCAAGATAAAAAGGAGCAATATGGACGAAAATATAATTTATGAAATACTTTCTGTTGTAGAAGAAATACCCGAAGGAAAAGTAGCTTCCTATGGTCAGATTGCAAGACTAATTGGCAGGGAAAACAATGCAAGAATGGTGGGAAAAGTGCTGAGTCAGTCTTCTTATTTCGGCAATTATCCCTGCCACAGAGTTGTAAACCATGCCGGCAGACCGGCTCCACATTTTCCGGAACAAAAGCAACTGCTTCTTGATGAAGGCGTCATCTTTCGGAACGGAAATTGTGTGGACATGAAGAAATGTCAATGGGACTGTTAGAGACAAAACCACACCCCGTGACATATGTTTTTGAATGGATGCCGAAAAGCGCTGTCCGGCAGCATCCTTAATTTTATTTGCCAAAGTCGCTTTTCCTGTACAACTCTCTCCCATCAATCCAATTAACATAATAAAAACTCCCTGCCTACTCCCAGGGCTCCCCGTTTCCCGCCATGCGCACGGAAATTCCGTTGACCTCAACCTCGTTGTTTAATTCGATGACGAGGCACTGTCTGCCGTCGATAAGCCTTGTCTGCACCAAATCCGTCCGCTCGGGGTTTACCTTTACAATGACGTCCGGCGTTTTGATTTCAAACTGCCTTGTATTCGCCAGATTAGCAGCAACAAGCTGCGCCCTTTCCCCTGCTGCCGCATCGTATCGCTCGTCAAAATCCGACAACCGCTCTTCCTCCACGCCGCTGTACTCCAAAAGCCGCTTTACCTCCGCTTTGTCCAAAACTACCGGCTCCGGCTCATCCTTTTTTTCTTCTATCATCTCATTCAGCTTTTCGTGAATATTTCTCACCACCTCATACTCACACTCTTCTCCCAGCGTCTCCTCTACAAGCGTCTGGAAGGTCTCCTTCTGTCCGCCCGCCGACAGGGGCGCCTCGCAGCCGAGCACCGGCTCCACAAAGTCAAAGCGAAGCTCCTCCGGCTTTGCCGCATAATATAGAAGGCTGTGGATGTCCGTTCCCCTGTCGTTGAACGCCGGAAAGAGAAAGCCGATATCCGGCATATCCACCACCCTGTCCAGCGTGCGGGTTCTAAAGGTGTTGTTTTCCTCATCATAAGCAAGACCCGGCTTGCTTAAAGTGACAGGACAGATACAGCACAATATGTACTCGTAAACTTCATCGGAAGCGTCAAACATTTCCGCCCCGTCCGCCGCCCTGCCGGGCACGTCATACACGGCATGTATCAGCAGTATCAAGTAATTTTCCACGGAATAATAGTGTTCGATAACCTTGTCATAAAACGCTTCCAGCAGCGTATCGTCCTTTAACGCAGAATCCCTCAGCCCCAGCAAAAATTCCTGCGCGCCTCCCTGTTCCTCCGCCTCCAGCGGAAATTCCATATTGAGCAGATTTCTACCGATGCTTCCCGAAAGTGCTTTGCGGAATATATTAAAATATTTAAAGATTTCCTCCTCCGGCAGAGAAAGAAACGCCTCTCTTAACTCCGTTTTTTTATTTTTTTCTCCGTCTACATAACAGCCGCAGATGCGGGTAATCGCACATTTTTCCTGTGTAAACTGTTTCTTTATTTCCGCTATTTCCTTTTTGTTCATATTGCCGCTCCTTTGCATTGCTTCTCTTTGCCTGTCTGTATTCACTGTATCCGTCACCCCAAACTCTACCACAGAAATATGCACATTTCAATCTTTTTACAAAAGACATTTCCTTTTTGCAAAGGCTTGTAAACGCACCGGTTAAACTACGTCCTTCCTTTTTTCCCATCTCCCCTGCAGCAGCGCAGCCACAATACCCGCCGCAAAAATACCGATTCCTGCCGCCGGCGCAGAAAGCGGCGGTTTATCGATTTCCCCCGCCTTGAAAAGAAGGAAACCGCCGTACAAAAGACTGTATATCGCAGCCGGAATCTGCCAGGCAATGGCATTGACATGGCTGGACAAATGACAAGTCACCACAAATACAAGCAGGGAAAGCCCTAATGATGCCAATACCGCAAGAAACAGCACATACAAGGTATAGCCGCCCAAAGTCCACGGAAACCAGCCAATAAAACCGCTGGCAAAGCCGGACAGGGCACAGTTCCAAAAGGTAAACACCCTGTCCTGCTTTGCACAGCAGACATACAAAACGCATACCACCGCCGCTATGCACAAAACGGCAGTAACCATTGCCGCCAGCCTTCTCCGATAATAAGACCTGCCGCTTTGAAAGCTGCACTGCAGCGCCGGCATACGGCTCCGATTTTCAGATACCATATATGGCATCACGAAAAAGCAGGTGCCAAGCATCATAAAAACAGCAAAATAGCGTAGCAGCACAAAATTGTATTCCGCCACATTTCCCGGACACGGGCTGTACACTTCCGCCCGATTCCGCTCTCTCACCCTTCTTTCTGCCATAGCGCTTATATTCTCGTATTTGTTATTTCCCTGTATTGCCTCCGCATGATAAAAATCCATATAACTATCCCAGATATCAAATAAAATCAGCCGCTCCATGTCTGCGTAGACCGCCTCCGGCGAAACCTGCTCGTATAACTGAAACCACAGGCGATTCGATTCCTCTAATGTTATACGGCTTTCACTTGTTTTTTGTAAAAGCTCTCTCAAAGAGTGTATCTGCATTGCGGCATATTCGGGAGTCCGTGCGATAAAAATATCCGTCTCTCCAGCCTCATATACGGGTCTTTGTGCCTGCAGCAATGCAAATTCCTCCGGCAAAAGCTCCTTTCCATACTGCCTGATAATATCCTCGGCAAAGTCAGCCTCCATGTGCCAGCTTCCCCCATATACCATTACGTACGGCTTTATTACCAACAGAAAATAAAGCCCAAAGAAACCCAGTAAAAGCAAAATCTTTTTCACCGTTATGATTTTACGAAATTCGAACATAATTCTACTTTTCTCCTCTTTTCAATATCTTTTAAGATTTGGGTGTCAAAAGCCTATTAAATATCTTCCGCCAAAAACCTCTTGTAGCGCCCAACAAGAAACGCCAGCAAAAGCACGCCCCAGCACAGTATAAAAGCTATTTCATAATACTTGACGGACAAAAATCCGGCGCCGCCTGCGAAGTAACGTCCCGCCTTTTTTATAAACTCTACGGGATTGAAGCGTACGGCAAAAAGCAGCATGGAATTTCTCGGAAAAATTTCCGTTACCGCCGCCATTGCCGCACATCCAAATCCCATTTTGAAAAATGCCGCAATAGTCCTATGTGTCTTCTCAACAAAACCTGCCGCCGCCATGCCAAAGAGCAGCGAGATACATATGGACATCGCCGCCTGCAGCAGCATATACGCCCCAAGACTTATGGAAAAACGGCAGACGACCGGATAAAAGGAATCAAGCATCATCATGCTTCCCACTTTTACCAGCCAGAGCTTTCCCATATGAAATACGCATTCCGCAGCCAGAAAGGTAACGCTCCAGAGCGCCGCCGTAAAGAGACATATCACAAAAAATGTGCTTTCCATCTGCAGGCGACTCAGCCTTCTTCCCACCTTTGTCGTATAAACCAGCTCTTTGGAACGGCGGTCATAGGGAGCATTGACACAGTGAAACATAAAAAGTACCGCTGCCAGCGCCGCTTCCACCGTGCAGGCTATGGGAAGGATACGGGAAAACAATTCAAAAAAGCCGCTTGTACAGGGAACAAACAGAGAAACAGCCGTACCGTTTTCCCTGTCGCGCGCCAGCCATTCCTCCATTGGCGCACAGGCATTTCTCACAGCCTGAGCCGTCCTTTCGCTAAGCCTTAGCTTTTCTATAAAAATCGCTGCAAAATCCGCTGCGCCAATATTCTCTGTCATCAAAGGAACTGCCTCTACGGTGCTGCGCACGCTTATCTGCGCGGTAGGGGGTTCTTTTCCTGCAAATGCCGCAATGATGACTTCCGTGTTTTCTTTTGTCACGCTATGAACGCCTCTGTCCCAGAGCCCTGCCGCCGCCTCTGCCATGGGCGCCTGTCCCCTGTAGTCTGCAATTATCCAAAAATTAACCACCAAGGCGCCTGCCAATAACCCCCACAAAAGGCGGCTGGACAGAAGCCTTTTTCCCTCTTCTATTCTGCAGTTCATATATTTCCTCCCCTTTTTCGGCAAATTGCCGACGGCAATTCCAATCCGGACTTTTCACACCTGCCTATCTGTATAAAGACAAGAATACATCCTCCAATCCCGGGATTACCGGTTTCCATCCTGCTTCTGCCTGCCGGCTGACAAAACGGAGGATAATGGCGCTGCCCTCCCTTCGTCTGGATACTATCTGATACTGCTCTTCCCATTCCGGCAGCGCCCTCTCTTCGACTGCTGCCTCAAAGAGACTTCCCTCCAGCCCTTTGCAGATATTTTCTACCGTATCATTGCAATACACTTTTTTATCCTTCAGCATCACGATGTGATTGGCAATCCATTCTACGTCTGAGACAATATGCGTGGAAATCAGCACAATTTTGTCCTTGGAGAGGGAGGTAAGTATTTTTCGGAATCGCATACGTTCTTTGGGGTCAAGCCCTGCGGTGGGTTCGTCCAGTACAAGTATCTGCGGGTCATTCAGCAATGCCTGTGCAATGCCCACGCGCTGTATCATACCGCCGGAAAATTTTTTCATTTTTTTGTTTTTTTGCTCCGACAGCCCCAAAAGCTCCAGCACTTCTCCGGTTTTTTCCTGTAACTTCCTTCGCTCCATACCTTTCAGCACGCCAATATAATGCAGATATTTCTCCGGCGTATACTCTCTGTAATAACCAAAGTCCTGCGGCAGAAAGCCGAGCTTCTCTCTGTAAAGAGCATCCAGCTTTTTAATTTCCACACCGTCATAAAGCAGTTCTCCCTCCGTAGGAAACAGCAACGTTGTTATCAGCTTTAACAGTGTAGTCTTTCCCGCGCCGTTCGGTGCAAGCAATCCATAGATACCATTTTCAAACTTCAGATTAATATGTTCCAGTGCAGTAAAATTCTGATATTTTTTAGTAACATTTTGTATTTGCAGCATTTGCATACTCCTTTCGAAACGTAGGCGCAGTCATAAAAATCAGTTGTTTTATATATATACACATACCGCTCAATCCGATGCCAATAAACAAAAACACCGGAAGCTCCTCCAGCAATTTTCCGTAAACAGCAGGTACGGACAAAAAAAACGCCATATTTGCCAAAAGCCAAAGGCTGCAGATACATACCGCCCCTTTGATTTGCCTGCCCCACAAAATTCCCGCTGCCGCAAGCAGGGCAAACAGCATAAGGGAGCTGAAGGAAATTGCAAACAGTCGTATGCCGTCCGCTCTGCACTGCAATGCAAGTGCTGCCGCATACACCCCGTTAAAAACAAAGCCTGTCAGACATTCTCCCAGCATCCGCGCAGCCAGTACATGACAAAACGTATATTTGCAGGACATCTGCAGCTCATAGCAGCCGCTGCCCTGTTCTTTCAGCCAGGAAAGCGCAAACATACCTACATACAAGAGCGGCGCGCTAAAAAATGCCGCCGTATAGACGCTCTCCCCCATCTGCAGCACAACCTGCCAAATTAAATAAGCAGTCAGAATGGTTATCACAAAGGCAATGCTGATTACACTTGCCATACCTGCATACAACTGCCTGAAACCAATTCCCCAAAACATACTTCTGAGAAAACCCGCAAAATCCGGTTTTGCCGTCTCCTCCAGCAGACGCTCGGCTGCCCGAAGCGTCTGTTCCTTTTCCGTCACCTTTTTCCACATGCCCTCCAAAAATACCTCCCTGCCATTCATCTGCCATCCCTCCTTTTTCTCAGGGTTGTTCTGGCGCGGTGTATTGCGCTCTTTATCTGCAGCACGTTTTTCTGCATAACTACCGCAATCTCCTGATAACTCATGCCCTCCGCCGCATACAAAAGCAGCGCCCTTTTCTGCTGTGGCGGAAGCGCCGCAATCCACTCTGCCATTTCATTTTTCCGCTCTTTCCTTAAACATGCCGCTTCCGGCGAATTCTCCAGAATGATTTCCTCTATTTCAGGCATTTCCGCTCCCCCGCTTTCTCTCCCCGTTCTTCTCCTGTAATCCGTTAGTTTGTGTTTCATCACCGCATAAAAATAGGTTCGAAAGGAAAAGTCCATCCGGTAGCGCTCCCTAGCCGCCCAGATGTCCGCAAAGCAGTCCTGCGCAATATCCTGCGCTGCCTCTTTGTTTGGCATCCGGCTTCTCAGATAATGCAGAGCCTCTCCATAATACCGCAGCACCAAGGTTTCAAAAGCATCCTTGTCTCCTCCTGCCGCCATCCCCATCAGCTCATTATCTGTTTTTTCCTGCAAGCAACCGCCCCCCTTCTCTTCCGAAGCCTTTAAAGAGTATCTCGCTTCTCTTACCAGAAAGTTACTCTTTTTTTCTAAATTTTTTTTGTAAGAAATTTGTAAGATTTTACCGTGTTTTTTTGTAAGATGCATCAGTTATAATGGAAAATGTAGAAAAATGTGATAAACTATAAAAGTAAACGCTTTTGAAGGAATCGAACCTTATGGAAAATGAACGTATTCTGGTGGTGGATGATGACAAGGATATTGTCGCCACCTTAAAAATCCAACTGGAAAAAGAGGGTTTTCCTGTGCTGACAGCCTATGACGGTGAAGAAGCGCTTGCCATTCTGAACAAGGAAAATGTACACCTGATACTTCTTGACGTCATGATGCCAAAGCTCGACGGCTTTTCCGCCATTATGAAAATACGGGAAAAACGCAATATTCCGATTTTAGTCATGTCCGCCAAGTCAGAGGACAGTGATAAAATACTGGGGCTCTCCATCGGCGCCGACGATTATATTACAAAGCCCTTCAACTACAAAGAGGTCATTGCCCGTGTGCGCAGCCAGCTTAGGCGCTATATGAAGCTGGGCGGCGTCTACTCTGTCGGGGACGAAGTAAAATTGGGACGTTTATGCTACAATTTTGCGGAGCACTCGCTGACAGCGGACGGCATACCCGTCAAGCTGACCTCAACGGAAACCAAAATTATCGAACTTCTTATCAGGCATCCGGGACGCATTTTTTCTGCAGATGAAATTTATGCAAATGTCTGGGGCGAACTGTTTATCTGTAACGGTGAAAATACCGTAATGGTGCACATCAGGCGCATCCGTGAGAAAATTGAAATCAATCCGAGTGAGCCGGAATATTTAAAGGTGGTGTGGGGAATTGGATACAAATTTGAAAAAAGGTAAAAAAATCAGGGCTTTTTGTTATAGAATATTTGCCCTCAGCGCGCTTGCCATTATGCTTGCTTCTGCTATGATAGGGCACAATGCCATCAAAGCATTTCTTTCCGAAGGTTCCTCCGTGCTGAGCGGAAATTTCTATGAACTGCCGGAATTTAAAGAATATATTGGCGAATTATGTTATGAGATGCTGCTTACCCATGCCGGCATAGGAGACAGCAACGGCGGGAATCTGTCCTCCACCTTCAAAAATCAGTCTGCGCGCGCCTATGCCGATACCAAAACCTTCCTGCATGTAAATCTGCATAAGGCAAACCAAATGATTCAATATTACATTCAACAGCCGGGGGATACAATAGACACCAATATGCCTTACGCCGCCTATTCTACCATGCAGGGAGAGATCATGGTCCTGCTTCCCTCAGACACCGTACTCTGCTATTTCTGGGATGGCGCACAGCATATAGAACGCAGCGATTTACATAACGGACTTCCTTATATCCATGCATACCGTTCCACCATGCCATATCAGCCTCTTACTTCCGAATTAAATCAAATGCGTGTGGTTATCGCCGTAAAGACAGGACATTATCAGACCGGATCCTTCCTGTATGACCTGCAGCAGCAGGCACAGAACTACCGGTTTATCCTGCTCTGTTTCCTTATCAGCGGCCTTGCTGCTGTTTTATCTTTTCCTTTTTGCCTTTTCAGCCAAAAAGCGTACAAGGCAGCAGCCCGTTCCTATGCTGCCTTTTGTGGAAAAATCCTGCTGGAATTTAAGATTACCGCTATTGCGCTTTCACTGTTCCTGCCTTTTTATCACAACTTTTCCCTAAAAGCTTTTTCAACGCTTTCCTATACGGAATGCCTGCGGCAGGTTTTACCTATCCTGCCTTTCATTCTTTTGCTCTTCCTTCTTTACGTAGATATCAGGCATAACAAATTCCAGTTCTTCCTGCATTCTCTTCCGGGCAGGCTTACCATGTACATAAAGGAGCTTTGGAAGAGCATTTCCTGGTACCGCCAGTCTATGCTTATCAGTCTGGCTTTGATGGCTTGTGCGGTGATTTCCCTTATCACGGCCATTTGTCTGATTGCCACAAACTTATCCGCATTGTATCAGGCCCGAAACCGTTACCGCGGAACCCTTGCTTCCGAACTGCTTATGCAAAGCCTGTATGGATTTTTATTTGTCATTGTGTTTTTATTCCTGATAAGCCTTTCTCTTTTTGAAGCATACCGCTACACCAGAAAATTGGCAAAGGAAGCAAAGGCTGTTGCCGACAAACTTGCGGGAATCAAGGACGGAACCAAAACCGCGCCTCTCGTTCTGCCCCAGAACGCTCTGTTGACACAGGCGGCGGCAGACATCAATGAACTGGAAGACGGCATGGAAACAATGGCGGAGCAAAAAAACCGTTCCAACAAGCTTAGGGTGGAGCTGCTCACCAATGTGTCCCACGACCTGAAGACGCCCCTCACTTCCATTATCAACTACGCCGACCTTCTTTGTGAAGAGCCTTTGGAAGAAAAGGCAGCCGACTATGCTTCTTCTCTTCGCGCCAAGGCATACCGCCTGAAAAGTATGGTACAGGACGTCTTCGAGTTCTCCAAAGCAGCCAGCGGCAATCTGCCCGTGGAAAAGCAGACCCTTGACCTTGTCAAGCTGGTGCAGCAGACCCTTGCCGATATGGATGAACGCATACAAGAAAGCAGCCTTACCTTTAAAACCATAATTCCCGAGGAACCAATGCTGATAGAAGCAGACGGAAATAAACTGTACCGCGTCTTCCAGAACCTTTTTGTCAACGCCTTACAGTATTCTCTTGAAAATTCCAGAGTGTATGTGATTCTCTCCACCACAGAGGAAAAAGCATGTGCCAAAATCAAAAACACTTCCAAATGGGAGCTGGATTTTGATGTCAAAGATATTATGGAGCGTTTCGTCCGCGCAGATGCCTCCCGCACCACCGAAGGCAGCGGGCTTGGGCTTTCCATCGCGCAGAGCTTTTCGGAGCTCTGCGGCGGAAGCTTTTCCATCGAGACGGACGCCGACATGTTTACTGCCTGCGTACAATTTCCTCTGGTAAAAAACTCTGCACCCGACGATATTACAGCTTAAGCCCTGTATCCTCCGGCAGCCCCAGCATAAGGTTCATGCACTGTACGGCAGCGCCGGAAGCGCCTTTGCCAAGATTGTCAAACCGTGCGGAAAGTAACAGCCGCTCCTCGCAGCCTGTCACAAAGATTTCCATACCGTCCCAGCCGCTTTTCGCGTGTGCCGAAAGGAAGCCGCTGTACGCCGCTTCCGCCCCAAAAGGCGCCACGCGGACAAACGGCTCGTCTGCATAATATCCTGCAAAAAAATGATGGAGCGATTTTAAGTCCCCGCATTTTGAGAGCATTCCTGCATAGAGCGGAAGAGACACCAGCATCCCGCTGTAATAGTCGCAGATAATGGGAGAAAATAACGGCTCTCTTGAAAGTCCCGTAACCGCCTTCATCTCCTTCAAGTGCTTATGCTGCTGGCTAAGCGCATATTCTCTGGGCGCATCAAGTTCTGACGGACGCCCTTCCTTTTCATATTCCGCAATGGTCTTTTTGCCGGCGCCGCTGTAACCGGACATGGCAAATGCGGATACCGGATAATCCGCCGGCAGAATCCCTTCCTGTATTAACGGATACACCATCGCAATAAAACCGGAAGCATAACAGCCGGGCACCGCCACCCGCTTTCCGTTCCTTACCGCCTCTCTGAACCTTGGCGCAAGCTCCGGAAATCCGTACGCCCAGCCATTTTCTGTCCGATGGGCGGTGGAAGCGTCGATAATCCGTACATTTTCATTCTCCACAAGGGAGACTGCCTCTCTTGCCGCAGCATCCGGCAGACACAAAAAGGTAATGTCCGATTCATTTATCAGGCGTTTCCGCTCGTTTAAATCCTTTCTCAGCTCCGGCTCTATCGTAAGCAGGCTGATGTCCTCCCTGCCTGCAAAGCGCTCGTTAATCCGCAGTCCCGTCGTTCCCTCACTGCCGTCAATAAATACTTTTATCACAGTCTCCATCCTTCCTTGTATAGGTGACATAGGTAAAAGGGATTTCCCCCTCCACCCGTTCCTCCACTTCTTTGGTAAAAAGCCTCTCGTCAAATTCCGGAAAAAAAGTATCGCCCTCTATCTCTGCTTCTATTTCCGTAATATACATCTTTTCCACAAGCGCAATGGCTTCTCTGTAGAGCCCTGCGCCTCCTGAAATATAGATAGCTTTCCCCGGCTGCAGGCTCTTCGCTTTTTCCAAAGCCTGCTCTAAGGAAGAAGCCGTGGTACAGTTTTCCGCCTCAAAGTCCGCCGTGTTCGACACCACCACCGTGAAACGATTTGGCAGAGGATGTCCGATTTCTTCATAGGACTTACGCCCCATAATGACGACATTGCCCGTCGTCAGCTCACGGAAACGCCGCTGCTCTCCCTTGATGCGCCACGGAATTTTCCCTTTATTGCCGATTACCCTGTTTTTTGTATATGCCACAATTAAAGCTGTCATACTCCCTCTCTCTGCATATAGCACTTTGTCATGTGCCATTTTGTCATAAGCCGTCCTGCCAAAAATCAGCAGCCTATCCCTCTATGCCCCATGGCTGCGGTCTTGCAAAATAAAAGCCCTGTGAATATGCGATGCCGATTTCTTCCATAACTTTCTGGATTGCTTCGTTCTCTACATACTCGCCTACCACTTCTTTGCCCTGTCTGGTGCACCAATCGTTTATCAGCTCCACAAACTCACGGCAGTTCTTGTCGCAGCAGATTTCTTTGATGATTTCCCCGTCTATTTTCAGGATATCCGCGTCTATTCGTATTATGTGCAGCATATTGGAAAAACCGCTTCCAAAATCGTCTATGGCAATCCTTGCGCCATACTCATGCACACTGTCGGCAAATTGCTTGATAAACTGATAGTCTCTGATTTCTTCGCTTTCCACCAGCTCAAAAATAAAGTTCTCCGGATGCTTTGCTTCCTTCAAGTAATGGAATATCATACGCAGCATATCCCTGTCGTAGATATCCTGTACATTCAGGTTCACGGTCACGGCGATATCCTTATCAAGAAACATTTCCATCACCTTCCGAATCATGATAATGGACATAGATTCATAAAGATTATAATCCTTCGCCACGGGAAGACAGCGCCCCGGCTGATAAATATTGCCCTGCGCATCCTTGATGCGCAGCAATGCTTCATACATACCGACCTTGCCGGTGCGGTTGTCATGGATTGCCTGAAAATAGGGGACAACCCTGTCCTGTACCAACGCTTCCCGCAGAGTCTGCAGCATATGCATCTCCTCTTTGACACTGAGTACCTCCCCCGGCATCTCGCTGTAGAGTATAAACTGTATTTTGTTTTTGATACCGTACTGAAGCGCGGCCTCCGCCTTCTGCAGCGCTTCCCGCTCTCTGATAACCACCGCGCCCTCATAAGAAAATACAAAGTCCTTGTAGCTGACGCCGTTGAGATAATCAAACACTTCCTTCATACAGGAGATAAACGCCTCATCTCCCACGAAACTCTCCGCCGCAATCAGCAGGGAGCAGTCCCCATAGCTGTAAAAATGAAGCCTTCTTCCAAAGAAACGCTTGCCCACATCCTCATACAGCCCCTTTAGTTCCTCCAAAAACATGCCGTTCCCCATAAACAGCCGCATGATACGTTCATTTTTTAAGGTAAAAATCGCAATTTTATCCAGATTCAGCCGTTCACAGTCAAACAAATACTGCGTCTGATTGTCCAGTCCCAGCTCCGCACAGTAAAACATCGCCTGCTTCATCTTCTCCTGCTGCTCGTTGAGCTGTCTGTTGAGCTGCTTATTCCCCATTTTCAGCAGATAATTTATCATCTGCACATTGTTGTGCTGCAAGGTAGAGGCGTTGCTTAAGGATTTGCTCTTTAAAAGCAGCCTTGCCTCCGGATTTTCTGAAATTCCGGCAATCACGAAAGTCGAATTGGCATAGGTATTTTTGCCGCCCATGTGGATAATTTCACCGGACAGCATAGCGCCGCTCATATTGGTGGTAAAGAACTGGCTGACCTCCCATTTTGCACAGTCATGGAGCATCCAGGCCCTTGAAAGGCAGTCATAGGCAAAAAGCGCCTCCACCGGCTCATTTTTTAAATCCTCATAGACCTCGCTCAACTGGCTGACAATCTTCTGTGGATCAAAGTATCCCAGTGAAAATTTCATGCCCGCGGAAAGCTCCGTGAAAAAATTGAGACGGTTTCTCTTTTCAGACTTCCAAGGCTGCGGCAGTATCTCAAACGGCTCATAAACCAGATTGTAAGCAACCTGTGAAAAATCCTCCCGTACCAGAGGGAAAATACCTGCCAGAAGCGGGTCCTTTTTCAGCTCCTCCGCGCCGAGCATCCTCTCATACCAGACTGCGGCATCCTCTCCCTCTATCTCGTCCATATAGTGCTCATGCACCTTCGTCACTTCATAGCTCTTTCCTACACTCTCCACACCGCAGATTGCATTTTCATATGTAAACAGCGAAGAACCGCTTATCACAACCGCCGCCATATCCGTAGAAGACGCCTTCGTCCCTGCCAGAACATAAGCTCTTTCTCCCGCATTCTGATGGGAGCCCTCCTCCGTATAGGCAACGCCGCCTATCATTTTAAGCGCCGGATACCGGTTGCCCATGTGCCAGACAAATTTTGCCGTTTTATAATAAGACAGCGGAAAAAACACAAGCATCAGACCTTCGCCGGACTCCAACAGCGCTTCCGACACCTCTTTACACAGCGCCTCGCCGGACTTGTCCTTCCCCTCCGCGTCCTGACAACCGAACATACCGAGCCGCAGCCCGCTCTTTGCAGTCTCGGTTATGGAAATCAGGCACGCATTGGCAAAAATATCGCCCTCGCAGATTACTTTTGATGTACTGCACCCGATGATAACCGCATTTGGCAAAAGCTGCCCGACATCCGCCGAAAGCCGCTCCATCTCGACCGCCGTATGGACGCTGCTGTGAATTCTGACAAGGCATTTCGTATTTCTGTCCAGTTGTATGCCGTCAAGATATTCTTCAAAAAAAGCAAGAGACTGATACAAATGATTATAAGACTTCATTCTGCTCCCCTCTGCGCGCTTTTTACACGCACCCAAAACAGTTCATACTACAGAAGCGCCCTGCGGTTTTGTCATGCACCGCACAGGTGCCCGCTTTCTGCGCCTCCTCGTAATACCAGCATTTGTAGTCGAGTACCTTCAGCGTTTCCTTAAGCTGCTCAATCTGATGCAGCACGGCATGCTTCTGTTTTTTTATCAGCTCCAGCCTTCTGCCGATTGACGCATCTCCTTCCACGCATAAATCCACAAAACTTTTTATATCCTTAATGGACATTCCCGTCTTCTTTAAACATTCTATCAACGCAAGCCACTCAAAATCCGACTCCTGAAACCTTCGGATGCCGCCCTCGGAGCGCTCCACAAAGGGCAAAAGCCCCTCTTTATCATAGTACCGCAGCGTAGAAGGCGCTATTTCCAATTTTTTCGCCATTTCGCCTACCGTGTAATACATTGTGCTCCCTTCCGGCTCGCAGCCAGTTCACATGCTGTCTTCCGCATATATATAATAAATTATAGCATTGGCAAAATTTGCTGTCAACGACGGAAAGCATCTGTTTCACGTCAAATCCTTGTAAAAATAAATATTGCAAAAACAAAAAGAAAGGCGGAAATCTGTTGTCAGAATCCCGCCCTGTATTGTCGCTTCTATTGTACATTTTATATGGAAATATCCACATTGCCGCCTTCTGCTGCCACCGGCGCTTCCGCCGCTGTCTCCACCGGCATTTCCATGCCTGCAAGCTGGAGCGAAACATTTGCCGCGCCTTCACTCTTTTCCTTTGCCAGCCTGTCAAACAATGCCTTCAGATATTTTAAGTCCGCCTCCGCAATCTCTTTCATCTCGTCGGCTCTGTGTTTTTTCTTAAGCCGCTCCAAATCCTCAGGACTCATGTCTTTCTGCACGGAAAGCCCCAAATCGTCCGCAAGCTCTTCTACGCCTGCCGACGCCATCTCTCTCGCAAGCTCCTTCATGGATTCTTCCATGGAAGAATCCATGGACTCCTGCATGGACGCCTGGTATTCCCGCACCGATGCTTCCGGCTCTTCTGCCGAAAGCCCGCCTCTCACTTCCTGAAGCTCCTCCTTGGCGTCTGCCTTTGCTTCCTCGTATGCCTCCAAGTCATCGAAACAGGAACCCGTTCTAGCCGCTTTTTCCTCCTCCTGCAGATGCTTCATTTTCTTTTTCGCTATCCGCTCCATTTTCTTGGCATGGATAATCGCCTGCTCCAGCTCCTTTTCATCATAATCCGGATTACGCACCATGCGCTGCAGCATGGCAACCTTGGCGCGGGCGCTCACCAGCACCCTGCCTGCACTGCCGGAGGTTTTCGTCTGCAAAATCCTACCGGAAATTTCTCTGAAATTATATTGTATACGCTTTTTCTTTTTTATCTTTGGCTTTGATACCCTGACCGTGCCTACATGATTTCCCTTTCCATCCGTAAGCTTTATCTCGGTCACACCGGACCGCCCTACGCTCATGCTCCCCATGCCGTTATCCTCCCTGATAAAAGCAATTTTTTCACCTGCCGGCAATTCCATTTGCCAAATACTGTAATTATCATGTATATCGGCAAAACAGGGAGAAAGCTTTACCCAAAGCAGGCAGCGCTACAACACGTTGTCAATCAGTTCCTGATAAAACATGGCATAGTCCGTTCTGTTTTCCTTGATAAACTGAATGGCGGAGGAAGGATGGCTGTTCAACATACCCGTTAAAAGATAAGGGATATCATACCCCCAGACCGCACCTTCATCCCGCAGTTTCTGCATATGCTTTTCCACAAAATTCATAATGGCAATCTTATTGTACTTGGGATTGCGAAGGAAGCTCAGCAAAAGCTCCATGTAGCAGTTGCCCGCGCCCCTGCCCATGCCGCTCACGGTTGCATCCAGATAGCTTGCGCCCATGGTAAGCGCCTCAATGGTATTGGCAAAGGCAAGCTGCTGGTTGTTGTGCGCATGGATGCCGACCTTTTTATTGTACTTTGCCGCCATGTTCAGATACTTGTCGCAAAGGCGCTCTACCTGTTCCGGATAGAACGCGCCAAAGCTGTCCACCAGATAGATGGTGTCCACACTGCTCTGTCCTAACAGCTCCAGCCCACCGTCCAAATCGTCATCATTTACTTTGGATACCGCCATAATGTTTACCGTCGTCTCATACCCCTTCTTTTTGGCGTCCTCCAGCATCTCGATTGCCGCCGGAATGGTATTGATATAGGTCGCCACACGGATGAGGTCGATAACGCTGTCCTTCTTATTCAAAATATCCTTTTTAAAATCCGTTCTTCCCACGTCTGCCATAACGGAAATTTTAGTGTCCGTCTTGTTGTCTCCCACAATACTGCGGATATCCTGTTCTTTGCAGAATTTCCACTTGCCAAATTGAGCCGGATTAAAAATTTCGGTAGAGGCTTTGTAACCAAATTCCATATAATCAACACCGGCTTTTATATTTGCCAGATATAAATCCTTCACAAACTCATCCGAAAATGCAAAATTATTGACCAGTCCGCCATCCCGCAGGGTGCAGTCCACCACTTTGATATCGGGACGGAAGGATACCAGAGAGCCTTGTCTGCTTCGAGCCATTTTCCATTCCTCCTGTTTCTTTTCATTTCCAACTTACATTCTTTATAACGCTTGTCCGCTTCACTATGTCGCTTTAAACCGTTAAACTGTTTCTGTAAGAATACTGGATTTCGACGTGTTTGTCAAGTACCAGACGCAAAAAGATTTTGGGCAAACTTTTAGTCTTCCCTGTTGATGGGAATTTTATTCATTTAATTTTAAAGTGGATGGGAGAGCTTTATCCCCCATCCAATAGCCCCTGTTGTCAATCCGACAAGCGGGGCAATTTCCTTTGTGGAATAGCCCTGCATTTTCAGCAGGACAATTTGCAGGGTATGTCTGTCCACCGCACAATTCCGTTTTCATGTTTGTATCCATTGACAGTCCCAGAACTGCGGCATCGAAAGTTTCCGCAGAATATCGGATTTTCGTGCCTTACAGTCAGCCTTGGTGATACCGTTTGGCTTGCATTTCGGACGGTGGCTGAGTTCGATTGTAGCTGGCAGATTTAAGGTGACAGAAAAAAACGGCGGTATTTCACAGCCTCTTGGCTTATGAAATTTTATCATCTGATAATTGCCTATCCCTATTAATTCTGTGACCCTTGCTATTTCGCATATTCGACAGTTCTTGTGCCGCCCTTAAAAATCCGCAAATACCGCCATCTGCTTTTTCAGTTCTTCCACAATTTCCCTGTTTGTATCCATACGGTCCGTAATATCTGCCATATCTCCCACCAGGCCTTTCGTGCTGTCTGCAACTCCCGTAATCCCGGCTGCGCCTTCATCAATTGCTTTTGTAATACTTCCGATGGAATCCGCAATCTCAGTCATGGAATGATTCAGGCGGTCTGTCCTGCTGTTAAACGCATCAATCATTTCTTTTACATAGTCTGCATCCTCTTTGTACTGTCCTCCGGAACGGACAAATTCCCTGAATTCTGTCAAAATGGTTTCGCTCAGATAGTCTGCCATATCCTGCGAATGTTTTGACAGATTATGTACTGCGCTTGTAACAATCTGATTAACCTCCTGAATACGTCCCGCTGTTTCACTGCAGGCATTTGCCAAGGATTTTATCTCCGTTGCAACCACTGCAAAGCCTTTTCCGGCTTCCCCGGCACGTGAAGCTTCTATAGAAGCGTTCAGGGCAATCAGATTGGTCGTCGATGAAATTTCTACGATATCTTTTGTAAGTTTGTTGACCTGTTCTACACTTTTACTGTTTTCAATCGCCTCTCCAAGTACCTGCAGGATATCCGCCGCCTTCTTTTGAATTATTTCCGTGTTGGTCTGTGCTGCCGCCTCCATCTCGTTTGCCCGTGTCTTCATCGCAGCAGAATAATCCGTAATGGCGCTACATTCTGCCGCCATATCATGTACATCACTTTTGATGTCTGCCGCGCTGCTGTTTATAATTACCGCATTGCTCGCCACTTTCTGGACCGCCATAGACAAGGAACCTGCAATCGTAGAAAGCCCTCTGGCGCTTTTTCCTGATGTACGGGCATGTTTCAGCACTTCGCCTGTCACTTCGTCGAGCTTTTGAGAACTTTCTTTAAGTGTGTCCACCGCACCCTTAATTGGCTTTATCACATTCTTTTTAATAATCCGGATTGCTGCAGGCACCAATACCAGACATGCTGTAATAGAAATAGCTGCCGTTACCAGCGAAACAATATAGACAGTCCAAAGCCGCTCCCTTGCGTCGGCTGTCCTTGCGCTTACAGCCGCATACAATTCATCAATATTGTCTGCCATGGCAGAGCCGAAGCTGGCAACGTCGCCATTGGCATAAGCATAGGCATTCTGTGTCTTACTGTCTGCGCTTGCACATACAAGATAAACCAAAGCATGCCTAAAAGAACTGTAGTTTTTTAAAAGCTCTGCATATACGGTTTCTTCTTCCGATGTAACATAGCTTTTATATTCCTGCAGATATGCTTCCAATATTTTTTCTTCTTCTTTAATCTGTTCCACCACCGTAATCATGGTAATGTAGTCTGTTGCAACGATATGAGACAGTGCCAGCTTATGGATATTTGCCGTCGTATGCCGGATATTCTGCAGCGTCTCCAAACCTGCCATATCGCTGTCTACAATTTTTGAAGCATTGGAATTTACATTATTGATGCCGAAAACCGACAAAGCATTTGAAATCAGTGCCACCACGCCCAAAAGAATAATCGGAAGTATCAGGCGCTGTTGTATCGTGAATTTTTTCTTCATCTTACACCGACAAATCCTTTCCATCTATGTATTTATCTTGCAGAAATGCTTTCTGCCATCTCATCTAACTGCTCCTGCAGATTCTGACCGGAAGGATTCCCAGCCGCCATATTTTCCGCAAATTTTGTGACAGGATCCCAGAACTTACCTCCCACTCTCTGAATCTGTGAAAATTCAGACTGCGCCAACAGAGCCGCAATCGCCGGCGACTGCCTGATTTCTGCCGAATTTGCAACTACAGTGTTTGACGGACCCTGCCCCCGCATTTCAAAACGCAGCTGCTGGTTCTCTTCATTCGTAATCCATTCGGCAAGCAAGGATGCCCATTCCGGATATTCGGAATAGGCGTTTACACCAATCAGCTTACAGCCTGAAAAAGAAGCCATCTGTATCTGACCGCCATTGCAGGTATAAGTCGGCAGTTTGGCAGCTCCGGCATCCGCTCCCCATGCCTCCTTTATTGCAACAGAATTCCATACGCCGCTGACGCCTGCAATCACTGTTCCGTTCCTTACCCCGGCAAGAAATTCCTCATCTGTGCAGCTTGCAAACCCGGAATGTCCCGCAATCCGAAGCATTGCCCTGGCTACATCAATCCCCCTGATATCCCCCTCTGTCTGGTTCCACGTACAATAATTCGTAATACCGTCATCATTAAGCCCGACTTCCAGTCCTGTATTTCCAAAGAAAGCATATACATACCACGCCGAGGACCAGTCCATTGTAAACTTCCCTCCGCTTGCCGCCGCTGCTTCTAATATGCCGTCCAGCGTCTTGACCTGCTCTTCCGTAATGTATTTCTTGTTATAATATAAAAAATACCCATTATCTGCTGTCAATGGATACGCATATAACTGGTTGTTTACTGTGGCAGCCTCCACTGTGCTTGCAAGATTCCTGTTCCTGATTTCATCCGCATTTTTGATAGGTTCCAGCGCTCCTGCCGCCGCCAGGGTACTTAGCTGGTCGTCCGCAAAGGTAAATACATCCGCCCCCTCCTCCAATTCTCCAATCAGCACATCCTTACACTGTGATTCTCCCTGCACCTCGAATGAAATCTGAAAATCTGCCTGCCCTTGATACTCTGCTTGAAAACTCCGGATAATCTGATTCATCAGTTCCGCATCTTCCTCAGCCCCCCACACCACCAGTTCCACTTTGGGGAGCTCCGTATCCTCCGGTTCCGCTTCCTCCGCCAAGCCGCATCCCACAAGCGCTGCGGTACATAGAATACCGAAAAAGAAGGCGCATATTCTTTTTTTCATACATATTCCCTCCTTTTATGTTTCCTTTTTAGCATACGCTCCGCGCATATTGTACGCTCCGCGTTGCGCACTCGCTTCGCTCGGCGCAGTATAATATCTTTGATATTATACCATTGGCATAAGCTATTTGCAATATGGAAGGGGCGACTGTCCCAGACGCAAAAAAGCTGCCACGATTTCCTGCAGCAGCTTTTTGCCGTATCATGGCTTCCTGTCATGGCGCCACTTTCTGCCAATTTAAGATTAGGGTGTCAAAAGCCCTGATTGAAGTTGCCTGCTGTCAATTTTCAGCAGGGCTTTTGACACCCTAATCAATTTAATAGTTGTTTGCGCTTACTTCAAAATAGCTCTGCGGATGGTTACAGGTGGGGCAAACCTCCGGCGCCTTCGTTCCCACTACAATGTGTCCGCAGTTGCGGCACTCCCACACTTTTACCTCGCTCTTTTCAAACACCTTTGCCGTCTCCACGTTCTGCAAAAGGGCGCGGTATCTCTCCTCATGATGCTTTTCAATGGCGCCAACCAGACGGAACTTTGCCGCCAGCTCAGGAAAGCCCTCACTCTCGGCAGTCTTGGCAAACTCCTCGTACATATCCGTCCACTCATAATTTTCACCGTCTGCTGCCGCCGCCAGATTCTCCGCCGTGCTGCCGATGCCGCTCAATTCCTTGAACCACATTTTGGCATGCTCCTTCTCATTGTCCGCGGTCTTTAAAAACAGGGAAGATATCTGCTCATAGCCTTCCTTTTTTGCCACGGAAGCAAAGTAAGTATACTTATTTCTCGCCTGAGATTCTCCTGCAAACGCCGCCTCCAGATTTTTTTCCGTCTGTGTCCCCGCATATTTATTCATGCCCGTATCCTCCTTCATTTGTTTTCATAAAAACCATTGCTATGAAAGATAGTGTAGCCGTTTTTCCCCCGCCTGTCAACACCGGACACTTCTGCGCCGGTCTGTTACTGCAAATCATCCCTCTTAAAATAGGCATATGCTACCGTAACTGCCGCTGTGGAAGCAGCCGTCAGACCGATTAGCACCATAAACACAATCTGCCGCCACGGAAAATCTCCCAAAACTTCCCCTGCCGCCTGTCCCGCTCCCTGATAACCGCTAAAGCTCAGCAGCTCCATACATTGACACACAGAAAAAAACCGCAGGAACATATCTTTTCCCGGTATCAGCTCCTTTAACAAAAGAAGCAAAAGCTCCACGCACCCTATGATATAACCGACAAATATCGTGGCATAAGGATTTTTCACTATCACGGCTATCAGCACCGTTTCACAGGCAATGCGGAGCAGCACGCCAAACACAAGCACATACCGCAGAAATACGCCCCCTGCCTCCGGCATGTCTCCCCAGCCAAATATGGCAGTCAATACGATGGGACAAAAAAGCATAACTGCCATCGCGCCTAAACCTCCTGCAGACAGCGCCACCAGAAATCTTCCGAAGAAGACTTCCTTTCTGGAATGTCCGGCTAAAATTTCATAATACAGCGTCTTGTCCACAAAATCCGTCCCTACGACAAACGCCATCAGAACCAGCATAAACAAAAAACCCATAATACAAAAAAAGCTTCCCAAGTCCGCGGTTATTCTGCCGCCCTTTATTTCCTCATAGCCGTCTATATTTGCAAAAGTAAGGGCTGCGTTAAAAAGAATCATTACCACAAATGTGCCGCGCACCCGCTTATCCCGAATGAGCTGATACCACTGCGCGCTAATGATGTTCCACATGCGTATCACCTCCCGTCATGGCTATGTAGTATTGCTCCAATGTGTCCCCACCCGCAGACAGTCCCAGCGGCAGCACACCGTTTTCATATAAAGTTCTCGATACCGCCGCCAGATTGTCCAGGTACTCGTACAGTCTCAGGCTGCCGTCCTTCTGTGCCTCCATATCGGCGATTCCCAGTTTTTCCCTAAGAATTGCCGCCGCCAGATTGTTATTGTCCGTATCCACATGTAAATAGCTGCGGCATTCCTTCTTTAAGGCTTCGCTCGTCAAATGCCGGATAATTTCACCCCGTACAATAAAAAGGTACTCGCTGCACATCAGGGCAAGCTCGCTTAATATGTGGGAAGAAATCAGAATCGTAATACCTTCTTCCCGATTCAGCTTCATCAGCATCTCCCTGATTTCCACAATGCCTCCCGGGTCCAGCCCATTGATCGGCTCGTCCAGAATCATAACCTCCGGCTTTGACAAAAGTGCATTTGCTATGCCAAAACGCTGCTTCATCCCCAGAGAATATTCCTTCAGCTTTTTGCTGCCCACGTCAGAAAGTCCCACCAGCTCCATGACCTTCTTAGGGCGCTCTTTGTCCGGTATTCCTTTCTGAATCCTCTGTTTTTCCAAATTCTGCCATGCCGTTAAGTCGAGCTTTGCATAGGGAATCTCTATCATGAAACTCATTCTCTCCCTTGCTTTTGCCAGTTCCCTTTCCGACCTGCCTCCATAGAGAGAAATATTCCCCGCCGTCGGAAGAACCAACCCGCCCAGCATCTTCATTATCGTGGTTTTTCCTGCGCCGTTTGGTCCAATCAGCCCGCAAATACTTCCCCTTTTTATGGCAAAACCGGCTTCCTTTACCGCAAACTGCTTTTTATACCGCTTCGTCAGCCCGTTTACCGCAATCACTCTTTCCTCTTTCATCCCTTTCTCTTCCTTCCGCAGTATCATGACTCTTTCATTCTTTCATACAAACTTAAAGAATTTCTTAAGTAACGGAAAAAAGGGGAAGTTTTATCGTGATGCACAATTCTCCGGCTTTTACTGCCGCTTCTGCCGCCGCGCCCTGCTTCTGTGCCAGAAGCTTTACAATATAAAGCCCCAGTCCGGCGCCCTGCCTGTGTCTTGACATATCCGCTTTATATGCCCTGTCAAAAATATGAGTTGTATCTATGGTACTCGAATCGGCAATGGGATTTGAAAATGTCACCTCGCAGACCTGCCCGACTCTCTTAAGCTGAATTGCAAAAGTACTTTCCGCATATTTTAGGGTATTGTGAAACAAGTTGTAAAACATACGTTCCAACAACTGCCGGTTTCCCCGTATCAATATGGTTTTTTCCGGAATATCCAGCCTCGGCGTTAATTGGTGTTCCTGAATCAACCCTTCCTGCTCCAGTACCATCTGAAACAGCAGCTTTGTAATTTCGACTGCCTCCAATTCCGGTTCTGCAACATCACTTTCTAATAAAGACAATTCAAAAAAGGCATCCGCCATGCCCTTTAGTTCGTCCGTCTTGTTTTCACATATCCGCAGATAACCGCGCTCCTTCTCCCCAAGCGTTCCTTCCCTGTCCATGAGCTGCAAATTACCCTTTACCACAGTCAGCGGCGTTCTCAAATCATGGGCTATATCCGAGACGGCGCGCTTTACCGCCTCCTCCTGCCTGCGCGCTTTTCTCTTACATTCCGCCTGAAAATCCAGATTGCGGTTTATCTCCTTTGCCAGCTCATTTAAATCCTTGTCAAATAACTGTATTCCAAGCTGCTTATTGTAAGACATCTGACGGCTCCTTGTCAGTTCTTCCGTCATATGACGCATTTGTTTTTTCAACGACAATACATATCCCAACATCCCCGCCGCAAACAGGCACACCGGCAAAATTACCGCTTCCATCGTACGCCTCCCTTCTACTGCTTTCTCCTAATATTCTCTCCGCCTGCCAGCCGGTATCCGATGCCCCAGACCGTCTCGATATACTCGTTTTCACCGTCAGCCTTTTTCAGCTTATTCCGCAGATTACTCATATGCACGTTTAACGTATTGTCCTCATAAAAATAAGGCGCCTGCCAGATTGTCTCGTAGAGGTTTGCCTTGGAAAAAGTCTTCTGCGGATGCGCTAAAAAAAGCTGCAGAAGGGCACATTCCTTTGCCGTCAGTTTCAGGGGAATCCCCTTTACCTCAGCATAACCGTTTGCGGTATCCAGCGTTAAATTGTAAATTTCAAGCCTCCCTGTTTCGCCTTTGTTTGTCCTGCCCCGCCTAAGCACTACCTCCATACGCACCAGCACTTCATTTAAGTCAAAGGGCTTTAAGATATAGTCGTCCGCTCCCATGCGCAGCATTTCCAGACGGGTTTCCATATCGGATTTGGCAGAAAGGCATATGACCGGCGTATCCAGACGCGTGCGCAGCTCTGCAAGCAAATCCCCTCCCCCGATATAGGGAAGCATCAAATCCATCAGCACCACCGCATACTCCCTGTTTTTCAAGCTCGCCGCCGCTTCCAAACCATTGTAGGCACACATGGTCTCCCACCCGCTCTCGCGTAAGAATGCCGACAGCATATCGCTGATTTCCCTGTTATCCTCCACAATTAAAACTGCCTTACCGGACATTGCCCTGCTCCTGCTGCTTTTGCTGCTCGTCATAGATAATCAGCGCCATCACCTGCAGCTCTTCCTCTTCTAAATTCAACAAGCTGTGTCCTCTGCCGGATGGCGTAAAAAAATGCTCCCCCGCCTTAAGCTTAAGCGTCCTCTCATGATTGTCGTCAATGGTAGCCGTTCCTTTTAAGACATAGTAATCTTCCCCGTCGCCCTGATGTACATGATAGCCGACGGAACACCCCTTCTGCAGCGTCACTTTCGCATATACACGATTCATGCCGTGCATTTGTTCCGCCTCTAATATATGGTCGAAATGTACCGTTCCCTGTCCGCCTAAAAATTCTTTTTTGTCTGTGCTTTGCATAATATCCCTTTCCTGTTTTACGATTTTTTCCTCGTCGAGAAAAATCGTAAAACTTATCTTTGTCATAATTCCTTTTTTCCTACCATACAAATCCCTTTTCATAGTTGAAATAAGCTTTCCATATAAATCATCTTGTGAAACAACTCCTCTTTTACCTTTCAAAAATTGCAAAAACTCATCTAATGCACTTTGCACTTCTTTATTTCCAATCAAATAAATAGTCTGTATTCTTGCAGATAAAACATTATTAGCTTGATGTCTTTCTTTTTCATTCGCCATTTTACTTTGTGCTAAACTCTCTAGAAACTCACTATACTGCCTCTCTTTTATCTTTCTAAGGTCAACTTTTCTTTCATGATACTTGTTCATCATAACTGCGCCTACAGAGCCCAAAAAACCCAATATCGCCACCGCAGCAGCACTAAAAAAACCTATATATGCTTTTATTATTTCTGTTTGCTGTTCAGCAGAAAGCAACTCAATCATATCCAACAACTCTTTCATTACCTATACTCCCTTTCTATGACAACCAATTTAATGCTCTTTCTTTTACTCTTGCATACCACTCATTTTCGTCTGAGGCAAGTTTTGCCTGTTCTAAAGAATATTCAAAAATTCCCTTTATTTGCTCTGGATTTGGTACATATCCCACCCTATACGACTGTTCAACCATATTAATAAACACATCCAGTTCTAATGGTACAATGACAGAAATGCCTCCATAAAAAGCAATATGCAGCGTATGCAGTGCATAAAAATATGCAATACAAGATTCATTGATTTTAGGTGCTATAAACAAACAATATGCCGATTTTTCTGTTTCCTTTTTTAGCTTTGCAAGGTGTCGTGATACAGATTCCCCCTCTGCTTCATATTGTTTCTGCCCTGACTGCATAGTGACTTCCACTGCCACATCAAATTTCCCATAGTCACAGACAATATCTGCCATATTTCCGGATGCTGTCGACATAGGCTGCCCCTTATCATCCAATTTAAAATTAGCATGAATATTCCCGCCATCAAGCATTGTCATAGCACGCCAAGTGTTCCATTCTAACATTAAGGGGGCATCATAAAGTAAGTTTTGTTTAATATCATCAAAAATTGCCATCACATCCGCATATTCTTTGTATTCCTTAAGATTTTCAATTTGGTGAATTACTATTTCGGCCTTTTTTTTCTGGATTGCATTTTCAAGAATATCTTTCAGATTATCCGTTGTCTCTTCCGTTAATGCTGTAGCATTTCCTGTTATCTCTGCTACTTGCTGCAACAATTTGTCCCTATCGTCAGAATAGAGTTGTTGGATATGATTGAGTTGCTTTCTGCTGAACAGC
>WSLY01000023.1:409-39598 GCA_013316825.1 Lachnospiraceae bacterium | reverse complement strand
GGGCTGAATTATATCCGCTTTGCAATCCGCGAACCAAATTTGTTCCGATTCCTTTTCCAGTCAGGCTTTGCAGTCGAAAACAGCCTGACGGAAATGGTGGACAGCAAGGAACTAAAGCCTGTTCTTGCCATGATGCAGGGCGCCATGGAGATGGATATCAAGCAGGTAAAGGAAGTATTTGTAACCATTTCGCTTTTCGCACACGGTTACGCGAGTATCATTGCCAACAACTCTCTTACATACGATGAGGATATCATCGCAAAACATCTTGAAAATGCGTATCGCGGTGCGGTGCTGGCGGCAAAGGAGGATTCCAATGAAAAAACTTTATGAAAAAAATGAATTGCTGTTTGCGGTATTATGGATTATTCTCTATTGTGCCGTGACGATTCCCATAAGGGGAAAGTACGGCGACGAAAGCGCGGCAATGCTTGCGGCACTTGCCGTCATCGCAGCTGGTATTTTCGCGTTTGTAAAAGGAAATCACCTGGAGAAAAAATATGGTCTCTGCAAATGGAAGGGCAAGGCGGCGGATTAC
Source organism: Lachnospiraceae bacterium (assembly GCA_013316825.1). Lineage (GTDB taxonomy): Bacteria > Bacillota > Clostridia > Lachnospirales > Lachnospiraceae > Acetatifactor. The sequence goes on along the minus strand of WSLY01000023.1, from coordinate 39,060 downwards.
TGCTTTTTTATCCCCATGCTGATACTGATGACAGGAAATCTCTGGGGAGGATTCGGCGTTGCTTACAATGGTATCTGGCAGGTATTCGCCGTTATTTCCATGCTGCTTATCGGCTTTATTGAAGAGATGATATTCCGCGGTTTTCTGTTTTGCATTTTACTAAAGAAAGACCCTGCTCCTGCTGCCATTACCATTTCGGCTGTGACCTTCGGCATTGGGCACATTGTCAACCTTTTTGCCGGACAAGCAAACATCGAGACCGTTATTCAGGTATTCTTTGCAATCGCATGGGGATTTATATTCACCTTTGTTTTTTACAAATCCGGCTGCTTATGGATATGTATTCTGGTTCACGGAACTGTCAATGCACTCTCAAAATTTGCCCTTCCCGACCACAATATTGTTTGGGAATATATCTATATGGCTGCTACGGTAATCGGCGCAATTCTATACTGTATCTACTTAAGGAAAAAGCCCGCCGCGCTGCATGACAAGCAATAGATGCCACTGTTTCATGCAGGATTTTCTTTGTAATATTCCGCCTGTGCCCGCCACATGCGGGCATACATGCCGTCCTCCTTCATCAGTTCCTCATGCGTGCCGCGCTCCACAAGCCGTCCTTTATGCAGCACCAGAATATCGTCGCAAAAGCAGCAGGAAGAAAGTCTGTGTGAGATATAAATAGCTGTTCTTTGGTGGATAAATACCCCTCGCCCTTTTTCTTTATCTCCCTTGCCGCATTCTGGACGGACAAATAAAATTGACCCTTGATAATACCGATAAATATCCTGATAAAACGCTCCTCCTCTGAAAGCCGCGCACAGCTTTCCAAGGCATTGTCCAGCAGATTGCCCAAAACGGCGCAAAGTTCCACATCGCTCATGGGCAGATTCTTCGGTATATTCGCCTTGACATTAACGCGCACATGAAGATTATTTGCCGCATAAAGCTTTGCATTTAACACCGCATCCGCCATTACGTTACCGGTTTTTATCACAGTGTCAACCGTAACCAAATCCTTTGCAAGCTCTTCCATATAAGTATCCAGCTCGCTATAATTCCCTTCTGACAGAAGGATTTTCATGTTCTGAATATGATTGCGGTAATCATGCCGCCAGCTCCGCATCTGCCTGTACATATTTTCTGTTTCTGTCATCTGCTTCTCAATAAGGCTGCTCTGAAAACGGGCAATTCTTCTGTCGATAATCGTTATCAGCAATACTCTGATTCCCACAATGATTCCAGCGCCGGCGGCCGCCATTCCCACAATGATTGCTGCTGTCAAAAGCGGCTTCATAATTCAATTCCTCCCGTTTTGGCGGTGTAATATGCCGTAAACGCCTTGCTGACCTCCCCATAAAGCCTTCTAGACACGAAAATCTGCTCCCCGTTATCAAGAGTAAGGCAAGTACGCCCAATCGTACGCACATATCGCAAATTTACAATGTATGAACGATGACAGCCCACAAATTCACCTGTGGATAGCCTTTCCCGCAGTTCTCCTATGCCTGCATGAGCGTCTATCTTTCTGCCGTCATGCATATAGAGCCTGCAGATACGTCCAAACGCCTCCGCATACATAAGTTCTGCAGGATTCAAATGCATACTGCCGTTTTCCGTATCCACCACCAGCTCACCTGCAACGTCCGCCTTCCGCTCCGCATACCTGTCAAGCACCTTGACAAGCTTTTCGTCGTCAAGGGGTTTTAGCAGATAATGAAGCGCTTCCACATCATAGCCCTCGTTCATGTAATCCGCAAATCCTGTAATAAAAACTATCGGCAGGCTGTCTCCCCGCGCACGAAGCCTTTTTGCCAGCTCCATGCCATTCTGTCCCTTCATCTCTATATCCAGCAGAAGCAGGTTTACAGGCTTGCCCTCATAATCAAAAAGAAAGGCCTCCGCACTGCCATAACCGCACACATCTGCTGCGATGCTGCGGCTGTCCGCCCACTTCTTTATCAGCTTTATCAAATATTCCTTTTGCCTGTCATCATCATCCACAACGGCGATTGTCATTGCCATACGTAACTCTCCCGTATCTTCCTTACCTCTGACGCTTGCGCGCTGACCAGTTTGATTATAACATACTCTTATATAAAATCATACAAATTTTAACCGAACCTCGTACCCGTTCGCTCCACGCATTAAAATGTACACTCCGCAAATATTCTATTGCCATGAACAAAAATGGGAAGCCTTAATCAAATCAAGGCTTCCCTCACTTTTAACCAATGCGGAAGATGGGACTTGAACCCACACGTTGTAACCAACACAAGATCCTTAGTCTTGCCTGTCTGCCAATTCCAGCACTTCCGCATCTGACCGCGATGTCTCTCACCGCGCAAAATTGATAATATCATTTATATACGAAAAAGTCAACCTATATTTCTAAAAAATGTAAGTTTTTATTATTTCCTAACTATCTTCAACTACGATTTTTATACGCAGCACTGATTACACAAATCAGGCAAAAAGGTGTAATAGCCTTGACAATACAATAGACCTTACACCTAAAATGCCCTATACACAAATAACACTATGCTATCTTATTTCGAATCTCCGTGATTTCATGCTTAATCTTATCCACTTCGCCTACAAGGTAATTTACCTTAACTTCATATGCAAGATTTTTATCAACCGCCGGAATTGCCTCGTTAAGCTTATTTGTCAACTCTATAAAGTTTTCTGCCATTATCTGAACATTACGGTCGGTTATATTTTCCAGATGCAGTTCAATATTGGTTGTGCGCCGTTTCATATCCTGCATTTCACTCTTCAGGTCTTGTATATCGCCTTTCATACCCTGTGATTCCTTTTTCATGCATTGTATCTCAGCCAAAATCAAATCCATTTTTTCACTATTTGTCATACCATTTCCTCCTTTGACGCAATATTGATTAACTGTTAATAGTATAACACATTTAAAGTGTAAAGTCTATTGAATTGTCAAAGTGCTTACTTTTTTTATGGGAATCTTTGTGAATAGAAAGAATGTTAGACAAAAACGGCCTGCTTTCGCAAGCCGTTTTCTATGCGGAAGAAGGGACTTGAACCCTCACGTACGTACATACACATGAACCTGAATCATGCCTGTCTGCCAATTCCAGCACTTCCGCAAGCAAGGTTTATTGTACCGCCTTTTCCGATATCTGTCAAGCCCTATTTTATAAATCCAAATGATTTCTGCATTTGTCAATTATTTGCACACAATTAAAATGTGCTTTCAAAAAACTGCAGTAATGTTTCCATATATGGCTGCAAAACTGCGTTTTGTGCCCTGTACAACTCATGCTTTGATGCAGGGTATGTGCACAAGCTGCCGTTTTGTATTCTTTTGATAAATTTTTTCTGAGAGGAGGCCCTTACCTGTTTGTCTTTTCCGGCCTGACACAACAACACGGGTATCTCCACGAGCCTTGCATTTTTTCTGCATACTGCGCGATATCCTGCTCGTATGGCTGTACTTCCCCACGCATAGCTTGCCGCGCTTGTCTGATAACATGCATTCTGCAGGCGTTTCTTATGGTAATAGGCATAACGTGCCTCGGAATCCGTACAACTCCTTGCAAAAGGCACTTGAGGACGAAATGCGTGGTGTGTAAACAGCCGCTTTTTTCCCCTGCCCAAAAGCTTTGCCACGTCACAGACAGCCTTCGCCGCCGGCAACGGACAAGGTCCTGTGTGAATAGCAAGCATTGGTGCATTTAATACTGCTTTTTCAAAATCTGCCGGATATTGCTCCAGATACCTTGCGCCAACGCAGCCGCCCATGGAATGCGCATATAGATAAAGCCGCCCTCCGGCAGAAAACGGCTTTACTACTTTTTCCATAAAAACATGCAAATCTTTCACGTACTCTTCAAAATCTTCCACATGCACTACATTGGCATCCGTCCCCTCCCGAAAAGATTTGCCATGCCCTCTCTGATCCCACACAGCCACCTGAAACCCTGCGCTGTAAAAATAATGGATAAACTCCCAGTATTTCTCTGATGATTCGCAAAAGCCATGGCATATCACAATCGCAGCGGACGCTTCCTTTCTCGGATACAGCTCATAATACAGCGCTCCGCCACTGACAAAAAATTTTCCCTCCTGCCTGATAGCTGCCATCCGTGTTTCCACTTCCCGCATCTGCTGTTCATACTGCTCTTCCAAAAGACAGCGAAAAGCTGCCTGCCCTTCTTTTTCTTCTGCCGCACTATCTCCTGTTTCTGCCATACTCTTTGCCGCCTCATCCGATATCCTTTATTTATCCGCCTTTTTGGGCACTTCCTGTGCCTCCATCAAATAGAGTCTGGAACCAAAATCCTGAAAATACCGTACTTCATTATTATAGCCTGTGCCGCTAAATGCCTGTTTCAGCCGCACTCCACCATACATCAGCGTATCCCCGCAAGCATAAAAATCTTCCTTTTCCCCCTCCATTTTTACAAATCTGGCAATCAGATTATGCGCAATAGAATCTTGCTTAATATGAATGGGTGCCGCCGTATTAACCAAATCCCCAAATCCCTTTACATTATACCACAATTTTCTGTTATAAAAATGATATTTTACATCCGGAATAAGTCCTTTGGGCATATATGACTGAAACGGTGTGTTGGGATGCACCAGCTTTTGCAGCAAAATTCCTACTGCCCTATTTCCGTCCGGCGACACACAGGTCCACTCCATATAGTTTCCTTCCTCACCAGCCAGAACACTTCCTCCTTTGTCCGTACCCGCAAAGCTTCTGCCCCTGTAAAAAATACCTTTTTGCAGCACCTCGCGCCATTTTTTGTAAAAGGCTATTTGTTCTTTTACCGCACGCAGCTCTTCTTTTTTCATATCGCAGAAATTGCACTCATAGCCAAAGCTGCCAAAACACGCCACGTTGAATCTGGTTTCCAACGGCGTTATCCGCAGCGTCTGGTGATTGGGACAGCCGGATACATGGGCGCTGACCACGGACAAAGGATATCCATAGCTGTATCCATTCTGAATCTCAGCCCTGCAAAGCGCATCGGTATCGTCACTTGCCCAAATCTGCGGAAAATAACAGAGAATCCCCAAATCAAACCGATTTCCCCCTGCGGCACAGCCTTCAAATAAAATATGCGGAAAACGCTCTGTCAGCTCTTTCATACAGCGGTACAGCCCCAGCACATAGCGGTGCGCCACTTCTCCCTGCTGCCCGGCAGGAAGCGCCGCAGAAAAATAGTCCGTAAAGGTTCTGTTCATATCCCATTTTACATAAGAAATATCCCCTGCCGAAAAGACGCCGCTCATAGCTTCTATCACATAATCCTGTACCTCTTTTCTGGTCAAATCCAGAATACGCTGATTTCTTCCTTCTGCATGAGGCCTGTTCGGAATCTGCAGCACCCAGTCCGGATGTGCCTTGTAAAGCCTGCTGTTTACACTAACCATCTCCGGCTCCACCCAGATACCAAACAAAAGCCCCATTTCTTTTATCTTTCTGCTTATGCCGGAAATTCCTGACGGAAGTTTCTTTACATTGACCTCCCAGTCACCTAGCGAAGAAGTGTCGTCATTCCGTTCTCCAAACCACCCGTCATCCATCACAAACAGCTCCACTCCTGCTTCCTTTCCCGCTTTTGCCAGTTTTAACAGCCTGTGTTCGTCAATATCAAAATATGCCGCCTCCCAACTATTCAGCAAAACAGGTCTTACCTTATCTTTCCATACGCCCCGCACAATATGCTCCCGCACAAACCTGTGCATCTGCCTGCTCATACCATTGTATCCCTCTGCCGAATATGTCATGACTGCCTCCGGCGCTTCAAAAACCTCCTCCGGATGCAAAATATGGCAAAATGACTGTGGATTGATTCCCACAGACAGCCTTGTCTTTTGAAAGCTGCTCACCTCACAACACTCATAATGATTACCGCTATAAATCAGATTCAAACCAAAGCACCCGCCGGAATCCTCTGTTGTATGTTCTTCCGAAAGCATTACAAAAGGATTTGCCCTGCTTGAGGAAGTTCCCGTGTAAGAAGAATTAACATGTCTTCCCGCACAGAGCTTCACATCATTTTTCTGCATTTCCCTTGCCCAGCCCCCGTTAAAGGTGGTAAACACAAAGCCTGCCGTATCAAAGTCAAGCTGTGCGCTCAAAAGACGCAGCAGCTTTATCCTTTCTCCGCTTTTATTGATAAGCCTCGCACTCCTGCAGATAACATCGCAGTCCGTATACACATAATAATAAAGCTCCAACACAATCCCATACCCGCCGTCCCGCAAGGTCACACAAAGCTGTTCTGCCTCCCCCTCGCTTCCATAAGAACCCGGCAGGGTATCAAAATTTCCTTTTCCCTTTGTCACTTCTGCCTTTTCAAACAAAAAATCGGAAGTACTGCTGCCGTCTGCATGAATTATCTCCACAAAAGGCTCCCTGATATCGCCTTTTCCGTAAGAAGACATTTCCAGCCGGATATTCTCCAATGAAAATTGCGTGTTTTCCCTGTTATACAGATTGGTATTTCCCGGGGCAAACGTATGCTTTTCCATAAGCGCTTCCAGCCCCTCGCCCCTCGGCAGCGTTATCCGCCTGCCATAATAAAGATGTTCCAGATGTCCCGTGGGAAGAACCTGAAAACAATATGTGGTATGCGCTGTGTGCAGCATAAACTGCCTGTCAAATCTCTCAATCATGGCAACCCTTTCTTCATATTGACGCTATCTTTTAATCTGCTCCGTGATTTCCGCTATTTTTTCCTCTGTCAGAATGTACTTCTTATGAAACAAAAATACCGCTATCAAAAGTCCGATAATGGGAACCACCGTCATGGTAAGCCTGAGCCCGACAACCGATGAGCCTGCTGCAGCCTGCACTGCATTTGTGTCTGTGGTATCGTTACTTAAGTTGCAGACGGCAAGGCAGATAGACGCAATCAGCGCCGCCACACCGGAAGCAAGCTTTACCACAAAGGTCTGCATGGAAAAGATAACGCTCTCGTCCCTCCTCTTATTCTTCAGCTCACCGTAATCCACCGTATTGGCAAGGAATACCGTTGTCAGCACAGTCAGCATACCGTTTGCCGCAAAAATAAAGAATCCCGGAATCAGCAGAAGGTAAATACCGGACATATTGGTGAATGCCAGAATTAACAGCACGATATAGCCTGTAATCGCCATGGCAAAGCTGACATAAAAGACCCGTATGGCACTTAACAGTTTCCGCAGCAGCGGGAAAAAGAGCATCATGGATAAAATCTGAATCGCACCGCCAAAGGTGTTAAAAAGCGTATAGGCGCTGCGCCAAGACTCGCCCCCAAAATCATATTTAAAGAAATAAATAACAAGATTTGAAGTAATATAAACGGAGCAGTTTACCAGCACAATAGTGAGCACCACGGTCATCGCCTGGTCATTCTGTAAAAGAGCCTTAAACATCTGTCCCACGGAAGGCGAATCCACATCTACCGTCGACTTTTCTTTGATGGTAATGCAGGCGATGGTAGTGAACACAACAAAGAGTACGGCAATTATCAGGGCAAACAGTTTAAAGCCTGTGCGCTCATTTCCCTGTCCCAGCCATGCCACACTCGCCATGGTAATTATGGTAATCAAAGCGGAGCCGACTCCTGCGCAGGAACGTGCCAGCGTCGACAGCCCTTCTCTTTCCTTGCCGCCCTCTGTAAACGCCGGAATCATGGACCAGAACGGAATATCCATCATCGTATACGTAACTCCCCAGAGGATATAAGTTGCCGCCGCATAAGCAACCAGCCCGCTGCCGTTTAACGCAGGCGGCGCTGCAAACATGAAATACAGGATAATTGCATTTAAAACCGTGCCTGCCAAAAGCCACGGCCTGAATTTTCCAAAACGAGTTCTGGTTTTTGCCACAATTACGCCCATAATCGGGTCATTAAACGCGTCGAACACTCTCGCCGCCATCAGAATCACACCCATGGCGATTGCGCTCACGCCCAAAATATCCTGATAGTAATACAAAATATAGCTGGCAGAAAGCATATAAACCATATCCTTCCCCACTGCGCCAAGCCCGTAAGAGATTTTTTCCTTTAATGACAATTTCATCTTCGTACCTTCCTTTCCTGTATCGGTGTGTCGCACACCTATTGTTTTATATACCCGCACTTTCCGGCTTAATTTCCATTTCTTCGCGCAAAGGCAAGCTCCACTACCTTGTAAGCGCCGTCATAAATACCTGCTTCCTTGTTCTTCACAATGGCTTTGCACATATCCCTAAACATACCCTGCTCTTTCATAAACAGCTCCACCATCTGCAGTGTATGCGGAGTATCGCGGCATTCCAGCGTTCCGTCTCCGATTTCCGCCGAGTGGACAGCGCCCCACTGCTCATGCCCTCCCACTCTCTTGATAAACAGCTTTGGCACCGGATAAAATGCCAGCTCGCTCGGCTTCGTCACCAGTATGTCACAGCTTCGCATCAAAAGATTCGTACAATAAACCGCCTCAAAAATATTTTCATGATAAAAGCCGTGGATTCCTTCCACCCTGCCGGTCAGCGCCTCCTCTGCGAACTGCCTTGCCGCCGCCCAGTCGTTAAAGTGTTCCTCCGCAAGCGCCTGCATCTGCGGAATTTCTAAAAGCAGCTCCCGCCATACGTTCTGATAATCTCCTACATTTACATAGAGCGCCGCTTTCTTTTCCCGTATTGCGGGAAGCAAGTGTTTGATAATAGCGGCAAAAATTTCCTTCTGGGCGCCGGCGCCTCCGATGGTAAGCAAAAACCGCAGAGGCTCGCCCTTCTCTTTTCTCCTTACTCTCGCCTCGCAGTCCGCCTCAATATTGGCAGCCAGCTCATGGTCAATATAATGCCCCGTGTACACCAAATCCTTCTCCGGCATGGGCTTTAAAACGTCTTTTCCCTGCATTCCATTTAAGATGCGATACCCCTGATAGGCATATTTTGTCTGCACCGTATGAAGACTTCCCTCCGCTAAATGCAGCGCCATGGGCCAGTTGTCGGGAATGGCGTTCACTACATATTTCATGCCGCCGTGGAGCGCCGCCTGCGCCGGCCAGACATGGGTTGCCACCACCGGAATTTCCTTGGGCACACCGGCATACACCGCCGCCATCAGCTCCGCATTCTTTTGGTCGGAGGCATTGTAGGAAAGCTTTCTGAAGCCTTCATAATTCATAGGCTCCCACACCAGTTTATTAAAAAGACGGCTTTTTCCGGAAAGTCGGGAACCTAAAGAATACAATTCATTCTGCGCGCTGATTACCTTGGTACAAGTAGTCTGTTTATAAGAATTTAAGTCCATCCAATAGGGCGTATAACCCATGGACTTGGCTGCAGAAGCGATTGCCATGGAAATTCTGTAATGTCCAAATCCCATACGGATATTGCCCACAATAATCCCTTTTTCCCTGTCAAACTCCATTCCGCTCCCTGCCTTTTGCTCCCCATTAGGAAGCAGCACGTCTACCACGCCAAGCAAATCCCCGATATGATGATTCTTCCGTAAAGACACGGCATACTTTACCCCCGTATCATCCCCAAATTTTTTTATGTACTTTCTTTTTGACTTCACCGCCTTACGATACGCCCTGTCCGTCATCGGATTTCCAAAAATAATCTTCGACCTATCCATCACTTCCTACTCCTTTCCTTCTCTTTCTTCATTTTGGATAATTGCCAAACCCTTATTTGCCGTTTTCAACTTGTGCAGCTTGCACGGAAAACGCTATCCTGATTTCGTCTGCCTGCGCGTTTGTGAGCACGAGAGCCGCCTCTCCCGAGACTCCTATCGTCTTGACATAGGTACCTGCCATGCCGCCCTTTAATGAAATGATTTTTCCGCCAATCAGCTCTATGGGACCTTCCGTATGCAGAACCACCGGTTCCGAAAAAAAACTCAGCAGATTGCCGTTCCCATCCATCGCCCGTATCCGCACCGCCGCCACATCATAGGTATACTCCTCCAAAAGCGCCTGATGGTCTGCCTGCGCCCACAGCTTCACTTCCTTAGGCGGCTCTTTCACCATGGTTTTCACTACCTTCCCGTCCTTTATAGCTTCAAACCGGTATACCGTAGAGGCGCCTCCCCAATCACCGATATATTTGTTGTAAAGCTCCACTGCCTGCGTCGGCTTCATGTGATAAATTGTAAGCATCTTCACCGCCGTCAGATAAACGGATTTTGGCAGGTTGGAAAGCCCGTACCTCGCCGTAAGATTTAACGCCTCCTTGATTCCCTTTGCCTGCGCCGGCTTAAAATTTTCATTCTGTTCTATGGCATCCCCGATAAAATCATCCAGCAAAATCGGTCCGTGCTTTAGTCCCTTATAAGGGGAATCCACGCTTCGATATTCCTTAATAAAGTTCTCATTTTTATACATCCTTACACTGTCGGCATTCGTCAACAGCCAGATATTTCCCCTGTTACAGCCGGGATGCTCTCCTATATCCATGGAAGAAGTCAGCGCAAGCACCGGCTCCTTTTCCTGCTGGCTGGCATAAATATCCGCCGCCAGTTTTGGATTTCGGAACATATCCATAACGCCGTGATAACAGATTCTGTCCCCGCTTCCAAAGTCCCTGTGGGTGTTGTAATCCGCCATGCACCAGCCAAAGCATCCCGCGATATCCGGCTCAAGCGCCACCTGATTTAACACATTTGCATGGCGAATGGCATGTTCCGCCCTGTGCTCCTCCCAGTCAAAGGACTTCGTCGGATACATATGCCCATTGAATTCGCTGATTAAATATGGCTTTTCCATATCGGAAGTAACCGCCTTTTTGCTTTCACAGCCCTTATGCTTCCCGTCATGGGAAAAATCGTTGTAGGTGTAGACGTCCTCTAAAAGAGAGCTTCTCTTATGTGCCCTGACGCCGCCGGTCTGTCTCGTAGGGTCCAGCCGATGCGCCGCCTCATTTGTCCTTTTGTAAAAAGCATCGTCGTCTCTTGATTCGTTGATACGCACGCCCCACAAAATGATGGAAGTATGATTTCTGTACTGCTTTACCATGTCCTCCACATTGCGCACTGCCTGATTTTTCCACGCCTGATTTCCGATATGCTGCCAGCCCGGAATCTCCGTAAACACCAAAAGACCCAATTCGTCGCAGCAATCCAGAAAATCATGGGACTGGGGGTAATGGGAAGTTCTGACCGCATTCAGTCCCAGCTCCTTTTTCAGAATATTGGCATCCATCCTTTGCATGGATTTCGGCATGGCATATCCCACATAAGGATAACTCTGATGCCGGTTCAGCCCCAGAAGTTTTACTCTCTTCCCATTCAGGTAAAAGCCGTTTCGCAAAAATACCGCTCTCCGAAAACCAAATGGAATCACCGTTTCATCTACTACCGCTTCCCCCAAAAGAAGCTGCGTCTTTATTTCATACAAAATCGGATTGTCAATATCCCAAAGCGTCACGCCGTCTACTGCAAAACATAGCTGCGCCGCGCACGCGTTCCTTACCTTCTGTTCCCCCAAAAGTCTATATGCTTCTTCTCCTCTTTTTCTGATGTACTGACGCAGGGACACCGCTCCGCTGCCTGCAAGTGTTACCTGCGCATAAAGCCTTGCCCTATTTCCCGCCTCCCTCTGTCTAAGGGAAATCTCGGACCACAAAAACACATCCTCCAGATGATTTACATTTTTCACCTCCAGATATACGCTGCGGTAGAGCCCACCGTAGGTCATATAGTCCACCACATGTCCAAAGGGCGGAATATTCCCCTTCTCTCCGGTGTCCAGCCTGACAGCCAGCACATTGTATTCCCCATATCTTACCTGGCTGCTGATATCCATGGTAAACGCCGTATAACCACAGTGATGCTCTCCTGCCTTTTCTCCGTTTACAAACACCTCGCTCTCATGGGCAGCGCCCTCCAGCGTAAGAAGCAGCACCTTTCCCCGCCACTTTTCCGGAATGAAAAGCACCTTACGGTAACCGCATACCATCTGGTATATATGCTCGTCAAAATAATGAAAAGGCAGCTCCCTGCAAGTATGCGGAAGCCTTACCTCCTGCATTTCCCCGTCCGCATAGCAAAGCTTTGTCATCTCCTCGTCAAACTGCTCCGCAAATCTCCATCCATTGTTTATATAAATTCGTTCTGCCATCATTTTCTCCATATCATGTTATTTTTTGTTTTTTGTAATAGAAAGAAGCCTCTGCATCTGCTCCTTGATATCCCGCAATGCCTTCATATTGCGGCTCTCCGCCTCCATGGTTTCTCCTGAACGCGCCGTTACCTCCTCTGAAATGGCTGAAATGGTCTGAATAGAATCCACAATTACTTTGTTGGCATTCTTCAGCTCCTCCACGCTCCCGTAAAGCTTGTTTATACTGTCGCTTATTTCTCCCGAGCTCTCCTGTATCACGGCAAAGCTCTCCACCGTCCGCTCCGTAGATGCCTTGCTGTCATGGATTCCCCCTATCATGTTGTATACCACCTGCACGACCTCCCTGATTGCGGTAGTGACATTGCCGATAAGTCCGGTGATATTGGCAGTTGCCTCCTGTGTCTTTACTGCCATGCCGGAAACCTCCGTTGCAACCACCGAGAAACCCTTGCCGGCTTCTCCTGCCCGCGCTGCTTCTATACTGGCATTTAGCGCCAGAAGACTTGTGCGTGAGGCAATGCCCCCAATCAATCCTGCAATAGATTGCATCTCCTCCATATACGCCTCAAGACTCTGCAGCTTATATGTAACTTCCTCCCCGTTATGTACCGAGACTTGTGCGCCTTTGGCAAGAACCTCCACATTTCTGCTGCCCTCTGCAATCGCCTGCGTGGTCTGTTTCATATTGTCCGTTATTTTTTCCGCTACCAAACCAACGCGCTCCACCTTCTCCTGTATCGCCTCCGTCTGGTGAAGCTGCTGTTCTACTGCATCTGCCGTATCCGCCGCTCCGTGTGACACCTCGTCCATTGCCTGTTCCGTAACCTCTGATATAGAAAGCAGATGGTCCAGCCCTGTGTCAATTTCTGCAATACCCGCCTTCATCTGTTCTGAAATCAGGGAAATATCCGCAAGCAACTTCTCCGTTTCCTTCTGCGCTTCTTCTATATGTCCTATCTGCTGCGCATTGTTCTGTTCCAGCATCCGTGCCGCCAGAAAAGAATTCACCGCCACCATAACAATAGCTGCAAGCTGCAGAATCCCCATATTTACCGAGGTAAATCCAAATCCGCCCGTATAAAAACCGCCAATCACCACAAGCAGATTCAAGATAATAACGCCTGCATTTACCATAACAATGTATTTCTGGTCATTGAACATAACGACCATCAGAATCATCGGAATCACAAACACAAATACCATCTGGTTATGAGCCGTCAATATGGCATAGGTGTAAAAAAGGGCATATCCGATGCCCAGCAGATGCTTTATCGCCATCGTATCCCTGTTTTTACAAAACGCAGCTATCTCAGCAGCGACAGGCGCTATGCCGATTGCCAGCATAATAAAAGCCCTTGTAAACGCCTCGCCCTGCTGCCAGATTTCCACAAAAGTAAACGCTGTAAGCAGTATGACATTGCTGGAATGGGCGATAACGGCGACCAAATTTGTTTTTTTCATGTGTAAATGCTTTTCCATAAGCTCCTCCCTCTTATGCATTCGTTGTCTGTGGTTTAGACCGGTTTCTAAACAGTCTTGATACCGTCCACCAAAATAGTTACCACTTCATCAAGCGCCTGCTGATAGGAAATCTCGTGCTGAATCAGGATATCTCTCTGGAAAAACTGCTCCAACGCCGCCTCCAGCATCAGCTTTAAAATCGGAATCTGAATGGGACGAACCACACCTTCCGCAATTCCTCTCTCTATCAATGCAATGGTAGCCTCCCATCCCGTTTCCAGCCGCCGCTCCACCTGTCTGTAAATGACCGGATATTTATCCTTTAACAGATAAAGCTGCCTAAAATCTACTTCTTTATATCCCTCCGGCATAACGCCCAGAATCATCCTGATTTTTTCAAGTGTAGTCAAAGCCCTGTTCTCCAATACCTGCCGTTCGCTTTCCTTAATACAGTCAAACAGGTAATCTACCATAGCAAGAAATAATTCTTCTTTGTCATGAAACACGGTATATATTGTTTTCTTACTCATCTGCAGAATTCTTGCCACATCATCCATGGTAAACTTCAGCCCTTTTTGATTAAACGCCTGCAATGTTCCTTCTAATATCTCTTCTCTCTGTCCCATATATCCTCCATTTTCCGCCAAGGGAAACTTGTTTTTTATTTTCAGTTTCCTACATTGTATCATTGTTCTATTTTTTATACAAGAAACTATTTTAACAAAAATAGTTTCCGCTTTTTATCTATTTCTAACAAAGTTCATGTTTCAAACAGCAAAGCATCTATACAAAAGAACCTAACCGCTGTATACTTTTTTCAGGGAGTAATCATAAGGAGGACAAACTATGGCTCTTCTTAAAAATACCAAGAGCAGCAAAACCTTAAATGAAAAACAATGGAAGGAATGGAACAAGACTATCTTTTCGCTGTTTTGGAAAATATGGCTGCTTACTTTCTTTATAGAATTGCTTTTATTTCTTTTTTTCCGTCCTACTCCTGCGTGCAGCAAAGCTTATTATTTCTATCTGTTTATTGCAACGCCCAGCGGACTTGAGCTCTTGGTGCTCGTCAGCTTTGAACTGCTATTTACGCGGCTTTTCCAATCACACAGCCGGCGGGTGGTTTCCATTTACACCATTTTCCTTATCAGTTCATTTGCAGGGATTACCGTATGTGTACATACCAGTGTAGGTATGCTTCCCGCTATGCTGCTTCTACCCATGATGCTGACGCCGCTTTACAGGGATCACCTGATGACACTGCTGCAGGCTGTCCTTGTCATCCTTTTGTATATCGCAAATTATTTTTACTTTACACCGAACACACCCTATATGCTGCCGCAGACACCCTTCAGCCCTTTTGTGGAAATTTGTATCTTCATTGGCAGTATGATTGTCACCTGCGTTATTCTGGAAAAGGTCAATCAGGATATTGTCATAAACGAGGAACGCTCCAGACGGGACTCCCTGACACACCTCTACAACCACGAGGCCTTTTATGAAGAATTGGAATATTATCAAAAAGAATTTGAAAAAACACATTGCCCTTTTTCTGTCATTATCGCTGATATTGATAATTTTAAAAAAGTAAACGACACCTACGGTCATGCTTTTGGCGACGAGGTAATCCAAAAGGTCGGTCAACTGTTTTTAGAGAACAGCAAAAAAGAAGGCTTCAGCGCACGCTACGGCGGGGAAGAGTTTTCCATGCTGCTTCCGCACAATCTGCCGGAAACCGTTGCCGAAAAAATCCGCGCGGACTTTGCCGCCTTTCCCTTTCAGACCGCTTCAGGTCCCGCTCATTTCACCTTAAGTCTGGGCACTGCCATTTATGACCGTCCCTGCCCAAGCGCCAGCGCCTTCTTTGAAAAGGCGGACAATGCATTGTATCAGGCAAAAAGAAACGGCAAGAATTGCGTTGTATCATACAAGCCGTCATAAAAACAAAACGCTGTCCACAGACATTTCCTCTGTACGACAGCGTTTTGTTTTTTCTACACCTATTTATTTCTGCACTTATGTTTATTTCTGCACTTATGTTTATCTCTGCACACGTCCCGAAGCATCGCCGCCTGCCAGCGTCTCCACTTCTTTTCGGGAAACCAGATTAAAGTCGCCCGGAATGGTATGCTTTAATGCGGAAGCTGCAACGCCAAATTCCAGAGCCGCCTTAAAATCCTTACCGTCCAAAAGACCGCAGATAACGCCGCCGGCAAAAGAATCGCCGCCGCCCACACGGTCCACAATCGGATGGATGCTGTATTCCTTGGAATGGTAAAATTCCTTGGTTTCTTTGGAATAGATACATGCGGACCAGCCGTTATCAGAAGCGGAATGGCTTACCCGCAGAGAAGATACGCAGTATTCAAATCCAAACTTTTCTACCATCTGTTCAAAAATAGACTTGTAGCCTGCAAGCTCCAGCTCGCCGCTGGTTACGTCTGTCTCCCCGGGCTTAAAGCCCAGCACCAGCTCTGCATCCTCTTCATTGCCGATGCAGACATCCACATATTTCATCAGGTTCGTCATTACCTTCTGTGCTTTTTCAGAGGACCACAGCTTTTTGCGGAAATTCAAATCTACAGAAACCTTTACGCCGTGCTTCTTTGCTGCAATCAACGCTTTTTCCGTCAGCTCTGCAGCCCCGTCGGATACCGCCGGCGTGATGCCGGTAAAATGGAACCAGTCCGCACCTTCGAAAATAGCATCAAAGTCAAAATCTGCCTCTGTTGCCGTGGAAATAGAAGAATGCGCTCTGTCGTACACTACCTTGGAAGGTCTCATGGAAGAACCCGACTCCAGAAAATAGATACCGAGTCTCTCGCCGCATTTGGCAATGTGCTTTGTGCCCACATTGTATTTGCGCAGGGCCGCAACCGCACACTCGCCAATTTCATTGTTCGGAACTGCCGTTACAAACTCTGCATCGTGCCCATAATTTGCCAAGGATACTGCCACATTTGCTTCGCCGCCGCCGTAACACACGTCAAACTCATCCGCCTGAATAAATTTTTCATTGTTGGGGGTGGATAATCTCAGCATAATCTCACCCATCGTAATTACTTTTGCCATTTTATTTTTCCTCTCTGTTTCATTCCTAATTTATTTCTGCACCAGATGTACGGCAAAGCCGCCAATTTCTTCTTTCAGGTAAATTGCTTTCAGATTGCCCTTGTCATCTTTCTTTGCTGTCGTCTCGTCAAATTCCACGCCAAGGACATTTTCAAGATAGTTGACTGCCCTTACAATGTAGTTGGTGGCAACTGCAATGTGCCCGTTCTTTCCAAGATAAGGCTTCTTCATAACTTCCAGTGCCTTTCCCGCAAATACGGAGCTGCCGCCAACTTTTGCCGGCATACCAAAGATGAAGCCGAATCTTCTTGCTGCCTTCTCCGCCTCTTCCTCATTTTCTGCATTAACACCCACATGGGCAAGCTCAAAGCCCAGCATAGTCTGTACCGCTTCCCTTGTAAGCTGCTCAATCTTGTCCCACTCTCCCGCATTAATCAAATCCCCGGGAACCATCCACGAGCCGCCGCAGGCAATAATCTTGTTGAAATCAAGATACGAGGTCAGATTCTTTGCATTGATGCCGCCTGTAGGCATAAATTTCATGTTCACATAAGGAGCCGCCATTGCCTTGATTTTTGCAAGTCCGCCTGACTGCTCTGCCGGGAAAAATTTTACCACGTCCAGTCCCAATTCGATTGCCTGCTCGATATCGGAAGGACTTGAAGTCCCGGGCGTAATGGGAATATTCTTCTCCATACAATATTTTACCGTGTTGGGATTTAAGCCCGGACTTACAATAAACTGCGCACCCGCCGCTGCCGCCGCGTCCACCTGCGCCGCATTGAGTACCGTACCCGCTCCCACGCACATATCAGGAAAATTCTCCGTCATCGCTTTGATGGCGCCTGCTGCCGCATCCGTACGAAACGTCACTTCCGCACAAGGAAGTCCGCCGCCGCACAATGCTTTTGCAAGAGGCACTGCATCCTCCACCCTGTCAATCTTTACCACCGGTACAATACCGATTTTACTGATTTTCTCTAAAACTGCATTCATGACAATCTCCTCTCCACCCTTTTGGGCATTTTCTCACAGGCACGCCGGACGCCGCTCCCGCTTTATCCGACCGCCCGCACTTTACGCTAATACTTCCTTTACCGCCGCCGCTATTTTGTCGCACTTGCAGTCTGCAAAGAAATACTCCGCAAACTTCTCGCCTGACAATGCGCCCTTCACCAGCTCTCTGTCCAGATTTTTTAAGATAGTCACCATATCCGTATGGGTCACTTCCTTTACGGCGTCTAAAATCTTTTTATTGCGCTGTTCCGGCTCTACGCGTTCCTTTGGATAACCGCCGCCTCCGGGCGTACAGAACAATTTCTCAAAAATATATTCCAGATTCAGCTCGCCGCCCCAGCCAAAATTCTCGGCAAAAGGAAGCGCCACGCAGTTGCCGTCGTTGACCTGCGAAAACAGGTACGCGTCAAGGGGGGATTCAATATGTCCGCAGAGCACCTTAGGAAAAGAATTGCACGCCAGCATAGCGCCCTCACCGGTACCGCAGCCTGTAATCACATAATCCGCCGCACCCGCATTCAAAAGCACAGCCGCCAATATGCCGTTCTGCACATAAGTCAGAGAATGGGTATCCTCCGCAGAATACATGCCATAGTTGACAACCTCATGTCCCATCGGCTCCACAACCTTCTTTAAAGTCTCAAACACCAGCGCATTTTTTGCCGCCTGACTGTTTTCGTTAATCAATGCAATCTTCATTCTATCAATCCTCCATTTGCGCAAAGAATGACTTCCCGTCATTTCCTTTATTCCGGCTGCTTTCCAATATAAGCCAGAATACCGCCGTCCACATAAAGAATATGTCCGTTTACTGCATTAGAAGCCTCAGAAGCCAGGAACACGGCAGGACCGGTCAGCTCTTCTGCCTTTAACCAACGGTTTGCAGGCGTCTTTGCACAAATAAACTGGTCGAAAGGATGTCTGCTGCCATCCGGCTGAATCTCGCGGAGAGGTGCCGTCTGGGGAGTCTCAATGTAGCCCGGACCAAGTCCGTTGCACTGGATGTTATACTGTCCGTACTCAGAACAGATATTCCTTGTCAGCATCTTTAAACCGCCCTTTGCCGCTGCATAAGCGGATACCGTTTCACGTCCCAGCTCGGACATCATGGAACAGATATTGATAATCTTGCCGTGTCCCTTTTGAATCATCGCGGGAATGACTGCCTTGGATACGATAAAAGGCGCATTCAAATCCACGTCAATCACCTGTCTGAACTGCTCTGCCGTCATATCTGTCATGGGAATACGCTTGATAATACCGGCATTGTTTACCAGAATATCAATCACGCCCACTTCCTTTTCAATCTGCGCAACCATGGCATTTACTGCTTCTTCATTTGTAACATCACATACATAACCATGCGCCTTGATGCCTTTTTCCGCATATGCGGCAATCCCCTTGTCAACCAGCTCCTGCTTAATGTCGTTAAAGCAGATAGTCGCGCCTGCCTCCGCATATGCAGAAGCAATGGCGAACCCAATACCGTAGGATGCCCCCGTTACCAATGCTACTTTGCCTTCCAGGCTGAAATTTGTGTACTCACTCATTGTTTTTCTCCTTCTCTTATTATATTTTTACTAGGATTCGGGTGTCAAAAGCCCTGACTGAAGCTGCTTCATGTCAATCTGCCCAAACGCTTATTTGCCTGCTATTTTTTACATCAAATCCTTCATTGCCACGCCGTCCATATCGTCAAAATCCTGATTTTCCCCGACCATGCCCCAGATAAAGGTATAAGCTCTGGAGCCGCAGCCTGCGTGAATCGACCAGCTCGGAGAGATAACTGCCTCCTCGTTGCGCATCACGATATGCCTTGTCTCGTTCGGCTCTCCCATATAATGCATGACAAAAGCATCTTCCGGCATCTCAAAATACAGATATACCTCCATGCGCCTGTCATGGGTGTGGCACGGCATTGTATTCCAAACACTTCCCGGCGCAAGCTTTGTCATGCCCATCTCAAGCTGACAGCTTTCTACCTGCCCCGGCAGGATGTATTTGCAGATAACCCTGTGGTTTGCGTCCTCCAAACTGCCCAGCTCCACCTTGTTTGCATCCTTTACAATGACAACGCCTTCCTCCGGCTCTCCCTCCGGCTTAATCAACACAGTGGGACAGGTTCTGTGCGCCGGCGCGCTGTTTAAGTAGAACTTTGCCGGATTGCCTTCCTCCTCGCTGGCAAAGATAATCTCCCTAGAACCCATGCCAATATACATAGCTTCCTTCAATCCTACCTTGTAAGCTCTTCCATCCACAGTGATGGTTCCTGCGCCGCCAATATTGATGACGCCCAGCTCTCTTCTCTGGCAGAAGTACTCCGCCCGAAGCTCCTCGCCTGCCGTCAGCACAAGGGGCTTAACAGGTACTGCCGCTCCTGTAATGATTCTGTCAATGTGGCTGTATACCAGCTTAATCTCGCCCGGGACGAACAGATTCTGAATCAAAAATTCCTCCCTGAGCCGCTCTGTGGTATAATACTTCACATCTTTCGGTGATACTGCTGTTCTCAGTTCCACGTCTGCCTACACTCCTTTCTTTTGGCAGTCAGGCTGCCTTTTTGATAACTTCTCATGTAAGTGCTTACATTATAGCATAATCTTCCATTGATTGCCATACCTTTTCGCATGGTTTTTATGTTCTTACTTTGTATTATACAAAACCAAATTATCTATTTCTATTCAAATATTAGTCAAAACATTGCATATCTTGAACAGTTGGATTATAATAAACCAAAGAATCCTGTTTTTCAAAATGAATTTGGAAAGGATACATTATGGAAGAATTGACCTCCTGCAGACAGGCTATTGAAAACTGCCTTGCCACACATACCTTCTCCATCGCACATCTCTACAAAGAAGAAAAAGCCATGGACATGCATATCCATGACTGCTATGAATTGTACTATTCCATTTCCGGCGGCAGGCAGTTCCTGATAGACAATCGTTTTTACAGCATTGCTTCCGGTGACCTCTTTATTATAAACCAGTATGAAAGCCACAAGCTGACGCAGATAGACAGCTGCGTCCATGAGCGCATTGTGCTTTCCATACACCCCGAGTATGTAAAAACGCTCTCCACCGCAGAAACCGATTTGGACTATTGCTTTTCTCACAGAGAGGGAGGAATCAGCCATAAGCTTTCCCTGAGCAAGGAACAGCAGAAACGTTTTTTATATTTTGTAGGCAAAATGCTTTCTGCCAAAGGCTATGCCCATGATATCATCGAGCAGGCAGCCTTTATGGAGCTGCTTTCCCTGATTAACTATCTTTTTAAGACCTCCTGCCGCAGACAGCCTGCCAAAACGCCGGACAAGGAGCTTTCCGGCTATAAATACAATCGTCAGGTCGACGATATTCTTTCCTATATCAACCGCAATATCAGCGCTCCCATCACGATTGACACGCTTGCCGGCGAGTTCTTTCTAAGCGAATCCTATATCTGCCGTATCTTTAAGTCGGCGACCGGCACTACCATAAACAAATATATTACCGCCAGAAGAATCAGCATAGCCAAGGCGCTGTTAAACGAAGGCGCAGGCGTAGGCGAAGCGTTTGAAAAAAGCGGTTTTGCCGACTATAGCAATTTCTTCAAGGCATTTACAAAAGCGGTCGGCATCTCCCCCAAAAAATATGCAGGACTGAGCGTAAGCTGACACCGCCGCAAAAAACCCCTCTTCTCTTAGAAAAGGGGTCTTCTTCCTTCACTGTCTTCTTTTTATACAAAGCTTTCTCTTCAAAATGCTTACGCCTCCACCTTGGGAAGCCCGTCGAGACCTTTCTGCAAATCCGCATCCGTCGGAATATAGTCCGACATTTCCCCGTCATTGTAGCGCTGATATGCCACCATGTCAAAATAGCCGGTTCCGGTAAGACCGAATACAATGGTCTTTTCCTCGCCTGTCTCCTTACACCTCATCGCCTCGTCGATTGCCGCACGAATGGCGTGACTGCTCTCCGGCGCAGGCAGAATGCCTTCAATTCTTGCAAACTTCTGCGCTGCCTCAAATACGCTCGTCTGTTCCACTGCAACTGCTTCCATCAGTCCGTCATGATAAAGCTGGGAAAGCGTGGAGCTCATACCGTGATAGCGGAGTCCGCCCGCGTGACTTGCTGAAGGAATAAAGCCGCTGCCCAGCGTATACATCTTCGCCAGCGGACATACCATTCCCGTATCGCAGAAGTCATAGGCAAATTTTCCTCTTGTAAAGCTGGGACAGGAAGCAGGCTCCACCGCAATAAAACGGTAATCCTTTTCCCCGCGCAGCTTTTCTCCCATAAACGGAGAAATCAGACCGCCCAGATTAGAGCCGCCGCCGGCACAGCCAATAATGACATCAGGCGTAATGTTATATTTGTCAAGCGCCGCCTTGGTCTCCAAGCCAATCACAGACTGGTGCAGCAGCACTTGATTTAATACGCTTCCCAGCACATAGCGGTATCCTTCCTGACCCGTCGCCGCTTCCACTGCTTCCGAAATTGCGCAGCCCAGACTGCCCGTCGTCCCGGGATGCTCTGCCAGAATCTTTCTGCCCACCGCCGTAGTCTCGGAGGGAGAAGGTGTCACGCTTGCGCCATAAGTCCGCATCACTTCGCGTCTGAACGGTTTCTGCTCATAAGAAACCTTTACCATATATACCCTGCAGTCAAGCCCAAGATAGGCGCACGCCATGGACAGCGCCGTTCCCCACTGTCCGGCTCCCGTCTCCGTGGTAACGCCCTTTAAGCCCTGTTTCTTTGCGTAATACGCCTGCGCAATGGCAGAATTCAGCTTATGGCTGCCGCTGGTGTTGTTGCCCTCAAACTTGTAGTAAATTTTTGCCGGCGTATCCAGCTCCTTCTCCAGACAGTACGCACGCACAAGAGGCGACGGGCGGTACATTTTATAAAAGTCCTGTATTTCCTGCGGAATATCAATATATGCCGTCACATCATCCAGCTCCTGCTTAATCAGCTCGTCACAGAATACAGGACGCAGGTCCTCATACTCCATAGGCTTTAAGGTTGCAGGATTTAACAGGGGCGCGGGCTTATTCTTCATGTCCGCACGCACATTATACCACTGCTTCGGCATTTCACTTTCTTCTAAGTAAATTTTGTAAGGAATCTTTTTCTCTTCGCTCATATGTTATCCTTTCTTGCTGCAAAAACAAAGTACTCTTTTATTTATAGTACATCAACGCGTTAAAGTCAACCTTTATTTCTGCTCCTCTTAACAACCGGCATCATGCAGGTACAAGGCACTGTACACCGTATCGGCAATCAACTGCAGCCCCGCCGGATTGGGATGCAGCCCGTCAGACTGATACAAAGCTGACACCTTTTCTTTGTCAAGCCCTGAAAAAGCAGCATGCACATCAATCTTTTTGATATCCGGATTTGCCGCAAAAATTTCTTCAAAAAACGGCATAAGCTCCTGAAGATAACGTTCTTGATGCCTGCGCCAGATACACTTTTGCACGGGTGCTGGAATCCCGATATAAATGGCGGCATCCGGCGCGCTCTCCCGCACGCTGTCGATGATAGCCTGATAGCAGGATACAAATTCTCCCTTTCTGCTAATCATATTTGACAGCGGATTGACAACATCCTCCACGTCGTCCATCCCGTCCTGCGCATCATTTGTGCCAAGCAGTATCACATAGATGTCACCCTTTTCCGCCAGTGCTTCCCTGTATCTTTCCTGTCTCACATAGGGAAAACCCATCACCTGCCCGTCAAGCTTCAGGTTCATGGCGGTACTGCAGCAGACGCCTTTGTTTACTACCTCGTAGTCCTCTCCCAGCATCACGCCCAGCCTGTAGGGATAGCTCTCCCGCTCCTCTACGCCGAAGCCCTCCGTGATACTGTCTCCCATGCATACGATTTTTGTTTTCATGATTTACTCCGTTTCTGCATCGCTTTTCTCTTGGCTATGTGAAGCTCCGGCATTCGCTTTCGCCCTAAAACTGCACAATCCTTTCCTCTCCCGCCTTTAGGATAAGCTCCATTGTCTCATCCCTATAGCGCACCTTCGTGCAAATACCGTGCTTTGCCCGTATTACTGCACGGGTCAGTACGCCGTCCTGCCAGCAGATATCCACCTCTGCGCCGCCCTTTACGCACAGCCCTTTGACAAAGCCGCTTTTCCACACTGCCGGCAGGGCAGGCAGAAGCACGATTCTCTGGGAAGTGCTCTGCACCAACATCTCTGCAATGGCTGCCGTGGCGCCAAAATTGCCGTCAATCTGAAAAGGCGGATGATTGTCAAACAGATTGGGCAGCGTGGATTTTGCCAATATCTGTTCCAGATTGTGATAAGCTGCTTCGCCGTCCCAAAGCTTGGCATAATGGTTGATAATCCACGCGCGGCT
Source organism: Lachnospiraceae bacterium (assembly GCA_013316825.1). Lineage (GTDB taxonomy): Bacteria > Bacillota > Clostridia > Lachnospirales > Lachnospiraceae > Acetatifactor. Next base: position 15,071 of record WSLY01000023.1, on the reverse strand, counting down.
CCAGCCCGTATGCCCGCCGCCATGGGAAAGCCGCCTTTCCAGCGTCACCCGCGCCGCTTTTGCAAGCTCGGGGGTGCCGTCCATGGTAATCTGCTCCGACGGATGCAGCCCGTAAAGATGGGAAATATGCCTGTGCCCGGGCTCCGCCTCCTCATAGTCCTCCTGCCATTCTAAAATATTGCCCTTTCTGCCTATCCGCGTGGGCATCAGCTTCTCGCTTGCCGCCTTTATCTGCTCATTCAGTTCATCAGAGACGCCCAAAATCTCTGCCGCCTGTATACACTGTCCAAACAAATCGCGCAGAATCTGATTGTCCATGGTGACGCCGGCGGTATTGGAGCCTTTTTCACCATTGGGCAGAATAAACGTATTTTCCGGCGATACGGAAGGACATGTTTTTAAGTAACCGCCGTCTTCTATGCAGAAATCCAAAAAGAAAAGCGCAGCCTCCCGCATAATGGGAAAACTTTCCGCCAGAAATTCCTTGTCCTGCGTATACATATAATGCGTCCACTGGTGGGTGCAGAGCCAAGCGGCTCCCATCACCCAGAAAGAACCCGGCAGCCAATGGTCCTGTGTCACACAGTCACCCCAGATATCCGTGTTGTGGTGCGCCATAAAGCCGCGGCAGCCATACATACGCCGCGCTGTGTCCCTGCCGTTTTCCACCATTTTCCGAATCAGCTCCAAAAGCGGTCTGTGGCACTCTGAAAGATTGCATACCTCCGCAGGCCAGTAGTTCATTTGTATATTAATATTAATCGTATATTTACAGTCCCAGGGAGGCAGCATGTCCTTGTTCCAAATCCCCTGCAGGGTCGCAGGCAGCGTCCCCTCCCTGCTGCAGGAAATCAGAAGATACCTGCCATAGTCAAAATAGAGCTTAGAAAGCCCCTCGTCCACGCTTCCCTCCGCGGCAAGCTGCATCCGCTTATCCGTCGGAACGGCGTCGAACGCGGACAAATCGCCCAGAGAAAACGCTACCCTGTCGTACAATGCCCTGTAATCCGCCACATGCCTGCCAAGCAGCTCCTCATACGGCTTTTTTGCCGCCTGCCGGATGCATGTGTCAATTTCTTTTTCCACGTCCTGCATACGATAGGTGGTGCCGGCACAGAAATACAGAAGCACCTCGTCCGCATCCTCCACCAAAAGATGCTCCCCAATCACCTGCACGCTGCCGCCTTTCGGATACGCCGTAAGCTGCATGGCAAAGTCAAAACCGCCTTTCCCCAGATTGCCGTACAGACAAATGCCGTCCTCTCCCGCTTTTTTTACTCCGTCAAAAAATTTTTCCCGCCGTAAAAGCGCCTGAAAGGTAATAGCGCTCTTTTTATCCGCGCATATCCGCATAACCATCACATCATCCGGCACGGACAAAAACAGCTCTCTCCGATAACGAATGCCGTCTGCCGTAAACGTATTCGTATACACTGCCCTGTCCACATCAAGACTGCGCTCATATGCTGTAACCGAACCTATATTTTCAAATGCAAAATGGATATTACCCAGCGTCTGATAAGGATGCGCGCTGTCAGGACAGCCCGACATCGCCATCTTCATCAGCCTTTCCGCCTTCTGTATCTCTCCGCTTAAAATAAACTCCCTGATTTGGGGGAGATACCGCAAGGTATCGGGATTGGTTCTGTCCGCCTTCCCTCCATACCACATGCTATCCTCATTGACCTGAATCTGCTCGTCCGCTATCCTGCCAAATACCATGGCTCCCATTCTGCCATTTCCCAAGGGAAGCGCTTCCTCCCACGCAGCCGCCGGCTGTTTATACCACAATCTGCTCATAACCGCACTCATATCCTCTCTCTTTTCCTTAAGCAGCAGCAAACCGCATACCCTGCCGCCCTGCCCTTGCCGCATCGCTATCCATATTATACAGGAGAAGACATTTTTTTCCTACTGCTATTTTTACAGCTTTTTACCGTTATACAAACCAATTTTCCCTAAAATTTCCACTATCATTAAAAAAGCTTCTCACAAGAAAAGTTGTATGTTAATAGCAAGGTTTTCCGTGATATACTTGATTTTCTTTGCTATGTCGTTAGGAACGGATATGTCGCCATCGACTTTTATGACGGCAGCATCTTATATGATTTTGAAAACCACCGCACTACTATCTGCGATATTGATTTTTTTAGAAAACAGCCCTGCCGAAACGATATGGGCAGAATGTGGGGCAGCGCCCTTTTCCAGTCCCCCGAAGAGTACCGGCTGCACGCAGATATTGATGAAATAACGAACGTTTATACTGCCGGCGCAATGGCATTTGCTTTATTTGGAAATTACAATCGTACCCGCGAGACATGGCAGCTTTCGGATGCTGCTTTTTGTGTTGCAAAAAAAGCCGTAAGCGAAGCAAGAGAAGCGCGTTACCAATCATTGCAGGCATTGCGCGAAGCTTGGGAACGGACTCTGCATTGTAACTGACACCGTCATTTTTCTTCCCACCCCTGCATACAATAAAAAAAACAATGCGGACACAATCCCATGCCAGAAAATTACCCTCAGTCAAAAAAATGCCCTGTCGCCATCATCGGACGCAGGGAGGATACCTGCAACTATGAAGCCGCGCTTTCCCGTCTGGGAATTCCCTGCTTCACCACCCTCTCCCCAAACAAAATCTATTCCTGCGGCGGCGTACTCCTGCCGGGCGGCGGAGATATCACGCCTGCTTTTTTTGGACAAAAAAACAACGGCTCGAGGCATATCGATACCGAACTGGACATTTTGCAGCTAGAAGCTGTCGAGCAGGCAATCCGCTGCCGCAAGCCGGTGCTGGGAATTTGCAAAGGAATGCAGATTCTCAACGTCTTTTTTGGCGGTACTATCATACAGCATATGGAGGATGCCGTTCTTCACCAGTACCAAAACGGGGACCAGATGCACGACACCGCTATCGTACACGGCACCTTCCTGTATGCCATATACGGCAGCAGTCTGGTTGTCAACAGCGCCCACCATCAATGTCTGGGGCGTCTCGGCAAAGGCCTTTTACTCGCCCAGTACGCTTCGCCTTCTCCCGCGCCGGAAGCTATTTTTCACGAAAAGCTCCCCATCTATGGCGTACAATGGCATCCGGAGCGTCTCGCGCCCGACGGGGATAAGCTTTTATGCTTCTTTCGCTCGCTTCTGCTTTGATTTTTTCGGTTTTACCCGCTCCAGTGCAATTTCAAAAAGTGCTCGAATCATCTCTTTCAGAGCCCGCTTTGTTTCCCCGTCCACTTCCTTTAATGCCGATATCATGCCGTTCATGCTCTTTTTCCAGTCTGCGGAAAGTTCTATCAGGTTCTCTGCCTTGGATGCAGAGACCACCTGATACAGGGTATCCACAAAGATACGCCGCTGCTTCTCATCCAGAGTTTCCACCCACTTGTTCAGTGTCTCATCAGCATGTTTTCTTGATTTGTAAAGTCCCTTTACATAGACAAAGTCATCCTCGGCTATCAGCCACGTATAAGGGTCGTGCTGTAAAAGCCCAAACGTCCGGCTCTCCACCACCTTTACCTGCGGAGAAGTTTCAAAAAGCATTCCTATCAGAGAAGAATGCGGCAGTATTTTGATAATTTTATCCGCAATCTGCTCATAAGCGCAGCCCTCCAGCACTTCCCTGCGAAATCCCGGTCCATCCATGCTGTAAATTTTCAAAATACGCTCCCGTACCTGCTCGGAGCAGGTCATGGCTGCATATACTGCCAGATTGCCTCCCTTGGAATGTCCTCCCAGATAAAAACAGTTGTGCAGCTTTCCCGTCACCATATTCAAATATTTTGCCGCATACGCCTGTCCCGGGACGGGAGACTGGAACGCCATGTTAAAATCCTCTTTCCAGCCCACGATAGTTTCGTCCGTTCCACGATAGGCGATATACATGGTGCCGTCTTCCAAAAAAAACGTTATCGCAGAAAACTGGGTTTCCCATTCCGTCTCCACAATATTGATATAGCAATTCATTTTCAGCGTCTTAAAACGAGAGCTGTTCACCATTGCCTCAAAAAGCGCCCTGTTATTTTTTTCAAACCGCTCATCCGCGTACAATTTCTCATAATCCTTATGCGCCATCAGCTCCTGTATGGTAACTGACCTTTTATTTTCTGTCACAAGCGGCACCATACCGTCAAATTTCAGGTAGCAGAACTGGCAGAGCGCCAGACTGTCCACATCATTCATCGGCTTTTCCAGAAAGGAATACTCCCCATATTTTTTTACATATTCAATTATGGTATCCGCCATGCCGCCACCGCCTTTCCTCTATGTATACTATTAGCACGCCCCAATGCAGAAAACAAGACATTGCCTGAATATTTCATTGATTATTTACGGAATTTATGATAATTTTATGAATAGAAATGCATTTATATACGGGAGGTCCGTCACATGTCAAAAACCAGTTCCATACCAAAAGCACAAAGAAAAACGGGCATTTTAAAAAAGCTGCTGCTTACCATTATTCCCAGCTTCTTTGTCTCTTTTTCCATCCTTCTGATTGTAAACTTCGTAAACAGCAGGCAGACTATGACAGATTCTGCCGTGCGCACGCTCAGGCAGGAATCCCTTGCCGCAATGCAGGAAATTACCATAAGCATGGTGACTTCCACAAGCTCCTCCTCCATCGGCGAAGCCTATGAAGAAATCTTTAACCATCCCAGCTCGCTCTGGTCCATCTATACCAAAATTGAACGGCTTTCCGTGATGGACTGCGGCTATGCTTTTTTAGTCAATACCGAAACCGGTCAGATTCTGGCGCACGACGAAAATAATATTAAAAATACCAGCATTTACGATACCGATGCCAATTCCTATCTGGGACAGATTGCCCAGATGCTGCGCACCATTCCCAAAAGCGGAGACTTGCCGGTAAACAAGCTTCGCGACGGCTCTGCAAGCTATTATGTTATCACGCAGCCTTTCTCCGGTATGCCGTGGGCAATGGTTGCCTGCCTTCCCGAGTCCTATGTGACGGACGACCTGATTGCCATCAATATCCGTATGATACTGATTATCGCAGCGCTTCTTTTTACCGTCACGATTCTAGTCAGCGTCATTATCAGCCGCATCCTTGCGCCCGTCAAAAGGCTGACCGGCACGCTTACCACCATTGCAGACGGCGACTTTTCCGTCAATATTTCCGCTTCCGGCAATGATGAAATTGCCGTTATGAGCAGCGCATTGGAAGATTTTATCGTTGTCATGCGGGAGGTTATCACAGATATCCGCACGGTCTCCGACCAGCTAAGCGAGCATTCCGCTTTTGCCAAAACAGTTTCCGAAGCCTTATCGGATACTTCCGAGACACAGGCAGAATCCATGGGCGATATGCAGGTAACCTTAGACCAGGTTGCCGACGCCATTCAAGAGCTGGCACAGCACGCTTCCACCCTGGCGGCAGTAGTAGACAGTACCAATCAGGACGGCATCGCCGCCGATGAAAAAATGCAGCAGACCGTCATTGTCGCCGCAAAAGGCAGGGAGGATATGGAGCAGACATCGGCAGCCATGGCGGTCATCGTATCCGCCATGCAGAACCTAAAGGAAGCCGTCGGCATGGTCGGCGCTTCCACAGAACAGATTAATTCTATTGTACAGCTTATCAGTGAAATTGCAGAGCAGACGAACCTGCTTTCCTTAAACGCCGCCATAGAAGCCGCCCGTGCCGGAGAAGCAGGAAAGGGCTTTGCCGTTGTAGCGGACGAAATCCGAAAGCTTGCTGACATCAGTTCTTCCTCCGCAACACAGATTGCACATATTATTGATGAAGTAAATCATCAAGTAGAAGACATGACAGAGCGCACCAATGAAAGCGTCACGTACATAGAGGACAACTCCTCCCGCATTGCCGCTTCCCGCGAGATTTTTGACTGTATTTATCAGGATGTTTCCGAAACCGGCGGCGTACTTAAACATATTGTAGAGCAGATACACCATGTAGACGACGTTGCGGCAAACATTGCCGCCCTGTCGCAGGAACAGTCTGCCAGTGCGGAGGAAATCCTTGCCTCCACCCGCGTGCTTGCAGAAACCTCCCTGCAGATTTCAAACGAAAGCAAAACGATGGCAAAAAGCACCGAAACCGTATCGGAGGCTTCCTTCACACTTGCAGAACACATGAGACGTTTTAAGATTTAATACCATTTCTTTACCAGTAACGATGGGGGCAGCGGTTCTTTTTTACCGCTGCCCGCAATTCTACATAACAGCCGCAGGCAAGACAAGTTCCGGCTGTTTCTTTCTCACCGGAAAGCTTTTCGCAGTTTCTGCACACAGACAGCCTTTTTTCATACAAGGCCTCTTCTGCCTTCGTATCCTTATCCATCATCACAAGCAGCTTCTCAATCTTGTCTTTATACATCTGCCCTCCCGCATCCGAAAGCAGACATTTTTTACACAATGGACTGGCCATAATATGCATTCTCTCCATGTTTTCTAAAATAATGCCTGTCCTGAAGCTCCTGCGGTGCAGGCTTCACATCGGCGCGCAGCCACTCCGTCCTTGCCGCCATCTTTGCCACTTCCTCTAAAATCACGGCAAGCTGTACTGCTTCCTCCGCATTTTTTCCCCATACAAAAGGACCATGATTTTTGCACAAAACCGCCGGAACTGCATTGACATCCAGATTTCCCGTGTTAAATTCCTCCGCGATCAAAAGCCCCGTGTTGGCTTCATAGGCATCTTCAATTTCCGACTGTGTCAGTGTTCTCAGACAGGGAATTTCCCCATAAAAATAATCCGCATGAGTCGTACCATAGCAGGGGATTGAGCGCCCTGCCTGCGCCCAGCTTGTCGCCCACGGAGAATGTGTGTGCACAATACCGCCGATTTCAGGAAACGCCTTGTACAGCTCTAAATGAGTCGGCGTATCAGAAGACGGCTTATAATGCCCCTCCACCCGCTCTCCTGCAAGGTTCATCACCACCATGTCTTCTGCCCGAAGCGCATCATACAAAACCCCGCTGGGCTTAATGACAAAAAGCCCTCTCTCCCTGTCAATGGCGCTCACATTGCCCCACGTAAACGTGACAAGCCCGTGCCGCGGCAGCTCCATATTGGCTTCATATACCTTTTTCTTTAATTCTTCTAACATATACCCTCTTTTCCGAGCCGTTGTCCTGACGGCCCTATCATTCATTTATACTTCCGAAAGGCTTTCTATTGCCGCCTTTTCTATTGCCAGCCCTTTTGTGTAACGCTCCATAAACGCTTCGAAGCCTGCGACGTCAGAAGGCTTTGGCTTTACGGTAACACTTTCTGTATCTGCAAATACACGTCGGGAAAGATACTCTGCAAGCGTTTCTCCTTCCTCCCTATGCAGCATGTAGGAAGCCAGCAGCGCAATCCCCCATGCACCTCCCTCGCCAGCCGTCTCCATCACAGATACCGGTGCATTCATGGCGGCAGCCGTCACTCTCTGTCCCACACCAGGCGTTTTGTAAAGCCCGCCGTGCCCCAACAGCCTGTCAATTTTGACGTTCTCTTTTTTTAGCAAAATATCCATGCCCGTTTTTAACGCGCCCAGAGAAGTGAAAAGGTGCACCCGCATAAAATTGGCAAGCGTAAATCTTGCCTTTGGCGTCCTGACAAAAAGCGCTCTTCCCTCATCAAAGCCCGTAACCGGCTCCCCCGAGACATAGTTGTACGCCAAAAGCCCGCCGCAGTCCGCTTCTCCCTCCAGCGCCTTTTTGTATAGCGTGCCATACAGCTCGTCTTTCCCTGCCTGACAGCCAAAGCTGTCCAAGCATTCCGCAAACAGATTTACCCACGCATTCAAATCCGAAGTACAGTTATTACAATGCACCATCGCCACCGGTTCACCGGAGGGCGTCGTCACCAAATCAATTTCTTCATAAGCCTTCGTCAGTTCCTTTTCCAGTACCACCATGGCAAACACGGAAGTACCGGCCGAGATATTGCCGGTCCGCTTTGCAACACTGTTGGTCGCCACCATACCGGTTCCGGCGTCTCCCTCAGGCGGACAGAACAAAATCCCTGCCTCCAGATTGCCGTCCGCATCCAAAAGCCTTGCCCCCTCCTCCGTCAATTTGCCCGCCGCCTCTCCCGCGGTAAGCACCGACGGCAGAATGTCTCTCAGCCGCCACGGTGCTTCTGACAGCGCATCAAACTGCGCCATCATGCGTTCCTGATAACTGCCTGTCTTTGTATCAATGGGAAACATGCCGGATGCCTCGCCGACGCCCAGCACCTTTCTGCCTGTCAGCTTCCAGTGCACATAACCGGCAAGGGTAGTCAGGCAGGCAATCTTTGGTATATGGGACTCCTTGTTCAAAATAGCCTGATAAAGATGGGCGATGCTCCACCTCTGGGGAATCGGATAACCAAAAAGCGTCGTCAGCCGTTCTGCCGCTTCCGCCGTCATGGTATTTCTCCATGTCCTGAACGGAACAAGCAGCTCCCCGTCTTTGTCAAACACCATATAGCCGTGCATCATGGCGGAAAATCCCATGGCGCCTGTTTTCCGCAGGATAACGCCATATCTGGTATGTACCTCCTGCGCCAGTTTTTTATAGCAGTCCCGCAGTCCCCTCCAGATATCATCCAGCGTATATGTCCAAATGCCGTTCTCCAGCCTGTTTTCCCACTCATGGCTGCCCGCGGCAAGCGGTACATTATCCTCACCGACTAACACCGCTTTGATGCGGGTAGAACCCAGTTCAATGCCAAGTGCAGTCCTCCCCTCTTCAATTTGTTTCTTTCTCCGTTCGTCCATACGCCTTTCCTCTCCAATCGCCAGCCGCCGCACATAAAGAAGCTGTTTTCCTTATTCCCATTATATTTGCCGCCGCACATTCTTTCAACTATATTTTTCACTTCTTTTTGGCATATGCTTCCCGCTTCTGGCAATACTAAGCGCATGAAACATAACAATCATTTCTGCAAAATCAATATCATACTGTTTCTGTTTTTTGCCGCATCCCTCGCCGGTTTTTTATGGGAAGTACTGCTGTTTCTCATAAAAGACGGCGCATTCTGCAACCGCGGTTTCTTCTACGGTCCATGGCTTCCCGTCTACGGGGCAGGCGCCGTCCTGATTTTCGTACTGCTCTACACGCAAAGAAAGCATCCCCTTCTCTGTTTCTTTTATTCTGCCTGCATAGGCGCTGTTGTAGAATTGTTTACAGGCTGGCTCCTTGATACTTTTTTTGACAAACGCTACTGGGACTACACGGGGCAGTTTCTCAATATCAACGGCTATATCTGCCTGTATTCCGTTTTGGGATTTGCACTTGCCGGCGCTTTTTTCACCTGCCTTGCCGCTCCCTTTTTATTAAAATACTGGGAACGCCTGTCCTTGCGCACCCGCCACCGGATACTTGCCGTGCTGCTGATGCTCTTTGTTGTGGACGCCGCGGCAGCGCTCATCTTTCCCAACAGCGGCAGCGGCGTTACCTGCCTTGCTCCATATTCACCCTGTTTAGAAACCTTTGTTTCATCAGCCTTTTTCCAAATCCTTTCCGGGTAAAGCTTCTCCTGCGTATGTCTTGCCAGTCTGCGGCTTCATATATGTCTCCTGAAAATATGCCTTCTCCCTTGCAATCTCCGCCTGCAGTTCTCTCGCGGACATCAGCCTGCAGCCCTCGCCGCGTATGATAATCTGCTCCAAACCGTCCGAGGTCGCCACAATGACATCATACCGCTTTCCGTTTTCATGTGCAAATTTTTCAATATACTGGTCTGCCGTCTCCGCTTCCTGCGTATAAACTATGTGAATATTGTGGTAATCTAAAATTTCCGTGGCATGGCCTTTTACCCTGTATGCATCAAAAACCACAATCAGATGACAGCCTCGCATCGCCTGATAGTCGCACAATATATCCAAAAGCCGGCCTCTGGCGCCGTCAATGTTTATCTTCGCCAGCGTATGCAGCTCTTCCCATGCAAAAACCACGTTGTAACCGTCCACCAGCAGATATTCTTCCTTTTTGGGCGCAGGACGAAAACTTCTTTCCACTGCAGGTATTTTCGCTTTCTCCGGTCTTTTCCCGTACCTTCCCTTCCCTGCTATTTCCTTATCCCGCTTGTTGGCGCGATAAGTCCGTTCCAGTATATTATCAATTTCTTCTGTCAAAAGCACCGTTTCCGTGCGGTTTCTGCTTCCTGTCTGGGATTCTCTCAAATATCCGCCTTCCTCCCATGGCATATCCGGCAAATTTTCCCCATTTTTACATGCAATATCTTCTTCCCTGACCTCTGTGTGGATATACGCCTTCACTTCATACCATGGCACCACAAAGCCGGCGCCGTGGGCACAAAATACCGACCCCGACGGATTTTCTGCATCGCTCTCCGGCTCATATGCACACTGTTTCAGCACCTCCTCCGTGTTATGACAAGGCAGATATCCCTTGAAATGGCAGGAAATCCTGCCCTCACCCCGCGTATAGGCAATAACCTCTTTCTGATAACTGCCAATTGTCGCAACCGGCGCTACCCCTGTCAGAATAGCACGTCCCGCCTCCATGCGGGGCGGTTCCATTTTGCCGCTCAGCCGTTCCATATCCATCATAGCGCGCCCCACCAGCTTTTCCGGCACCTCCAGCACAAAAGCATAATACGGCTCCAGCAGCACAGAATCCGCCTCCATCAGTCCCTGCCTGACCGCCCTGTAAGTCGCTTGTCTGAAATCGCCGCCCTCCGTATGCTTTTTGTGAGCGCGCCCTGCTAAAAGCGTGATTTTCATATCGGTCACAGGCGCGCCCGTCAGCACACCCCTGTGCTCCTTCTCCTCCAAATGAGTCAGTATCAGCCGCTGCCAGTTTCTTGCCAGAATATCTTCGCTGCAGGCTGTAGCAAACTGCAAACCGCTGCCTGCTTCTGCCGGCTCCAGTTTTAGCAGCACTTCCGCATAATGACGCAGCGGCTCAAAATGTCCTGCTCCAATTACGGCTCCTGCTATGGTTTCTTTGTATACCACATGTCCTTGTCCAAATTCCGCCAAAATGCCAAACCGCTCCCGAATCAGCCGCTGCAAAATCTCAAGCTGTACCTCGCCCATAACACAGAGCCGAATCTCCTGCAGCGCTTCCTCCCATATGATTTGCAGCTTCGGCTCCTCTTCCTCCAGCATACGCAGCTTGGGCAGCACAGCCGCTGCTGCTTCCTCCTGCGGCAGAATAACGCGGTATTGCAGAACCGGCTCCAGTACGGTGAGCTCTGCCGCCCCCTCTGCTCCTAGTCCCTCCCCGGGAAAGGTCCTGCTAAGGCCCGTAACGGCACATATACTGCCAGCCGGCGCTTCGCCTGTCGTCTCGTATTTATCACCGGAATAAATCCGAATCTGGTTTACCTTTTCTTCCCATTTCGCTTCACCGCCGCCCTCCGCTGTCATCATACCTGTCTGCGCTTTTCCTGTCAGGGTATCCTTAACCTTCAGGCTCCCGCCTGTTATCTTCACATAGGTAAGGCGGTTTCCCTTTTCGTCCCGCGCAATTTTGAATACCCGCGCCCCAAACAGGGCAGGATACCGGATTTCTTGCGTATAATCGGATAATCCCCGTAACAACTGCTCCACGCCCTTTCCCCAAAGCGCCGAGCCAAAAAAGCAGGGAAACAGCTTTCTCTCCCAAATCAGCCGCCTGATTTCCCCTTTTTCCACAGTCCCTGTTTCCAAAAAAGACTCTAATACCGTCTCCTCACACACAGCAATGTTTTCCAAAAATGTCTCTTCTTTTTCCTCCAAAAATGCCACACAGCTCCCATGAAGCCTTGTCTGCAATTCACAAAGAAGCGCCGTCTCATTCGCCTCTGCCATATCCATTTTATTGACAAAAAGAAAAACAGGTACCTTATAGTGCGAAAGCAGCCGCCACAAAGTCTCCGTGTGGCTCTGCACACCGTCTGCACCGTTCACCACCAGCACCGCATAGTCCAATACCTGTAGAGTACGCTCCATTTCCGCCGAAAAATCCACATGTCCCGGCGTATCCAGCAAGACAAATTCTGTGTCCGCATACGTAAATACCGCCTGCTTTGAAAAAATCGTAATGCCGCGCTCTTTCTCCATGGCATCCGTATCCAGAAAGGCGTCTCCCTTATCCACACGCCCCTTTTCCCGAATTGCGCCGCTCTCATAGAGCATAGCTTCCGATAAAGTTGTCTTTCCGGCATCCACATGCGCCAGTATCCCAATAACCGCTCTCTTCATTTTGACACCCAATGTCCGCTTTTCCCATTTCCTTATTATAGCTTTTTACAGTATAAATTGCACGACACAATCTCTACATAACCACATTATAATCCACATCTTATTCATGTTCAATAAGGGTAACGAAACAAAAGCAGGCAGTATTTAGCTCTGCCTGCTTTCATAATATTGCCTGATGATTTTTCTGTACTTGGGACTTATGGTAATTTCTTTTCCATCACACATAATGATTTTTTCATAAGAAAATTCCTTGATATAAACCGGATTAACCAAAAACGATTTGTGAATCCTGAGAAACTTTTCATGATATTGATTCAATTCCTCTTCCACCTCATCGAGCTTTCGATAAAAAGAATACTTTTTGTTTTCACAAAACACCAAAACTTCTCTTTTGTCGCTCTCAAAGTAAAAGATCTCCCGCAAAAATATTCTATATTCTTTTTTTCTGCTGGAAAACTGTATCATTCCCCTTCTGCTGCCAGCCAGCGCAATGGCACGCATAACGGCCTCTTCCAGATTCTCCTTCACAACCGGTTTGTCTATGTAGGCAAATGGCTGTACATTGATAATTTCTTTCCAATACTGCTCATCGCGTGTAATAAAAATCAATAAGGTATTGATATCTGTTACCCTGATTCTTTTCGCTGTCTCCACGCCGTTAATACCCTGCAGCCCTACCTCCATCAGAATGATATCCATGCGCTTATTCTGCTCAATTTCAAGCAACAGCGCTTCGCCGCTCTGAAAGCATAATATTTCGGCGTTCATACACGCTTTCCCTATCATATCCTGCAGAATCGCCTTTTGCGTCTGCAGGTCCTTTTCTGCCTCATCGCAGATTCCTATCCTTATCATATGTGCCCCTAATTATACTGTATTCCCATGCCCTGTCCTGTCAAATAACAGACACGTTTTGTAAAGATAATAATTCGTTTATTATTTTACACGGATACCGTTTCCCATTCAATACCCTTTTATGAATATTATGACAATTTCCCCAAATCAAACCGTCGCTTACCTTTTTTAGCATACAAAATCTTCTGCAAAATAACAATATCTTACTTTTCCAAATTCCTTTCATTTGCAGCAGCACAGCCGTCCAGAATTGACTGCATAATTTTTATGCGGCGCTTGCTCATTGGGGGCAAATGAAGCAAGCAGTTCTATAGGGCGGATGCCCGACATGAAAGAAATTGCCGGCAGTAAGCTTTCCATGTAAGCAAAAATGCGTATTCCGGCAATTTATGAATGGTATGGCCGAGCTGTTGCTTTCATTTCATTGTAAAGGGATGGATGATTTTGGAATTTAATGGACAATTTATCAATCCGCACGCATAATAGTGTCAAAAAACCAAGGAGAATGTTTATTTATGAATACCTTAGACACTTACATCACAGAATATATTGACTATTGCAGATACCGCAAACGTCTGGATTTCAAGACCTTAAAAGCATATCAAATAGATTTGATGCAGTACAAATGCTTCTGCCCGGCTTCGCCTGACTGCTTTTCTAAAAATACTTTGGACACCTTCATTACAGACCTGCACCGGCAATACAAGACCAAAACTGTCAAACGCAAAATTGCAAGTCTGAAAGCGTTTTTTCACTACTTGGAGTACAGGGAGCTATTATCCGACAATCCTTTTGCCAAGCTGGATGTGCGTTTTCGGGAAGCCAAGCTTCTCCCCAAAACCATTCCCTTCCACTCCATACAGACCTTTTTGTCAACGCTTTATGCCCAAAAAGAAGCCTCCGCTTCCGGATACCAGCTTCGCTGTCACATAAGGGACATTGCCGTGATTGAATTGCTTTTTGCCACCGGAATGAGGATATCCGAGTTGTGCTCGCTAAAGCCCTCCGACATAGACCTTGCAAACAATACCGTTCTTATTTATGGAAAAGGCGCCAAGGAACGAATCCTGCAGATTGGCAATCAGGAAGTGCTGTCCGCATTGCTTTTATACCAGAACATCTTTGCGGAAGACATTGCCGCCTGCGGGTACTTCTTTGTCAACAGGCTCCGACACAAGCTTTCCGACCAATCCGTCCGCTTTATGATAAACCGCTATGCAAAACTTGCCGGCATCAGCCAGCACATCACCCCGCATATGTTCCGCCATTCCTTCGCCACACTCCTGTTAGAGCAGGACGTCGATATCCGCTACATACAACGAATGCTGGGACACAGCTCTATCAGCACAACCGAAATATATACACATGTGTCAAACACAAAGCAGAAGGATATTCTTGTGCATAGGCATCCTAGGAATTTGATGGAGGTGAATGGAGGATAATTCCTGATTATTGGGGGGATATTAGAAGTTACGCTTGGAGAATCTAACAAAATAATAGGCCCAGTGAGATTAGACATTGATTCACTGGGCACTTACATAGATGTTTATTACAAATATATTTAGCGGAATAAATCAGTAAGTTCATTGAAAAGGTCCTGATAACTACGTTGCTCCAAATTAAAAACGTCATCACAT
>WSLY01000023.1:0-399 GCA_013316825.1 Lachnospiraceae bacterium | reverse complement strand
GATATAATGTTGGATATGGCCCGAATATCATAACGTGAATCTTCTGTTAGCGTTAATTCTTGTAAACATCCATTTGCCATCATACACAGTGTTTTAGAAAAATTATCCTATTATAATTTTATTATGGGTAATTCAGAAGGGTCTATGAATATTTTTTTTCATAAGAAATGGATTGCATTTTTAGATGAATTAGAAGTGCCATATGGTAAAGCAATTCAACTCAGAATTGGAAATCATCTACGTCCACTCCTTGTTTATTGGGGCAATGCATTTGCCACACACTCTATTAATGCAATTTGCGTAGATGCTGCCACAGAAATGGCACTTTGTGTAGAAATAATACATAAAACATCGATTATTATAGATGATCTGATTGATTCAGATGAAAAACGTCATAAT
>WSLY01000022.1 GCA_013316825.1 Lachnospiraceae bacterium | reverse complement strand
GTAGAAAACAAGCCCTATTGTGGTTGTCTTTATCGCCGCTAACGGTTATAATAAAGCAAGAGGCCGGCGGCAGGCACCGCCGCCTCCAATGCTTTGCATTGCAAGGAGGTTGTTATGGCAATTGTTTCCATACCCAAAAATCAGGTATTGTTCGAGGCAGGACAGCCTGTAAAAGAATTATATATGATATTAAGCGGCAGTTTTTCCATTTCCTTTTCAGGCGGGGAATACCTTTTGCAGAGTGGTGACGCGCCCGGCATCTGCGAACTTTACACCGGTTCTCATGTTGCCACCTGTCGGGCTGCGGAGGATTCTTCCGTGTTCATCTACCCCTTCTCGGACACGATTTCTTTAGAGATGCTCTTTAAGAGAAGTCCCGAGTACTGCGTTGTCGTCACGCGCTCCGCCTTCCGGCAGCTAAACAGCCTGCTGCACGCAGATGAGCTGGCACGCCTTACCTGCAGCAGTATGCAAATCGACTTCTCCAAAAATTATGCCCGCTACAAAGAATGCTGTATCGGAAACCAAATCGAGCCGAGTGCCATCTCCCCCCTCGAACCTTTTATCGGGGAAGACCCTCTGCCGATGTGGGCAGTTTCTTACTATGAAGGCTTTCAGCGCCTGCTCGCCGAGGGCTCTACGCTTCTCTCCAAGGAGCCGGCAGTACCTGCCGGCCTGATTGCTTCCACAGGCGTTGACTGCACCAAAGTGTTTGCCTCTCTCTGTTCTCTGGAGGAATATCAGAAGCAGGTGCTTTCCTTATACTTGAACGAAAACCGCGAAGATGCTCTTACCATGTATGCAGATTTGTACTTGCGGCTGGATTCTAACTCTGAGGACGCCGTTTTTGTGTACGATGCCATCAAGAGAATTCTCGCCATGCTGCAGGATTCTCCCCTGACGGACAAAACGCTTCTGGAAAAACGGCTTTCTGAACTGTCCGCCATATTAAAGACCGCACCGGGGCAAAAGACCGCCGAAAACGCAGACATACAGGCAGATGACTCCCTCAAGGATTCCCTGCAGACCATACTGACTTACTCCCGCAGGGATACCGGTTTCTGCGTCAATTTCAGGGAGCTTGTAACCCAATATAAAAACGCCTCCGACAAAACGGCGACGGATGACGCTGCCAGAGCTTTGCGGCAGCGGATTACAGCGGGCTTTTATGAGCTCTATTCCAGTATCTTCTTCCGAGCCGTAACCGAAGAAGAGATTCCCATGCCGGTGCGTATGTTTCTCTGCTTCGGCTATGTGGACGAGGAACTTGCAGGCATGGAAAATGCCGAGTACTTAAGCCGTGCCGTACATCTTCTTGCAAGCAGCAAAAGACCAGGCATCTTTACCCTGTTTGACTGGCTGAAGGCTGTCTTTGAAGGCACCAAGGAACCGTCCCGCAATGAGTTCGACGAGGACTACAGCACCCATCTTAGGACGCTGAAAGCAACCAAACAGATTACACCCGCCGAAGAAGCGGCTCTTTTGCAGGATTCCCACAAAAAAGTGGAATACGAGCTTAAAAACATGTTCCCTACCGTGAACAAAATGTCTTTTGGGCGCGTTTCCTCTTTCTGTCCCCTGTTCTCGGCGCACAATCTCTTAAAGCGCCCCGATGTCTCCCTTGTGATGCCCCAGACACTCAAGGAGCTTTTTACCGACATTATCTCCATGGACTATGGCGCTTACTATCGGGAATATGTTTACACCAATCCCGAGGCAGGTATGCCGCAGGAATTTTTCCATGTGGAAATTCTGCCGGATGTTATCCTTATGCCCAATGTAGGAACCAGAGGCGTTATGTGGCAGGAAATCGAAGGGCATAAACGGACTACGCCCGCCCGCATGATGCTTTCTATCTTTTATCTGGAGGACTTGCGCCAGACGCTCGTGCGGCTCACCGGCGAATACCGTTGGGAAATGTGCAAACGCATACAGGGTCCCCGCTGGAACGACCTCTCAGAGCGCTCCCTCACCAGTGAATACTTCGACTACATACAGTTTTATAAGAAAAATCACGATTTGTCCGCTGAGACCAAGGAAAAGATTAAAACAGCGCTGCAAAAAGCGCGCAACAGCTTTAAGGAAATGTTTGTGCAGGACTACGTCACCTATATCCTCTACGAAGGCGGCGGCTCACCCCGCATGACAAAAACCGCAAGAAATATTCTCTTTACTTACTGCCCTTTTGCTGCTCCGGTCAGGGAGACATTAAAATCAAATCCTACCTACAAGGACATGCTGGAGCGCTACGAAACCGTCAAAACACAGCAGCTTCATAAATTTGAAATGTTGGAAAGACGCGTAAAAAATACAGGCTCTGCATTTCCCGAGGAACTGTTGGCTGAGCGCCGGTTTTTAGAGTTATAAGATACTTTATTTGCTAATATCTTTGTAACTAAAGTCACAATTATACGTCTAAAAGAGCATTTTTATAACTCGTCAGCTAATATAGTGTTATTTATCTGCAATATTGTTATAGACGGCCGCTAGAAAATAGTGTAAAATAAACTTGTCTTGGCAGAAATGCCAAGAATGCTAATTAGCAATTCCGGAAGAATTCCCCTTTTACACAATCGAAAGCCCTGCAGGTTTCCCCTGCAGGGCTTTTGATTGTTTCAGGACGCCGCCTGTATTTACCTTCTACGGTCTTTTCAGGAATGTGAGGATACATGGTTACAATCAAAGAAATAGCCAAGCAGCTTGGCATCTCCGCCAGCACAGTCTCTAAGGGTTTAAACGGCGCGGCTGATATCAGCGGAGAGCTTCGCCATACCGTCATCAATACCGCCATTGAAATGGGCTATACCGCCAAGCGCATAAAAAACAGCCGGCACAAAAAATTATGTTTATTTTTGGAAAAGACCAGTTATGAGCCAGCCGTTCAATGTAGTCTCGATATTGTTTTAGGATTTCAGCAGGCAGCCGCCTGTGAAGGAAGAGACATCATCGTTATACCATATCCGATTTCCCACAACATTACCATTACTTACGACGCTTATATGTTAAAGCACGGCTTCTGTGGTGCTTTTTTTGTAGGCTCTTTCCCAAAAGACGACTGGAACAGCGAATTTACTTCCACTGTAATTCCAACTGTTTTTTTAGGACACCACTGCTTAGGCAACCCGCATACCTGTCAGGTTAGCACAGACTTATACGGCGCCTTGGGTATCGGCATTTCGCACCTCAAATCCCTAAACCACAAAAAAATTGCCTTTTTAAACGACGCCGGCAACCCTGCCGCCATTTGGCTGCAAAGGGCATATTATATGGAAAGCGCCACCCACGGACTTACCGCACCGGACAGCATGTATGCATGTACCACGCCTTTGGGAAAAGATGCCGGCATTTATCTGCGCCGCTTTCTGCAGGCAGGCGTCACCGCATTCATGTGCGGCAGCGATATACTGGCACGCGCCGTCATAAAGGAATGCGCCCTGCTCGGGCTCTCCGTACCGCGGGACATCAGTGTCATCGGTTTCGGCAGTTTTGCGTCCTCGGCACTTGCCATCCCGCCCCTTACCACAGTTGGGCAGAACTGGAAAGCGCTAGGCAGAGGCGGTTATTATGCACTTGCCGCTCTGTTTCAGGAAATCACCGTCAGTCAAACTCTTCTTCGGGCGGAACTGATTTTGCGGGATTCCACTGCTTTCTGCAGACAATAGCCCGCCTCAATCCGGCGTGTCCGTACCGCTTTCCCTTTTCATTTTTTCCACATAAAGCGCCGGATTTTTTTCCATCTCCATCATAATGGAAAACGCCGCCAGAAGCAGTCCCGCGCTGTCGTAGCGCAGGCATTCGTTCCCTCTGTCCAGATATGCCTTAAAATGGTCCACCTGCCATACCATAATATCCGCAATGCTGTATCCCGCCACCTTTTTCTCACACAAAAATCCCCGCGTATCATGGTAATAGGCAAATTCCCTGAGCAGCCCTTCCGATTCGCACAACCCCTGAAAGAAGCTTTCCGCATACCCTTCCTTCTTTCCTGCCCGCCTGCACAATTCCACCGTCCAATTTTTCAGCACAAAAAGCGCCTGCCGCAGTTTTTCTTTTTCCTGATAAGCCGGTGAAAACTGCGGCTCCTCAAATTCCACGCCGCACGCTAAAAGATGGTCTAAAAACAGCCTGTGATACTCCGGCAGCTGCGCCTGCGTCTCATCATGGGCATGGAACAGCAGAATATGATGACTTCCTTCCTGCAGCAGAACGTCGCCATACTCCGGATTTTTATCATGGATTCTGGCAAAAACGGAATCTGCCGTAAATGCAGATCCCTCCCGTATCTGCCATTCCCC
This sequence comes from Lachnospiraceae bacterium, assembly GCA_013316825.1. Taxonomy (GTDB): domain Bacteria; phylum Bacillota; class Clostridia; order Lachnospirales; family Lachnospiraceae; genus Acetatifactor. The sequence continues at coordinate 36,446 of WSLY01000022.1, read as the reverse complement.
AAAATCAAAGGTCCAAAAGGTATCCACATCCTCATGCAAACCGTTTTCTTCATACCATAGCGACGTAATCTGCGTATCCGCAAGCTTTTGGAACCCTTGACCGCGCAGATATGCCTGCAGCGCCTCCCTGTTTTCGCCCCCCTTGTCCCCATAGGGAAAACGGAAAACCTTCACTGCCCTTTTCACGCCCGCTTTTTTATAAAGCCTTTCGAGAACCTTCTCGTTTTTTTCAATTTCCGCAATCCCTTCCGCCAGAGACAATTTGCCAAAAGCCTTATGGGAATAGCTGTGGTTTCCTATCACCATTCCTTTTTGCAGGGTATAAACCGCCTCGTCAAAATACTTCTCCACATTCTCCCCTACTGCAAACAGTACGGCTTTTATCTTCTTTTCGCACAAATAGTCCACAATGGCGGGGGTATTTTTCGATGCTACATCATCAATCGTCAAAATTGCTTTACTCATGCAGAAGCCTCCTTTCCTTGGTAGCATGTAATGGGTAATTGCGAGACGCAACGACTATGCTGTTGTCATTGTGCTGGCAGCAAGTGTCATTGTACAACTTGTATATTTCGGGACTGGCATAGCAGCGCGCCATGCGATTTCTGTTGTTTGTCATCCTTCTGTTTCTGAAAGCTTTAAGAGAACTTCCGCATAACGCGCTTCAAACTGGGAGTAAAAATCTGCATCTTTTTCATAGGGCTGCACAAAAAACAAATGCAGCAGCAAAAGATTTATTTCTTTACTCTTTTCGGGCGTTGCGGCTGCTTTTTCGCGCAGTTTTCCGCGCAGTCTGTGCCAGCTAATCAAAAACTGCTGGTTTTTTGTAATATCCGGCGTATCCAGCCATTTGTGGATTTTTACTTTGCTTTTTCCCTCTTTGGGGCATTCCTCCAACAGAAAGTACCGCAGCTCTCCTCCCTCGTAGCTGCGCCCAAGCGGAAATATCCGGCACAGCCCGGGGCGCGCTTCGTGAATGGAACAGCGCCCTTCTTCGTTCAAAAACACACAGTGCGCATCCTCTCCCGCCATCAGCAAATGCGGTAATATCACGCCCTCCGCCACATGTAACCCGATACAGTCGTCCAGCATCTCCTCAAAAGACTTATGCAGCCGTTTTGTCAGACGGTAACTATCAAAGGGGTCCAGTACAATCGTATCGCCCATCCCTCTGCAGCAGACAGAGCAGCCTTCGCATCCTGCGCAGTCCACCCGCGCCATATCATTTATCCCGTATAATTTCATTCTGTCTCCATTCCACATTTTCATAAAGAACCGCTTTTCGCCTAAATATGCAGAAAAAAGCATAAATCCAACCACTTCTGCACATAATAAACAGAACTCTTCTCCGATTCAAGCCTAAGCCGCAATGCGCCGCAGCGCGCAGATGGGAGCCATCATGAAAAAACCATTCTCCAAATGCCTTATCACCGGATTTTTATTTGTCTCCATAACCGGAACCCTCTCCCATTTTCTGTATCAATGGACAGGGGAAAACATACTTGTCGGATTATTTACCCCCGTAAATGAAGCCGTATGGGAACATATCAAACTGCTGTTTTTTCCCATGCTGCTGTTTAGCGCTTATGCGGTACGCCGTTTTCGGGGAATCCTTCCCCATATCGGCTATGCTCTTTTAAAGGGCAGTCTCCTTGGCTGTCTGCTCATACCCACACTCTATTATACCTATACCGGTGCCTTTGGCATACGCTCCACAGTCATAGATATCGCCATTTTTTTCCTTAGTGTACTGACGGCGTTTCTATATGCGCGCCGCCTTGTCCTTTTAGGACGTGCCGGTGCATACAAATTCCCCACAACAGCCTGCACCGCAATCCTTGCGGCTGGTTTCTTTGTCTTTACGCTCTTTCCGCCTGCTCTGCCGCTTTTCATTTCCCCGCCGCCTGCCTAGAACAAAATCCCTCTCTGTGGAATATTATGCAGTAAGAACCCAAAAAGGCGAGATTATCTTGCATACCATCATCTTATTCTGGGAGGCGCTCTTTATTGCCCTCGCCCTCTCCTTGGACGCTTTTGTAGCCGGTTTTTCTTATGGAACCTGTAAAATAAAAATTCCTGTGGTCTCCGTTCTGGTAATGGATGCCATATGCAGCCTGAGCATCGGCGCTGCATTTCTTGCAGGCAGTTTTCTAAAAAACTTTATCCCCGGACAAATCACCGCCGCTATCTGTTTTGTCCTGCTCTTTCTTTTAGGTATGGTGAAGCTTTTGGACGGTATCACCAAATCCCTGATTCAGAAATACGGCACCATAAGCAGTAATATAAAATTTTCCTTCTGCAACTTCCGGTTTGTCCTAAGCCTTTACGCCAACCCCGAATGTGCCGACACCGACCACTCCAAAACCATTTCTCCAAAAGAAGCCGTCTCCCTTGCCATAGCTCTTTCTCTGGACGGCCTGGCAGCCGGTCTTGGCGCCGCTTTCGGAAACGTGAATGGAACCGCCGTTTTTTTATGCTCTTTTTTTACGGAAGCCATCGCCGTTATCTGCGGCGCTGCGCTAGGCAATCGCACCGCCAAAAAACTCTCCTTTAATATTTCATGGCTTGGAGGGCTTATCCTTATCCTGCTTGCTTTTCTGAAATTGTAGACTTTTGACGGCTTAACGGCAATAACACTGTCCTTGGCTCATTCGGCTCTGCAGATAATGTCAAAAATTTCCTGTTCTGACAGTCAAAGATCAAAAAACGGGACAGCGGCATATACCGCTATCCCGTTTTTTATGATAAACCACATTATTCTTATTAATACTTTCCGAAGCTGTCTCCCAAAGAAATAACCTGCTCGTTGACATCTGCCGAAGCAACAGAAGAGGAGGAAGACCTAAAGGACCCTGCGCTTCCATTGCCCAAATTGTAGATAGAAAGCATTTCACGCATTCTGGACGCCTGATTGGAAAGCTCTTCGCTGGCAGCCGCACACTCTTCGCTGGTAGCGGAGTTGGTCTGTACTACCTGAGATACCTGTGTAATCGCCTGCTCTATCTGTGCCACTGCCGTAGCCTGATAGTTGGAAGACTCTGCAATGCCATTGATAATAACCTCGCTCTGCTGTACCACATTGGTAATTGCTTCCATCGCCTTTGCGGTATCGTCTGCAATCTTGGAACCATAGTTTACCTTGTTGATGGAATCCTCAATCAGCTCACCGGTCTCAGCCGCAGCAGCCGCACTCTTTGCAGCCAGACTTCTTACTTCTTCTGCCACAACCGCAAAGCCCTTGCCAGCCTCGCCTGCTCTTGCAGCCTCGACTGCAGCGTTCAACGCAAGGATATTGGTCTGGAATGCAATGTCGTCAATCGTCTTGATAATCTTGGAAATACTCTCGGAAGCCTTATTGATATCCTGCATAGCAGTCATCATATCCTGCATCTGCGCATTACCATGTTTTACGTCTGCAATTGCCTGCACAACAAGACCTGCCGCCTCATTTGCTTCTTCTGCATTTCTCTTGGTCTTTTCTGCTATTTCATCGATAGATGCCGTAATCTCTTCGATTGCGCTTGCCTGCTCTGTAGAGCCCTGTGCCAATGCCTGACTTGCGCTTGCTACCTGAGAAGAACTGATGGTAACCTGTGAACCTGCATCGCTGATGTTAGTTAATGCATTAAGATTGTCGTCTACCAGCTTCTTCAATGCGCTGGTTAATACATCCTCGCTGGATTTTACATTTACCTGAACGGTCAGGTTACCGTTGGAAACCTCCTCTGCAATACCAGCCTGATATTTTATGTTGTTGATTACCTTTGTATACTCGTCTACCAGTTCGCCAAACTCGTCGTTATGGTACTTCACCATCTGCACATCTACGCGCCCTGAAGCAATTTCCTTCGCCGCCCTCGACAACTGCATAATGGATTTGTTGATTATCTTAATCAGGCTCACGGAAAGAACAACGGTAATCAAAACGGAAAGCACTACAAGAGCAATGCTGAATAAATTGGAGTTGTTTGCCAGCCGCTGTATCTTCACCATGCCGGCGTCCTGCTCTTCCTTAATCGCATCTGCCACAATGGCGGCTTTCTCTTCGTCCGCACCAATGTCCGCCATGGTTTCTTTAATGCTCTCAAGCTGCTGTCCCTGCGTTTCCGACACCTGCCTGCTGATATTGCGGATAGAGCTCATTCCAAGCAATACGTTTATGATAATAAATATACTTGGAATTGCAAAACCAATTATCATTTTTGTTTTCATTTTCATGTCTTTCATCATTTTTTACCTCTCCTTCTTATTTTGAAATAAATCATTCCTCTTCCAAAAGCACATCATCCGATTGTTCCGCTGCCGACAAATCTTCATCGTTCAGCAGTTTATCCGGGTCCAAAAGCAGTTTTACGGAATCCCCTACCTTGCCGATGCCATAGACGTATTTGTTCTGTCCTTTTTCCATACGTCCGATGGAGGGCGGCGGCAGGATATTTTCTTCTTTGATTTCAACCACTTCTGCAATTTTTTCTACAATCAGACCAACGGTTGTAGCCTTTACATTGACCACCATAATGCAAGTCCGGTCATCATACTCAATCGGCTCCTGTTTAAAACGCAGCCGGACATCAATAACCGGAATTACCTTTCCACGCAGATTGATAAGTCCCTTGATATAATTCTCCGTTTCAGGAATAGCCGTAATCGCCTGAAACTGAATAATTTCTTTTACATACTGGATTTTCAACCCGTAGTACTCGTTTCCGGACTTAAAAGTCATATACTTGCCTTTTTGCGCATCGCGCTCATTGGCAGCCGTCTGACCTTCTTCCGTCCGTCCCTTCAATTCGCTGGTTTCACTCATAAATGTCCTATTCCTTTCTGTTTATTTTATTCCAACAATCCGGCTGGGTCTAAAATCAGTGCAATGCTGCCATCACCAAGCTGCGTACAGCCGGACAACCCTTTTACTTTCTTGATATAGGAAGGAATCGGCTTCACCACTATCTCCTGTTCGCCGACCAGTTTATCGACAAACAGACAGACTTTCTTGTCCTCCACTTCGAGAATCAGCATCATGCCGTCCTCGACGGATTCTTTGTATGCGCTCATGCCATACCATTTTCCAAGCCTGCGCACAGGGAAACATTCCCCGCGAATCATAACATACTCGTCACCATTCGGCTCCCGAATCATCATATTCTCTTTGACGCTGACAAACTCTTTAATTGCGCCGGTTTCCATGACAAAGGAAGAATTGCCCGTCTCCAGCACAATGCCGTTGATAATTGCCAGAGTCAACGGAATCTTCAGGCTCATAACAGTACCCATGCCTGCCGTACTTTCAATATCCAGCGTACCGCCGATTGCCTGAATCCCCTGTACCACGACGTCCATTCCCACGCCTCGTCCCGAGTATTCCGTAACCTGTTCGTTGGTGGAAAAACCGGGAAGCGTGATGAACTGGTACACTTCTTTGTCCGTATAAGCGGCATCGGATTTGCTGTCGTCAAGCAGTCCCTGCTTACGCGCCTTTGCAAGGATTTTTTCCCTGTCAAGACCCTTTCCGTTGTCCTCCACGCTAATCCACACTTTACCTGCCTCAGTCCTCGCCGAGAGAATTACTTTGCCCTTATCCGGCTTTCCGCTCTGTGCACGTTCCTCATTGGTCTCAATACCATGATCCACGGCGTTTCGTACCATATGCATAAGCGGGTCGGAAATATGTTCGATAATGTTCTTATCCACCTCGGTGTGCTCGCCCAACATCTCAAATTCAATGTCCTTGCCCAGCTTTCTTGACACGTCAAACACGATTCTGTTCATTTTTTGGAAGGTGTTTGTCAGGGAAACCATTCGCATGGACATAATCACGTTCTGCAAATCGGTGGAAATCTTTGCAAGCTGCGATGCCGCCTTATTGAAATTGTTGAGGTTCAACCCCGGTACCTTCAAATCAGGACTCTGCAAAACAACCGATTCCGAGATAACCAGCTCGCCAATCAGCTCCATCAGTTGATCCATCTTATTCACATTCACGCTGATAAAGGCAGCTTTTTCAGCCTTGTTTTTATCCTTTGCCAGTGTTTTATGCTTGCCGGGCTCCTTGGACTTGATAACAAAATCACCAGGTGCAATCTTCGGCTTGGCAGGTTCTTTTTCTTCCTTTTCTCCCTGCTCTTCCTGCTTCTGCTCTGCCTGCGCCTTGCTTTCAATTTCCTCCACGCTGGACTCCAAATCAATCTGCGCCGTCTGTGTATCGTCGCCAAAATCAAAGCCCTGCAGAAATTCTTCCGCCTTGCATTCAAAAATATCTACGTTTTTAATATCATAGCCTACGCCGATGATTTCTCGGATTTCATCTTCGCCGCACTGCGCCTGCAGTAAAATGCGGAAGCCTTCTTTTAAAATCTGCTCCGCGCTTCCCTCGTCCGCAATAATATCATCAGGAGAATAAAGCAAATCTTCCGCGATTTCCTTCAGCGCATACACCGTCTTATAAGCATGTACATTTGCCATTTCCGTCTCCGGAAAGAAAGTAATGTAAATCTTATAAAAACGACTGGCACTCGTCGCTACAGGAGCAATGTAAAACTGCTTCGGCTCCTCATGCACATTTTCTGGCGGCGGCTCCGAGCCCTCCTGCTTTATGCCTTTTTTCAACTTGTTCAAAAACTTGTCAAGCCCTGCGATAATTTCGCTGGCGTCGCCGTCTACCGGACTGCCGCTGCGAATCTTATCCATTTCATTTGAGATAAAATCCGCTACTTCCAGCACGTGTTCCACCAAATCCAAATGCGGTACGTTTTCAGGGTGGGATTCTCTCAAATAGAAGAAGACATCTTCCAGCTTATGAGAGACAGCCGTTATATTGTCGAACATCATGATACCGGATGAGCCTTTAATGGTATGCATGGTTCTGAATATTTCATTTATGCTGTCTTCGTCAAAGCATTCCGCATCTTTTTGCTCCAGAACTCTGTCCTGAAGCTGTTCAAGCAACTGCTCGTTCTCAAACAGATACATATCCAACATGCCTTCTGTGTTAAATTCCTCAGCCATATCCTACTCCTTTCTGCCTATTCTGATGTATTCTTTTTAAATCAATTCAAGCTTTTTTAATGCCTGCTCAAATCTGTCTTGGTCGATAGGCTTTCCGGAGTATACGGTACAGCCCAGCTCAAACGCCATTTTCACATTCTTTTCATCATTCAGCGCGGTAGTCATAATCACCTTTACCGCCTTATCCGCAGGTACGTTTCTTTCCTTCTCCAGATTCCGGATGCCCACAAGGGACTGATAGCCGTCCATTACCGGCATCATAATGTCCAGACATACCAAATCGTAAGGTTCTCCGTCCTCCAAAGCCATCATAAACGCATCCACCGCTTCCATGCCATCCACGGTCACATCACACTCACCGTACTTTGACAGGAAGTTCACCATAAACTTCCTTGTTACGAAATCGTCTTCTGCCAACAGTATCTTCATGCTTTCTCTCCTTTACATTTTATTTAATAATGCATATGTCCTGTTAGGAATATCGGACAACTTTTCCTGATACTCAACTGCTCCCAAATCATATGCCACCTTAGGCATACCGTAAACCACACAAGTCGACTCGTCCTGACCGATGGTCCTTGCCCCTGCCTTTCGCATGGACAACAGCCCCTTTGCGCCGTCACCGCCCATACCGGTCAGAATAATGCCCACCGCATTGGCGCCCGCCACCTTCGCAACGGATTCAAACAGCACTTCGACGGAAGGACAATGCCCGTTCACCTTGGGACCACGCTTGCATTCCACCTGATAAACGCCGTTGACCTTGACAAGCTGCATGTGCATGTCACCGCCCGGAGCTATCAGCATACTGCCAGGCAGCACTCTGTCTCCGGTCTGCGCCTCCTTCACGCGAATCCGGCACTGGTCATTCAGACGCTTGGCATACATTTCCGTAAAACCGGGGGGCATATGCTGCACCACCACAATCCCGGGAATGTCCGTACCAAACTCCTTTACGACTGCCAAAATCGCTTCCGTACCGCCTGTAGAAGCACCGATTGCTACAATCAGATTCTTTTCTTTTCCGGCGGCAAGCTTTTGCTCCTCATGCGCCATAACCATTTTCTTTATGTTGCTGATTCTGGCAGTGGAGGCTATCTTGATTTTTACCAAAAGCTCATTTTTTACAAAATCTTCCAACTGCGCGCGGCTGGACACGGCGGGCTTTGCCACAAAGTCAACGGCCCCCGCGTTGAGCGCGTCAAATACTTTATCACTTAACGAGCTGATTACCACCACGGGCAGCGGATACTGCGGCATCAGCTTCCTCAAAAACTCTATTCCATTCATTCTGGGCAGTTCAACATCCAGCGTCATGACATCCGGCTTATAAGCCAGAATAGCGTCACGTGCCTCAAACGGGTCCTTTGCCGTCCCCACGACCTGTATGGCGGGGTCCCTGTTCAGGTTCTGCACAAGCAGCTCTCTGAACACAATAGAATCCTCTACTACCAAAACTTTGATTGGCTGCATAAACTACTCACTCCTTTTTTCTGAATATTGACGGCTTGATAATCTCTAACGGTGTATTGCTTCTGTCAAGCGTCTCCGTCGTTCCGATAAACAAATACCCGCCGGGAACCAAGGCATCGCATACCTTCTGGAGCAGCTCACTTTTTGTTCTCTCATCAAAATATATCATAACATTGCGCAAAAATATAGTATGCATTTGCTTTTTAAAGGGAAAAGGGTCCATCAGGTTGAACTGGCGGAACAAAACCTCTTCTTTCAGCTCCTCCGTCACCTGATACTGGCTGCCGCCGGCAACCGCCTTGAAAAAGTGCCGTTTCCACGCTTCCGGCAGATTTTTAAGCTGTTCCGCACTGTAAACCCCCGTCATTGCCTGCTTTAACACCTTGGTGGAAATATCCGTTGCAAGCACCTTGGTGTCCCACTGTCCGCGTTCTAACCCAAAAAAGTCTGCCAGAACCATGGCTATCATATATGGCTCCTCGCCGGTGGAAGCAGCGCCGCACCAGATACGCAAATCCCTTTTGGCGCTTTCTTTTGTGCGCAGCCACGGAAGCACCACGCTTTTAAAAAAATCAAAATGTTCAAATTCACGCATGAAATACGTATGGTTCGTGGTCAGAAAGTTTACCAGCATTTTTTCCTGCGTTCCCGTCTTATCACTTTCAACCGCATCCATATACTCGTGATAATTCTTCCAACCGTTATTCCTTACGTAATTTTCCAGACGCCCGTTCACAATCACCTTTTTCTGGCTTAAATCAATGCCGTAGCGCTGTTTCATAAAAACCGAGATTCTTGAAAATTCCTCATCCGTTATCACCTTTTTTCCCTCCGCCAAAATAATGAATTTATTTATATCAGCATAATTGACGTGATATTTTACAACATATCTCTAAAATATCGGGATTAAATTTAACACCTGATTCTTCCCTCATAACGGCAAGCGCCTTCTCTCTGTCCATGCTGCCATCGGCAGTCAGTTCACAATAGCGCATTGCCACAGCTGCAATCTGCGCCGCAAGGGGGATTTCTTCCTCTCGCAGTCCTTCGGGATATCCGCCTCCATCCCATCTTTCATGATGACAGCGAATCATTTCGACAGATATGTTGATAAAATCATTGTAATCACTGCTGCCATATAAATCACCCAGAAGCTTTGCTCCCACGCTGGTATGACTCTGTACAAGAGCAGCATCCTCTTCGGACAATTCTGTCTTTGTCTGTAGTAACTCTCTCGGCACGCCGATATTTCCAATGTCGCAGAGCGGCGCCGCCAGCTCCACGGTGTCAATATAAGTATCCGAAATTTTTTCCTCAAACAGCGGTGAAAGCTGCATTCCCTGCGCCAGTATCCTGCAGTTTTCTTTGATACGCCTGATATGCTCCTTTCCGTAAAGTGAATTCTTCGCCGCAATGTCGGCAAGGGCATAGAGAATATTCTTTTTCTCCTGCTCCATCTGTCTCAACTGCTCATTTACGGAAATCTGGAGGCGGCGGTTCATCGCCTTCAGCTCGCTTGTCATCTCATGCAGCTTCAGATGCACGCTGACCCGCGCCTGTACCTCCTCAGGAATAAACGGCTTCGTGATATAGTCCTCGCCGCCGTGTGAAAAGCCCTCTACAATATCCTCGGAAGCATCAAATGCCGAAATAAAGATAACCGGAATCTCCCGCGTCTCTTCGTTTTCCTTCAGCCTGCTGCACAGCTCATAGCCGTTCATCCCCGGCATGGAAATATCGCTTAAAATCAACTGAGGCGATACCTTCTTTACAAGCCTGAGCGCTTCCTCGCCATTTTCTGCCAAAGCTGTCTGGCATCCGATATTATGTATGATTTCTTCCAGAATCACCCTGTTTATCTCCACATCGTCCACAATGAGAACCATTGCCCCTTCGGACGTCCCCCCGCTATATATCATGCGTGTACCTCCTCCGCCTGCAGAAAGCTTTTTAATTCCTCGAATCCGGCTGTTATCTTCTCATAGTTTTCCTTCTGAACCGCCATCTTCAGTCTGAGAATCACGCGCCCCACCTCATGCGGTGCGCCTTCTGCAAGCTGTCTGATTGTATCCATAAACATTTCTGCTTTTTCCCAGTTTTCCATTTCCACACACAAAATCAGCTTTGACAACACTTTCCTCAGTGCCTCTTTATTTTCCTGCGTGCCATACTGCTTCACGGCATCCCCGTCCGCACGCTCTTCCTGTCCGGCTGCTGCCTGCTCCCCTGCCATATAGCCGGCCGGACGGACGGTATCCATCTGCTGTCCGGTACTCTTTTCCTCCTCGCAGGAGTCCACCCATATGGAAAAAGAAAACGTGCTGCCTTTTCCTCTCTGACTTTCCACGCCAATGTTGCCGCCCATCAGCTCCACAAGCTGTTTGCTGATGTTAAGCCCTAACCCTGTACCCCCATATCTTCTGGAAATGGAAGCATCCACCTGAGAAAAGCTCTGAAACAGTTTGTCCTTATCTGCATCATCAATGCCGATTCCGGAATCTATCACAATAAAAAACAATTCTGTCCTGCCGCTCATCTGTGCGGTCTTCAATACCTCGAGCTTGACCTTTCCGACAGCAGTAAACTTTAACGCATTGGATAAAAGATTATTCAGTATCTGCTTAATCCGAAGCTCGTCGCCGATAACATACTCCGGCACATTGGGCGATACCGTCATAAAGAATTCCAGACCCTTCTCCGTAATTTTGGCGGAGTGGGTGGTTTTTACATGGTCCAGCATTTCACGGACATGAAAACGGCGCGGCTCTAAGGTAAACTTTCCTGCTTCTAACTTGGAAAAATCAAGGATATTGTCAATAATCTTATTCATATCAACACAGCATCGCTCTATCATCCGCAGAGATTTCATGATACGGCTGTCAACATCCTCACACAACAGCTCTTTCACATTCCCCAGCACGCCATTCACCGGTGTGCGCAGCTCATGCGTTACATTCGCGACAAACTCCGACTTTACCTTAAGTGCAAGCTCTGCCTCCTGCCTGACCTGTGCAACCTCTCTTTTCAGATACTCCTTTTCCAGCATATCGTACGCCATGCATACGTATCTTTCCGGTTTACAGCCGCTTTTTAGGATTTTTGCCTCCACGGGAAAACAAGTGAAATTTCCCCGGTATGCCACAAGCTGTCTTGGCTTTTCATCAAAAGCATATTGTGTCGTAAACGTGTTTTCTTCTGATTTAAATTCGCCCGGAAAAACCTCGCCAACACTCCGTCCGCACAGCCCGCCTGTATATTCCAGTTTTTTTTCCGCTTCTGCATTTGCATAGAATATTCTGCCGGATTCATCAAACTCGAATATCATCTCCAACGCAGCCTGAGCGGAAAAAACGCTGCAGCCACCCTGTTCCATCTGTCATACCTCCCGACAAGCCATATACTGCCTTTCACACACTAACAGAAGAAAGGCAACAAAAAAACTCACTCTTTTTGCTGCCTGTTATTTAACAAAAGATTACGAAAAAGTAAACATCTTAATGACTTCCACAATATTGAAGAAGTCTTCTTTTGCAAGACCGAAGCACTCCAGTACATCCGGTGAAAACTGCCCGCACTCGCCATTCATAATCATTTCATAGGCAATGTTATTCGCGTAAGCGCTCTTGTATACCCTCGTGCTTACCAGTGCGTCGTAAACGTCTGCTATCGCAACAATCTGGGCACTGATAGGAATCGCGTCACCTTCCAAATGGTCGGGATACCCGCCGCCGTCCCATCTCTCATGGTGGTAACGGACAATATCATAACAGTGGCGGTAAAAATCACCATCCTGATTATCCTTGAACTTTTCCAGAATATCGCAGCCGATAGTCGTATGCGTTTTCATAATTTCAAATTCTTCCGGCGTAAGGCGTCCCGGCTTTAAAAGAATCGCGTCAGGAATACCTATTTTCCCGATATCGTGCAATGCGGAAGCTCTGGCAATCTCATCAATCAGCTCCGGCGTCATATTGTACTTAGGGAAATATTTCATCAGATATTTCAGCATGATTCTGGTAAAATACTTGATACGCCTGATATGTTCGCCTGTCTCAAGGCTTCTGAATTCCACAACGGAACTGAGGGCATCAATCATAAATTCGTTGTTTTCCCGAATTTTTCTTTCCTGCTCCCTGATAAGGCTTGCCTGTTTCTCCAGATTCGCTTCCATATTATGCTTATTGTCATACAGCTCGATAATGTTTCTCGCCCTGCGCTGCACAATATGCGGATAAAAAGGCTTATGCATAACGTCTGCAACGCCGTAAGAATACGCCTGATCGTCGCTGTCAAGCGCTTCCTCGCTGGTAATCAGAATGACAGGAATCTTTTCTAAGAGGTCGTGCTCCTTCATGTAATTCAACACGCCAAAGCCGTTTAATACCGGCATCACAATATCCAGCAGAATCAATGCGATATTGTGATTGTCTGCCAGAAGCTCATTTGCTTCCTGGCCGTTTGAAGCCTCCAAAATCTCATATTCCTCTTCAAAAACACCGCTGAGTATAATGCGATTTACTTCTTCATCATCAACAATCAACATCTGTCGCTTATCCATATCTTCTCCTCTTGATTCGTTGTTTTATATGATATTTTTTCTCACCTTTCACGTTACCATTCTTCCGTAAAAATGTCAATGGATTTTATGTCTGCGGCTTGTTTGCCTCCAGAATCTTTCTGAAGCGTTCGTAGCTCTCTGAAAGCTCCAGAAAAACCGCATTTACCTTTTCCACATTCACATCAGCAGCCGCTTTTCCTCTAAGCAGCTCTGAAATCTCAGCCGCAGCAGTATTGACCGGATTTAATCCCAGATTTGCCGTAACGCCTTTTAAGGTGTGCGCGGCGTTAAAAACTGCCTCATAATTTTGGCTTTTCAAATTTTCCCGAATACTGTCAAAATTTTTGTCATCCAAGAACTTCATAATATACTTCATGTACATCTTTTCGTTTCCCATGAAGCGCTTCAGTGTCGTTTCTACATCCGCCCCGTTCTCCTCCATCCGCTTCCTGAAAGTTTCGTCCATGCCGCCTCTCCTTTTTCTTTTTATTAGGTAATTTTATTTCTTATTATAATGCTTATCAACTGTTTTGTCCATAAAAAACAATGCCGGCGGTTGAAGCCGCCGACACGTTTCAGTGCTTTTTGCACATGCAGCAGGGGAAGAGGGGCTCGAACCCCCGTTTACGGTTTTGGAGACCGCCGCACTACCACTGTACTATTCCCCTTCATTCTTTTTATCAATGCCAAAACGCTACGCCTTTGCACCAACAGGTAACATTATAGCATAAGCCGCTCTGCAAGGCAAGTCATTTTTAAGCATTAGAGCAGATTTTTTGAAAGAACGCGGCAGGACTATTCTATCCGACAAACGCTATCGCATCCTGCACGCTCGACACTCCCACAATACGGATTCCGGCGGTTCCCTGTAACGCTTCCGCATTCGCTGCCGGAAGAATACAAAGCGTAAATCCCAGCTTTTTCGCTTCCTGCACGCGTTTTTCCGCCATACTCACCGCACGCACCTCGCCGCTTAAGCCAACTTCCCCAAAAACCACCGTCTTTTCATCTATTGGTTTATTGCGGAAGCTGGATACAATCGCCATCACCATGCCCAAATCCATTGCCGGCTCCGTAAGCTTCATACCGCCCGCCACATTGACATAAGCGTCGCAGCCGCTCATCTGCAGTCCGAGCCGCTTTTCCAAAACTGCCATCAACAGGTTGACACGGTTAAAATCCGTACCCGTCGCCTGCCTTCTGGGTATTCCAAAATTACTGTGGCACACAAGCGCCTGTATCTCCGTCATCAGCGGGCGCGTTCCCTCCACAGAGCACGCCACTACACAGCCGCACGCGCCCTCTGGCCTGCCGTCCAACATAAATGCCGAAGGATTCTCCACCTGCATCAGCCCTTCTTCCTTCATCTCGAATACACCGATTTCATTGGTAGAGCCAAAACGGTTCTTCACACCGCGCAGAATCCGGTAAGAGGCATGCCTGTCACCCTCAAAATAGAGCACCGTATCCACCATATGTTCCAGTACGCGGGGACCGGCAACCGTTCCCTCTTTCGTCACGTGCCCCACAATAAAGACGGACACCCCCACGCCCTTTGCAAGCTGCAGCAGAACGCCGGTGGACTCGCGCACCTGTGAAACGCTGCCCGGCGCCGCTGAAACATTTTCATTGTACATCGTCTGGATGGAATCGATGATAACCACCTTCGGCGCATATTTTTTAATCGTTTCCTCAATGACTTCCAGATTGGTTTCACACAAAAGAAGCAGATTATCATTAAATGCGCCGATACGCTCCGCCCGCATTTTAATCTGCTTTAGCGACTCCTCGCCCGATATGTAGAGCACCCTGCTTCCACCAAGCGCCATAAAACGGCACATCTGTAAAAGCAAAGTAGATTTGCCTATCCCCGGGTCGCCGCCTACCAAAGTAAGAGAACCCGCTACTACGCCGCCTCCCAGCACCCTGTCAAGCTCCTTTATGCCGGTGGACAGCCTGTCCTCCTCATTCATCTCTATTTCAGAAAGCACGGCAGGCTCCCGCCTCGCCATGCCTCCTCCCGCACTGCCTTTTTTCAGGAAAATCGTGGCGGTCTGTTCCTCCACAAAGGTATTCCACTCCCTGCAGCCCGGGCACTGTCCCATCCATTTGGGAGACTCATAGCCGCAGTTCTGACAGAAAAAGCAAGTGCTCTTTTTCCCCTTTGCCATTGTTTATTTCCTTTCCGTCCGTTGCCCGACAGACAGCCTCAAAATTCGTTACGCGGCAAGTGCCGCCCATAGAACCGTATCTTGCAATTATCTATACCTGCGTAATTTCTACAGCCACTTCGCCGGCGCCGGCAAGCTCCACGCTCAGACTGAGCTTTCCGCCAAGATTGGTGCGCATCCTTCCGATGCTTATGCCCCCTGCTGATACCTCATATTCGGTGTCGTCCTTTAGTCCGACTGTGAGCTGCGCATCCTCATCCCCCTCTGCCACAAAGGAAACGCCCCGCTCCGTCTCCTGAAATGAGAGCACGCTGGTGCCCGGTACGGATTCATACAAAAACATGCCGTTCTTTTCCAGCTTTGTCATCGCCTGATAGGTCTTTACCTTATACAAATCCCCCGCATGTTCAAAGTCCTCCACCTTTGTTTTCTGTGCCAGCTTGTGATTGCCAAAACTGATTGCGCCGTTTTCTTCCGCACGAAGTAATTCTGCTACGATTGCCATCTGTATATCCTCCTGATTTCAGGGCTTTTCCCCTGTAAATATGATTATAGTATAATACAAGTCCGCCTATTATTCCACCCCGTTTTTGGGAATGGCTGCCACGGTAAAGCATACTTTTTCTCCCTTGTAGCCGGCAGTCACCGTATCTCCCCGTTTCACCCTGCTCTGCAGGATTTCTTCCGCAAGGGCATCCTCCACAACGGACTGCATAGCGCGCTTTAGCGGGCGCGCCCCCATTTTTTTGTCGGCATATTTCTCTACCAAATGCTCCTTAAGCGCCGGAGAAAGCTTGAGCTTCATATCCATCTGTGCCGCGCACCGTTTGGAAAGATTATGAGAAAGAAGCGTCACAATTTCCCGCATATTTTCCCTTGTAAGCTGATGGAATACCATAATTTCATCGATGCGGTTGATAAACTCGGGCTTAAACAGCTTCTTAACCTCCTCCATCACGCCGCTCTTCATCTTTTCGTAATCCTTTGCCTCGCTTGACTCTGCGGCAAATCCTAAATTTTTGGGCTCTACAATCCGCTGTGCGCCCGCGTTGGAGGTCATAATCAGCACTGTGTTCTTGAAGCTGACCTTCCTGCCCTTGGAATCCGTAATATGCCCGTCATCCAATACTTGCAGCAGAACGTTAAACACATCGGGATGCGCCTTTTCAATCTCATCAAACAGTACCACGGAATAGGGATTGCGGCGCACCTTTTCGCTGAGCTGTCCTCCCTCGTCAAAGCCTACGTATCCGGGCGGGGAACCAATCATCTTAGAGACGGAATGTCCTTCCATGTACTCCGACATATCCACCCTGATAAGCGCATTCTCCGAACCGAACATTGCCTCCGCCAGCGTCTTACTCAGCTCCGTCTTGCCTACGCCGGTAGGTCCCAAAAACAGAAAAGAACCTATGGGCTTGCCGGGATCCTTTAACCCGACCCTTCCCCTTCGCATAGCTCTTGCAACCGCTTTTACCGCTTCCTCCTGCCCGATAACACGCTTATGCAGAACGGATTCCAGCTTCAAAAGCCGCTCGCTCTCCTTCTCAGCCAGCTTCTTCACCGGTATCTTCGTCCACATAGAAACTACTTCCGCAATTTCATTTTCTCCAACCGTATATTCCTTGCTTTTCTCCTGCTCCTCAAAGCGCCGCTTCATACTGTCATATTTTTTGAGAAGCACATCCTGTTGGCGCTTCAAGTCGCCTGCCTGTTCAAAATTTTCCATGCGGATGGAACGTTCTATCTGTATGTCTTTTTCCTGTATCTTCCGCAAAAGCTCCCGTTGTTTTTCCGGCACGCGTCCGGTCTTGAGACGAACCGCTGCCGCCGCTTCGTCTATCAAATCGATTGCTTTATCCGGCAGGTTCCTGTCATTGATATACCTGTCGGAAAGCTTTGCCGCAGCCACAATCGCTTCAGGCAGTATCTTTACTTTGTGGTGGGCTTCATATCTTGCGCTGATGCCATTCAAAATACGGATGGCGGCTTCCACATCCGGTTCTTCCACATTTACCGGCTGAAAACGCCTTTCCAGCGCCGCATCCTTTTCCACATATTTGCGGTACTCGGCTATGGTAGTAGCACCGATAAGCTGTATTTCCCCTCTTGCAAGAGACGGCTTCAAAATATTGGAAGCATCGATGGCGCCCTCCGCACCGCCGGCGCCGATAATGGTATGCAGTTCATCGAGAAACAGTATGACATTGCCGTCCTCTAACACTTCTTTGATTACTTTCTTGATTCGCTCTTCAAACTCGCCGCGGTATTTGCTCCCCGCAACCATACCGGACAAATCCAGTGTAAGAACGCGTTTTTCCCTGACTGTAAAGGGCACATTTCCTGATACAATCCGTGCCGCAAGCCCTTCAACCACGGCAGTCTTGCCCACTCCCGGCTCTCCTATCAGGCAGGGATTGTTCTTGGTGCGCCTGCTGAGTATCTGCACAACACGCTGTATCTCCTCTTCTCTGCCAATCACAGGGTCTAACTTCCCCTCTCTGGCTAACGCCGTCAAATCCCTGCTGTACTGCGCCAGCGTAGAGGTATTTTTTTTGCCCTGCCTGCTCTTTGCAAGGTCCTCCTTGTACAGCCCGCCGTCCTCCCCTATGGCAATCAAAACGTCAATATAAATCTTCTGCGTGGAAATTCCCAATGTGTTCAAAAGCCGGACCGCCACGTTTTCGCCCTCTTTAATCAGCGCCATCAGGATATGCTCCGTACCGGTCTGCCTCTCGCCAAAGCGCTCCGACTGTTTATGCGCAATGTCAAGCACCTTCGCCGCCCTCGGAGAATATGTCTCCCTGTCCCTGACCGCCACGGGCGCATCCATGGAAATCAAATCCCTTATCATCTCCACAACCTGATTTTCGTCTACTCCGTTATCAAACAGCACTCTTGCCGCCACGCCGGTCTTCTCCTGCATAAGCCCCACCAGAATGTGCTCCGTCCCCACGTATCCCTGTTTCAAGCGTTTTGCTGTTTTTTCTGCAAGTAAAAGCGCTGCGCGCGCCTTTTCCGTAAATTGTGACTGCATCAGCAATGTCCTCCATAATCCTCATATATTTCATCAATCAAAGCATGTACTTCTTCTTTGGAAATATTCTTGCAGCTGCTTTTGGCAAGAATCACCTGCAGCTCCTGCCGCAGTTCCGTGATAGTCTTAAGCCTGTCCGTATCCACCGCTATCACGACGCCGCGCCTTCTGTCCACCTTTACATAACCCTCCTGCTTCAGCACGGTATATGCTTTATTTACCGTATGCATATTGATGCCTATCGCATCCGCAAGCTGGCGTACAGAGGGAAGCTGCTCTCCTTCCTGAAAACGTGAGGTGGCAATTCCCAATATAATTTGATTGCGAAGCTGCAGATACAGCGCCTCATCACTGTTAAAGTCAATTTCAATTATCATGGCATGGCTTCCTCCTTCCCAACTGTTATACAAATATTATAACAGGAAAGGCAGAGTGTCAACCGCATTTTAAGAAAAAAGTCCGAACCTCCGCATAAAGAGGTTCGGACCTTTCCGGAAAAGACTGCGCGCAATCTTACGCTTCACCGTCCCCATCCCAGTTTAAAAATTCAAATTCAAATTCGTCGTCATCAGACATAAAATTTCTTGGCTTTTTAGGCTGCGCACCCGCTGTGTTGCGCTCCAGATTTCTCGCCTCCACATCGGCTCTCGCCTGCCTCTCCAAACGGCTGCCGTCCGCTGTGGAAGCCGGTCTGCCTGCCTGCGGACGGGGTACAGGTCTCGCACCGTCCGGACGCACCGTGCCGGCGGGTCTGCTTCCCTGCGCTCCTGCGGCGGGTCTTGCCCCTGCCGGCTGTGCCGGTCTGCCGTCCGGACGCACCGTGCCGGCGGGTCTGCTCCCTGCCGGACGTGCCTGTGAAGCAGGGCGGGTACCGGAAGGCCGGCTTCCCGCCGAACGCGCCTGCGAAGAGCCGGAAGGACGTACCGGCCTGTCACCGCTTCTTCTTACCGGCGTCCTCTGCCTCATATCCAGCCCGTCGTCTTCCATCATATCCTTCAGCTTAAATATCAGCAAAGTAATACCCAGTGCCAGTACCACCAGCAGAACAGAAAGCACCACAATAATTACCGTCTGGCGGGAATTCTTTGCAGTCGCTGCCTCCCACTCATCTACCGCCTTATTCCAGTTCGTAAACATATCCGCAATCGGCGTCCTTTTTCCCGTGGCATTTTCTACCAAAACCCACGTGCCATCATCATTCTGCGCAGTATACCAATCCTGCTGCTGCACCGGCGGCTCCGTAGGTTCAGTCGGCTCTGTAGGCTCCGTAGGCTCTGTCGGCTCCTCAGGCACCACCGGCAGAAGCTCGCCGCCAAGCGTCACATAATTGGAATGGATATAGCCGTTGACCTCCGTATTGTCCACCATAAAGCTCACCAGATACCATACGTCACCGTTACCTGCTGTCTTCTTGCCGTGGACGGTAAGCACCACATCCTGTTTGACAGTCGTTACGATTTCCGCATCCGTCGAACTGTCTGCCCTGACACGCACAGGCGTTGAGCTGTTGACAGATGCGCTCACCGGCTGTACTTCTTCCACGCCGTCCCTATTAATCGTGGCATTTAAATTGATTTTATTATTATTGCCGGCATTGGGGTTGGAAGCAGGCGTCGGTGTCGGAGTCGGTGTGATTGTCACTGTGGCGGAGGGCGCACTGCCGTCATCCTTTTTCACCAAATCCGAACGGACATAACCCAGTCTGTTAGAGTCGATGAAGACATAAAACCATACATTTCCGTCGGTTCCTGTCACTTCCTCCTTAATTGACAGTTTGTCACCGTTTAACACACTTGCCAGTATCTGGCTGTTCGGGTCCGCGCTGGCACGTATGTTGGCAGAAGTCGCCGTCACGGTTCCCTCCACTGCCAGTGCCTCTTTTGCAGGCAGCAAAGAAAACAGCAATATGCATAACAATACGGCTGCCACTTTGATTCCGCTTCCCCTTCTTACGTCCTTTTCTCTTAAGTACCTCATAATTTCCCTTTCCATGCCGATTGCAGAAGGCTGCAACACTGCACTTATGCATCATTCAAATTTGAACCTTTTTTCTCCTCGTTTTTCCTCTCTGCCGGCTCCAAATCCCTGCATCATGGAATTTTTCATCTTCCGCTGTTCGTCTTCAATGCGGTGATGATAG
Organism: Lachnospiraceae bacterium; assembly: GCA_013316825.1. GTDB lineage: Bacteria > Bacillota > Clostridia > Lachnospirales > Lachnospiraceae > Acetatifactor. The sequence goes on along the minus strand of WSLY01000022.1, from coordinate 16,062 downwards.
TTCTTCTCACATTCGGGACACATACTTCCTGAACGAATTTCCTTCTTGCAGATAACACAATGTAAAAACACCTTGGAATCCGCCGTCACCTCCAGACGCCCTTCCTTTAACATATTTCTGATGGCACGCTGTTTTACACCGGTTGCCGCCTCAATCTGTGAAGCCGTCGCTCCCCTGTGCCCTTCTATATAGAGGCGGACTTTACCGTAATCGTCATAGGCAATCGCGCCGCAATCCTCGCACTGATATTCGCCTACCCCCATAAATACCATAACACCGTCGCATTTTTCACACGTCTTCGGTCTGTTGTACTCATCCATCCTCAACAAATCCCTACCCTCGTGCATATCCTCACCTCTTTCTAAAAAATTACCTGCTTACTTACGCTTCGTCAATGGCTTTTCCGATGTCATGGCGCATATACTTATTGGAAAAGTCCACCCACTCCGTCGCTTCATACGCTTTCTTGCGCGCTTCCTTCAGCGTACTGCCCTTTGCCGTAATGCCAAGCACCCGTCCGCCGTTTGTCACAATGCGTCCTTTTTCATCAAATTTGCTTCCTGCATGGAAACAATAATAGTCCTCCCTGCCTTCAAAACGGGAAAGACCTGTTATCTCAAACCCCTTTTCATAGAAGACCGGATAACCGTCGGAAGCAAGCACAACGCACACCGCCGCGTTATCCTCAAATTCCAGTGTGATTTTATCCAGTGTCCCGTCTATGCAGGCATCCACCACATCCAAGATATCATTTTTCATGCGGCAAAGCACCACCTGCGCCTCGGGGTCTCCGAACCGGGCATTGTACTCTAATACCTTAGGTCCTTCCTCCGTCAGCATCAGACCAAAGAAAATCACGCCCTGAAAGGCTCTGCCTTCGGCTGCCATGGCATCCACCGTTGCCTGATAAATATATTCACGACAAAAATCGTCAATTTCTTTCGTATAAAAAGGACTGGGCGAAAAATTACCCATGCCGCCCGTGTTAAGCCCCTCGTCGCCATCCTTCGCACGCTTATGATCCTGCGCGGAAGTCATGGGGCGTATCGTTTTGCCGTCCACAAAAGCAAGCACGGACACCTCCCGTCCGGTCATAAATTCTTCGATTACCATACGGTTTCCGGCGCTCCCAAAATGCTTATCCAGCATAATTTCCTTTACGCCTGCCTTCGCTTCCGCAAGCGTATTGCAAATCAGTACCCCTTTTCCGAGAGCCAGCCCGTCAGCCTTTAACACAATCGGCATTTTCGCCGTCTCCAAATAAGCAAGCGCCTCTTCCGGATTGTCAAAAGTCTCGTATGCCGCCGTGGGAATTCGGTATTTCTTCATTAAATTCTTGGAAAACGCCTTACTTCCCTCCAGAATTGCCGCCTTCTTGTCCGGCCCGAATACACGCAGCCCTGCTTCCTCTAAAACATCCACAAGACCGCCCACCAGCGGGTCGTCCGGCGCCACAAACACCAAATCCACCTGCTTTTCTTTGGCATAAGCCACTATTTTATCAAATTCCATCACACCGATAGAAGGCTCGCACTCTGCTATCTGCGCGATACCCGCATTGCCCGGCACACAATAAAGCTTTTCCAGCCGGCTGCTTTTTTTCATGCTGACGGCAATCGCATGTTCCCTTCCGCCGCCACCCACAATCAGTACTTTCATAAACTTATACCTTCCTTACATATCCGTCCCGCACCGTCAGGCGGTTGTTTGCAATATCATCTATCGCCTGCGGAAGCAGAATCCACTCCGCCTCTTCCATCACGCGCCGCTGTAAGCTCTCCGGCGTGTCATTCTCCGCCACGCATACCGCTTTCTGCGCAATGATTGGTCCCTCATCCATACCTGCATCCACAAAATGTACGGTAGCGCCCGTGACCTTGACACCCCGCGCAAGAACTGCCTCATGTACCTTCAGCCCGTAATAGCCCACGCCGCTGAAAGAAGGAATCAGCGACGGATGAATATTAATGATTTTCCCCTCAAATTCCGTTGTCATCTCCTTCGGAATCCTGACAAGAAAGCCGGCAAGCACAATCAAATCAGGAGAAAGCTCCCGCATTTTTTCCATAAATGCCGCATGGTAACCCGCCCTGTCGGGATACTCTTTGGGGGAAAGCAATACTGCCGGAATTTGATTTTCTTTTGCCCGCGTCAGCGCATAAGCGCCCGCGTTATTGCTGATTACCGCCTCTATCTTTGTATTGGTAATCCTTCCCTCTTTGACAGCATCCAAAATTGCCTGCAGATTTGTACCGCCGCCCGAGACGCACACGACTGCCCTCAGCATACCGATACTCCTTTTTCACCTGCCTCGCAGCTTCCCACTACATACGGTATCTCGCCTGCCGCCTGAATTGCCGCAAGCGTCTTTTCCACGTCTTCCTCTGCAACCGCAAGCACCATGCCAAGTCCCATGTTATATGTATTATACATCATTTTTTCTTCCAGACCGCCCGTCTTCTGCAGAAGCTTAAAGATGGCAGGAATTTCATAACTGTCCTTTTTGACTACGGCGCGCACGCCCTCAGGCAGCATACGGGGAATATTTTCGTAGAAACCGCCGCCTGTAATATGACTGCATCCCTTTACCGTAACGCCTGCTTCCTTGATACCCTTTAACGCCTTTACATAAATCTTGGTGGGCGTAAGCAATGCCTCTCCCAAAGTCTTTCCCAATTCCTCGTAGTAAGTATCCAGACTTTCCCTCGTCATTTCAAACACCTTGCGCACCAGCGAAAAGCCATTGCTGTGAACGCCGGAGGAGGCAATGCCAATCAAAACGTCTCCCGCTTTGATATCTGCGCCTGTAATCAAGTCCTTCTCATCCACAACGCCTACCGCAAAGCCTGCCAAATCATACTCTTCTTCAGGCATAAGTCCCGGATGTTCTGCCGTCTCGCCGCCAATCAGCGCCGCGCCTGCCTGTACGCAGCCCTCCGCCACGCCTTTTACAATACCTGCAATCTTTTCCGGAAAGTTCCTGCCACATGCAATATAATCCAAAAAGAACAAGGGCTCTCCGCCTGCGCAGGCAATATCATTGACGCACATTGCCACACAGTCGATTCCCACCGTATCATGCTTATCCAAAAGAAAAGCAACCTTTAACTTCGTGCCCACGCCGTCCGTTCCGGAAACAAGCGTCGGTTTTTCCATGCCTTTCAAGGCCTCCATGGAAAAGGCGCCTGAAAAACCGCCGATACCGCCAAGCACCTCCGGGCGCATCGTCTTTTTAATATGCTCTTTCATCAGCTCCACCGACTGATAGCCCGCCTCAATATCCACTCCTGCATTTTTATAATCCATCTTTTGCTCCCATCTGCGCTCTTTGCGCTTAGCTGCGGGTTCTCTTTTCCCGCCGCTTTTATTTTTTCAAGTATTCTTTATATCCGACTTCCTGAAGCCTTGCATCCTTTGCCTTAACCTGCTCCTTTAAGTCATTGCTGTATGCTTTTAATTTATCGAGAAGGGCGGCATCCGAAGTCGCCAGGATCTTCGCGGCAAGCAGACCTGCATTGGCGCCGCCGTTAATCGCCACCGTCGCCACCGGTATGCCGGAGGGCATCTGTACAATGGAATACAGCGAATCCCTGCCGCCCAGAGACGTAGTGTGCATCGGAATGCCAATAACGGGCATCGGGAAAATTGCCGCGCACATGCCGGGCAGATGCGCCGCCATGCCCGCTCCCGCGATTATCACCTTAAATCCTTTCTCCTCCGCGCTCTTCGCATAGGAAAAAAACACATCCGGCTCCCTGTGCGCAGAAATAATCGTCATCTCATAAGAAATTCCCAATTCCTCTAAAATATCCGCAGCTTTCGCCATAATGGGCATATCCGAATCAGAGCCCATGACAATACCTACCTGTGCCACCTCTTTGCTCCTTTCACTTTTGTCTTTGTTTTTCCACTCTTAGTTTACTAAAATTTTTCTGCCGGCGCAATGCTATTTTCTTAATTTTTGCGTAAGTTTCGACCACTCCGAAGCCGGCGCCGCTTCTCTATGCATTCAGGGGCACATTCAACTCCTCACAGCCGGCAAGGACAAACCGCCCGTTTTCTATGATGACAGCTCTTGTGCCGTCGGCGCGCACCGCCGTCAGGCTTCCCAGCTCGTGATACGGAATGGTAATGTCCGTATGGCAGTTAAAATACGCCTTACTTATATCCTTACCGCGCAGCGCAGACACCTCATTATCCCTTGCCACAATCTCCTTGCCGTCCGGATTATACACCTTTACATCCTCCACATGGCAGTAGCAGGTGTCTCCCACTGCAAAATGAGGACCTGTCTTTTCCGCTATCAAAATGGGGAGCTTTGCCCCGATATCGTATTTCTGCGCCATGACGTACGCCGCCGTATTCGTGCCGATTGCAAATTCGCCTAAGGGCAGGGATTCATGGTTGCACAAAACATTTTCTTTGATATAATTGCGCCCTTCCTCTTCCTTCTCAAAATTGCCGCAGCGATAGTCGGTAGTCATGCCGTCCTTAAAATGTATCTCAAAGTCTTTGTATTCCAGCTCGTTTAAAAATACCTGCCCAACATGGAGAATCCCTTCGGTTCCCTTAAGCACAGGAGAAGTGAATACCTCGCCTACCGGAATGTTGACGTCAGCAACACAGTTTTCGAATTTTGTCTCTTTCTGGGGATTTGTAAGCGCCTTAAGCACCACGCGCAAATCCGTCCTATTGCCGTTCATCCCCTTGATTTCCACATACTCTGCAGTATCCAGCACATCTATAATGTCCTGCTGTATCTGCCTGTAAAGGTTATAGTCCAGCGTATTGATGCGGATAGTCTCGTCAAAAATCTCCTCAAACTGTTCGCCGACAGCGGGCGTGGGAAATGCAATAATAGTAAAACTGCGCTCCTCCTCTTTGATATATTCCGCCTGAAGCTGTCTGAAGGATGATGTATACTCCACGATAAGCTTCCTATGCACATCATCAGGCTTATATGTCTCCTCCTTGATAGCCGGTGCAAAAGGCTCCTCTCCAAACACCTCTATCAATGCCGGCCCGCCATATACCGCCGCCGCTTCCTTATATTTTTCGTAGGCGCAGCGTAATGTTTCCAGCTTACGGTTCATGTACTGCTTATCCAAAAAGAGAACATCATCATCCTTGTGATCGTAGTCATACTGCCTGTTTGCAGGCGTACCGCAAATCACCTTTCTGTCTATTACTGCTTCCAGTCCGATTTTCCGAAAATTTTCCACGGCTTTTCTGACGACACGCTCAAAGCCAATATTATAATAGATGCCGACGCTTTTTTTGATGGTGATGTCCTTGCCTGTCGCAGCAAATCCCAGACGGTATCCTTCCGTAAAGGTATTCGCCATTACGGCAATCGTTTCCTCCGGAAGGGAGTCAAGATACGCCGCCATACGAAGCTCGGCATCGGAAATATAGCAGCCATAGCGGTACAGACAGCGCAAATCTGATAAATCACCCTCCATCACAATTTTTTTTGCCGCATTCATGGAAGTGTCTACCGTACCGCGCACCTGTCTTTCAGAACGGAAAGCAGCATAATCGCTCATGTACCAGTAATACGCCTGTTTCACCTCTGCCAAAGCAGGCAGCCGCCGCTCCTCTTCCCACGCGCAGGCAAAGATATTCTCTATCTCCAGAAAGAGCTCCGCGGCTGCCGCAAACTCCTCCGTATGATTATAAAAAACGTACATAATGCTGTTTCGAAGTTCTGCATGCAGCGCGGAAACAAACGCACCGAACTCTGCTCCCAGCTCCCGTACTGCCGCAGCCGGATTCGCATAGCTTTTTTCATAATTTTCCGGCAGCAGCTCCCCGTAAAGCTTCCTGTTCCAATCCTGAAGCTCCTCTAGGCCAAGCTTCTCGAATTCACCGCTCGCAAGCAGTTCACGCAGCCAAAACAGCTCCAAAAACCATTCTGCTTCTTTTTTGAAATAAACGGCAAATGCCTCATCTGAAATATTTTCTTCCTTCAACTGGCTGATACGTTCCTGCGCCAGCATAAGCCTCTCCTGCAATACCTCGTCCATCTTCTTCCTCCATTCAAATGCGGACGCTTTCTTCCGCCGCTCTCCGTTCTTTATCCGTTTCATCCGTACATACTACAAATACATACCTGCATAGACCACAAACCCAATCCCCAAAAGCGCAAGCAGATTGCATACAATTCCAAGACACGGAAACAGACGGTATCTGTCCTTTTCCATCGCCGTCACGATTCCCAGCACCAGCCCTGTCACGGAAAAGACCGCTATCAAAAATCCGGCCACGCCATAGCCTGCAGGTATATTCCCCTCTTTCTCATAGGCAAGAAAAACTGCCGCAATAAGGGATATCAGGCTTATAACCCCTAAAATGGTAGACATAATCGCCCGTTCCGAGTGTTTTTTATTGGTAAAAATGTAATTTTTTTTTCGCCCCATAATGCTAAGCCGCCCTCCCATCCGTTCATTTTCCGGCAATTTACGCCGGAAAAGATAAATGGGCACCTCCACAGGAAATGCCCACTGCTTTTAAAACAGGATATGAGACTTGCGTGACAGCAGCTTTGCACCGCTGATGAATAAAAGGATACCGCTTGTGATTCCCACCACCAAAGTAAGCACCCCTATCACAATGTTGGTTGCGCCGGTTCCGCGCATTGTTCTGTACAATTTTTCTTCCATGGCAATCCTCTCCTTATTTTTTTATTCCGTACTGCGCAAAGTAATTGTCAAGTGCGCCCTTTCGTTCGTCGTCAATATATATTCTGCCTTTGTAGGGCTTATTATACAGATACGCCGTCACTTCGCTCATGCTCACGATTGCCGACGTGGGAAAGCCGTATGTTTCCTGTATCTCGGTCAGCGCTCCCACCTTGCCGGACTGCCCGACTTCCTCGCGGTTTAGGGAAACCATCAGCCCTTTTATTTCCACCTTTGCCTGCGATTTGAGAATCGGAAAGGTCTCTTCGATGGATTTGCCGGAGGTTGTGACATCCTCTATGATAACGACCCTGTCGCCGTCCCCAAGTCTGCTGCCAAGCAATATACCCGCGTCGCCATGGTCCTTTTCCTCCTTGCGGTTGGAACAGTAGCGGATTTCCCTGCCGAACAACTCACTGTAAGCCACCGCCGTCACCACGCTTAAGGGAATCCCCTTGTAAGCCGGACCGAACAGCACGTCAAAATCATCCCCATAAGTATTGTGTATGGCATGGGCATAATATTCGCCAAGCCGCTTCAGCTGCCCGCCTGTCACATACCCGCCTGCATTCATAAAAAACGGGCTTTTCCTGCCGCTCTTTAGGGTAAAATCACCGAACTGCAAAACTCCGCAGTCCACCATAAATTCGATAAATTCCTGTTTATAACTCTCCATTTTATCTTAAAACCTCCGGTTTTTCAAGGCTTTCCGCCTGTATCATTCTCTCTCGAAACACTCCACTACACACCTGCTACACACTTTTGTCTCAGGCTCCGGCCTATACACACTTTTCCATCAGACTCATCGCATCAAACAGGGTATCTTCTGTTACATGGCAATAAAGATCCATTGTCATATGTAACGAACCATGACCGAGTATCCTTTGGAGGCTCTTTGGCTGCATCCCGTTTTCAATAGCCCTCGTTGCAAAGGTATGACGGAAACAATGCGGGGAAAACCGTTCAAAATCCGGCTTGTTCTCCTGAATATGCCTTGTCACCAAATCCATACATTCCTGCACAATAAATTGCTGAGTCGGACGATTGTTCTTGGTGACAAATACCAGATCCTTATACTCATCATGTGCATTTACCGCATTTTTCAGTAAAATCTTTTGTCTTTGAACTTTTTGCCTTTTTAAAGCCTCTAAAGCCCGGGCTGTTAACGGTATCGCTCGCCTGCCGTTACTTGTTTAGTATCATGCCATTCAAACACATATTTACCTTCCTTGCAAAAATAGCACAGGGAACGTCTGATATATAGTACTTTCTTGTCCCAGTCAATATCCGGCCACTGCAGCCCCATCAACTCTCCGATACGCATCCCTGTATCCAGCGCCAGCACATACATATTGTAATAAAATGTACCTGCTGCCTGTCTCAGGAAAAGTTCTGCCTCACTTACCGTCAACACCCGGCGCTCCTTCTTTTCCTCTTTAGAAATCACCGTATTTATCTGCTTTGCGGCATTTTTGATAAGCAAATCAGAATCTATGGCCTTATTCAGCATATCAACCAATAATTTTTTGACCTCTTTACGCGCATTGTCCGTTTCTAATTCGTTGATTGCCTGCTGCATGATAATCAGATTTAAAGATGTCAGTTTTCTCCAGCCAAGCGATTCCTGTACCTTGCGGTATCTTCTTGCATAAACCTCTTTTGTCGAAGCCCTGCAGTTTTTCTTGCAGGTATTCAGCCAAGTCTGAAACCACTCATCCAGCTTCACATCCTTGGTCACAACATTGATGGCCTTTTCATCTTCGTACTGTTCGTTCCTGAGCTTTTGCCTCACTTCATTCAGTGTTTTTGCATAAACCGTCTGTTTTTTACCAAACCGATTGACAAATCTTCCCTGATAAATCCCATCCTTTCTTTGTGTAATGCCTTTGCCTAATTCTTTTCCGTTAAGAGATTTACCCATTTGTTCTCCTTCCTGCATACAGTATATAGGAAAGGATTCCAAATATCCCTTTCATACTACCATAAATCTTTTAATTATTCAATCAAATTTACCAATTAAACACTCACATTTACTGTTTGTATTGTCCGCATCCGGCAAATCAGCTACATTATTTGGTTTAACAGCCACTTATCAAGCTTTGCTTTATGTGCATACAGTCTATTTCCTATTCTTACAGTAAATCCGTTATCAGGATCGCTAAGCAGTTCCCTTGCTTTCGTTTGTCCGATTCCCAGATAACCGCACATTTCTTTTACGCTTAATAATGCCTTTGTATCATCTATCCCCTTTTGCATGAAAATATCCTCCTTAGATATGCAATCATAAATCATACTTCAGTCAACATGGATACCGCAGTGCCAAAAAATATAAAGAAGATATATTATACCTTCAGGATGTGCCTTTTCCCCAGACCCATTTCCTGCGCCGGAGTTCCGCCGCGTATTTTCAGGCAGCTACTGTGTAGCATTTGCTGTGCGTCATTTCACCTGCGGGTGCGCTCCCTTTCCTTATCCTCTCATCGCACACTGTCCGCAGTTCCTGTATAACTGTCTGGAAGGCTATGAAGTTTTCAAGGTACAGGCTATGGACTTTCTACATACAGATGATTGTCCATACATTAAATAAATAAGGGATACTCTGAAAATTTCTTCACTCCTAACAATTTTTTTAACCGCTTCTCAATCCACGTTTCTCAATCCACTCAAAAAAAGTTTGACATTTTATTGTCATATGATTTATACTGTAGCGATTTAGATATTTAAGTCTAAATGGCCGGTTGGGGAACGAAAGGAGATTTTTATGTATACTTATGTAGAAGACAAGGAATTTCTAAGACGTATCCGAAACCTGTGCGGTGAGATCATGCAGGACTTATGCCACTATTTGAAAGAGGACTATGATATTGGCTCAATATTCTATCTTGTAGGGAGCGGGGCACGGAACCTTATCGTACAAAATGCCACGTTGCCGATAGATCTGGATTACAACCTGGAACTTGTAAGATGTGAAGATTATGAGGCTTGCAGTTCTATAAAAGAATGTGTAAGAAAATCCTTTAACAAGGCGTTGCATGCACACGGATGGGGAGATTGTAATGATTCCACCTCTGCCCTAACCACAGAATGGAGATATTTTACCAAAGGAAACCCCACCGAGTTTTCGATGGATGTCTGCATTGTATGCCAAGATACAAGGGGACATTTTCACAGAATGATACATAAAAAGACTGGTTTCACTTATTATGACCAATATTATTGGAATGAGGCTCCCCATTCTGAGAGAATACAGGAAAAGGCTACATACATTAAGGAAAAAGGGAAGTGGCAGCTTGTCAGATCGCAGTATCTGGATATAAAGAACAGATATCTGCGGCAAAACGATCATGACCATCCCTCTTTCATATGCTATATTGAGGCCGTAAACAATGTATATAATGCAAGGAAAAATTGGAGGTAAACGGAACCGCTTACGAAATCGTCTCTTTTTCAAAGATAGCGATTAAAAAAAACACACTTTTTATCTATTTCCATCAATCAGCACACCTTTGGCACAACATTGGCATTGTTTTGCTCTTTTACCGCAAATCTATATCTGTTATACTTGGTACAGTCAAAAATTTTGCAGACGGCCGTTTCCCATCAAAAAGGGCGGCCGTTTTGCCGTAAAGGTGGTGGTTATCATAAGTTTAAAAAAGATCCGCAGGATTCTGCGGGACGAGCGTGCCGAGGCAAACTATCTCAGCACCATGGTCTTCATTTTCATTGCGGTGTTACTGTTGGCTTTTATCATTGATCTGTTCAGCATTATCTCAACCAAGCAGGAACTGGACCTCTGCGCCGATCAAATGGTAAAACAGATCCAGCTGTCAGGCGGCGTCAATGCGGAGACGGAACAGCTCTTCAATTTCCTCTGTTCCCAGATTGAGGGTGCTGAAAACATCTCCTATTCCATCAACGCCTCCTACAAGACGCCGACTCCCTCCATGATGAACAGGGCCATCCAGTTAGGCAGCCCTTTCTACCTTACCATCCAGGGGGAGGCAAAGCTGGGCGGTTTCTGGAACTTCGACCTGGTACGCATCAATATTGTTTCCAGGGCGGCGGGCGTCAGCGAACATTATTGGAAGTGAGGTGCCTATGAAAAAAATATGTATACCTATTAAGAAACGTCTGGCAAATGACCGCGGCGATATGTCCATCTACACCTGCTTCCTTGTGATGGGCGTGGTGTAATCCAGCACCGTATTATGCTTTTTCCAGTCCCGGATTTTATACTTGACCACCTTTCCCCGCCCCAGTGGCAGGTACGAGATCAGGTTCCTTTTCTGCAGCCCGTCCAATATGTCAAGCGCCTGGTGCTGGAAATGCGTGCGGAACCATCCAGCCAATTCCTTGACAGTGCATATCCACTCACCGGGATAGACCGGGTAGCTGATCCCGTCTATACGGCGGTAAGATGTACGGAAGTTTGCATAACTGCAAAGCACCGTAAAATAAAAAAGACCAGAGCCCCCGCCTGTGCGAATGCCCTGGTCCGTGATCAGTGACTGGACGAACTGCCTGTAAATACGGCAGCGTGGATAGTCCACCACTTGTTTGATTTGTAGTTGATATTCTGACATTTCATGCCTCCTTTGTTGTTTTATAGTTTTCCTGAAGGCATAATATATCTTCTTTATATCTTTATGTATTGCAATTTTTGTGATATCATAACACATTTAGTTAAGCCATTTGTTTAAGCTTAGAGATATGTATATGAAATTCCATTTGCATCACAGAAAATTTCCAATTCCTTAACCGTATCATAACAGCATTTATTGCCAATAACGATTTTGGATACACTTAATTTAAAATCCGTATACGGTTTTGCTATCCCTTTATAATGCAACCTTTCTTTAATATTCATTTCAACTCGTCCACTGTTAAGTTCTGCTAAGACATATGGACAATAAAGCATTCTGACTTCTTTTTCTTTTGTTGAATCCATGTTAGCTGTAATATTAACCGGATTCTTAATTACCCAAGGAATTATTGCAAGAGCAAGATTTTTACCGGTAATTGCCGAAATTATCATTTGTTCAAAATCTATGTCTGTTTTTTCTAAATACTCCACAGGATATAAATAATCATAATCCCCTACATTATATTCTATACAAATGCCATTCCCACCTGCAGCATAATCTTGCCACATACTTTTTTGATACTCATAGGTTAATGAATATACATCATACATCTCCGTGAGATAATTTACCAATAAATGTACGCTATTTGTGCTACGTCCTGTAATTTGAGAGATTTTCTTTGCGTTATAGTTTATATAAAATTCTGTTTCATGGGTTAAACCAGATAGGGATAAAAATAGATATGTATCGGCAGGAGCATAGATTTTCTCCTGCCACGCCTATATTTAGGCGGTTTGACGTTTGGTACGCTGCATATATTCCCGTTCCATTTCCCGCATTTCCTCGTCCGTGGGGATGTCCACAATCCCGACATAGGAATAGTAGATGTCGATTTTCTGTGTCCGTTTCCCATCCTTTTTCTCACGCTCATGGACTACGATTTTATCCACAAATGCGTTTAGGACTTCGGGCGTTAGTTCGTCAATGCGGGTGTATTTCCTGGTGACGGCTATCAGCCTGGCGACATTGGTCGCTTCCGTGTCGGCTTCGCTGACCTCGGCTGTCAAGTCTTCGATTTCCTGCTTCAGCTGTTCCTGCTCGGCTTCATATCCGTCCGACAGCTTGTAAAAGCGTTCGTCATTCAGCTTTCCGTTGACATTATCCTCATAGATTTTACGGAACAGGCGGTCAAGCTCCTTTATCCGCTTTTCGTCCTTTTCTATCTGTTTCTGCTTTGCGGACAACTTGTATCTGCGTTCTGCAAGGGTGGCGTCAATCTGCCGTCGGATAAACACACGCTCAAACTGCTGTAAATAGGAGAGGAACTGCTGGAGCTGTTTCAGAACCAACTGTTTTAATGCGTCCTCTCGGATATAGTGCTGCGTACATTCCTTTGCCCTGCTTGTCCGTTTATACATGGAACAGCGGAAATGCGTATTCCCGTTGGCTGTGGCTAAACTTAATTTCGCCCCGCAGTCGGCACAATAGAGCAGCCCTGAAAAGATACTTGTCGTTCCGTTTTTGGTCGGTCTGCGTTTGTTTGCCCGTATCATCTGAACTTTTTCCCACATATCCCTGTCAATGATGGGCGTATGGGCGTCCTCGATATACGTCCGCCTGTCCTTTGCGGTGGGGATGCGTTTCCTGCTCTTAAAGCCTAAACGGGTGGATTTAAAGCTCTCCGTCACGCCGATATACGCCACATTTTCCAGAATGGACGCAATCACGGACGTCTCCCAGTTATAGGGATGTCCCGATTTTTTTGCAACGCCGATTCCCTTTGATACTTTGTAGGCTGACGGGGTAAGCACCTTATCTTCCCAGAGGGCTGTGGCAATGGCTGACACGCCTTTTCCCTGCATACAGAGTGAGAATATCCTGCGGACGACTGCTGCCGCTTCCTCATCCACAAGCCAGCGTGTTTTATCGTCTGGATTCCGCAAATACCCGTAGGGCGGCGCGCCCAAATGCTCGCCTGCAAGCCCTTTCGCTTTCTTGACTTCCTTTACCTTTTTGCTTGTGCTTTTGGGATACCATTCGTTGAAAAGGTTGGTAAAGGCGGCAAATTCGTTGCTTTCAAGGCTGCCCGTGTCCACGTTGTCCATGATGGCGATGAACCTCACGCCCGCTTCGGGGTAGATGATTTCGGAGTATGAGCCGACCTCGATATAGTTCCTGCCGAAGCGTGATAAGTCTTTAACAATGACCGTTTTTACAAGCCCTTTTTCAATGTCCGACGACATTTCCTTAAAGCTTGGGCGGTCAAAATTCGTACCCGTATAGCCGTCGTCCACATAGAATTTCGGGTTAGGGAAGCCGTGTTCTTTGGCGTATTTCATCAGATATTCTTTCTGGTTTACAATGCTGTTGCTTTCGCCTTCCCGTCCGTCATCTTGGCTTAATCTACAATACAATGCCGTAAATTCTTCCTGCTGTCTTTTCATAAAGCTCTCCTTTCCGACAGCAGACACGGTATTGTGAAGTGTAGGTACAGTGTACCACATCTGCCCTTAAACTTCAACACTTTAAAGCGGTAATTCTTCCGCTGCCTGTTATTCCCCGTCATCATCACCCCAATTCTCATTATCATAAAATCCATATTTCTGTGCGCCACGCCGAAAAATATCCGTAAGCATTACAAGCAAGTCCCGCCCATCTTTTCGGAAATGGGCGTTGACAGTGTATTCCGTGCCGCCGATTTTCTCGGTAAGGCTCATCGGCTCTGGGATGCGGACAAGGGGCGTGACGTTCTGGACAGGCGGCAGAGGGGGATATATTTTGTCTGGGTTTACCATAGGGGCGTCCTTGTATTCCTCCATAATCGCCTGTATTTCTTCCTCTGACAGTCTGCTCATCGCAATGGTTCCTCCCTCCTGCGGTCTGTTTTAACTGGCTGTTTCTGTCGGTTTGACCGCTGATTTTCAATCGTATCATGGATTTGGTCTAGGCAGTTGTCGATATGGGCAGAGCGTTTCTCAATCCCGTCTGCATATTTCAACCGTTTTCTAAGCTCCGTTATCCGCTCCGTCACGCCCTGTTTTTCGGCTCGGAGTGTTTCTTTTTCGGCTGGTGTGGCACGGCGTACCTTATTCCGCAAGTGCTGGCGGTAGTCAATCAGTTTATTCATTTCGGTCTGGTTTTTCTCCCTGTCGGCGTGTAAGTCGGAGAGGGTAGAGATGCCCTGCTTTGACATATACCTTACCTGTGCGGTAATCTCGTCCAGTTTCCGAAGCTCCTCTTTCATCAGCGGGCTTGTCGGCTTGTAGTTTGTGCCTTTGGGGAATATCCCTAACTGATAGCACCAGTAGTAATATAACGCTAAGATTCCTGTGGTTTTTTGATGCGGTTTCCATGCGTTTTTATACTGCTCTGGCATATGCGGGGAATAGGAAATCCTTGCTTTGTAGTTTCCATATTGGGAAGCCCCGCCTAAACATGACCGTATGAAATCGGGAGTCAACCGCTCGTCAAGCGTGTCTAACCTTGTGAAATGCTTATACTGTGGCAGCTTCATTTTCCAATGGCTGCCAGAAAAATCAACCTCATATCCCTTGTCGGTGAGGTATTTCATCATGTGCTGTAAATCCCTGCTCCCGTTGATTGCCTCCTTTAAATCCTCCCGATAGACGTTGTACCGTGTCGGCTTTCCGCTTTTTTCGTCCAGATACAGCGGTCTTGACGGGGCTTTCTTCGGATGCTCTATGACTGACAATCCGTACTCAAAACACAATCGGTCGGACACTTCCCTTAACCGTTTCTGCTCCGATTTTGAGTAATTGTATTTGCTCCCATCCAGATAAGAAACGGAGTTGAAGCAGAAATGGTTGTGCAGATGCCCTTTGTCAAGGTGGGTGGCAACGATTATCTGGTACTTGCTGCCCCACATTTCCCTTGCTAATTTCAATCCGATTTCATGGCATTGTTCGGGCGTTACCTCGTCTGGCTTGAAGCTCTGATAGCCATGCCAAGCGATATATCCGCCTGTCTTTTGGTACTGTTTCTTCGTCAAAATCATCTGCTGTAAGGCGGTTTCTTTCAGACAGTTGACAGCGGAAACATACTCGCCCTCATCTGTTTTTGACGGATTCTTCACATAGGAGAATACGTCAAAGAAGTCCTGCATTTCCCGATTCGGCACGGTCTTTTCTGGGTTTTCTATATAGTCAATCACGTCTTTTATGCTCCCCTTGACATGCCATAGGCTCGTTACCGCCATATCAGACCGCCCCCTGTTTTGTCAATTCTTCTACGCTATATTGTTGTGGGAGAGTTGTTTTCTGTTGCAGTTCTAAGATAAAATCCTCAATCTCTCTACAAATTTCAGCGGCGGTTGGATAGTAAGGGACACACTTTTTGAAAGCGTCATGCACTTCGTAGAGCTTGTTTAACAGCTCCCAAAACTCGGTTTTGGGCTGTGGCTGCGGGGCGTTTCCCTTGCATAACTGGCGCATAAATTCGGCTGCGGACAGACTGCAAGCGGCGGCACACTGCTTTAATTTTTCATGTTCTTCTTCGTTCAATCGGACGGTAATCGGGACATTCCGCATATCCTTTTCTGATTTTTTTCTGCTCATTTTCCTCAATCCTCCAGTCTTATTTTTCTTTCTTCGGGGTAAACAGGGGCTGTCCCCTGAGTGAACTCCACACGCCTTTAGGCTGTGGATTGGATTGTGGCTGACACAATCCGATGCTCGCTATCTCTGTGGACAACGCCACAGAGCATTTTTCCTGTGCAGCGGCATTCTTCCATACCTGTCTTACCCTCCGAAAAGAAAATCCTATGTCCCTGCACCTCCGTT
>WSLY01000021.1 GCA_013316825.1 Lachnospiraceae bacterium | reverse complement strand
ATAGTTTTGTAGAAAGGCTGAATAATACCATGCGTGAAAAAATAGTGAATGCAATAAAAGAAGTTATAGGTACTAATGATGTGGATGAATTGTTATTGAAAAATGGAAATTTCAATGATATTGGAATAAATTCAATTGTTTTTATTCAAATAGTAGTGCGACTGGAAAGCATTTTTGATATTGAGATTGATTCGGATCATTTAATTACAGACAATTATAAAACTATTTATTTTCTCATTTTCTTATCTTGTGCTATTTCTATTATTTTTTCTGCAGCTATTGTATATCCATTTTGAATCTTAAGTGTATTTCCTAGCTTTTTACTTCGCTTCGCAAAAGATATATCATTTAGAATTTGCATGGCGTTTTTTCTTATACTTTCCACTGAAATATCATCAATTCTTTTTCCCACTTTATACTGCGTAATCAAATTTGCATTAAAAAATTGGTCACTAATATAAGGATAAATCAGTAATGGTACCCCATAATAAAGACTTTCATAAATTGTATTTATGCCTCCGTGAGCAATAACCAAGTCTGCCTGTTGAAGTTCCTTCTCTTGCTCTGCAAATCTTTCAATTCTAATATAATCACTTTGATAATCCTTTAACAATTCATATTTACTTCCTGCTGCTATAACAAGTGAAACTTTTTCGTTTTTAAAAGCCAATAAACAATTTAAAAAGAAATCACCGCAGTCTTGCAGTCTTGTCAATATTGAGCCCAACGTAATATATATCTTCTTTCTATCCTTATTTTTATTATCAGATATATTCTCACTAAATTTACATCCGGTGAAAATATACGTATCATCAAAATATTCCCCGTATGGTTGAAATTCTTTAGAGGTATATACTATATTCAAATCACCTGCCATTCCATACTTATAAAAATAATCAAAATCGTACATATTGTGCTTCTTTTCATAGATTTTGAAAACTTTAAGTATACATTTTTGTAATTGCTCACAATCCTGAATAGATGTCACTTGAGTAGAATAAACATTTTTTACTAAATATTTCAACTCTTCATTTTCATATTTGCGGTGTGGTATTGCTAAAACTGTAGACGAACATATGGCGGGAATCTTTAACATTCTTGCTATTCTTTTACCAAAAAATTGAACACTGTCAAATATAATATAATCGGGTTCAAGGTTTGAAGCATTTTTTATATACGCTTCCGATTTTCTGATATATTCTCCACATGATATCATGCATTCTGCTATGACACTTTCTATTGGGTAGTATTCACATTTCGTATATATAGAAGAATTTTCATAGTCAATATCCTTTATAACATTGTCCTCATAAGGCAAAAAAATAGAACCTGTATCCTCTATCACTTTTCTAAATATATCACTATTATATATGTATACTGTTTCTCCTTTATTAACAAGCTCTTTTAACAAGCCAAGCGTTGGCTTCACATGACCAAAAGCAGGTGTTCCAAAAAATATACATTTCGCCATAAATCCTCCCGCTTCATATTATACTAGTTTTGATGTTTGATATCTATTACAATTGATAGTTGCTGATAATAGAAACTCTGGCATATTTACTTTTGTGCTGTTCGTATACTCAAATATTTGATTTGTAATGCCAGCTGTATCAATATGAAAACTCCATATAGATTTTCATAAGTAACTAATCTCCTACAAAATCAGAATACATACAAGCAATAAATTTATGTGTATCGGCAATAAATACATAATCGGCATACTTACATATCATTGCGTCTTTATCACGGTTAATTGCAATAATCTTTTTAGCATTTTTCAGCCCAACCATATGTTGACTCGCTCCTGATATACCAAATGCCACATATATATCCGGGCTGACCATTTTGCCGGATTGTCCAATCTGTCTTGATTTATCCATAATTTGTTCTTCAACAATAATTCTGGTACAGGCAATTTCGGCATGAAATATTCTTGCCAAGTCTTCCACTTTCTTTATATCATCCTTTAGAACGCCTCTTCCAATTCCAAAGATAATTCTCGCATTTTCAATTTGACAGTCACGTACCGTTTTTATATTTTCAGTGGTTTCAAGTATTTCCGGCACTTGATTGTCTTGAATGGCTTTATCGGATAATACAAATTCTATATTCTCCTCTCCTATACTGCATACTTCCTTTGCCTCAAATACATTCCTTTTTACCGTACACATTTGAATGCAATCTTTAACGCACCTTATTTTCGCTATAATCGAATCGTTCATTGCCGTCCGTGAAAAGGAGTACTTGTCTTCATTCAATGGTTGAATATCAATGCAATCGGCTATCAATGCCGCATGCAATATAGTCGCTATAGTTGCAGCAATAGCCTTGCCCAGTTCCGTACCGGGATAAAGTATCAGATTCGGTTTGTATTTTCTGCAAACCTGCGCAATCAGTTCAGCATAGCAGATATACTCTAATTCCTGTTCTGCTTCATAAATCAAAAAGTTTTTCCCGCCATATCTTTTATATAATTGAATAAGTTCATCAGAAAACTTTTCCATCATAAGTATCTTTACATCGGCACTATTACCTTTTGATAAATCATATGCCTTTCGTATAAGTTCAAAGTTTATATTACCATCATTCCCTGCATAAGGATGTGTAACAACTAAAATACGAATCATATTTTCCCTAACTATCCCTTTCGTATACGCAATATATCATAAATCTTTGATATCATTTCCTCCATTTCGTCCTGTAATAAAATTGGCTCTGCTTTTCTGTATTCAGGTTTTGTACTGCTGTATACTTCCGTTTTAGACCCTTGTTGTCCAACTTTATCTGTATCTAAATTCAAGTCTTGGGCCTTTAAAATAGTCACCTGATATTTCTCTGCTCTTTTTAATGCCATCAAATTGATTGTGGGGCTTTTTAAGGTGCAATCATCGTATGTCATTACAATCGGCAGCTTGCATGCCAGCTTTCTTTTTATATTATCTTTTTGCTGCGTGACAATCACTCTATTCTTTTCTAACACCTCAATTTCACTGATAGCTCCCATGCAAATACAATTCAATCTGGCTGCTAAACCATATGGAACTTGTCCTGTTTCACCATCAACGGCTTGTTTACCACATACTACAATATCATAATCAAGATTCTTTAGTGCTTGTGCCAAAACATAGACTGTAGCATAGGTATCTGCTCCGGCAAATTTCTTATCACTTAATAAAATAATGTCATCTGCCCCCATCGCCTTACACTGCACTAATGCCTCTTTTATCTCTTCCTTCCCCATACATAAGCATGTAATCTTACATTCCGTTGTCCTTTTTATCTCCAATACCTGCTCCAGCGCATACAAATCAAATGGGTTCAGCATATATTTATCAACAATATTATTATTCTTATAAACGATACTGGATAAGACTACCTTTACGCACAAAATAATATTTATCATATGTGTTCCTTTAATGTGTCAGCAGCGCCATACATCAATATACGACTTCTATACGCTTCCTAATTCCATAATGTTGAAGACAAATCATAAATGGTATTTCTCTGCATATCATTTGTCCCCGAGTATACACAGCAAGCCAAAGCATCCCGCATTTCGCGCTCTAATTCATATTCTTTCATGTACCCATATGCCCCAAAAATTTGCATGGCATCTTTACATACGGAAATATAACTCTCACTGACATATAGTTTGAAAATAGATGTTTCCAAAAATGCACTCTTTTTATTATCTTTCAGCCACGCTATTTTATATAGCAAAAGTCTTGACATTTCAATTTTTACTCTCATATCCGCTATTTTGTGAGTAACTGCCTGAAACTTAGAAATCGGCATATTGAACTGTTTTCTTTCTTTTGCGTACTTTATGCATTTTTCCATGACTCTTTGCATTGCACCAACATGACACGCAAATTCATAGCACCGTTCTAATTCCAATGCTGTCATCATAATCAATTTGCCATTTCCGATGTTTCCCAATAGATTTTCTTTGGGAATCTTAACATCACAAAAGCTCACCTCACACATAGGACAACTATCGAGCCCCATTTTTTCAAACTCTTTGCTACAAGTAACACCTGCAAATTCTTTTTCAACAACAAAAGCAGCAATTTGAATTGTTTTATTAACAACTATCCTTCCAAAAACAACAAATATATTTGCAATATTACCATTTGAGATAAACATTTTATTTCCGTTCATAATATAGCAGTCATCAGTTTCTACTACCGATGTTGACATTCCGAACGCATCCGAACCTGCATCGGCTTCCGTTATGGCTATAGCTCCAATCCTTTTTCCTGCAACCATATCAGGAATATATTTGTCCTTTAATACATTGGATCCAAACATATTGATAATATTCTGCCCAACCCATATATGGTTATTGACAGCAAATACAAAACCATTGTTTTTACAGCCATATCCCAATGCCTCTATCGCAACCGCCGCAGTCGTATAACTTTCATTCATTCCGCCATATTCTTCCGGAATCATGATGCCATGAATTCCTAGCTGCGATATATTATTCCACATATCGAAAGAAAAGTTGTCCATACACTCCATCTTATTCAGATGTTCTCTGGAAAACTTAATAATTTCATTTTTTAACCGCTGCTGTTCTTTTGTTAAACTAAAATCCATGCACTTCTTTACCTCTCAATATTTCTATAAATATTATCTTACCTTATCAGCCAGTCCAATCCACTATAGTTCCAATCTGTATTACTTTATAGTCTGTTTCCACAAAAAAAGAGAAACAGGCATATGCCGGCTTCTCCCAACAATCTTTTTCAAATCCCCTCTGTACAATCACCTCAACTTTCACCCGCCGCCGGAAAATTCATCTCCTGCACATAACGTTCCGAAAACTGCGGCTCCTCTGCCAGATTAAACACCTCTGTCCGAAACGGCGGCAATATGCCTGCGGCAGATATTATCCCTGTCTGCAGCGGTTTACCGGCTGCCGTATTCTCTCCCTCTGCCGATATCTCCTGCCACAAAATCCGTCTTCCGTACCAAAAAGCGCCCTCAAGCGCGGCATTTCCCACCGCAACCGTTTTTCCTGCCAATTCTGCCGGCAGCAGCCCAATGCGTGCTGCCGCTTTGGAACTCAGATAATAGCCCATTCCACCGGCCAGAAAAACCTTATCTATCTGCGCAGGTGACTCTAATCCATATTTCTCACATAAAATGCGGATGCCCGTGCGGACAGCAGCTTTCGCCATCTGAAGCTGCCTGATGTAACTTTGTGTCAACCGAACGCCGCCAATATCGATGCCCTCTTCAAAATAAGGCTCTGCAAGAAGACCTGTTTCATCCAAAATACCCTCCTCTAAAAGCCTTGCGGCAAGCGCCATCAAATCCGTACCGTAATTTTCTGCATTTCCTTCAAACGCCGGTCCTGCCGCAGCCGCCGTCGCTATCATCCGCTCCCTGTTTCCCAAAACCATCTCCCCATTGGTGCCCAGATCCAAAAGCAGAGTAACCTCCTGCCGCTCATGCATGGACAGGGCATAGATTCCAGCGGAAATATCCGCACCCACAAAGGCGGAAATTCCCGGCAGAATCACCGCCGGAATCTCAAACAAACTTGTGTGAATCTCCGATAGCGTCTCCGGCTGAAAGGGATACTTTCCAAGCAGGCTCACATCTAAATCCATAAGCAGGTGTACCATGGTCGTATTTGCGGCAATCACAATTCCACAAAGCTTCCTTGTTTCCTTGTCTCTCCCTGACAGGGCAACTTCACCTGCTCCCTCCTGCTTTGGTAACAAAGACGCCTTTTCTATTCCCTTCTTTTCAGGATGCAGGCAAAGTCTGTCCAAGGTTTTTTGAAATTGTAAAATCCCTGTGTTCAAAACTTCCCTGATTTCCCTATACATGGCTTTCTTTGTCTGCGGATTTTCTGCAGCCCCTATGCGCGAAAGCACATCTGCTCCATACTTTCCTTGGGGATTTAAGCAGGTAAAGGTATCAAAAACCTTTCCGTCCTGCAGACTCCTAAGCTGCATCGCCACCGTCGTCGTGCCGATATCCACCGCGCACAAAAAGTCCTCCTGCCCTGCTGCCGCCTCGCCGCCCCTCCGTGCCTTTTCCCGCTCCAAAGCGCATAGCCTCTCTCTTTCACGCCTTTCTGCCACGCTGCCCGCAGCGCTTTCACAAGATATTCCTTCCTCGACGCAAAAGGCACTGACTGCATCCATCTTCTTTTTTCCAAAACATCTGCCGCAGCCCGTACAAATCCTGCAGCGGCTTCCCTTCTCAGATAAATTGGTTTGCTTCTCTGTCATAATAATATTCTATCCCCGCCAATTTTTCTTCTAACTCTTTTCTGTTCAGCTCAAGCTGGCTGCACAGCTCGTCCAAATCTTTATAAAAATCCCTAAGCTTCATATTGATAAAGCTAAGCAGCATCAATGGATCCTTTGGTATCATAAACATGCTTCCTTTCTCCGGTTTTCGGACAACTTGACAACTGCCGTTTTCCGGCAGGGCTTTTGACGCTCTAATCATTATAGGCAAAAAAAGCGGCGGTTTCAAGGAAATTTTCATAGTCCGGCATCACAAAAAGCCGGTCCATCCATATATGCCGTAAATCGATATCCACTTTGCAAAATCAAGCCCCAGCACTGCCAGCACAAGGGGCAGGGCAAGCATAAGAAAGGACAGGAAGGAAGCCTGCAGATAGCTTTTCCGGTTCCACGACCAAAACAACACAACTGCCCCGACCAGCAAAAGTGCCGCAAGCTGGGAAAGCACCGCCGCTGCAATCAGTACAAAAATGGGAATATCCGCCGCTTTTCCAAAATACATGGGAAGGTTTCCGGCAGAAAGCCCTATGCCGCGCATGGGATATGTCCTGCCTATGGACACCGCTCGGAATATCCATGGCAGCAGCACGGTACAGGCAGCGCACAGAATATATATGTTTATTTTTTGCATAAGCACCTGCCGCCTGCCCTTACGCGTCGCCGCCAGCAGATACCAGGATTTTTTCCGGTACTCCATCGCCATGACGCCGCCAAATGCAAATATCATACAAAGCGTAAGCAGCAGACAGTCCGTCAGAAAGCTCTCGTCCATTTTGCCAAACAAATAGCGGTAGCCCGTGTCATAGATAAAATATCCGCCCTCTGCCTTAATATGCGCGTATTGCTCTGCTATGCGCGTAAAAGACGGATAAAAAGCCAACACACCCAGCCATGGAAGCTTTCTTTCGTCCGCAGTACTTTTATCAATGCTGCCGCACGCCTCCAATTCCTCGATACGCGCAAGCTGCGCAAAAGCCTCGTCAAACCTCGCCTGCTCCCGCAAAACCATATCCTCCTTTTCCTCCGTCAGCCTGCCCTCCAGCAAAAGCATCATATCTGCATAATACTGTTCCTTCGCCGGGCAGGTATAGCTTTTTCCCAAATCCTTCCAGCCAAGTAGCAGCACCGCAAAAAGCAGAAGAAGCAGGGCGCGGTTTGTAAAAAGAATTTTATAGCCTTCATGCCGAAGCAGACTTTGATATGGACGAAACGGCAGCATCAGCCTGCGCGCCTTCTGCATCACAAGACTTCTTCCCCTTAAAAACAGGAAAAATGCCGCCGCTGCTCCTGCCGCGCCAAACAAAATAAGGCACAGCATTGTCGCGGCAAGTCTTGGCACTGCATTGCCCCACACATTAAAATTCAAGTATCCCCCATAGAGCCGTTCCGTTTCCAACATACCGAAGAAAGACAGATACTTGAACATGTGAAACGCTGAGCCTGCCGGTATCACCGCATAGCACAAGCCATTGCAAAAAAGAAAAGCCGCGCCCGCAAGCTGCGGCGTAAAGCTTTTTGCCGCCCAGACGGAAACTGCCGTCAGCATTGCGCCAAAGCAGAAAAATAAGGCTGCTTTTGTCAAAACGGCAAGCGCGGCATACTCTCCCAGCGTAAGCGCCAGACTGCTTTCCATATAGGCGCCCACGGACTGTATCTGCGCGGAAAAGCTTCCCAAGCCTGCCGTTGCGGAGGCATATAGCAAATTTTCACCATAAAACAAGAAACAAAAAGCTGTCACATGTATAAGAAGTGCCAAAAGCTTCGCTCCCATGCACACAGCAACGCCGTTTTTTGCGGCCCTTGTCAGATAAAACAGCCCCTTCTCTTTTTCCTCTCCAATCAGACCTCCTACAAAGAGAAACACTGACAGCAGCAGAAAAATATCCGTACTGTGGCTCTCCATTGCCATCCGAATCCCTTTTGATGGGTAAAAACGAATATTTCTATCGGAAAGCCCCCTGTGGTCGGCTGCGCTTCTTTCCACATTCTGCCTGCCAAACCGTGAAGCGGTCCTAAAAATGGAAATACCGCGCAGCCTTTCTGCCTGCTTCTCAACGCTTTCTAAGTATGCGCCGTACCCTCTTATTTTTTCTATTTCCTCATACAGTTCGTCAAGCAGCGCCCTTTCCTTGTCCAAATCATCCGTATACTTTAAATAGCCGCCTTCTGTAAGCTCCTCCATATAAGTTTCATAAATAGCAGGATTTTCCCGCAGCAGTTGGGCGGCAAGTGCGTTTCCTATCTCATCCCCCCACGCCTGCAGGGTGAGAATCTCCTGCAGCATGGCAATATTGTCCGCCTTCTCCTTCAGTTCCTTTATATATTCCCACTTTTCCTGCTCGTCCATACCGGACATGTCGCCGGCTGCCATACGGTAAGCGGAAAGCGGCGGCTTTCCCTCCTTTGGCAGGTTCCCATACCAAAGCATAAAAAGATTGAGCGCCAGAAGAATCCCTAAGCACGCCAGAAAACTACGCTTTTTCCATATTTTTAACAACTCAAAACAGGTCAGTCCAAACATAGCGTATCCTCTCCAAAAATATCCATATATATCCGCTCCGGATTGGCTTCCCCTCCATGCTTTTCACAGAGCGCTGCAGCCGTACCATACGCTGCAATCTGCCCCTCCTTTAGAAAAATAATTTCCTTGGCAATGGACCAAATATCGGAAATTACATGAGTGGAAACCAGAATAATTTTATCTCCCGATATTTCTTTGATTTTTTCCCGAATCCGAATACGTTCCTTCGGGTCAAGTCCCGCCGTCGGCTCATCTAACACCACCAGCTTAGGATTCCCCATCACTGCCTGTGCAATCAAAAGGCGCTGTTTCATACCGCCGGAATAAGAACCGATAGGACTGTTTCCCCTGTCCGTGAGATTGACAAGTGTAAGCACTCGCTCGATTTCCGCTTTCATTTCCTTTTTGGAAATCCCTTTCAGTGCCGCCATATAGCTCAAAAAACGCCTGCCCGAAAAGGTCTCATACAGCCCCTGCTGCTGGGGCGCATAGCCGAGAATCCCCCGATAAGCTGCTCCAAGCCTCGCCGTTTCTTCTCCGTTCCACAAAATTCTGCCCGCCGAGGCTTTCACATTGCCCGTAATCAGATTCATCAGCGTAGACTTACCCGCTCCATTCGGTCCCAGCAGCCCGTAGATTCCCTCTGTCAGCACATGGGAAACATCTGCAAGCGCCTTTTTTTCCTTATACTGCTTCGTCACATTCTGCAAGATAAGCTCCATTACCTTCCCCTCCCCAGCATGGTAACCGGCTTATAGCCTGCAACACCGTTATACAAATCTTCCTTGGAAATCAAGGCATATTTGTACTGCAGTATCTCATAGCTGCCATCCCCATTATCCTTTGCATCATAGTCGTAAATCACAAGCACCTCCCGCTCTGTTTCTGCCAGAATATCCAACTGCCAGCCCAAGGACAGGTTCGTAAGCATACTTCTTTTTACTTCTCCCGATTCCATATCCACAAAGTACAGAGACTTATCGTTCACATCCTCTATGCTGACACAGCATAAAGTATCCCGCAATACATAATAAATATAATTTTGCTTCAGGGAGGCAAGAACGGATTGTTCCCCCGTATCCAGATTCAGCCTTGTGATTTCCCCGCTTACTGAGTCTGCAATAAAGAGCATGCCCCCTTTTACCGCACAAAAGCTCATCTCTCGATTGTCTGTCCGGTATATCTCCTTTTTCTCCTGTGTTGCCACATCGAAGGTGCTGTATATTGTGCTGCTGTTCTGCCATACATTTCGCCATTTATCATCATCCAGACGCATAACGTCCGTCTCGCTCATGCCATCCGGATACGCCACGCCGCTTAAGACAAGCAGACTGCCGTACCCTCCTATCACCTTATATTGGATATTGTCTCCAAAATCAAGGGAAACGCCCTCCGACATTTTATTGTCCGCAATACTATACCTGCAGATCCTGCGCTCCTTTGCCAGCGTGTACGTCTGATTTCCTTCCTGTTCAAAAACAAGCTCCTTTATCACAAACCAAAGTGTATCCCCGCTGCCAAATACAAGCTTTTCCACCACCGTGTCTTCCGGAAAGGTATATATCTTTTTTCTGTCAGAGCCGTCAAGCTCCATGCGGTAGAGCGCCGCCGCTGCCATATCCGGCGCACCCCCTCCGAAAACTTCAACCACTCCGTCTCCGTCATATTCCCTTCCCAGAACATAGAGCGTCTCTTCCCACACAAAAGGCAAGGGATCTCTTCCAAATTCATCATCTAAAAAAACACTGCTGCACGTAGCGCTATTGTGCAGGCAGGCGCTGTCAGAACATAAATATACCTCTTCTCTTTGGGCGTAGTCTATGTAAGTTAAATGCTTTCCATAAAGCCCGTCCGCTATTTCCTGACTCTCCGTAAACTGGTAATAACCCTGCTCCGTTCCGAAATGGTTGGAAAATGCTGAATTTGCATCGCTTAGCAGGACAAAACCGCTTCCGTCCTCTCCGCCTTTCGTCTCTCCCTCTCCCTTCTGTCCGGAAATATCCGCTTCAGAATTCATGGGAATCATAATATCCTCCGGCCTCTCCGGTTTTTGCCGCTGTGGAATATTGGGGTTTGCACATGCCGTAAGCATTGCCAGAAATGCATAAAAAAGAAATATCAGAATTTTTTTCATAGCTTGAAAGCCTCCTTAAACAACTCCGCAGATGCGCGGAGTCTTATTTTAAGAGAAGCATATCGCAGAAAAGTCAAAATCCGGTCAAACCGAAAGCATTATTTTTACGGCAGCGCCGCCCTCTGCTTCGTTTGTAAGCATAAGACTGCCGCCATGCTTTTTGCAAAGAATCCGGCAGATGGCAAGTCCCATGCCGGAATGATTTTTATCACTCCCTTCTATTGCGAAGTAGCGGTTTTTACAATGCAATACCTTTTCCGGAAAACCGCAGCCGTCGTCCGCCACCGTCACGCAAAGATTTCCTCCTTCCTCAAAGAAAGACAGATGAATCCTGCTTTTGGCAAACCGCACGGCATTGCCAATCAAATTTTCCAGAATCCGGTACAATACCTGTACATCCAGACAAAGCAGCTCTTGCTTTACCTGATTGTCTGCCGCAAGCGTAAGCCCCCAAAGCTCCGCCATCCTGACAAAATCAGCACGCATGTCCTGATACAGCGCAGGAAAATCCACCTCCCTGCGCATAACCGCAAGCTCCTCCAGATGGTTGATGGTCCTGACAGATTCCGTATACCCCTCCAGCCGTTCTGCCGCCTTTTTGATATTGCCTGCATAGGAAAGCAGCATATCCTGTGTCAGCTTCTTTTTGGGAACATTTATCTGCAAATATTCCGCGTGCCCTTTAATAATGGCAATGGGATTCCTTAAATCATGCGCCACCGAAGCCTGCAGGCTGCGCCTTTCCTCCAGCATCTCCCACATTCTTTTATAATTTTCCTGCAGG
Source organism: Lachnospiraceae bacterium (assembly GCA_013316825.1). Classification (GTDB taxonomy): domain Bacteria; phylum Bacillota; class Clostridia; order Lachnospirales; family Lachnospiraceae; genus Acetatifactor. The sequence goes on along the minus strand of WSLY01000021.1, from coordinate 31,221 downwards.
GCGGCTCTCATCTGCTCAAAAGAGCGGCATAGCGCCCCCATCTCGTCCGCCGAAGTATACGCAATGGTAAAATCCAGATTCTGCTCCGCAATACACGCCGCGGCATCTGTCAAAATATCTATGGGCGGTTTCAGCTTCTTTTGAAAGAACCTCCTGCAGCAGAGCAGAATGCCGGAGAGGGAAAACAACGCCGGCAGCAGGGCCATCGCACCGTAACATCCAAAATAGAGCAGCTTTTTCTTTGGCGTCAGAAAAGAAACGGCGTTGTCATACAATTCCAGAGAGTACCTTGTGGACACGATATCAGGCTTTACCGTTTTCCCATCCTCCTCAGCCACCAGTACCGCTGCCTCCATAAAATCTCCATCCAGTTCCATAAGATATGTTTGAGATGTCATTCTTCCGTCACCCATTGTCCCTTCCACATGCAGGTAGACGGCATCCTTATCCGGCAGAAGCCAGCGCTGCACCCTGATGCTCACCAAAATCACTGTTGCTGACAGCATTACCACCAGCATAAACGTTGTCATCACATACCGAAAAAAAGCTTTCTGCAGCGGCATACGCAGTTTTACGCACACTTCCTTCTTTATCTGTTCCATCGATACCCCACTCCCCATACCGTCTCAATATAAGTCCTGCCCGTCGCTTCCTGCAGCTTCTGCCTTATCTTGCGTACATGCTCCTTTATCACACCGGCGTCCCCCTCTGCATCCAGTCCCCACACTGCTTCATAGAGGCGCTCCCTGTCAAAAACCTGTCCGGCATTGGTTATCAGAAATTCTATTATGTCAAACTCTCTTTTGGAAAAAGAAATTTCCCGTTGCTGCCAGAACACGGTACGGCTGGAAAGATTGACAAGCAGTCCGCCCGCGGCAAACAGCTTCTGGCTGCTCCTGCTCCGCTCATCCCGTCTTAGGTGAGCGGCAATCCGCGCAGTCACCTCCGGCAGCCCAAAGGGTTTGGTAATATAGTCGTCGCCCCCCGTAAGAAAACCGTTGACTTTGTCCTGTTCCGTAATACGTGCCGTAAGGAACACAATGGGACACGCCACATTGTCCCGAATCATTTTACAGAGAGAAAGCCCGTCCGTATCCGGCATATTAATATCCAGCAGAATCAAATCCGGCACACATGTAAGCTGCTGCAGCGCCGCCTCCGCCCCGTTCGCCGTATAGGTGATATATCCCTCATTCTGCAGGTGCGCCGCAAGCAAATCCGTCAGCATTACCTCATCATCCACAATCAAAATTTTATAAGCCATAGAAACCTCCCGATAAAGAATAACACAAAAAAGTCAAGATTCGGTCAAGTCCTCCTAAACGCCGGACCAATATCCTATTTTGCCTCCGCCGCAGGTTTTTGACGGGTGTAGTAATTGTCCTCATTACAGTCAATCACAGCGCGAAACTGCTCTAATACATCTTTGATTAACGTCAGCAGCACACTTTCTTTGGAATCGTAATTGCGGTAAAAGGAAGCTCTCGCCGCCTGTGCGGAGCGGATAATTTCCGTAATCGAAATATCCGCAAAGCTCTTTTCACGCATCAGCTTCAGCAAAGCCTCCGTAATACTGTTTTTGACGCGAATGTTTTCTTCCTTCCGTTTATCCATGACGCTTTCCTTTCTGAAGCTGCAAATTCATTCAAATTGTAGCATACTTCCGTCACTTCCTCAATGAACTTAACCAACATGATACAAAACAAACTCTTTTGTCTCATATACATGTCTTGCCAGCTTTCCTTTAATATGATACGGTTGTTTCACATTGTTTTACAGAATCCCCAAGTATGACCTTTGCGCATGGAACACGGCAGCAGAAAAATATGACCGGTCAAAAGAACGGTAACGGAAGGAAAATTTTTATGAAAACAGCAGTTGTAACAGATACCAACAGCGGCATCACAGTAGAAGCCGGAAAGAAGCTGGGCATTTATGTTCTGCCAATGCCCGTTATTGTAGAGGATTCCTGCTATCTGGAAGGAGAAGATATCACCAACGCCGAATTGTATGGGGCAATGAAAAACCACAGGGAAGTTTCCTCCTCCCAGCCCTCGCCCGGCAGCATCCTCAGCCTTTGGAATGCCGTTTTCAAAGACGGTTTTGAGAACATTGTCTATATTCCCATGTCGAGCAGCTTAAGCGGCTCCTGCGAGAACGCTATGCAGCTTTCCGCAGATTATCAGGGAAGGGTGCATGTAGTGGACAATCACCGGATTTCCGTCACCCTGATGGAATCGGTCTATGACGCCAAAAGACTTGCGGACAGCGGACATTCCGCCAAGGAAATTAAGACTATGCTGGAGGATTCTGCCTACGACGCCAGCATCTATCTTTCCGTGAATTCTCTGGAATACTTGAAAAAAAGCGGACGTATCACCGCTTCCGCGGCAGCCATCGCAGGAATTTTGAATATCAAGCCTGTTCTGACGATTCAGGGAGATAAATTGGATTTGTTTGCAAAAGTGAGAGGAATCAAACAGAGCGAAAGAAAAATGATAGAAGCCTTAAAGCAGGATATTGCCTCCCGTTTTGCCGGCATACCTGCCGGACGGCTTCGGATTGCAACTGCCGGCACCTTTGAAAAAGAGGAAGAAGCAGAGGCATGGCGCGGACTGGTACAGTCCGAATTTCCTCATGCCTCTGTCTACTATGTTCCTCTCTCCTGCAGCATCGCCTGCCATGTAGGAGTAGGCGCCTTGGGAATCGGCGTCTCTATTCTGCTCGCGCAGTAAGCGCGCCGTCTGTAAGCTCTATCCGTATGGTATCGCCTGCACCTACCTCTCCGGCAAGAATCAGCTTGGCGGAGAGTGTTTCTACATACTTCTGAATATAACGCTTCAACGGTCTTGCACCATAGACAGGGTCATAAGCATTATCTACGATGAACTGCTTTGCCTCATCGCTAAGCTCCACCTGCAGCTCCCTGTCTGACAGCCTTCTGTTTAAATCCGCCATAATCAGATTGACAATGCCGCCGATATTATCCTTAGTCAGCGGTTTAAAAAGTATGGTCTCGTCAAGGCGGTTTAAGAATTCCGGCCTGAAATGGTTCCGCAAATCTTCCATTACCCTTTTTTCTGCCTGCGGCAGAATATTGCCGTCTTCACTGATGCCGTCAAGCAGATACTGCGCGCCGATATTGGAAGTCATAATCAGAATCGTATTCTTAAAATCTACGGTGCGCCCCTGTGAGTCTGTTATCCGCCCGTCGTCCAACACCTGCAGAAGCACGTTAAACACATCCGGATGCGCCTTTTCAATCTCATCGAAAAGCACCACGGAGTATGGCTTTCTTCTGACTGCTTCAGTCAACTGCCCGCCTTCCTCATATCCGACATATCCGGGAGGCGCTCCAATCAGACGGGATACGGCGTATTTCTCCATGTATTCGCTCATATCAATGCGAACCATGTTATTTTCATCGTCAAACAGCGCTCTGGCGAGGGATTTGGCAAGCTCCGTCTTGCCCACGCCCGTGGGACCTAAAAACAGGAAGGAGCCAATCGGCTTGGAAGGGTCCTTGATTCCCGCTTTGGAACGTATAATTGCCTCCGACACCTTTGTCACACCTTCATCCTGTCCCACAACGCTTCTGTGCAGCTCTGTATCCAGATGCAGCGTTTTGTTCCGCTCGCTCTCCGTCAGCTTGGTTACCGGTATCCCCGTCCAGCGCGACACGATGCGGGCAATTTCCTCCTCCGACACACTCTCGTGCACAAGAGAAAGCTCTGTGCTTCTTATTTGCTCTTCCTCAATATCAAGCTGCTTTTTCAGCGCCGGCAGCTTCCCGTAGGAAAGCTCAGCCGCCTTCTCCAGATTGCCCTCACGCTGTGCAATCTGAATCTGCCCGTTTATCGCCTCTATCTCCTCGCGCAGCTTAGAAAGCTTATCCACGGAAGCCTTTTCATTGTCCCACTGTGCCTTTTTCCCTGCAAATTCTTCCTTCAGCTCCGCAAGCTCCTTCTGCAAAGTGCCCAAACGGTCTTGACTGAGACGGTCATCTTCCTTTTTCAGCGCCGCCTCCTCTATCTCAAGCTGCATAATCTTCCGCTGCAGCTCATCCAATTCCGTGGGCATGGAATCCAGCTCCGTCTTAATCAGGGCGCACGCCTCATCCACCAAATCAATTGCCTTATCCGGCAGAAAACGGTCCGTAATATAGCGGTTGGATAAAATAGCGGCGCTTACAAGGGCATTGTCCATAATCTTTACCCCATGATACACCTCGTACCGCTCTTTTAAGCCTCTTAAGATGGAAACCGTATCCTCCACCGTGGGCTCCTCCACCATAACGGGCTGGAAACGCCGCTCCAATGCTGCATCCTTTTCGATATACTGGCGGTACTCGTCCAGCGTAGTCGCACCGATACAATGAAGCTCACCCCTCGCCAGCATGGGTTTTAACATATTGCCGGCATCGAGCGCGCCGTCCGTCTTACCCGCACCCACAATGGTATGCAGCTCGTCGATAAAGAGAATAATCTGCCCGTCACTCTTTTTCACATCCTCCAGTACCGCCTTTAACCGCTCCTCAAACTCGCCCCGATACTTGGCGCCTGCAACCAGTGCTCCCATATCCAGCGCAAAAATCTTTTTATCCTTGAGCCCCTGCGGTACATCACCGCGCACAATACGCTGTGCCAGTCCTTCTACTACCGCCGTCTTGCCCACACCGGGCTCACCGATAAGCACCGGATTGTTTTTGGTCTTGCGGGAAAGGATGCGGATGATATTACGGATTTCACCGTCACGTCCGATAACCGGGTCCAGTTTCTGCTCTCTTGCCTTCTCCACAAGCTCCTGCCCGTATTTCGCCAGCGTATCATAAGTCGCCTCAGGGTTGTCGCTGGTGACGCGCTGGTTGCCCCTTACGGTGGAAAGCGCCTGCAGAAAACGCTCTCTGGTGATGCCGTATTCCCTGAAAATTTCTTTTAACGCCCTGTTCGGATTGCCCAGCATGGCAAGGAATAAATGCTCTACTGAGACATATTCGTCGCCAAGACGTTTTGCCTCGTCCTCCGCGGATAAAAGCGCCTTATTCAAATCCGCGCCTACATGCAGCTCACCGCCCTGCACCTTGACGCGCTTTTTCAGCGCATCCTCCGCACGTCCCAGAAAGTGCTCTTTATTTATTTCCATCTTTTCAATCAGCTTTAAAATCAGGCTGTCCTCTATCGTTAAAAGGCTATAAAGCAAATGCTCCTGTTCTATCTCCTGATTTCCATATTCATAAGCCAGCTTCTGGCAGCCCTCCACGGCCTCCATAGACTTTTGTGTGAATTTTGAAATATTCATGTCAACAGCCTCCTTTTTCTTGTTCTACTGATACTATAACACAAGGAACAAGAAATGCAACAGAAAAATTATAAACATTTTCTAAAACTTTCCTCTATATATTATAGTAATCCGCAAAATTTTGAGGTTATGCATGGCTGCTTTCCTTTTTGCCTTTTTAGAAAAAATAAATGCTTTTTTATGGAACGGACCCATTATCCTGCTCCTTGCCGCCACACATCTCTTTTTTACTTTCCGGCTGTTCCCCCAACGGCTTACTTTCCGTGCCATCCGCGCCTCGGTTTCCAAAAAAAAGGAAAAAGGGGAAAAGGGAATGGGCGGCTTTGCCACGCTGGCAACCACGCTGGCGGCAACGCTGGGCACCGGCAATATCGTGGGAATTTCCACCGCCATCGCCCTTGGCGGCCCCGGCGCCCTGTTCTGGTGCTTTCTGACAGGGCTTTTCGGCATGGCTACCGCCTATGCGGAGTGTTACTTAAGCTGCCTGTACCGGAAAAAAGCGCCTGACGGCTCCGTGGCAGGCGGTCCCATGTACGTGCTGGAAAAAGGACTGAAAAGTAGGCTGCTTGGCAAATTTTATGCCTTCTGCATTGTATGCGCCGCCATCGGCGCGGGCTGTACGACACAGTCCTCCGCCATTGCGGATGCCGCCTATTCCACATGGCATCTTTCCCCGCACATTATCGGCATGGCTGCCGCAGTACTGACCGGCATGGTTATCCTTGGGGGCGCCGGCAGCATCGGCAGCTTCTGCACCCGCATGGTACCGCCCTTAAGCTTCCTTTACATGGGCGCCTGCTGCTATCTTTTATGGATGAACCGCGCTTTCCTTATACCCTCCTTTTCTTTGATTCTTTCCTCCGCCTTCACCGGACGCGCCGCTGCCGGCGGTTTCGTAGGCAGTACCTTTTTGATGGCGGCTCGTTTTGGCATCGCAAGAGGATTGTTTACCAACGAGGCTGGCATCGGCACTGCGGCTATCGCCGCCGGCTCCTCAAACGATTCAAACCCTACAAGACAGGCGCTGATCTCCATGACTGCTGTCTTCTGGGATACCATTGTGATGTGCACACTGACTGGCTTTACCATTGTAAGCAGTATACTGGCACACCCGGGAAGCACCAAGGGCTACACCGACGCAGGGCTTACAAGCGCCGCCTTCGCCTTTCTTCCCTTTGGCGGCAATGCGTTTCTGACGCTTGCCCTGATTGCCTTCGCCCTCGCCACGCTGGTAGGCTGGTGTTACTTAGGCGAAAAAGGAGCGGCTTACCTGTTTGGGGAATCAGGCATCCGCTCCTACCAGCTTGTTTATATCGTTATGATTTACATAGGCGCCATCATTCCCATGCAGCTTGTGTGGAGCTTTACGGACTTTATCAATGCCGTTATGGTGCTGCCAAATGTCCTCTGCCTCCTCGTCCTGTTCCGAAAGGTGGGAAAGCCCGAAAAAGTGTAAATGCCACACGCAAAATCAGGATATCCCGCTGCCGGCACATTTCATTCCTTGTTTATGCAGAACCTCTCTCCACCAGACTGCAGGCAAGGCATATCTCGGCGCCCTCGTTTTCTCCGCGGAGCATTTGCAAAAGGCACTGCACCGCCACCGCGCCCTGTTCTTCAAAATTGGTGCGTATGGTCGTCAGCGCCGGCGTAAGATAACGCCCCAGCTCGATATCGTCACAGCCCATCACCTTGACCTCCCAAGGCACCTTGATGCCTGCCTGCGCAAACGCCTCCATGCCGCCAATGGCACTTAAATCATTGGCGGCAAACACCGCCTGCGGCAGCGGCGCTCCCTCCGACGCCGCTTTTTTTAAGAAAGCGCTTACTGACCTATATGCCATATCACGGGCAAAACCGCCCTGCCAGATATGCTCCTTGCTTATCTCGATGCCCTTTTCCGAAAGCGCGGAAAGAAAACCTCTTTTCCGCTCCCTTCCATCATAATTATCCACTCCCTCTATCAGCCCCAGCCGCGAAAAGCCCTTCTCCAGAAAATATGCTGCCGCCATTCTTCCTGCCTGACAAGAATCAAAAAATACGCCTGCCTGAAGCCTGCCCTTGATTTCCCTGTTCAGGTACACAACGGGAAGACCTGCTTCGCTCAGCTCCTCCGCTTGCTTTGCAGTCAAAGCATTCCCTGCAATCACAGCGCCGTCAACCCTGTGCCCAAGCAGGTTTGCCATAATGGTTCTGCTCTGCGAGGTCACAAAAACCTGCAGCTCATACGCCTCCCTCGCACACCATTTTGCCATGGAATCTGTCAAGGCTCCCATATAAGGACCTCCCATGTATCCCACAAACAGCCCGATTACCTTTGTCGCCTGCGCCTTTAAGTTTCTTCCATTTATATTTGGTACATAGTGCAGCCGTTTTGCCACCTCTAAAATATGCGCCTTTGTATCGGGGTGCAGTACGTTCACACCGTTTAATGCATTGGAAACCGTGGATATCGAAACCCCTGCCTCCCGCGCCACATCCTTAATCGTTACCTTCCCCATTTTCATCCCCGCTTTGCTTCGCAGCCTGTTTCGTTCTCACATCCTGCCATGCTTCCATCTTCTTTATAATGCTATAAACTGCACCGACAAAAGCTGAATGCCGGACTGTATATGCTCTGCCGTCAGCTCATACAGTCCCTTTGACAGCGCCACCTTGGATATCCGCTGGATATAGTGGTTTCCCCTTGTCCCGTTGGTCTGTATCATGCCCGCTTCTTCGCCGTTTAAACAAAGCCTGCACAGCATCTGCGCCCTGTCGCTTTTGTCTGACATAACTGTCACATTAATGCCGTAAATACCGTCATTTTCTGCATACAGCAGTATACCTTCTCTTTCGGCGCGCTCTCCCGTAAGGTCTGTCATGCCGGTAATCGCTTCCGCCCTGCCGAATGCTGCCTGCTTAGCTGCCGCATTCTCCAAAGCCGCCGCGTTTCGCTTCGCTGCTCTGCCTTGTCCTGCCGCTGTTTCTTTTACAAGCGGTTTTATCATCACCGGCTGCTTTTCCTTAACCTCCCGCCCCGCCGCAGGAGATGCAAGCAAAAAGCGCAGAATATTCATGGCGCTGCGCTGCAGCTCCGCCTTTGTCAGACTGCCTTCCTTCAATGCGCGCAGCAGGTTATCGCCCCGCGCATTGATTGCTGCGCCATTATTGTTTACCACCATATAAACATCATTCTGGGCACGCACCATGGAACGCATATCCGTCTGGTCTGCTTCGCCCCCTTCTACCACATCATTCAGACCTGCCCACCAGTCCGTCATTACCAGTCCCTTATAGCCCCACTCCTCCCTTAGAATCGTGGTATTCAAATCATAATTTGTGGCGTTCTGATAGCCGTTCAGCGGGTTGTACGTCGTCATAACCGCCCTGCCGCCTCCCTCTTTCACCGCCATTTCAAAGCCTTTCAAATAAATTTCTCTAAGCGCCCGCTCCGATACCGCCGCATCCACCGTATGACGGCTCTTCTCCTGATTGTTGCAGGCAAAATGCTTCATAGTGCCCGTCACGCCCGCTCTTCCCATACCGCGCTCACATGCCGCCGCAATCGCCCCCGTCACATAAGGGTCCTCGGAAAAATATTCAAAATTCCTGCCGTTAAGCGGATGCCTGTGAATATTGATACCGGGTCCCAACAGCGTATCCACTTCGTTGAGACAAAGTTCTTTTCCTTCCAGATAAAACAGCTCTTCCACCAGCTCTACATCAAAGCTGCAGGCAAGCAGCGTACCGCCTGGCAGCAGCGTTGCCTTCTCTCCCGTATCCATGCGGATACCGGAAGGTCCGTCCGCCGCGCAGCCTGCCGGAATTCCCCGTGCGGCAAGCTCGTCGCTCACACCGCCGAATGCCGCCGCCGTACCGGAAGTTACCCTTGCATTGCACATACCCTCGCCCCGCACAAGCACCGCCAGCTCCTCCACGGAAAGCTGTGCGGTAAACGACTCTAAAGAAGCCCTGCCCTCACGGACATCGCCAAAAGAAACTGCCTTTTTCTCTGCCGTAAGCTCCTTTGGCAGATTTTCCTCTATCCGCTTTTCCAAATCCACCGTGCGCAAGGGCACAGGCTCATATGCGGGCGCATAGCTGCCATCCGCCTGCAAAATGGGTTTTATCCTGCGGAATGGCACCACCGGAGCCGCCGCTTCCTTAAGCCGCTCCGTAACAAGCAGTTCTTTTGGCGCAAAAGGCGTGCCGCCATCCGCCCTGCAGAGCTCTTTCGTCCTGCGGCAGTCCGTTCCCACGTAGAAATGATACTCGCCTGCCTCCAGCACAAAACAGGATTTATTGCCCGTTACGCCGCCGTCATCATAGGAAGCAAACCGTTTGACCGGAATATGAAAATCAAGTACCTGTGATTCCCCTGCGGCAAGCAGCTTCGTCTTGGCAAAGCCGGCAAGCACCCTCTTTGCCTTCCCCAGCACACCCTGCGGCGCCTCCACGTAAACCTGCATCACTTCCCTGCCGGCACAGGCGCCCGTATTTTCTACCCTGACCGTAAACTCCACACTGCTTTCTGCTCCGCTTCCCTTCGCCTCTGCCGTCCCCGGCTCCCACGAAAAGGTCGTATAAGATAAGCCAAATCCAAAAGGATAGAGTACCTTCTCCTGACAGAACGTCTCAAAGTAGCGGTAACCCACATAAATATCCTCTTCATAAAAATTGCGGATATCGCTGCCATAGTTGGCAAAGGCAGGATAATCCTTTATGGAGCGGGCTATCGTATCCGTCAAATGTCCTGAAGGCGATACCGCTCCCACAAGCACGTCGGCGGCGGCATTGCCGCCCTCCATACCGCCGTGCCATACATAGAGCAGCGCTTTTATGGCGCCATGGCACCACTCCTCGTCCACCCAAGACATATCGATGATATTGGAAACGTTAAAGACCACAGCCACGCGGGAAAAATATTTTGTCACAAGAAAAATCATGGACTTTTCTTCCTCTGCCAGACGAAAACTGCCCTCTTCGTCCGCATTGTCCCTTTCCTCGCCCGCCGTTCTTCCTAACACAATCACTGCCTTATCGGAGACCTCTGCCGCCTCCTTTACCAACGTCTCGTCAAGCGGCATTTCCTCCAAATGCCACGGCTCCGTCGTCCAGTCCTTTTCCCGCGCGCAGATGGGGTGGGCTGCTATCCACGCCCTGTAAGCTTCCACCAGTTTCTCGTTCAGCCGCACATGCGGGTGCTGCGAAAAGCCGTCGATAAGATTTGTCGTGTACTCCACGTTTACCAGACCGCCCGAACCGATTCCGCTCTTATAATAGTCCATCTGTGCCCTGCCAAAGAGAGCTACCCTGTCCTTTTTGGTAATCGGCAGCATACCATCTTCATTTTTCAATAATACCGCACCCTCTGCCGCCGCTCTTCTGCAAAAAGGCGCCAACTCCCGAAGCGCTCCGTTTCTTTTTTCACGCTGCATACTCTTCTTCCTCCCAATTTCCCTCTATTTTTCGTAAAATCTGTATTTTACCTTATAAAAACGTTTTTATTCTTTGCTTAGTATAACACGCCTGCAAATACTTTGCAACTAAGTGAAATGATACGATAAGCGTCATTTCTCAAATCGTGCTAAATACAATATTAGGCGTGTTCAGTGCTTGCAGGATAAAGTAAAATACATCTGTGGCGCCAAATTTTAATCCACAGTCATAGTCCGCATTTTACGAAACAATCCCAACAGCACCAGCACCGCGGCAATCGCCAGCACAAATTCCGCGCAAAACTGTGCATATGCAAGCCCATAGAGCGGAGAAAGATAATTTAACAGATAAAGCGCAGGGATTTCCAGAATGATTTTTCTAAGCACGGCAAATACAAGCGCCTTCTTGCCCATGCCGCATGCCTGAAACACGCCCACCGCCAGAAAATCCAAAGCCAGAAAGGGCAGTGCCAGACAAAAACCGCGCAGAAAACGTGTGCCGTAGAAAACAATTGCTTCATTTTTCATAAACATTCTGGTAAGCCCGCCCGCTCCCAGATAAAATCCAAGCGTCGTAACGCTTAAAAAGGCAATAATCACTTTCAGGGCAAAAAAGACCGTCTGCTTCATGCGCCTGCCATTGCCGCTCGCATAGTTGTAGCTGACTAACGGCATAATGCCCTGTGAAAAGCCCATGGCAATGTTCATCGGCACCATATTGATTTTCTGCACGATTCCCATCGCCGCCACCGCGTCCGCCCCAAAGGATGCGGTGAAATTGTTTAATACTGTCATACCGGTTACATTCAACAGATTCTGAATCGCCGCGGGAATCCCCACGCCGCATACACCCAGCAGAATGGGTTTTTGAAAAGAAAATTTTGCGGGACTTACGCACACATACGTCTTTCCCCTCTTTATAAAAAGCAAAATAAAAAAGTACGCGCACGCCACACAGTTGGACAAAAAGGTAGCAAGTCCGGCCCCCGCCGCCCCCATATTAAGCCCCCACGGTAAAATAAAAACAGGGTCCAGCACAATATTCAAAAGACAGCCGCTCATAGTGCCAAGACTGGCATGAAGCGAAGCGCCCTCCGCCCGCACCAGATAAGCCATCACCACATTTAAAATTGCCGGCGCAGCCCCAAAGCTCACCGTCCATTTCAAGTACTCACCCGTGGCTGCAGCCGTACCGCTGTCCGCTCCCAGCAGCAAAAGCAGCGGCTTTTGGAACAATGTAAAAAAGACAGAAAACAAAATGCCGCTCACCAAGGCACAGTAAAAGCCAAACGCAGAACTGCGGCGCACCGTATCGTAATCTTTCCTTCCAAGCGCACGGCTCATCATGCTGGAAGAACCGACGCCAAACAGATTATTTACTGCATTAAACGCCAAAAGCACCGGCGCAGCCAGCGTTACCGCCGCATTCTGTACCGGGTCATTCAAAATCCCCACAAAATAAGTATCCGCCAGATTATAAATCACCATAACCAGCGAACTGATAATAGTAGGAACCGCCAGCTTCATGACCGCCTTCGGAACCGGTATTTTTTCAAATAATTGTGTTTTCTGCATATCTTCCATATGACAAAACCAAACCTTTCCGCCTTTGTGCAAACACGCGGGCAAGTACCATTTTAGCACGCTTCCGTCAGGAAATCAATCTGGGGCGTTTTTTGAAAAGGGGGGATTGCTTGTGACGCTGCGTCATGAGGTATGATGGGCAATAGGAATCGTCTAGAGTGGGGTTGGGGTCAAATGGGAGGAAAGAATCTGCGCGCTCTCCGTTGCACCAGACATTCCAATGAGCCTCTAAAACGAAAATCGTGTCAGCAATGGCTTCCACGATTTTTAAGTCTCATTTCCATGGTGCAAAAGTCGTTTGCACAGATTCTTTCCTCCCATTTGACGACGCCGCCTAAAGCAGTCTTTACACTTTTTGATGCATTGTTTACAGCAGATTCTTGCACTCTTGACACTGCTTTTTTACTACAAAGCTTTTAGAAAAAATGTAACGTCTGCTGCAAATTTTTGAATGACTTGCTTTTACAAATCACCAAATGGCAAGGCTGCGCACACCTTAATATGCTCCGGATACAACGTCTCGCTAATTGCCTACTACAAAAAAACCTTTCCGGAAGACCAACTATTAAAAGTCAAGTAGAAAAGTGAAAAAATTTAGAAGGAATTATGGGAAAAAACAGCACGACAACAAGGCCTGCTTTCAGACAGGCCGAAGAAAGAGGGTCAGGATCTAAACCTTTGGAACATAAGGCCGGTTGTTTTTCAGGACAGCGTAAATGATGTTGCACATCTTTCTGGCAACAGCGCCAACGCATGTCAAATGGTGTTTGCCTTCTGCTTTCTTTTTTTGGTAATAAACGCTTAATACAGGATCTTTAAAGGAGGCGATCAGGGCGGCTTGAAAAATAGCTTTCCGCAGGTATGGCGATCCGCGTTTGCTCATTACATTGTGGGCTGCCTCAAATTCGCCGGATTGGGTGACGGTGGCGTCCAGACCGGCAAAAGCCACCAGCTTTCTGGGGCTGTCAAATTTGGAAATATCGCCAATCTCGCTAAGAATGGCCGCTCCTGTGACGGTGCCAATTCCAGCAATGGTAGTAATGGGGGATTCCAGTTTTTCCATGATACCGGAAATTTCCGCTTCCGTTTCTTTTACCTGTTTTTCAATAAAAGAAATCTGCTCAATCAGTGTTTTGAGCTGGAACGTGAAGCTGTTTTTGGCAAAGGTAACTCCAAAAGAAGATGATGCAGCAGCCTTTAACTGCTCCGCTTTCGCGGTGCCGACTTTCTGTCTGCTGAGTTGTGCAAGCAGCTCAGCGAGGGTCTCGGATGAAACCGATTCAAAGTCAATCGGCGAAGAAAACTGGAGAAGGATTTCTTTTGAGGTCTTGCCGAAAATGTCGGAAAAGATGGACTGGTATTCAGGGAAAACCTGATCCAGCACACAGACAACTTTCCGTTTTAAGTCACTGATGGATTCCACAAGATAAGTGCGGAAGCGGGTCAGGGTACGCAGAGAAAACAAATCCTCGTCTGCAAGTCTGGTTTCCACGAACCGGCCATAACGGATCAGGTCAGCGATCAGGACGGAATCAATGATATCGTTTTTACGCCTGCGGATTTCTGTCCCCCTGCGCCAGCCGTCAGTCTGGATTGGATTAATGACATGGAGAAGGAACTTCTTTTCAAAAAGAAAAGAGTAGACAGAGAGCCAGTAGTGCCCGGTAGCCTCCATGCCGATTTCAAAATCGGCAGTGGCGGAAGAATAAGAAGCAAGTTTTGAGGACAGGGAATTCCCACCATCAGAAGTATTGGGAAAAGAAAAGGCTTTGAACACTACCTTGCCGGTTTCGTCCATCATGGATGCAACATGGTTATTTTTCCCTATATCAATGCCAACAAAAAACATACAGCCACCTCAGAAGAAAGATTTTAGACTGGGAGACCACTCAACTAATAAGCGCCACTACCTTGTGCCAAATACGGAGAGAAGCCATAGGGCAACCAACATCCAACTCATACGCGGAAAGCTTATTAGAGAGAGGGATCAGTCTTTCAAGTACGAGCAGAACCGCTCAAGGAGCAAACGATCATCCTCTCAATCTAATAAAACAATTATCTCCTATCAGACTGGAGATGTAAAGAAGCAGGTCTAAGGGTTTATAGGTATCCCTTGAACAACCTAAATACATTATACAAGGAGCATCACATATGAACACAGCTATACAAGTCCGCGCCTTAAAAAAGAGCTACGGCGCCGCCTGCATCCTCAAAGGACTCAATTTTGAAATTGCAAAAGGCGAAATCTTTGCCCTGCTTGGCGTCAACGGCGCAGGCAAAACAACCACACTGGAATGTATCGAAGGGCTGAAGAAATATGACAGCGGCACCATCACCGTAAACGGAAAAATGGGCATCCAGCTCCAGTCCTCATCCCTGCCCGCCCATATCAAACCTATGGAAGCCGTGCGCCTCTTTGCCAAATGGAACAACGAAAAAGTAAATGAAGACGTTCTTACAGCACTTGAAATACCCGCATTTGCAAAAAAGCAGTATTTGCAGCTCTCCACCGGACAGAAGCGGCGGCTGCACCTTGCGCTCGCCCTTATCCGCAATCCGGATATTCTTTTTCTGGACGAACCGACCGCAGGACTCGACGTGGAAGGCAGACTGTCCCTGCACGGCCAAATCCGCCGGCTGAAGGCAGCGGGCAAAACGATAGTTCTGGCAAGTCACGATATGGCGGAGGTGGAAACGCTGTGCGACCGAATTGCGGTTTTAAAGGAAGGAAATATTGTGTTCTGCGGCACAGCCTCGGAGCTGACGGAAAAAATGGGACAAAAGTATTTGATTCACGTGAAAACAAATCAAGGCACCTGCACCTACAAGACAGATAATATTGAAGACACCCTGCTTTCCCTGCTGGACAGCCTGAAGCAAAAGGGACTGCGCATATTGGATATTAAAGTAGACAGAGGCTCATTAGAAGAGCATTTTATGGAAATGGTAAGGAGGAACTAAAAAATGAAACATATCAACACCTTTTTGTATAGTGTGGCATTACAGTGGAAGCTGGATATCCGGAGCAAAGCTTTGTTGGTAACCTGCTATGCCGTTCCCCTTCTCTTCTTTCTTCTTATGGGCGGTATCTTTACCTCAGTCATGCCGGAAATGAAAGAAACTCTGATACCGTCTATGACTGTAATGGGCGTATCCATGGGCGCGTTTATCGGACTTCCGCCTTCCTTGATTGAGACCTATGGAAGTGAAATTAAAAAAAGTTATAAGGCAAACGGCGTACCTTTATCACTCGGACTTGCAGCAATGTTTCTTTCTGCATTTATCCATTTGATAATTATGTGCTGCATCATACTTTTTCTTGCGCCGCTTCTTTTTCATGCAGCACTGCCGTCGGATTTTCCCTCCTTCTTCTTATCGCTTGCCGTCTATACCGCCAGTTCGCTGAGTATAGGAAGCGTTTTGGGATTATTCGTAAAAAATCAGGCAAAAATGACTATGATTTCACAGCTTGTCTTTTTACCGTCCATCATGCTTTCCGGCATTATGTTTCCGTTAACGCTTCTCCCAAAAGCGCTCAGTCTTACAGGAAAAATCTTTCCCGCCTTTTGGGGATACCTGCTTATGCAGGACGGCGGACTGCAATTTGCAAATCTTATTTACTTACTACTCCTGTTTTTTGCCGCCCTTCTCCTGTGTGGAATCAAAACCCATACCATGAAATATTTTTGAAAAACTTACCATAATATTTTTTCCTTCTATGCCAATACTAACATCAAGATAAGTGATAACAACACACTTAATGCGGAAAACAGTCTCCGGTTACGGAAAAGCTGTGCAAAAAATCTCCGGGATAAGTGGTTATTATCCACTTATCTTGAAGATAGATTGCAAGCAGAAGTCTTGTAAAAAAACAAAAGCGTTTGGAGGTGAAAAAGAATGGCAAGCAACAAGACGAATAGAGTAGAAGTTCCTGAAGCTAAGGCAGCTCTGGACCGTTTCAAAACTGAAGTTGCTTCTGAACTTGGCGTAAACTTAAAGGAGGGTTACAACGGTGACCTGACTTCCAAGGAAGCTGGTTCTATCGGCGGCGAAATGGTTCGTAGAATGATTAAGAAGCAGGAAGAATCCATGAAATAAGTAGAAATCAAAACGGAGGGAGGCACTTTTTGAAAGTGCCTCTCCTGTTTTATAATAGTTTTTCTTTCTTCATATACCATTCCATTTTTTCTTCATACATCCGGTTATCCGCCTCTGCAATCAAGGCATCCGGACTTTGCCTGCCGTCAGCGCGCCACACGAAACCCAGCGCCATCATCGCATCCGACTTCTTCATATCTTCCCTGACAAGCTCCACGCGCTTCAACAGTTCTTCCTCCGAAATTCCCTCGCACAGAACCAGAAATTCATCACCGCCCACGCGGAACAAATTGTATTCCCCGAATTCTCTTTCCAGACATTCGCTCGCACGGATTAAAAGCTCGTCTCCGGCTCCATGCCCTTTGGTGTCATTGGCTCTCTTCAGTCCCATCACATCGCAGTATAGAAGCCCAATGCTTTTTTCCGGTTTTATTTTTGCAATCGCCTCGTTCATGGCATGGCGGTTCCCAATTCCCGTAAGCTGGTCTAAAAAGCACATTTCTTCCAGCCTTCTAACCAGATTCCGGCGCCGAAGAACAGAAACCAGGAAATATCCCAGTGTCTGCAGCATATGTGCGATATGGTATAAAAATTTCTCCGGCAGATTATCCACACCGTAAAAACCGATAATCTTTTTTTCACTGATAATGGGGCTTACCACCAGCGACTGTATGTTCTGCGGTTTTAAATATTCGTATACGTCAGGGTCCGTCTCTCTGATATTTTCCACATTGCCGATGATAACACTTTCCCCGTTTGCAAATCTCTGATACCACAAAGAAACTACCTCCACAGGTACTGCCTGCAGATTCTCTTTTTGCGGCTCAACGCCGTTTGCACACCATTCGTATGTGTTTTTGCAGGTGCCGTTCTCCATATCCTCAAAAATATAGGCGCGCTCACTATTAAAAAACTGCCCGATATACTCCATCAGCACTTCTATGGACTGCTCCGGCGTAGGCGCGGACAACGCAATCCGCAATCCTTCGTTAATCATAACTTCATTCTGTTCATATTCTTTTCCCAGCCTGCCCCAGTCGCCAATGTTTACGGCAAGCTCAAATCGGTATCTCCTGCCGTCCGCTTCCATCAGAGTATTTTTTAAAAGCAGCTTCTTGCCGATAACCGGTCTGTAACATACCTCTTCCCAAAAGCTCCCCTGCTCCAGCTTTTCATTGCTGCATGCGGCACAGGGCATCAAACTTCCCGAAATCACTTCATAGCACTTTTTTCCTTTTACTTCTTCCAGTGACTGCAGTCCGTGCAGTTCCCGCGCCAGACGGTTCATATAAACCAGTTCATGACTGTCCACATCCGATACGTATACGATTTCATTCAGTTCCTCATAAAATTCCCATATTTTCCGAATCTCGTCAAACGCTGTTTTTTCCATCAATTTCCTCTTACTCCTGCCTCACCTTTTTATGTATTATATATTCCTGTCCCCATGTTGTCTACCCTTAGAGATATTTGATGAGATTTTAGCGAAAATTTTCTCTCCCCTCTACATCTTTACACTTTAAAAGATGCAACCGTCCGATTGAGCAGCCCGCTCAGCCTAAACAGCTCCTGCATCTGCGAGAGAACCGCCTCCGCATTTTCATTGGAATTATCCGCTGATTGCTCCATATCCCGCATATGCCCTGCAATTTTTTCCACAAGCACCGCAATGTCATGTATCGATTCGCTGATACCCTCCATGCTGGTACTCATCTCCTGCGAAGCGCTGCCTAATTCGCCTGAAATACCACTGTAAAATGCTGCATCCTGCTCATACATCTTTGCCAGCTCCGTCATGCCGCGGTAGTCCTTCATCACCTTTCCGTTCATAAAGTCAAGCAGCTTCGCCGAGCTTTTGGAAAGCGCCGATACGTTCTGCACCACGTCATCCGTCACCTGCCGTATCTTATCCACCGCCTGTCTGGAGTTATCCGCAAGACTGCGAATTTCCTCCGCCACAACAGCAAAACCCTTGCCCGCATCTCCTGCCCGCGCCGCTTCTATAGAAGCATTCAGCGCCAACAGATTAGTCTGTGAGCTGATGGACAGAATTTCTTCTGCAAGCGTATGTATCTCCCGCACTTTCTGACTGTCGGCAATCGCTCCTTCCAACTCTTCCTTGGTCTCCTGATAAAGTGTAACTGCCTCCGTTCCCGATACTTCGGAGGTCTCATACTGTTTCTTTGCACGGCGCATGATATCGGCTGACTGTCCCGCTGCCTCTCCTGCTTTTTTTGCCACTTTTTCTATCATACCGCCGAGCGCCTCGCCGGTATCCTTTATGCGCTCCGCCAGTTTTCCCGCTTCAAGCGTCTGCTCCATCACATCGCCTGCCGATTCGGCAATATCCCTGATATCCTGTGAAAGCGCCGTCATTTTCACGGAGGTATCGTCCGCAATCATGTTGATACTCTCCGCCTCCCGCTTGGTATTGAGAATAATGCCCCGAATCTGCTGTTTTACTTCCACGGTCGCCGTCCGAATCTGCTCTGTTTCGTTTTTATATTCCTTGGGAATCCCTTTCTGCACTACGGTATTTTCCGAAAAATCCCCTGATGCAAATTGTTTTAGCATCTGCACAGGCGCTAACGTCCTGCCAATAATACCCGTCATAAATACCACTACAACCGCAATCACCACAAGGGCAATCACCGCCGCAACCGCAACCATGGCAGTAAGCGAATTTCTCACATTTGCCGTAGGCGCCGCAACACCTAATGTCCACCCGCTTCCGCTGATTTTCTCCGCCGCAAAATAACATGCTGTCCCGTCGTAATCCGTAAGTTTCACCACACTGCCGTCACCGCCGCCCAACAGAGGTTCCAGCTTCGGCAGGATGTTCGAAACAGCAACTGCCGTAGTCTCGGTGGGCTCATATTCTTTGTTTCTGTGCGCCACATAATGTCCGCTGCTGTCCACAAGAAAACCATACACACCGTCCGCATAACCGATACTCCCTGTCAGGTTCGTCACGGTTCCCAGCGTCACATCCAGACCGACAACTGCTTCCAGCTTTCCATCTATGTATACCGGTGAAGCAATGGTCGTACACATCTGATTGGTGAGCACATCCCAATAGGGGTCTGTCACTATGGTCCTCCCTGCTTCTGCCGCCTGTTTGTACCATCCCCTCTGCACAGGGTCATAGTCCTCCGGTATCGCCGCCTCCCTGTTTGACTGAATAAAATCGCTGTTTTTCGTACCGCAGTATAAATTCAAAAGCTCTGTCCTGTCCGCTGCATGGGCATCTAATGCTGCCTGAATAAAATGCAAATCGGTATCGCCTGATGCCTCAATGCTGTTTGCGGCTCCCTCCGCCAGCATCTTTTCGTTCTCTATCCATGTATTAATCTCTTCCGCATATTTGCCCGCATTGAGCTGCAAGGCTTCTGTCTGGTCCTGAATCAGACACCTGCCGGCGACCGCCGCAATTCCCGCCGTCGTAAACAGAATGCTTGCCGCCACAATACAGATAACGCTGATAGTCAGTCTCCCCTTTATCGTTCGTCCCATGATGCCATCTCTCCCTTTTAGCCGATTTTGTTATTTATACTATTTTATCTTAGCATGATTTGAAAGAAATTCCTCTTTATGGGATAATTCGTATATATTGCGGGATATTTTGCGTGATTTCACCGTTTTCTACGCTTCAAAATAATAAGAAAAATACGTTTTTCGAAACTCGGCTATTTTGTTTTTGGGTATATAAATACGGCTGCCGTTGTCCATATTGATTTCTTCCCTCTCCACGAGGGTAATATGCTGCAGGTTTAAAATAAACGAACTGCCGCAGCGACAGAACTGGGGAAACCTCTCCAAAATTCCATACAACTCACCGCCCGTCATTCGAACCCGCAAATCCATCTCTTCCAGATGGAGCACTTGATAGTTTTTCTGCGTTTCGCAATAGATAACCGCATCCGGACTGAATTGGCGGACACCTCCGGCAACCCTGATTACGATGAAATCCTCCACATCCTTTTGCAATATTCCAAAAGCAATATCCATAGCATGAAAAAGCTTTTCCTTCTCTATCGGTTTTACAATATACTGCAGCGCATCGACCGCATACGCCTCCAGTGCGTATTCCGGTGAAGTAGTCAAAAAAATGATGGGCGCCTTTATGCCAAGCTGCCTCAGCTCCAAAGCCGCCTCCAGTCCGGTTTTTCCCGACATAAAAATATCCAGAAACAGAATATCGGGACATTCCCGCTTCTCCCTGACTGCCGCAAGCAGCGCCTCCCCGCTTTCATATCTGTCTATTACATACTTCCCGTTTCGTTTTTCTCTGCCATATGCCGCAAGCAGCGCCTCCACCCTGTCAAGCTCTGCCGCCACATCATCGCATAACGCTATCCTGTACATAAAAACCCTTCCCCCCCTTTCATGCACCCTCCGCCGCTTTTCGCCGCTTCGTTTATTGATAGACCACGCTTTTCGCCAGCTCCCTTTCCTTATCCTTGCCGCAAAAGCGTTCTACAATGGCAAGCGCAAACGGAATCGCCGTTCCCAGCCCTCTTGAGGTGGTAACATGATCGGAAACCTCCACCTGATTCGTACTGACTTTTGCACCGGTAAGCTCTTTTTCAAACCCGGGATACGCACAGGCATTTCTGCCTTCCAGATATCCCCTGTGCCCGAATATTCTGGGCGCTGCACAGATAGCCGCAATGCATCTGCCAGCCTTGTAAAATGCATCCAGCTTCTCCATCAGCGGGGCACATGCCTCCAGATTGCGTGTGCCCGGCATACCGCCCGGCAGCACCAGCATATGAAGCCCGTCAAAATCCACCTGCTTCAAAGCCACATCCGCCTTCACCGAAATACCATGGGAGCCGGTTACAATGCAGGTATCTTCATCCTCTTTTGTTACGGCAGCCATCATCACTTCCAGTCCCGCCCTGCGGCACAAATCGACTACCGTAAGCGCTTCGATTTCCTCAAATCCTTCTGCCAAAAACACCGCGATTCTGCTCATATCATTCCTCATTTCTGCGCACACCTTTCCATGAAAAAATACTGGTTACATACACATTTATGCCGTGTACGCCAGGCATAAATTCTGCTGTTTTCATTTTACAGCCAAGCGGCCATTTTGTCCATCTGCTTTTGAACCGTCTGTTTTTAGCTATCTGCCTGTTTGCTTCTTTCTGTCTTTTCTCTTTTCCAGCCACAAAATCACAGGATTCGGGTGTCAAAAGCCCTTATTTTTCAAACCTCTCTTGTTTTCATGGGAAAAAGCGGTATAATAAAAGTAGATGTATCTGCAAAGGAGAGTCCCCATGGAAATCGAACGCAAATTTACCATAAAACACCTTCCCGACAATCTGGACCTTTACCCTGTTCACACCATTGAGCAGGCTTATTTGAATACCGACCCCGTTATTCGCATTCGCAGGGAAGATGATGAATTTTATATGACTTATAAGGGACAGGGCATGATGACTAGGGAAGAGCATAATCTTCCGCTTAACAGAGAGTCCTATTACCACCTTCTTGCCAAAGCGGACGGCAATATCATTACCAAAAAAAGATACTTAATTCCTCTGCTCCACCCGCAGTTTGCGGCAGGCGGTCCCAAGCCGCCGGAGGATTACTCCCTCACCATCGAGCTGGATGTTTTTGAGCCGCCCTTTGCTCCGTTGATTCTTGCAGAAGTAGAATTTGGCAGTAAAAATGCGGCAGAAACATTTCTGCCGCCTGACTGGTTCAAGGAAGACGTTACCTACAACGCCTCCTATCACAATTCCTATTTAAGTATGCGCAAACTGTGATGCCGCTTTGCCCGGCACACACAATTTATCTGCCATACAGCCTGCACAGCCTGCCAATCCGTTCGGCAAGCGCCTTCGTGCAGGCTTCTTTTTTCATCCGCCACTTCCAGTTGTAGCCCAGTGTGGAAGGCGTATTCATGCGCGCCGCACCCCCAAGGCACAAATAATCCTGCATGGGAATCATGGCGGTATCCGCCACGGAAGAGATTGCCGCCCGAATAAACGCCCAGCCCACTTTTGGCTCTTCTTTTTTCATATCCAGATAGCTATCTGCAAAAGCTCTGACAGGCTCTGATAAAGACTCGTACCAGCCCAGCATGGTATCGTTATCGTGCGTGCCCGTATACACCACACAGTTTTTGACGTAATTATGGGGCAGATAAGCGTTATGCACACCGGAGTCAAAGGCAAATTGCAGGATTTTCATACCCGGATAGCCTGTTTTCGCCACCAAGTCCAGCACACTCTGGGTCAAAAAACCCAAATCCTCCGCAATCACACGTTTTTCGCCAAGCTCCCGCTTCATCACTTCAAACAGGGCATAACCCGGTCCCTTGCACCATCTGCCTCCCTCTGCCGTCGTATCCCCATAGGGAACCGCCCAATATTCGTCGAATCCCCTGAAATGGTCAATTCTCACAATGTCATACAGCTCATAGCAGCAGGCTATCCGCTTCATCCACCATGCGTAGCCCGTGCGCTCATGATATGCCCAGTCATACAAAGGATTGCCCCAAAGCTGCCCCGTCGGAGAAAACGCATCGGGCGGACAGCCTGCAACCGCCGACGGCATACCCTCCTCGTCCAACTGAAATAAACTGGGATTTGCCCATATATCCGCGCTGTCAAATGCTACATAAATGGGAATGTCGCCCACAATCTCAACACCGTTTTGATTGGCATATGCCTTCAGCGCCTTCCACTGTGTAAAAAACTGATACTGCTCAAATCGGTAATATGCCAAATCAGCGGCATATTTTTCTCTGTATGCCTGCAGCGCCTCCGGCTTCCGCCGCCGGATATCTTCGTCCCACTCGCAAAACGCCACGCCGCCAAAGCTGCTTTTTACCGTCATAAACAGTGCATAATCCTCCAGCCAGTCCCCGTTTTTTTCCACAAAGGCAAGATAGGCAGAATCTCTTTCCAGACTTCCATCCGCCGTTGCTCTCTCAAATGCCTTATGCAGCAGCGGAAAACGTGCAAAATACATTTTTTCATAATCCACATATTCTTCGCTGCCTCCAAAATCACAGGCGTCGCACTCCTCTTTTGTCAGCCAGCCCTGCTCGATAAGCTTTTCCAAATCTATATAGTAGGGATTGCCTGCAAAAGTAGAAAAGGATTGGTACGGAGAATCCCCGTAGCCCGTTGCCCCCAGCGGCAGAATCTGCCAAAGCTTCTGTCCTGCTTCCCGCAGAAAATCCACAAACACATATGCTTCTTTGGAAAATGTACCGATACCGTATCGGGAAGGCAGACTCGATACCGGCAGTAAAATACCGCTCTTTCTCATAATTGCTCTTTTCCTTTCTGTTATCTCCGCTTTCTGTCCCTTGCCACAATCTGAATAAACAGGAGCAGGCATATCAGACTTAAAAGCAGCCCCTGCCAGACGCCCCGCACGGTATAATAAAGTCTTACCGTGTGCTGTCCCTGCGTCACCGGTACTGCTATCATAGCATCCGCAAACTTTTCATACGCCGTCTCCCTGCCATCCACATATACGCTCCACCCGGGCTCTGCCGGTACGGATAGAATCAGTAATCCGTCCTCTTTCGCACTGACTGTTCCGGTCAGCATATTTTCGATACGCGTGTCGGCATCAAAGGGCTGTTCCCCCAGCACGGTAAGCACTTCTGCAAGCACATCCATATCCAGCCTGTAAATCCGAATGCTGATACTCTCATCTTCTCCCGCCTCCAATGTAAACTGCTCTCCTGCGGAAAAGTACCCCAAATCCAGCAGATATTCGTCACTGCCTTTCAGCTCCGTAGTTTCCCCGCCTCTTGTCAGCACAAAATCATTCTCCGGTTTCTTTAGCAGGACGCCATACAGATGTCCGTCAGTTTCCACGGTGACCTTGATACGGCTTCCGTTCGTCTCTGTTTCCCGTCCGCTGATGCTCGCAAACAGGGCTTTTTTGCAAAGCCGTTTTGCCATGGCATTTTGAAGCACAATACCGTTGCCGGCATGTTCCCTGACAGCTTCCAACTCCTCTGTCAGCTCTCTCGACAGAACAAATCCCAACGTCAAGACGTACCGGTTGCGGTAGACATAGGTGTCACCGCTCCTGTCAACAAATTCATATAAAGAAGCATCGGTCAGCTCTTTTTCGGAAAAAGTATATTTTACCCCCAAAAGCGCACTGGCAAAAGGCGTAGCGCCCCTGCCATAATAAGATACCTTATTCCCTCCCATCCCCAGCGCTTTATAATAATCCTTCACGCTGCCGTTCACTGTAGAAGAAAATACAGAGACGGAAGGATACCGGCTGAGTGTTCCGTCGTTTTTCGTCATCTGGTCTACGCTTTCAAACCGGTAAATTCCGCTATCCTCTGCCGCAACGGCAGTTGTAAGCTCACGGTATTCTGCCGCACGCTCCAAATAAGCCTCCCTCTCTACGGTCCGGATGCTTGTGTCTTCCATATTGACTATCGCTTCCGCCGCTGCCAGCACCAGAACTGCCCATTTCCCATAACCCGCCAACTTTTTCAAGGATTCCTTTCCTTGCAGCCGCTTTCGAAAATATATGCCGAAAATCACATACAACAACAGATATCCCGCCAGAAAAATCCACGTGCAAGTCATAACCTCAACAGTCAATCCGTCCGTTGTCACAAACAAACCACAGGCGGCAAGCAGCAGAACGCCGCACAAAACACCTGCAATCCTGCGGCTGCCGCGATTCTCCTCATTGCGGTACACGGCTTCATAGCACATAGTCAAAATCACAAAAATGTAGAGAAAAGACTGCCTTGCCGGAAGCGAATCCGGGTAATTAAAACCATGCCAGACAAAGTCCGCCATATTGACGGAAAACCCAAACAGCAGCACCGCCAAAAGCAGAAAACGTCCAAGCTTTTGCTTCCATGGAATTTTTTTGTGAAAAAAGTATACCGGCACCAGCACAAATGCCAGCACACCGCAATAAATATTAGGCCAGTGGTCGAGCCCCCGCTCCGTCGGAAGCATTGCCACATGCCTTGCAAGTACCTCCAATACATTGAAGTACACCGTAAATTTCTTCGGAAAACTGATATCGTGAAATTCCGTCACATGCATGGCATTCATCACCGGAATCAGCAGCACGCCCGCCATTCCTCCCGCAAGCAGGGAAAAAACACCAAACTGAAACACCGCCCGCACCTTTTTCCCAAAAGACAGTCCGTTGGTAAAAAGCAGCATAACAAAATACAGCACCAAAAAGATGCACAACATAATAGACAAATAATAGTTGGTAAAAATCGAAGCGCAGAGGGAAATGCAATACATTTTGTATTTGCCGTTTTTTACAAGCTCCTCCAACCCCAGAATCACAAAAGGCGCCAGCCACAAGCAATCCAGCCACATATGATTCCAGTTGTAGGCGGCAACAAAACCTGACAAGGCATAAAATACGGAAAACCACACAATCTGTATATCCTTTGTCTGAAAGCGCCTGCTTGCATAAAAGGCAAACGCCGCCCCGCACAACCCGATTTTTATCACGCAGAAAAACGTCATATACTCAATCAAAAGCGACTGCGGACATAAGCCGGCAAGCCAGTAAACGGGACTTGCCAGATAGTAAGCATAGACGGAGGTAAAATCCGATCCAAGCCCCACATACCAAGAATATCCAAGGCTCTCCCCTTCCCGCAGCTTGCGTGCAAACTCCGTCAAAAAAGGAACATACTGGTGATACATATCCGAAAACATAAAGCTTTTTGAGCCAAAAGGAAAAATACCCCTGAAAATAAAAATACCCAAAAGCCCGAAAAACGGAATACAAAAGGAAAGCAGATAAATATTTTTTAATTTTTTGACAATGACCTTCATTTCTCTACTTTCTCTACTTTCTCCTATGATAAAAAAGGCGCGAAACCCGAACTATTGTTCCGTTTCACGCCACCGGATGCGGTTGGTGGGACTCGAACCCACACGCCTCTCGGCATAAGAACCTAAATCTTACATGTCTGCCAATTCCATCACAACCGCATTTGCATGTCGCAAAAGCACACGCTTACAGTATAACCTCTCCCCAAAGCATTTGTCAAGAACGTTGCTCCTCCCCGATGTGACAGATAATTTTCTTATATATCCGCACAAGGAAATAAACACTGAGTGCCATGGACATCAGCTCTGCAATGGGAAACGCCCACCATATATTAGAAACCTTTCCCGTGAGGGATAAAAGATAGGCTACCGGAAGCAGTACAAAAAGCTGTCGTGCCACAGACACTATCATACTGTAGACGCCATTGCCCAACGCCTGAAACACGCTTCCGACCACAATGCAGAAGCCGGCAAACAAAAAGCTTAAACAAATCGTGCGAAGAGCAGGCACACCCACAGTCAAAAGCTCCGGCGTGGCGTTAAACAGCATAAGAAGCTGCCCGGGAAGCAACTGCATAACCAATAACCCCACCAGCATAATCGACACCGCATAGGTAACGCTGAGCTTCATTGTCTTGATTACCCTGTCCCGCCTGCCCGCGCCGTAATTGTAGGCAATAATCGGCACCATACCATTGTTCAGCCCAAATATCGGCATAAAGACAAAGCTCTGCAGCTTGAAATACAGACCAAATACCGTCTGTGCCACGCCGTATGCCGCCAATATCAGGTTCATGCCGTAAGTCATAACGGAGCCAATTGCCTGCACCACAATCGAAGGCGCACCGACTGCGTATATCTGCTTAATCGTGGAAATTTCCGGCTTAAATCCCTTAATCTGCATTTTTACTTCATGATTAAACCGGAAATGACAGAATACGGCTGCCGCCGCTGCAATTATCTGTCCCGTCACGGTTGCAATCGCCGCTCCCGCCGCCTCCATACGGGGAATCACCCCGGGTATGCCGAAAATCAGAATCGGGTCTAAAATAATATTGGTAATCGCACCGAGGCCCTGTGTAAACATAGTATAAATTGTCTTTCCTGTCGACTGCAGCATCTTTTCAAAAATTGTCTGTATAAAGATACCGGCAGAACAGATACAGCAGATTGACAAGTATGACACACCGTAGCTCCTCACCTGCTCCACATCCGTCTGACTTGTCATAAAAGCTCTTATCAGCGTCATTCCTATCAGTAGAAAAAGCAAATAACAGACAATGGCGGAGAACACACCGTTTCCTGCCACACGGTTTACCTTGTCAAAATTTTTCTCCCCCAGTGACTTTGACAGCAGCGCGTTGACGCCGACAGACGTACCCACGGCAACCGCTATCATAAGGCTCTGCACGGGAAAAGCAAGGGATACTGCGCGTACCGCATACTCGTTGACCTGCGCCACAAAAATACTGTCCACAATATTGTAGAGCGCCTGCACCAGCATGGAAATCATCATAGGCAGGGACATACTGATTAGCAGCTTGTTAATCGGCATAATTCCCATTTTATTTTCTTTTACTTCCACAATATTTTCTTTTGTTTCCATAAATCTCCCTCCATTTCCGGCAGCTTTCCATGTCAAATTTCTGCACAAAAAAAAGACCTTACAGCCTTACTTAAAAAGTAAACCTCACCAAAAAATTTTTTAAAAATCTATCAGCAACAAGCAGTAACCTGCTAAATGAAGCACGGGGGATTCGAACCCCCGACAACCTGATTAAAAGTCAGGTGCTCTACCGACTGAGCTAGTGCTCCGCAATTTTAACTGGGCTAGCTGGATTCGAACCAGCGAATGCAGGAGTCAAAGTCCTGTGCCTTACCGCTTGGCGATAGCCCATTATATGACGCCAACCTCATCTCACCGCATCCGAAAATAACAAAGGTGGATAAAGGGATTCGAACCCTTGGCCTCCAGAGCCACAATCTGGCGCGCTAACCAACTGCGCTATACCCACCATATACGGAATCCCGGACTCCGACTGTGCTCGAAGGGATTCGAACCCCCGACCCACGGCTTAGAAGGCCGTTGCTCTATCCAACTGAGCTACGAACACATGCGATGCAAAACTGCACCGACGAATGATATTGTAACGTATCGTGGTAGGATTGTCAACACTTTTTTACAATCGCATGCCGCGATATCGGTTAAAACAGGCATAGATTTCCTGCTCTCTGGGCGCAGCCAGATTGATTGGAAGATATGTACCCTCGCACACCGCCTCCATCCCTTCTTCCGCTATCAGCTTCGAAAGCATATTTACCGCCTCCCTGACGGTTCTTTTTCCGTCAAAAAGATGAAGCTCGGCATATTTTAAAAGATAGCCAAGCGCGCCAAGCTGCTCCGTATCCACAAGCTGCTCCACATAGCGCATGTCTATGGTTTCCTTATTTATCAGAATGCCATCCAGTCCCATGGTTTTTATCTTCAAACGGTCATTTTCCCATACCGCCCTGTCGCTTTTCGGACATCTTGCAAAAGAAGGGCGTTCATAAGGCGGCGCCTCCTTTGCCGCAGCCCGAAACGCTTCCGCTTCTTTTTTGGCAAATTCCGTTATGTCCACCGGACGGTAGTTATCCATCTGTATAATGCAGTCCGCCTTAAAAAAATAGGAACCGGAGCTGCCCGCCACAAGCACAGTGGATATGCCGTCGTTCTCATAAAGCTCCCGCACTCTGTCTATAAAAGGAATAATGGGCTCCTTGCTGCGGTTTACCACCCGCTGCATCAGCTCATCCCGTATCATGAAATTGGTCGCACTGGTGTCCTCGTCAATTAACAGAAGCCCCGCTCCCGCTTCCATTGCTTCTACCACGCCCGCCGCCTGTGAAGTACTTCCGCTGGCGTCCTCCGAATAGAATGCCTTTGTATCCTTGCCGTTGGGCAGATTTCTGATAAACATGGAAATATCTGCGTTTTTAACGCTCCTGCCGTCCTCTGCACGGATTTTTACCGCAGTATCCTGCGTTATGACATACTCTCTGCCGTCTCCGGCAATATGGTTATAAACGCCTCTCTCTATGGCTTCTAACAGGGTAGACTTACCGTGATAGCCGCCGCCGGCTATCATGGTGATGCCCTTTCGGATTCCCATACCCTTAAGTTCTCCCCTGTGGGGCAGCTTCATCGTAATTTCCAGTGTTTTGGGCGAAACAAATGCCACGGCTCCCTTCATCGGCCTGTCCGATACGCCGGACTCCCTTGGCAGTACGGCGCCGTTTGCCACAAATACTACCAAATCCCGCTCTTTTAGTGTTTCCCGAATATACTGCTGATCGTCCGACAAATCTGCGTTCTGTTTCAGCTTTTCTGCAGAATGGGATTGATAAAACAGCGACTTTTCCACGCACTCCGGCAGAAATCCAAATAAAATCTTTTTCAGCTCCCCCGCATTGACGGTTCTGCCGTTTGCCGGAAACCCGATTTCCATGCGCACGCAGACATCCCCTGTCTTCTCCTCAATCCGGCAGGCACTTCTCTCCAAAATTTCCTGCCCGGGGCGGCTGACTCCCATCAGACCGCTTTTTCCCGAGCCTCTCGCTTTAAAGGAATAATCGTCTATACGTCTGCCAAACTGCCTGAGCAAATAATCCTGCAGGGCGATGCGCCGATGCCTTTCCTTGTAAAGCGCCGCCGGAAAACCCGCCGCTTTGCCCGATACATGAATGCTGACCTTGGAGGGCGAAGCAAAGGGGTCCCCCTGCACATGGTCGATTCCCAGCACATATTTTCCAAAGGCATATGCTCCCTTTGTATCCTTATATGCTGGATAGCCTCTTCGGTCTATCCTGTCCAAAAGCGTTCTTAAATCCTCTGCATTTTTCATAATGATATCCTTCTGCGTATTTGAAAGCTTCCCTTCAAACCTTATCCTTTGTTTCTTTTTCCAATTCCGGCTTTTACAGCTCGTTTCCGTTCTTTTTTCCCTCCACAAAGGCAAGCGCATTGTCAAGCGTCGTGCGGCTGATTGCCTCAAGCGCTTCCTGTGTAAAAAAGCCCTGATGGGAAGTCACCATTACATTGGGGAAAGAAAGCAGTCTCGCCATAGTGGAATGCTCCAATATCGTATCGGACATATCCTCGTATACCGTTCCGGTCTCCTCTTCATATACATCCAAACCCACTGCAAAAAATTTGCCGTCCCTGATACCCTGAATCAAGTCTTCCGTTTTTATCAGCGCACCTCTCGACGTATTTACCAACATAACGCCGTCCTTCATTTTCCCTATCGTGTCCTCATTAATCATATGGTAATTGTCCTCCGTCAGCGGACAGTGCAGGGAAATCAAATCCGCCTCGGCAAGCAGATGCTCAAAATCCACATACTCCACAAAATCAAGGCTCTTATTGGGATACATATCGTAGCCGATAACACGCATACCAAAGCCATGACAGATCCTTGCCATTGCCGCACCTATCTTACCTGTTCCCACGATACCGGCAGTCCTGCCATACAGGTTTACACCCATAAGGCCGGCAAGGTTAAAATTGTTTTCGCGGCATTTAATATATGCTTTATGCATATGCCTGTCCGCTGTCAGTACCAACGCCATAGCGTGCTCCGCCACAGCCTCCGGCGAATACCCAGGAACACGCATCACCGTTATGCCGCATTCTTTTGCCACGTCCAAATCCACATTATTAAAGCCTGCGCATCGCATCAGTATCAGCTTTACGCCACACTTTTCCAAGGTGCGCACTGTTTTTTCCGACAGATCCATATTGACAAACGCGCAGACCGCTTCATAACCGTCTGCCAATCGCGCCGTCTCCGGCGTCAGCTTTGGCTCTATAAACGTGATCTCCAAATCATGATAACCACCGCCCTGTAACAGTTTTTCAAAAAATTCCTTGTCATAACTCTTTGTTCCAAAAAATAATATCTGCATCCTTACCTTCTCCTTTCACAATCGCCTATTAACGGTTTTCTTTTGATGCCCTAATCATATTATGT
>WSLY01000020.1 GCA_013316825.1 Lachnospiraceae bacterium | reverse complement strand
TCATAATATTATGTCTGATAGTATTTACAGGTTGTGGAGCAACACTGCCGCCAATGACAGAGGCACATCAGGACAGCCGGTGTAAGTGCATTCCTGAACAGTATCAGTATAAATGCCCCAAATACGCATATTATCATTTCTTCATACAGGGCTTTCCATTCATACAATGCTGCCAGCGACAGCAGAAAAGCGCCCAGAATGCAAAGCCCGCAAAGAAAGCTTCCTGCCATATCTGCCTCTTTTTCGGGATATAAAGCCGAGACATAACACAGCGTTTCATAATTTATAAACGCCATAACTGCCTGCATTGCTGCAAAAATCGTGATGCACAATTCACTCACCCTGAGAATTTTTTGACGTGACAGCAGTTTTGATGTGGCAAATATCGCAAGCGTCACCCCCAGCCCCCACCACCGCATACTTTTTTCATGCTGAAAAATTCCAAACCATCCGTCACCGGCAGCCCTCAGATTATAAGCAAGTAACATAGTCGGGCAAAGCAACCAGTATTGTATCCATTTTAAAGAACTCTTTTTAAATAGAAGAAACAACACGGCGCATACTGCCAAAAGTATACCAGAAGCCGCATGAAAGTGCAGTGCCAATCCATCCCACACGACAATTGGCGAGAGAATTACAAAATGCAAAAGCAGCAAACTTGCAGTCACCGTATAAATCGCCACATTTCCAGCCTTACCTTTGTGCTTTCCGCTATCAAAATAAGGCTTTTCAAGCTGATAAAAAAGAATTCCCTGCACAAAAACAATGGCAGCCAGAAAAAACAGCAAATAAGAAAACCGCTCCAAATGCCGACAACACAGATTGATAAAAGCCACGGAAAACACCGCATTGGCTATCAGGTGAAACCGATTCATCATAACAAGGCTTTTCTTTACCGGCAAAAAAACAGTTATCAAATTGACGAGTAATATCACAAGCGCGATAACCACAAAATGTATTGCCTGTGCATTTCCCTGCCCTTTCAAGAGAACGGCGCTGATTGGAAAAATACAGACATAGCAGCCTGTAAGACCGAGTATCTTGAAAATTCCCAAATTTCTTTTTCTGCCAAGCAGCATTGCTAACACAGAAATAAAAACCAAAACGCCTACCGCTATCCAGACATTAAAATTTTGAAAGTAGAAATAATTCATCATTGTGAACAAGTAAAGGCTGCAAATACCCAATCCCGTGAGGCCGTCTGCAAATTTGGGCTTCTTCCTCTCCAGATAAAGCTCCGAAAAAAGCAACACTGCAGCAGCTATCACATACAGGCATATCCCCTTGAGCATACCATTCATATAATGAATACTGAGCAGCACAAACGCCGTCAGTACAAACAAAATTCCCACTACGCTCAAAACACCTGCGCCCACCGCAAACTCCATATTTTTTCTTTGCCCTTTCGTTGACGGCTGTTGCGGCTGCGGTACGTACTGTGGCGGCACATACTGCTGCTGCGGTACATATTGCATGGACTGTTGTATGTTTTGCGGCGGCACATACTGCATAGGCTGTTGTATATACTGCTGCGTGGAATGTTGTATGTACTGTTGCGCCGGCACATGCTGCGTGAACTGTTGTATGTTTTGCATGTTTTGCGCCGGCACATATTGTAACGGCTGCTGTACATTCTGCGGCTGTAACATACCCATGCGCTGTTGGTAAAGCAGGTAGGTACGATTCAGTTCAAAAGCTGCGTATGCCTCCGTTATCCGTCCCTGCCGAAGCTGTAACAACAGCATTTCCAGATATTTTGTATAATTCTCATCCCGAGAGCCGGCACACAATGCTTCAATATTGCGCGCCAGCTGCGTTCTTTTGTTATCCATTTACCTCTCCTGTCCTTCCGCTTTCCTGTTCCACAATATATGCCTGATATCTTGCCATATCTGCTTTGGGACAATCTGTCATCAGATATACGCCGTTTTCCTCATAACTTTGCGCAATTACTTCCGTATTCTCGCACAAGTAGGAAACAATCTGACCTTTGTCATAAGGAATCAAGAAAGCGGTTTTTTGGTTTTCCGCATACAGGCTGCGCACAATCATTTCAAAAAGCGCTTCCATGCCCTCACCGCCTTTGGCAGACATGTAAATCCGGTTTTCTTTTACCTGCGGCAGATTTTCCATGCACAAGTCCGCCTTGTTATACACATAAATAACCGGAATATCTCCCGCCCCCAGTTCCTTTAACGTCTCTTTTGTCACTTCTATATGCGTTTTATGATTTTCATCTGCATAGTCAACCACATGCAGAAGTAAATCTGCATTTTTTACTTCCTCCAAGGTAGAGCGAAACGCTTTAATAAGTCCATGCGGCAGCTTATTGATGAACCCAACCGTATCTGCTAGAAAAAAAGGCTTCTTCCGCTCATTTTCAATTCTGCGGACTGCGGTTTCCAGAGTGGCAAACAGCATATCCTCTTCAAAAACACGTTTGTTCTCGTCTTTCACATACGCGTCTACCATAGCGTTTAACAGGGTTGACTTGCCCGCATTGGTGTAACCGACAAGCGCCACCTGAGGCACCTTAGAGCGCACTCTCTTTTTGCGCTGCGTCTCCCGCTCCCCGGATATCTCCTTGAGCTCCTGCTCCAACTCTGAAATTCTGTGCTCTATTTTTCTTCTGTCAAGCTCCAGCTTTTTTTCTCCTGCACCCTTACTACTCATGCTGCCGCTTGCGCCGCCCTGTCTGCTCAATGCGGCATGCATACCCACAAGCCGGGGCAAAAGATATTTCAATCTCGCCACTTCTACCTGCAGCTTTGCCTCCCGCGACTTTGCCCTGATTGCAAAAATATCCAATATCAGATTGGTTCTGTCCATCACAGGAAGCTTTAACGCCTCTTCCAGATTTTTTAGCTGCGACGGGCTCAGCGTATCCTCAAAAATCACCAGCTCTGCCTCACATTCCGCCGCAAAGGAGCGCACCTCCTCCACTTTTCCCGATCCAATGTATAATGCCTTATTGACTGTCTCAAGATTTTGCGTCATAATCCCTGTCACTTCCATATTACATGCTTCTGCCAAACTCCCAAGCTCTTGCATGGACTGTGCAAAATCATCTTCACTGCCGGTGTTGACACCCACAAGCAACACCTTTTCTTTTTTATTTTCTTCCAAAATCAAATCCTCCCTCATGCTTTCCCTGTTATTCTTTTCCAACCATCTCAAGCGCAAACCAAAATGTAACGCCGTCCTCTTCATTTCTCACGCCGTATTTCTGATTCATGGATTCCATAATTGCTTTTACAATAGAAAGCCCGACGCCGCTCCCTCCATATTCTCTGGTTCTGGCCTTATCAACCTTATAAAACTTTTCCCACAAATGCGGCATACACTCCTCCGGTATCCTCTCTCCGGTATTAAACACCTCTACCCTGACGATATTACCCGACTGTTTCAGGTTCACTTCAATGACGCGCTCTCCTGCGCAGTGATTTACCGCATTGGAAAAATAATTGGCAAAAACCTCCTCCGTCTTAAACTCGTCTCCCCATACATAGAGAGGCGCCTCCTCCGTCATACGTACCTGTATATCATTCTGCTTAGTCAGAATTCCCGCCGACTGCATATAATTGCGAATCAACAGCACAATGTCAAACCGCTCCATACTCACCACGTCATATCCGAATTCCAGTTGATTCAGCGTCATCAACTCTTTCACCATATGATTCATCTTGGCAGCTTCGTCCATAATTACGTCACAGTAAAAAGCCCTGCTCTCTGCATCATCGTTGATGCCCTCCTTCAAACCCTCTGCATACCCTTGTATCAGTGCAATCGGCGTTTTGAGCTCGTGGGACACATTGGACAAAAATTCCTTCCGCATTTCATCTGTACGATTTTTCTTTTCAATATCCTTTTGCAGCTCATTGTTTGCCGTTTTTAGTTCTTTTATGGTCTGATAAAGCGTCTTTGACAACACATTAATATTGTCTCCCAAAAGAGAAATTTCATTTTGGGCCCTGCCGGTATATTGGGCTTCAAAGTCAAGCCTTGTCATCCGCTGGGATATGTGTGCCAGTTCCAGAATCGGCTCTGTTATTTTTCTGGAAACAAACCAAATAACAATACTGCTCACAGCAATCCCCGCAAGACCGACATAAAGCAAAAAGCGGTTCGCGATTGCCGCGCTCTCCCTGATATTTTCAAGAGGCGTCCGCATATAAATTACCTGTCCGCCGCACAGCCAGCCGACCATTTCCATGTATTCGGTACGCGTTTTGGAATCTGTCATCCGCTGTATGGTATAATATTCGCTCTGTCTTAAAATCTGGGGATTCTGAACGGGCACATACAGCCTGTCCCACAAAAGTCCCTGCAGCATCTCCACATCATTTCCGAAGGTTCCGATAATAACCCCACTGACATCCTGAATAACGCCCATAATATTGTATCTGCCCGAAATTTTTTCAAGCGCTATCTGAAAATCTTCCGACGTCAGTTCCGCATTGGCAGCCGCATCATTTAAAATGTTATATGTGTCCATTATGTCCTTTTCCCTGTTTTCCTCATAATAACGGGGCAGAAAGGTATGGTTGATAACCCAGCAGATAAACAGAGTGGCAGCCATCAGCGCCGTAAAAGTTGCAGCAAACTGCCTTTTTATGGAATGCTTCATAGATATGCCTTTCAATCACTTCTTCCAGTTTATAGCCCAATGCCCATGGGGCATGGGCCTGCCATTACCTGTCTTCTTCCAATTTATAGCCCAATGCCCATGGGGCATGGGCCTGCCATTACCTGTCTTCTTCCAATTTATAGCCCATGCCCCAGATAGTTTTTATCATTTCACCCTTTTCTCCCATCTTGCTGCGGAGCTTTTTGACATGGGTGTCTATCGTCCTTGCATCACCAAAATAATCATAATTCCATACATGATTGAGAATCTTTTCCCGTGACAAAGCAATGCCCTTATTTTCCATAAAATAAGTGAGCAGCTCAAACTCTTTATAGCTCAACTCAATATCTCTGCCGTCAATTTTTACCATATGCGCATCTTTATTGACTTCAATCCCCCCCACCTTCATGATTTTGTCATGTGGATCCTGACTGGTTCTTCTCAAAATCGCCTCGATGCGCGCCACAAGAATTTTGGGGCTGAAGGGTTTGCTGATATACTCATCTACGCCAAGCTCAAATCCCTGAAGCTCATCTCTCTCATCTCCTTTTGCCGTCAACATAATAATTGGCACTTTGGAATATTCTCTGATTTCCCTGCATACCTGAAAACCATCCATTTTAGGCATCATAACATCTAATACAATCAGCGCAATATCCTTCTGCGCTAAAAATATATCCACCGCCTGTATTCCGTCCTCTGCTTCTATCACATCATAATTGCTTTTTAACAGGAAATCCTTTACCAGCTTGCGCATCCTGCTTTCGTCATCCACTACCAGTACTTTCCGCTTGTCCATAGCCGCCCATCCTTTCTGTGGCTGCAAAACTGCACCGTTTTATTTACAGTACCACAAAAATATGTACAATTTGTGAAACGGCTACTGATTTCCAATATTTAGTTCTCTTTCTTTCTCTCTGACTACCTGCTCCCTCTCGCGCAGCTCCTGTTCCCATGCCGCATAACGGTTTACCAAATTTTTCTCGTAATTTAAAATATTCGGATTATCACTTTTTAAAGTAATCATAAACATGCTGACAACCGCCAATGCCAAAATCAGGTTCGCTATAAGAGAAATCACCTGCCAATGCGGCTTTTTCTCCTCCTTCCCTTTGACATGCTGTCTTGCGGGTGTATAACTTTGGCGCATCCGCAGGTTATAGGTAGTAAACAGCACCACAGGCGGCACCTCCTCTTCTTTTAGTTGGCCGCTCTGCAAAAGCTGCTCCCGCATTGCTTTTAAAAAATCATGTCCTACCGGCGTCTTAAATATGCGTTCTGCAAGCGCTTTTTTATAGATGCGCAGCACACCTTCCGTAGAACTGTAATTGATATGCTGTTTTAAATACTCTATTTTCTTCTTTTCCTGTCTCGCCAGCTCTGCGTCCTCTTCATTCATAAAGAGATAGCCTTCCACCATTCTTTCTGTCTGCTCGTAATCCATATCTTTCTCTCATTCCGCCGCACAAACGACACGGCAATCGACAATTTCCAGTAATATTTTGTAAAAAGTATATCACCGTTTTGGCATTCTATCAACATTTTACAATGCATATGGTATCTATTCGCTCTTTTATTACTTTAATCGCCGCCGGCTTTGAAATTATATATCGGCTTTATCACTTGAACAACATCGACTGTGTCACCAATATAATTTACGATATCATCCATGCCCTTATATGCCATTGGGCACTCATCCAAGGTGTCTTTATTGACTGATGTTGTATAAATACCATCCATCTGACGCTTAAATTCTGACACAGTAAAGGATTCCTTCGCCACAGAACGGCTCATCAATCGTCCTGCGCCATGCGGCGCCGACTGATTCCAATCATCATTTCCCTTTCCCATACAAATCAATGAACCGTCTCGCATATTAATGGGAATAAGCAGCTTTTCCCCTTCTCTGGCGGATACGGCTCCCTTTCTTAAAATCATAGCTTTTGTATCAATATAATTATGAATGGTTGTAAATTGCTCTGTCACATGTATTTTCATTCCCTTTATGATTTCATCCATCATTGCCTGCCTGTTTCGTGCGGCATATCTTTGAACAATCTTCATGTCATGAATATATTGCTCAAATAATTCTCCTGATATATATGCCAGCTGTCTGGGTATATTAGTTCTCTTCGTATTTTTCAATGCAGCGATGCTTTTCTGAATCTCTCCTTCCCTGCTCTGCGCTTTTAAATCCGCAATTAAGTTCTCAATGTCCTTCTTTGCAGAGCCGTTCAATGACCTATATCCTTCTTCCTGATAGTAATTCGCCACCTCTAATCCCAAATGCCTGCTGCCAGAATGAATCACAATAAAGATATTTCCTTCCGTATCTTTATTTGCCTCGATAAAGTGATTTCCGCCTCCTAAGGTTCCCATACTTTTCTCTGCCCTTCTCGGGTCTATATATTTATAGCAAAATAAATCTTCCAAATTGATTTCGTCAAAATATCTATGTGTTTTCTCCCGCACACGAAATCCAGATGGAATTTTCTCGTAAATCATCTTATCCAACTTTTGCAATTCTATATTGGATTCTTTGATTTTAATGGTTTCCATTCCGCATCCAATATCTACTCCTACTAAATTGGGAACAATCTTGTCCGCAATCGTCATTGTAGTTCCTACTGTGCAACCAGCTCCTGCATGAATATCGGGCATCAATCTTATCTTACTCCCAGATACAAATTCCTGATTTAATAAAAGAAGCACCTGTGAAATAGATGCTTCGTCTACAACGTCGGTAAATATCTTTGCTTCGTTATATTTGCCTCTTAGTTCTATCATAAATCCTCCGTTCAAATGATTGTCTTATTTTCTTTCATTCCCTGTTTCACAATTTCTTCTCCATTGAAATGTCCGTGCAATATAGTAGAAATATTTTAATGCCCTTAACTCCATATTCTTTATCTGCTCAATTCCGCATAATGAAACAGCAATTCCCTATACTATCTCCCCCATCACAATTTTTGTCTTGCATAAAGAAAAGGAATGCCGAAAACACTATATTTTCAAGCATTCCTTGCATGGACTAGACGGGAGTCGAACCCGTGTCCAAAAGCCCATTCCCTGTCCTTCTACTATCATAGTCGGTTGTTTTTTGCCGGACCTAATCCGGCGCGTTCCCTCCCATAGCCGATAGCCGACACCCTGCTATGCTTGGTAGCTTCATCATACGTCCATACGGGCAAAGCTTACCGTATGCCGTTTCCCCCATAGTCGATGCCCGTATTCCGAAGTGGGGGTGCTTCGGAGCGGACAGCCGTTAAAAAACGGCATTGCTCACAGCTTAGGCTGCGAGAGCTAAATTATCTTCAGCGTTTATATTTAATTTGCGATTTGACGCATCGCCTGCGGATAGCTTCTCCAGCTGCAAGACCCCTGTCGAAACCTTGACTAGCCCTTATTCTTTATCATGACCGGTTTTGAAACCCATCACTATATTACTATTGTAACCAAACAAACGTCAAACGTCAATCAGAGATTTCTGATTTTAAATTCTTTTTCCGCCTCCCTGCGCTGGTCCTTTTTGGCAATATCCTGCCGCTTGTCATAAAGCTTTTTGCCCCTTGCAAGTCCTATCTCCACTTTTGCCCTGCCGTCCTTAAAATAAACCTGCAAGGGCACAAGGGTAAAGCCCTTTTCCGCAAGCTGCCCCGTCAGCTTCCGAATCTGCGCCTTGTGCATCAGAAGCTTTTTGGGTCTCAGCGGGTCCCTGTTAAAGATATTTCCTTTTTCATAGGGACTGATATGCATCCCATACACCCACACCTCGTTGTTTTCGATTCTGACAAAGGATTCTTTGATACTGCACTTGCCCATACGCATGGACTTGACTTCCGTACCATGCAGCACCAGCCCAGCCTCATATTTTTCATCTATAAAATAATCATGATACGCTTTCTTGTTGTTCGCCACCAGCTTCAGCGCTTCCCTGTTCATTGTTTTCTTCCTCCACCAACTCAAAATCAACTGCTCTTAACTGCATTTCCACTTCCGCAACCCTGACCCTCACCGGCTCGCCCAGCCTATAAGTGCGTCCGGTCCGCTCGCCCGTCATCTCTACAGTGCTCTCATTATAATAAAAATAGTCGCCGGACATTCTGGATACATGCACCATGCCCTCCACCGTATTCGACAGCTCTACATACATGCCCCACGCGGTAATCCCCGAAATCACACCGTCAAACTCCTGTCCAATCCGTTCCTTCATATACTCCGCTTTTTTAAGCTTGTCGGTTTCCCGCTCAGCCTCCTGCGCGCGCCGCTCTGTGTCGGAGGACTGTTTTGCCACGTCGTCCAGTATCTCCCGATAATGCGCCATCCGCTCCACTGTCAGCCTCCCCCTGAGCTGTTCCTTCATAATACGGTGTATCTGCAGGTCAGGATAACGGCGGATGGGAGAAGTAAAATGACAATAAAACTGACATGCAAGCCCAAAATGTCCGCTGCTCTCCGTGCTGTAATGCGCCTGCTTCATGCTGCGCAGCGTCAGCCTGCTCACCAGCGCTTCCTCCGGTGTACCTGCAATTTTGTGAAGCAGCTTTTGTATCTCTCCCGGGTGTATTTCCTCATCAGAGACCTTTTTCCCTTTTCTTCCTACAGCTTTCATATAATAACCAAGATTGTTAATAAAAATATTCAGCTTTTGTATCTTTTCCGCATCCGGCTTGTCATGCACGCGATATACAAAGGGCGCTTCCAGCCAGTAAAAGTGCTGTGCCACGGTTTCGTTTGCCGCAAGCATAAAATCTTCGATAAGCATGTTCGCCGTATTTCTCTCATAAGGCTTTATCTCCGTCGGATGCCCCTGCGCATCCAATATAATTTTGCTCTCCGGAAAATCAAAATCAATGGCGCCCCGTTTCATCCTTCTGGCACGCAGCAGCTTTGACAGCTCCGCCATCTGCTCGAACATGGGGACAAAATCGGCGTAAACAGCCCTTTCTGCCTCCTCTTTGTCTTCCAGTATTTTTTTGACCGCAGTATAAGTCATGCGGCGGCTCACCTTTATCACGCTCTCCGCCAGTTCATAGTTTACGATTTTACCGGTTGTATCTATCTGCATCAGACAGCTTAAGGCAAGCCTTTCCTCCCCGGCGTTCAGAGAGCAGATGCCGTTAGAAAGCGTGTGCGGCAGCATGGGAATCACCCTGTCCGTCAGGTAGACGCTGGTTCCCCTCTTTTTCGCCTCCCTGTCAAGGGCAGAATTTTCCTGTACATAATTGCTTACATCCGCAATGTGCACGCCCAGATGATACAGCCCTGCCGCATCGTCATAAGCAACACTCACCGCATCGTCCAAATCCTTAGCGTCTTCTCCGTCTATGGTGACGCAGACAAGCGCCCGCAAATCCTTTCTGCCCGCCATATCAGCTTCGCTGACAGGCTTTGCCACACGTTCCGCCTGATTCATCAGCTTCTCCGAAAATTCACAGGGTAGTTCATAGCCCTTTACAATGGACATAATATCGACGCCCGGGTCACCCGCATGCCCGAGGATTTCTACCACCTTGCCCTCAGGACTCTTATTTGCCCTGCCATACTCGGTAATTTCTACCACTACCTTATGCCCCGTAACGGCTCCTTTAGAACGCTCGTCCGGCACAAAAATATCCGCCGCCAGCTTTGTATTATCCGGTCTGACAAATCCAAATTTTGATACCTTTTCATAAGTTCCCACCACCATGTGCAGTCCATGTGCCACAATGCGGGTTATCCTTGCTTCCCTGCGGTTTCCCCTGCTCTCGGGCAGCAATTCCACTTCAACGGTATCTTTGTGAAAAGCACCGTTTACCATGTCCTTTGGAATAAATAAGTCCTCATCGCTGCCCTCTATTTCCACAAAACCAAAGCCCTTAGCGTTGCTGATAAAAGTACCGGTAACCGGCTCCTTCTTTTTGCCGCTTCCCTTCACATATTTTCCCTTTGCCGTTCTGTCAATCAGGCCCTCTATGAGCAGCTCTTGCAAAATCCGCCGAAATTCCTGTCTGTCGCATTCCTGCACCTGCAAAAGCATGGCGAGCTCTTTCTCCTTCATCGGAACATACAACTCGTCTCCCATCAGGCTGCATATTATCTTTTTTCTTTTTTCATCTGCTTTGTTTATCATTCTTCCTCATTTCCGACCATGCATAACGCATGAAGCAAAAAGAGCACTCTTTTGAAAGAGTGCTCCCATCTTAAACCCATTAGAATACGTTAAGATTTAGTATGACCGCAAGCAGGATAAAGGATACCGCAAGTATCTTGGTAATCTTAACCAACTGCCCTTCCATGGAACGTCCTTTGTTCTTGCCCCAGTAGGTTTCTGCCGCGCCGCTGATAGCTCCCAGCCCCGCTGACTTTCCCTCCTGCATCAATACCAGCACTACAAGCGCTATGCATACAATAATAAAAAGTATTGTTAAAATAATTTTTAGTGCTCCCATAACTTTCCTTTCCAGCTACGGCCAAATCTGCCATCATTACCTCTACCGCTTCATCAGTATACTACATATTTCACTAAATCACATGAAATATATTGTAGCATAACACAAAAATATTTTCAACCTTTTTTATCGGTTTTTCCATGTTTTTAAGGAAAACAACACCAGAAGAGGCAGCAGCTCCAGCCTGCCCGCCAGCATATCAAACATCAGCACGCATTTTGAAAAAGGGGAAAATGCCGCAAAGCTTCCCGCAGGCCCCACCATATCGAAGCCGGGACCAATATTGTTAAACATTGCCATAACTGCCGAAGCATTGGTTTCAAAGCTGAAATTATCAACGCTGACAAGCAGAACTGACAGAAAATAAATGACAACGTAAATTGCCAGATACACTCTGATGGAATGTACCACATTGCCGGAAACCACCCTGCCGTCCATATGCATTTTCTTTATACTTCTTGGATGCACCGCCGCTGATATCTCATTTTTAATGCTTTTCATCAGCACCACAAGACGCGATACTTTCAGACCGCCGCCTGTACTGCCTGCGCAGGCACCCACTATCATCAAAAGGAATAACAGCATCTTGGAAAAGGAAGGCCACAGGTTAAAATCGCTGGTGGTAAAGCCCGTGGTAGTCATCACGGAAACCACCTGAAAGCCTGCCTGAAAAAACGATTCTCCCATACTGGAAAAACTGTCTTTGATATTGATGCCGATAAGCAGGGTCGATACTGCCGCAATCCCCAGATAGACCCGCAGCTCTTCACTGTGCAGTACTTCCTTCGGTTTTTTGATTAAAAACAAATAGTAAATATTAAAGCTAATGCCGCAAAGCAGCATAAATATCAAAATAACCGACTGTGCCGCCCTGCTATAGGACGCCGCGCTGCTGTTGAGCAGTCCAAAACCGCCTGTTCCTACGGTAGAAAAAGTCAAAGTAGCCGAATCATAAAGCGGCAGTCCCGTCACCATAAGAAGTATTATCTCAAGCAGCGTAATGGCAATGTATATCTGGTACAGTATTCTGGCAGTATTCTTTACCTTTGGCACCAGCTTGCCCACGATAGGCCCCGGGCTTTCCGCACGCATCAGATGCATATTATAGCTTCCCGATAACGGCAGCACTGCCAAAATCAGCACCAGCACGCCCATACCGCCTATCCAGTGAGTAAAAAGCCGCCAGAACTGTGTACACCTTGCCAGCCCCTCCACATCGGTCAGAATCGTACCGCCCGTGGTAGTCAGGCCGGAAACCGTCTCAAAAACCGCATCGACATAAAAAGGGATTTCCCTTGTAAGCACAAAAGGCACCGCGCCCACAAGACTTAACAGCAGCCATGCCAACGAAACCGTAACGAAGCCTTCCCGCGCATAAAACACCTTGCTTTTCGGCTTAAAACACTTGCCGACAAAACCCGCAAGAAGACTGAGCGCCGCTACGAAAAGATATGCAAAACGCTGTGGTTCCTGACAAAGCACACCAACAAAATACGGAAGCAGCATAAACAAACCTGCAAATTCCAACACCCTGCATAAAATATAACGAATAATTGAATGATTCATAACCCTCGCCCTACTCCAAAATATCCCTGATGTCGTGAAAACCGGTTGTAGTTGTCACGATAACCACCGTATCTCCAACGCATATAACGCTCTGCCCGCCCGGCGTGGAAATGCTTCCCTTGTGATTGATACTGCATACCAGTATATTTTTTTTCAGCTTTAACTCCTGCAGCGGAATCCCCACCAAAGGACAGTCCTCCCTGATGATAAACTCCAACGCCTCAACACGATTGTCATTCAGTTTGTATAGAGATTCAATGTTACTGCCCATGGAATTTTGCATGGCTCGCACAAATTTCACAATATTTTCTGCCGTAATATTTTTGGGATACACAATACTGCCCAAATTCAAATTTTCAATGATTTCATCATAAGCAATCCTGTGTATCCTCGTGATAACCTTTGCTTTGGAAATGCTTTTTGCGTACAGCGAAAGCATAATATTCTCTTCATCAAAGTCCATCATGGAAACAACGGATTCTGCCTTTGCAAGCCCTTCCTCCAAAAGCAAATCCCTCTCCGTACCGTCTCCGCAGATAACCATGGCATTCGGCACCAATTCGCAAAGCTCCTCACACCGCGCACGGGACTTGTCCACTATCTTGACCTTAACGCCCATATCCAGCAAAAGTGTGGCAAGGTAATAGGAAGTACCGCCCCCGCCTATCACCATGGCATCCTTTGCGCGCATAGTCGGCACACCGATTTTTTTAAAAAATGCGGCGATTTTTGCGGAAGCTGCCACGATGGTAATATCGTCTCCTGCTTTTAACGCAAAATTACCGTCGGGAATATGT
This sequence comes from Lachnospiraceae bacterium, assembly GCA_013316825.1. GTDB lineage: Bacteria > Bacillota > Clostridia > Lachnospirales > Lachnospiraceae > Acetatifactor. The sequence goes on along the minus strand of WSLY01000020.1, from coordinate 29,795 downwards.
ACTTCCTCTCCCCGCTCCGCCACGCAAATCAGCACATCGCTTTTAAAGCGGCTGCTCACGTCCTTTAACTGCATGTCGCACAAAACCGAATCCTCCGGTATCCGGTATTTTACCAGTTCCACCCTTCCCTTTGCAAAAGTATCAATTTCCAACGCAGAAGGGAATTTTAAAAGCCTTGCAATTTCCATCGCCACAGCATACTGGGGATTGATAACCAGCGACAACCCCAGTTCTTCTTTGATAAAGGCTATCTCTTTATAGTAAACCGGATTGCTCACCCTGGCAATCGTATGGCAGCCTCCCGCCTTTCTCGCTATCAGACAGCATAACAGGTTCAGCTCATCCTGCCCCGTCACGGCAATCAGCAAATCCGCCTCTCCCACGCCTGCTTCAAGCTGCACACTGTACACGGCGCCGTTTCCTATGATGCCCATAATGTCATAGGTATTGGTTATCGCCTGTACCAGCTCCTCCTTTTCATCCACTACCGTAATGTTATGCCCTTCTCCGCTAAGCTGCTCGACAAGCGCCGTTCCCACATTTCCACAGCCTACAATCACAATTTTCATGGCTGCCTCCTGTTGCTTATATTAGAACCTGCCCTTTATATGGACAGTCCACAGACTATACACATTATACTTGTATTGGAATGAATAATCAAGTGAAACGAGTGATTTCACGCAAAGAGAATAGGTGAATAACCATTGAAAAAAGAGGGCGCAGCCTAACCGCTTCACCCTCCTTTTACATATCACAACTGATACCACACATAGGTCAGCACAATGCTGACCGCCAGCAGTACAAATCCGATAATCAGAGTAGAACGCTCTGAAAACGGCTTTCTGTCCGCCGCTTTTTTCATTTTATAGTCATAATAGCTTTCTGCTTTGTCATGCACACGCCCGGGAATAAAGGCATGCAGCGCTTTCCCGAAAGCAAAGCCGAATATATCAAACCACCCCGTCGTCGATACCCATATCAGAGCGCCTATGCCCAAAAAGCAGAACGCCGTGATAGTAAAGCCGTCGCAGATGATTAACACCTTGTCCGCCAGCGTCTCGGCCTGAAAAAGCCCCCGCAGCAGCATAATCAGAAAAGAGAGCAAAACCGCGCTCAAAAGCTGTATTCCATACTTCTTATGCTTCATAGGCACTTTACTCCTGCACCTCTTTGCGGTACTTTTCAAATTCCGCCTTATTACAATGTACAAAATGCCCAGGCAGAACCTCCTGCAGAGAAGGTAAATCTGTGCTATAATCATGTTCTTTTAAAGGCACATAGGTAATCCTCTTCCGCTGCTTCTCATAGTCGGGGTCCGGCATGGGAATGGCAGAAAGCAGGGAACGGGTGTAAGGGTGCAGCGGATGCTTAAACAACTCGTCCGAAGTCGCCAGCTCTACCAGCTTTCCATAATACATAACCCCAATTCTGTCAGAAAAATATTTGACAACGGAAAGGTCGTGTGCCACAAACATAACCGTAAGTCCCATCTTATGACGCAAGTCGTCCAAGAGATTAATTACCTGCGCCTGAATGGATACGTCCAGCGCGCTGACCGGCTCGTCTGCAATAATCAGCTCCGGATTCATAATGACGGCACGTGCCACACCGATACGCTGCCTCTGCCCGCCGGAAAACTCGTGGGGATAACGCTCTGCATGTTCCCGCACCAGTCCCACCATTTCCAAAACCTCATATACCTTCTCGTTAATCTTTGCCTTATCCTTTTCACCGCGGATAACCAAACCTTCGGCAATAATCTGCCCCACCGTCATTCGAGGATCCAAAGATGCAATCGGGTCCTGAAAAATCATCTGGATTTCCGTCACCGTCTTGTGTTTTTTGTGGTCGCGGCGCGCTTCCTTCATCTGCCTTCGCTGCTCCGCAATATATGCGTCAAGCTCCGCCTTTTTCGCGTTCAATGCATCCGCAGAGCCGGATTTCTTCAACGCTTCCGCTTCTTCTTTGTACTTCTTCTTTGCTTCTTTGATATGATTCTTGTAGGAAAGGGTTCCTGCTGCAATTCGTTCTCCCTTAAAATAGATATCGCCGGAGGTAATGTCATACAGCTTAATAATGGAACGTCCTGTTGTTGTCTTGCCACAGCCCGACTCGCCTACCAGTCCGAACACTTCACCCTTCTTGATTTCAAAGCTGACGTCGTCCACTGCCTTGTTGGTCTTAAAATACTGGCAGAGATGCTCTACACGCAGCAAAGTTTCTCCCTTATTCGGCATTGGACGCACCTCCCTTCGCTTTCATTCTGGCAATACGCTCAGTAATAATCTTAGGCGGTTCCACCTTCGGCGCATTGGGATGCAGAAGCCATGTGGCAGCCGCGTGGGTTTCGCTTATTTTAAACATAGGCGGCTGTGCCTCAAAATCAATCTTGAGCGCATATTTGTTACGGTCTGCAAAGGCATCGCCTACAGGCGGATAAATCATATTGGGCGGCGTGCCCGGAATTGCCTCGAGCCTTTCATTGGTCTCTAAATCCGGCATTGCGGACAAAAGCGCCCACGTATACGGGTGTGCCGGCGAATAGAAAATGTCTTCACTGGTACCGGTCTCCACAATCTTGCCGGCATACATAACTGCAATGCGGTCCGCCATATTTGCCACCACGCCAAGGTCATGGGTGATAAAGATAATGGACAAGTTTCTGTCAGCTTTGAGCTTGTTAATCAGCTCCAGAATCTGTGCCTGAATCGTCACGTCAAGCGCCGTCGTCGGCTCGTCACAAATCAAAATATCCGGATTTGCCGCAAGTGCGATGGCAATTACGATACGCTGCCGCATACCGCCGGAAAACTCGAAGGGATACTGACGGTATCTCTTGCGGGTATCGGATATCCCCACTTCCTCCATCAGCTTAAGCGCCTTATACTTTGCCATGGACTTTGACACCTTTAATACGACGCTGGAAGCGTTCTCCCTGAAGAATGCTATCAACGCTTCTGTCTCCTCGTCAAAATTGCGGGAACCGCCATTTGCAAGAAGCTCCTTGTAATGATTCTCCATACGTTTTATAACGGCATCCACATTGTCCTTTGCAAGCTCCAAATCCACCGCCGTAGAAGGCGCCACCTTCCACGAAGGCTGCTTGCCCCGTGCGGTCAGCTTGTCGTATTTTGCCTGCTGCTTTTTGTGCACCGCAGCCGCCTTTTTATTTTTGGGAATCCCTTCAAAGTAGGTATGAAGCGCCGCCCTTATGCTGCTCTTAAAGGTATAAGCCACGCTGTCCTTGCGGATTTCCAGACGGTCAATTGCGCTTTCCACAGCGCGCACCATAGCCGCCGCTGCTTCACTGCACGCTTTCTTGTCAAGCGTTTCTTTGGTAAATACCTCATGGTTTTCCACAATTACCTGCAGCGCTTCCTTCTTCCGCTCATCGTGCTGCTTTGCACTGTAGGCAAGCGCTTCCTTGGCGCAGGCATGGAATTTATCCATAAAATTCTCTCTGGTGTATTTTTTCAGGAAATCATTCAGCTCTGACACAGGCATTTGGGGAAGCGGCTGTCCGGAAAAGGTAATATAATACCCCATATCGAAAAAGTCTGGCTCCTCTGTCTTTAACGCCTTCTCTAAAATTGCCTGCAGCTCCTTTAAAATGCGGGAGGTCTCCGTATACTTACCGCTGTGGATTTCTCCGCCCGACACTTTCTTCAACTCGCCGAGAAGCTGCTTTAAGGTCTCCAAGTCCTTTCCGCACACCACATAATCATTGCCGGTCTGCCCTGCAAGACGGACAATCTCCTTGATAGTGTACTTCTGGTCCTCAAAGGCATTTTTCTCTATATAAAACAGTACTTCCTTGATTTCATCCACAGCCTCCACGGCTGCCTCGTGCGCCACATTGTACGCCTGCTCCAATTCGATGTGCTTAAATTCAAATTTATCAAAATTCTTGCACATGCTTTTTAATTCCTCTGCCCTTGCAGCATTGCCGCCCGCCTGAGAATCCACCATTGCCTGTGACAAAAGCGCCAGCGTAGAGTTAAAAGCGGTGCGGCTTGCCTTCTGGCGCGCCTTTCCCTTTAAAAGCATCGCTTCCGTAAGCTGCTTGCCAATACGCATAATCGGATTTAAGCTGGACAGGGGGTCCTGAAAAATCATGGCAATTTTGTCCCCGCGGATGCGGTAGAAATCCTCTTCGGATACTTTTAATAAATCCATGCCGTCATATATAATGGAACCGCTCTCTATAATAGAGTTGCCCGCTAAAATACCCAGAATCGCCTTGCTCGTCACAGACTTGCCGGAGCCGGATTCTCCCACGACCGCAAGCGTCTCCCCTTCCTTTAAATCAAAGCTGATATTACGAACCGCCTGCACCTTTCCGCCGGGCGTTCGAAAAGAAATCACAAGGTTATTGACTGATAATTTATTTTCCATTTGTTAGTCCTCCGTGCCTCTCAAAGATGGGTTGAAAGCGTCCCGCAAGCCGTTTCCAAACAGGTTGAAGGAAATCTCCAGCAAGGAAATATAAATCGCCGGAAACAGTATAATATGCGGATACGTCGTCAGGGAGGACTGTCCCGAGGACAGCATACTGCCGATGGATGACATGGTGGAGGAATCCAAATTTACAATCCCCAGATACGTCAGCGTCGATTCTGAGAAAATAACGCCCGGAATCACCAGCACGGCGCTGGTAATCAGCGTGCCCAGCGCATTGGGAAAAATATGCTTGAACATCAGTCTCGCATCGCTGGCGCCAAGGGTCCTCGCCGCCAAGATATACTCCTGATTTTTGTACCGGTAGAACTGCATACGCGTGGAGCTCGCCATGCCAATCCAGCCCGTAGTGACAAAGGCAAACAAAAGTGCCGGCACTACGCCCACCTTCTGCGCCAAATGTAACTGGAAAAGAGTCGTTACCACCATAAAAGGCACACCGCTCAAGATATCCGAAATACGCTCCATCACAATATCGACGGCGCCGCCGTAATACCCTTCTATGGCGCCGTAAATCGCGCCGATAACCAGATTGATGACGGATACGCTCAAAGCCAGCAAAAGACTGAAGCGCGCCGCCCCTGCAAGCCTTGTAATAATATCCTGTCCAAAATTGTTGGTGCCAAAGATAAAGGAAGGCTCAAAGCCATAGCGGTACTGGAAATAGGTGTAGGTGAACACACGCACCTTAAAGGACATGGCGGTGGAGCTTCCCGTCACCTGTGCATAGCGGTAAGAGCCGTCGTCACCCTCGATGCGCAGGCTGTCATAATCGCCGTCGTTGCCGCTCGTCTTGTAAAGGGGAACAAAATTACCCTCCTTATCCAGCTTTGGCGTTCCCTTGGGCGTACACTCATACCAGAGGTTTGCATTGTTTTTCATGGACTCTATCTTGTAGCTGGAAGTATTTACCGCGGGATAGATAACCTGAATCCCCGTCTCATTCTGCCAGTCCTGTATCGCCTGATATTCCGCACCTGTAAGCGTCAGGTATATCATGCCGTTTTTGATGTAGGAATCCGTCCGCACATCATAGTAGGTTGTATTGGTGGTACTGCTGGGGTCCTCATAATCCGCCCTGAATACCTCCACGGTGGGGTTCATGCCCGTCTCCTCCGCAATCGCCCTGCGGGCATTGTAATCCGCCGCATTTAAGGTCTCATTGGAGCAGCCGTCCCAGCCCGCCCATGCAAACAGGCTCCACTTGGGAAGCAGCTTACGATACTGCAGGTAAGTCGTGTCCGTGGGCATCTTCGTGTAATTATTGCTGCACAAAATCGGAATAAAAATGGCGAACAGCACCAAAAACAAGAGCACTGCAGCAGCAATCACCGAGCTTCTGTTTTTGCAGAAGCGAATCATGGCGTCCTTAAAATAACCAACGGGCTTGGTATCCAGTTTTTTATCATGGATAATCTCGTCCCTGTTGTAAAATTCAAATTTTTCCTTGGGTATATTCTCAAAATCCATGTTATTTTTCATACTAGCGCTCCCCCATTCTGATTCTGGGATCTATAAATCCGTAGCTGATATCCACCACAATGCCCGCCGCCAGACCAATTAAGGTGTAAAAAGCAGACAGCAGCATAAAGAAGTTATAGTCTAAAGCCGTGATGGAATTGACATAGAGCTGTCCCACTCCCGGGATACCGAATATTTTTTCGATAATCAGGGAACCGGAAAGGATACCGACAAATTCGCCTAAAATAATCGGGAATACCGGCACCATGGAATTGCGCAGGGCATGACGGACGGTCGCCTGTGCTCTGGTAAGCCCCTTGGTGCGCGCCAGCAGCATAAAGTCGCTGGTCAGCACTTCGGAAAGCTCCGCCCTCGTATACCGCGCCAGACTGGAAATACTGCCGAATCCCAGCGCCAGCACTGCCGGTACCACAGAGAGGAACATAGGCAGCGTAAACCAATCCGTACCGCTGTTCATCTGCAGAGGGAACCATTTCAATTTAAAGCACAGAAAATATTGTACCAAAAGTGCATACACATAAGAAGGAACGGAGATACACACCATGATAGCGGTGGAAATCACGTAATCCTGCCATTTATTCTTCTTTAACGCCGCATAGATACCAAGGAGCAGTCCCAACGGCACACTGAAAATCATGGAATAGATATTTACCATCAGGGTGGCGGGAATCTTGGAAACAAACACGCTCCATACATCCTGTCCGCGGTAGAGCGCCTCGCTGATGCCCCAGTCGCCGCCCAGCAAGCTTCTCTTCAAAAAGATGCCGTACTGTACCAGAATCGGCTTATTGTAGCCAAGCGCCTCTCTTCTCTGTTTAATCAGATTCATATCCTTGCCAAACTGGTTCGCATCTATCACAGGCAGAAGCTTGACTAAAACAAAACACATAGTCAGTATGACAAAGAGTACAAAGAACATGAGTGCAATACGCTTTAGTACATATTTGAACATAAAAAACCTCCTTCGTTTTGCATTTAGACAGCCTTTTCAGAGCTCTGAAAAAGCTGTCTAAACACAAAACCAAAACCCAGAGGGCGGTCTCCCGCCCCGGGTTTGGTCTCATCATGCATCCGGTTACTACCCGTATATTAGTTGTAATTCAGGGTTCCGCCCTGGGAAGCAACATATTCCTCCCACTCTGCATCGGTGTAGTTGTAGGTCAGGTACTGTACGCCCTGATTGCCGTTACGTCCCACGCCGAAGACATACTCCTCTGAGTAGTACTGTACCTGCATACCCTTTAAGCCCGCAGTAGAATCGTCTACCAGCGGAATCATATCATAATTTCTAAGGATTGCACCCTCCAGCGCTGCCAGAATGGTAAAGCGCTCTGCGGGAACGCCGTCGCTGCTGCCTGCGGAGAAGGTGCTCACGGTACCGTCCGCCGCCGTGATGTTAATCGACTCACCGTTGATGCAATTGGTCCAATCCATGCAGGAAGCGGTGTAATCCGTGCCGTTCAAATTCACGGTAAGCATAGAAGCGGTCGTATCCCAGGAAGGGTCATACTGATAGTTCGGCTGGATATACGCCGTCATCAGGTTGTAAGGGTCAAGTGCGGAGCCGGTCCAGCCTACATAGAACAGTAAGTCTACCTGATTGGCACGCAGCGCATCCGCAAAGCCGTTGCCCAGCGTATCGTCCTTGGAGAAGGTCAGCTTGCCTTCCAGAGAAGTGCCGACCACCGCCTCGGTATAGCAGTTTACAAGGAACTCATAGCCCTTCGCGTAGGTCTGGCTGGTATTGTTGGGCAGGCCAATCTTGATTTCGATGATATCGTCCTCATCCATCAGTCCGTCTGCAATGGCAATGTCATACGCCTCGTTAAAGCGCTGCTTTGCCATTTCCAAATTGTAGCCTGTGATGCTTTCAATCGCTTCGTCAACGTCTGCATACATCTTGCCGTCGCCGATGTCTTCGCTTACACCCCAGAACTCGGCAAGCACCCATTTTGCCTCCTCATTGGAGCGGTAAGTGGTGCCCGCCTCAGGGTCGGAAATAATCAGGCTGGAATATACGCCGAACGCCGGATTACAGGTCGGCTGTGTTGCCAGCGCAAACGCGGAACGGTCAAGGGCAAAGGAAAGTGCCTCGCGGAATTCCTTTACCGTCAGGATGGTCTTGTTGTAGTTTGCGCCAAGAGCCTCCTGTGCCGCTTTCAGTGCATCAAAATCCGGATTCAGCGCCACAAAGTAAGTGGAATCCAGTGTGGTATAGTAGGTATAGTCACTTGACTGATAATTTTCCATGTCCTCTGCAGTCAGTCCATAGCTGTCGAGCTGTCCGCTTAAGAACATTTCCAGTCTGGTGGAAGCCTCGCCTACACAGTCATACTGGATTCTGGTGGTCTGGTACTGTCCGTCCACGATGCCGTAGAAATTGTCGTTTCTCTCTAATACATACTGCTTATCAGCCTGGAAGGAAACCAGCTTGTAAGGACCATAGGAGATGGTCGTCTCAGCGGAGGTTCCGTAGCTGTTCTGGTATACGCCGTCAACAACGCTCTCACACTGCTTGTAGAGCTCTTCGTTTACCAGCCAGGAGCTGGTCAGCGCATAGCGCAGGTCAAAGCCCTTTAACGGCTTCTCCAGTACAATGACAAACTCATGGTCGGAAACAGCAAAGATACCAACCTCGTCAAAGCTCATCTCCGGATAGTTCTCGCCGTAGTAGCAGAACTCTTCCCACTCGCGGAAGGCGTAATCGCCCTGTGCTGCCTCATAATCTGCCACACTCATACCGTTTAAGCCGGCAATCAGATTGCGAAGTCCTTCATAAACCTCTTGGTTTACCTTTGCATAGCCGTCCTCATCTGCAGAGGGCTCAACAATCTCCGCAAACCAGTCCACATCGTTGTTTACGAAAAGCTCGGGATAAGCGCCGTAATATTCGTCCAGTCCGTTGCTGCCCCAGTTTCCTGTAGTATGCATATTAACCAAAACGTCTTTTCCGTCAACCGTGAAGTAGCCGTCCTCACCTACGGTGATATCCTCTACCGCAACATACTCTTCATCCGCATAATTCTGCGAAATCATATTTGATTGTCCATACTGTCCCTGATATGCAAAATTCTTTGCATTTACCAGCACAAGGCTGTTGGCATACAGACTGTCAGCACGGTGATTGTGCGCAATCGGATTTAAGAGAAGCTCTGCGCTCGTCACATAATCCTGCGCCGTAATCGGCGTGCCGTCCTCCCACATCAGGTCGTCACGGATGGTAAACTTCCACGCCCTTGACTCAGCGCCCTCTTCCAGTCCGTACTGTCCGATATAATCCTGCGTTACTTCCACAGGCTCGCCTACAGCAGCGCCGGGAACCATGGCATAGCCGTCCATGGTATCGTTAAAGTCGAAGGTATAAAGAGGAGCCTCCATATAGTACAGCATATCACCTGCATCGGTATTAGTCTGCTGCTGATGCGGGCTCCAGTTGGTTGGGAAGTCAGCCAGCGCAAGATTCAGGGTATAAGAATCAGCGGCTGCTTCGTCCGTGCCTGTCGGCGTGCTCTCCGTATTGGTGCTTGTGGGAGTCGTATCGTCAGCAGGCTCTTTGTCCTTGCCACCGCACGCCGCCAGTGAACATACCATCACGGAAGCGGTGAGAAGAGCAAGAAGTCTTTTGGAAATCTTTTTCATAATACTTTCCTCCTTTTTATATTTGCCATCACATACTTTTTCACTTTATTGCTTTACATTGCTACGTTAACAAAAAAGGATTGAATAATAAACTACCCACTCCTTCATGCGTAACCTTAAACAATTTATGCAATTATACAATACGTGATTAACAGTCCTTAGAATAAGGTAAAATCGACAAAATGTCAAGAGCTTTTCAAAATTTTACTGCGGTGTCACGTTAAAGTCAAAATGTTATTTTATACAACCGTTTTGATTCTTTTTGGCATATATGTATATTTTGTTAATATTTATTAAAAAACGGAGTAAAAAATGCATAAAAATTCTTTAGCATTTTTTACTCCGCAAGTCAGGCGAACATGCCTGCATGTTCATTTGAGGAGGCTTCTATTTTCCTTCCGCAAACACGTCCCTGTACTCGCCGATGCCTGAAAGCTCCTCTTCTATCCGAAGAAGCCTGTTGTATTTTGCCACACGGTCGGAACGGCAGGGCGCGCCTGTTTTTATCTGTCCGGCGTTTACTGCGACTGCAATATCTGCAATAAAGGTATCCTCCGTCTCTCCGGAGCGGTGGGAAATCACCGCCTTGTAACCGTTTGTACGTGCAAGCTCCACCGCCGCAAACGCTTCCGACAGCGTACCTATCTGATTGACTTTTACCAGTATGGCATTCGCAACCCCCAGCTTGATACCTGCATCCAGCCTTTTTACATTTGTCACAAAAAGGTCGTCCCCAACAAGCTGGATTCTGTCGCCAAGTCTTTCCGTAAGCAGCTTAAAGCCCTCCCAGTCGTCCTCCGCAAGCCCGTCCTCAATGGATACGATTGGATATTTGGCACAGAGCTCTTCATAATAGGAAATCATCTCTGCCGTATCCCTCACTATCTCCTGTCCCTTCAGCCTGCTTTCCCCGGGGAAATGATACATTCCCGTTTTTTCACTGTAAAGCTCGCTGCTCGCCACATCGAGGGCAATACGGATATCTTCACCGGGCGCATACCCGGCCGCCTCCACAGCCTGCACAATCAGGGAAAGGACCGCATCCGCATCCGGCAAATCCGGCGCAAAACCGCCCTCGTCGCCCACGCCGGTAGAGAAACCCTTTTCCTCCAGTATTTTCTTTAAATTATGATACACTTCCGCACAAATCCGCAGTGCCTCCGCAAAAGACACCGCCTTCACGGGCATAATCATAAATTCCTGAAAATCCACCGTATTCGCCGCATGTTTGCCGCCATTTAATATATTCATCATGGGAATGGGCATAAGATGGGAATGAATGCCGCCAAGATACCGGTACAACGGTATGGCAAGCGCCGCTGCTGCCGCCCTTGCACAGGCAAGGGATACCCCCAGCGTGGCATTGGCGCCAAGGTTTGCCTTGTTCTCCGTACCGTCCGCCGTATTTAGTATCCTGTCAATTTCCATCTGGCAGAGCGCATTCTGTCCCAGAAGAAGGGGTTCTATTTTACTGTTTATATTTTCCACAGCCTTTTTTACGCCAAGACCAAAATAACGCGGTTCGGCATCCCGAAGCTCCACCGCCTCAAAACGTCCCGTACTCGCACCGGAAGGCACTGCCGCACTGCCTGTAAAAATGCGCCCGCTCTGGCTGTCTTTTACCGTAACCTCCGCTTCTATGGTAGGATTCCCTCTGGAATCCAGTATCTCTCTTCCATGTACCTTTATAATCTCCATATACGCACTCATGGCATACCTCCTTTTTGCCTGCGGTTCTCACAGGCATTTACAGTCAGTATGCCACGATATTTCTAAAATATTTGCAGTGAAAGCTATTTTTGTTTACTTTTTGATAAGCAGCGATTTGCCCGTCATCTCCGCCGGCTGCTCCTTGCCCATAATCTGAATCAGCGTAGGCACAATGTCAGCCAGACAGCCGCCTTCCCGCAAAGTATATGCCGCGTCATAGTTGACAAGGATAAAAGGAACCTGATTGGTGGTATGGGCGGTAAAGGGCTCGCCTGTCTCATAGTCCACAAGCTGCTCCGCATTGCCGTGATCCGCACAGATAAACAGCGCGCCGCCGTTCTCCTTCACAGCTTCCACAGCCTTGCCCACACACTCGTCCACAGCCTCAACCGCTTTAATCGCCGCTGCCTCCACGCCTGTGTGTCCTACCATATCGGGATTTGCAAAATTGATGATAATCACATCATATTTACCGCTTCTAATCGCCTCCGTAAGCTTATCGCACACCTCGTAAGCGCTCATTTCCGGCTTCAAATCATAGGTTGCCACCTTGGGAGAATTTACCAGAATTCTGTCCTCTCCCGCATTCGGTTCCTCCACGCCGCCGTTAAAGAAAAATGTCACATGGGCATACTTCTCCGTCTCCGCAATGCGCGCCTGTGTCATGCCCTGCGCCGCAAGCCACTCGCCGAAGGTATTGGTTACTGCTATCTTGTGGAAAGCGACCTCCTTATTTGCAATGGTCGGGTCATAGTCTGAGAAGCACACGAACATAATATCCTTTCTTGCGCCTCTTTCAAAGCGGATAAATTCGTCGTCACAGAAGCTGCGGGTAATTTCCCGCGCCCTGTCAGGACGGAAGTTAAAGAATACCACAGAGTCTTTGTCCTGTACAATGCCTACGGGTTTTCCTTCTTCTACCACCACGGTGGGCTTTACAAACTCGTCCGTCACACCGGCGTCATAGGAATGCTGTATGGCACAGATACCGCAGTCCGCCGTCTCGCCTTCGCCCTTTGTCATAGCGTCATAAGCTGCCTTTACCCTGTCGTAATTGTTGTCCCTGTCCATGGCATAATACCTGCCCATCACGGAGGCAATCTTTCCCACGCCGATTTTTTCCATTTCCTCCGCGAGCGCTGCCGCATAGCTTTTGCCGCTTGCGGGCGGCGTATCCCTGCCGTCTAAAAAGCAGTGTACATAAACCTTTTCAAGCCCGTTTCTTTTCGCCATCTCCAAAAGCCCGTAAAGATGGGTATTGTGGCTGTGCACGCCGCCGTCCGACAAAAGTCCCATACAGTGTAATGCACTGTCGTTTTCTTTGCAGTTTTCCATGGCTTTCTTTAAAGCCGGATTTTCAAAAAAAGTACCGTCCTCTATCTCTTTGGTGATACGGGTCAGCTCCTGATACACAATACGCCCTGCTCCCATATTGAGGTGCCCGACCTCGGAATTGCCCATCTGCCCTTCGGGAAGCCCTACCGCCATACCGCTTGCATTGCCGCGCACAAAGGGATACTCCTTCATCAAAGCATCCATCACAGGCGTCTTCGCCTCTGCTACCGCATTTCCTTCCTGCTTGTCATTCAGCCCATAGCCGTCCAGTATCATCAATACCGTGGTTTTCTTGCCCATTTATTTTCCTCCGTTCCTCTTATGCCATTCTGCTTTTATAGCTGTTTTCTTTCGTGAAAATTATACCTGTTCTTGCACCGACATGCAAGAGCAAGTTACGCATTTCTTCTTTACGGCTAATGCACAATCATCTCCTCAATAAAAATGCCATAGCCGCTGGTAGAATCGTTTATCAGAACATGTGTCACCGCGCCAATCAGCCTGCCGTTCTGTATAATGGGCGCGCCGCTCATTCCTTGTATAATGCCGCCTGTGAGGGCAATCAGCTCCGGATCCGTCACCTGCAGCACAATTCCACGGTTGATATTGTCATGGTCAAAATGACATTCCTTAATTACAATATCATAGTACTTTAACTCCCCGTCCACCATGCAGAGTATCTCGGCAGGACCGATTTCCACTTCCTGCTTTAACCCAATCGGCAGCGGCTCAGCAGAGATACAGGCAAGCATTTTGTCATTGCAGGTTCCGAAGATTCCCCTTTCGGTATTATCTGTAATAATGCCGAAAATGTTGTTGTCGTTGTATTCAATCATACCGGTCATCTCTCCCGGTTCGCCCCGCACACCTTTTTTGATTGCCACAATATCCGTTTTGTAAAGGGTTCCACTGCTAAGTTCCATAATCATGCCGGTGTCTACATCATTGATGCCATGCCCCAGCGCGCCAAAGTTGCCTTCGCCGTCAACAAAAGTCATGGTTCCCACTCCCTGCGCATTATCCCTGACCCATATGCCAAGCTTATACTCCCCGCTCTGATTTTGGTAAGGCTGCACCTCGATGTCAAAAATTTCTCCGCCGCGGCGCACGGAGAGCACTACCGGCTGTCCGCCGCAGTCTTCGACCATCTCTATAAAGTCCGCTTTCTCCGTTACCGCCTCTCCATTCAGGGAAAGAATGTAATCGCCGGTTTTGAGCAGATATCTGGAAGGCGATACGCTGCTCCCGTTTACAGAGATAAAATCACCTACTCCAATCACCAAAACACCGTCTGTTTTCATATAGATGCCGACAGGAAGTCCCACCGGCGTAAGCGTCATATTTTCAATGACGTCAATATTTACCTGCTTAAAGGGAATGACACCAAAAAGTTTCAGGGTCATCCGGTAACTGCTCAGCGTGTCCGCCCGCATGGTAACGGGACTGCTCAAATCGATATAGATGGAATCCGCCGGTATATTGGATTCCCCTTGCCCATTTGCAGGAACGGCTGCGCTGTCTCCACTCGTATTCTCCTGTATTCTGATAATTTCTCCCTCAAGGGGCAGCCCTATGTTCAATACCTGTTCCTCTCCCATCTTCAATTTAATATTGCCGGGAATTTTCTCGTAATAATACAAGAAACCGACGCCGGCAAGCGTAAGGCAGGTAAAAATAAGGGCGCATAGCAGGCACCTTCTGTACATTTTTTTTCTTTTTTTGTTTTTCACTGCTATACCTCCTGCATACCGCAAACAATAGAATCCCCGCTTCGCCCAGATTCTGTTGCGAGTTTCCATTGTCATGAAAAAAGAGTACCCGTATCGGATACTCTTCTTAGTGTTGTCACATTTTTAAAGTTTAAACAAAAAAATCAGCTTTGCTTGATTTTGGCAGCCTCGCTTTTCATCTCTCTCGCATTAAAAAGCGCAGCTTCCGACAATGCATCTGCCCCTAAAAGCCTTGCCAGCTCTTCCGTCTCTCCTTCTTTTGACAAAAGACGAATACTTGTGGTTGTATGTTTACCGTCCGTCTGCTTTTCAATGACAAAATGGGCGTCCGCCATCGCTGCTATCTGGGACAGGTGGGTAATACAGATGACTTGATGGGCGCAGGACAGCTTACCCAGTTTTTCCGAAACCTTCCACGCCGTCCTGCCGCTGATTCCGGCATCGATTTCATCAAAGATAAGCGTGTCCACGGCATCCTTATCCGCCAGCACCGTCTTGATGCCTAGCATAACGCGGGAAAGCTCGCCGCCGCTCGCCACCTGTCCCAAGGGCTTTTTCTCCTCCCCCGGATTGGTGGAAATCAAAAATTCCACATCATCAAAGCCGTCTGCGGCAATTTCTTTTTTCTCTATTTTTATTCCAAACTCCACGGACAAAAAATTCAGTTCCAGAAGCGCCTGTTTTAACGTTTTTTCCAGTTTTTTCGCTTGTTTGAAGCGGCATGCGGAAACCGCCTCGCAGCTCTCTGTCAGCGCTTTTTTTGTCTCGTCATATTTTCTTTTTAAAAATGCCATCTGATTTTCATAATCGTTCAGCTCTTCTATTTTTTCCGAAAGCGCTTCTTTATATGCAAGAACCTCGTCAATTGTTTTTCCATATTTTTCCTTCAAATGATTCAGCAGGTTGAGCCGCTCTTCCACCGCAGCAAAGTCTGCCCCGTCAAACTCCATATCCGCAATATAATCGGAAAGCTCCCTGTTAAAATCGTTTAAAAGCGCTTCAATCTCTGCTATCTGCTCCGAAAGCCCGCTAAGCCCGTCGTCATAAACCGCAGCCTGTGAAAGCTCCCGCACCGCTCTTCCAACAAAAAAGGAAGCTCCCTCCTCTTCCCCTCCGGCAAAACGGTAACACGCGCCTAACGCTTCCCCGATTTTGCGGCTGTTTACCATACGGCGATACCTGCTCTCCAGCTCCTCATCCTCCCCCGCTATAGGCGCCGCCTGCTCGATTTCGTCAAATGCAAAGAGCAGAAATTCCATCTCCCGCTTTCTCGCCGCCTCGTCCATCTCCATTTCTGCCATCTTTTCCGCAATCCGGTTTTTCTCATAAAACAGCTCCCTTACCTTTGCAAGCGGTGCAAGGATTTCCTTGCCGGCATAGGCATCCAGAATTTCCAAATGCTTTTTTTTGTGTAGAAGGGACTGATGCTCATGCTGCCCGTGGATATCTAAAAGAAGCTCCGAGAGCTCCTTTACCTGTTTTATGCTTACGGTCTCCCCATTGATACGGCTGAGGCTCCTGTTTGCCTGCAGGCGGCGGCTGATGGTAACAGTTCCTTCCTCACAGGGCAGCTCCATTTTTGCAAGTTTTTTTTGAATCCTTTCATCCTCTCCTGAAAAGGTGAGCTCCGCCAGCGCATAATCCGCCCCTTTTCGAATCAAATCCTTATCCGCCTTTGCCCCCAGCGCCAGATTGACAGAGCCGAGCAGAATAGACTTACCTGCCCCCGTCTCGCCGGTCAGGATATTTAAGCCCTGTGAAAATTCTACCTCCGCCTCCTCTATCAGCGCAAGATTCTTTACGTGTAAGCTTAATAACATTTATTTACCCCACAATTCCTTTTGTACTGTTATGCCTCAACCATACTGCGTATTTTGTCCATGAGAATTTTGGTGTCCTCCACGGTTCTGACTGCAATCATAATCGTATCGTCCCCTGCAATCGTACCCACGACTTCTTTGAATTTCATGGCATCCACGGCAGCGGCTACTGCCATCGCCATGCCGGATACCGTCTTCATCACCAGAATATTCTGCGCCATATCCATGGAATAGAAGCCGTCCGCCAAAACCCGGCTGTACTTGTCCCACAACCGGCTGTCATCCTGCTTTAATACAATGTATTTCTGCCTGCCGCCCGCAGGAACCTTTGACAGGTTTAGTTCCCTGATATCCCTTGATATGGTAGCCTGCGTCACATCATAGCCCGCCTGCTTTAAATAAGCAGCCAGTTCTTCCTGTGTCTCCACATCATAAGTCTCAATAATTTCAATGATTTTGGCATGTCTCGTCTTTTTCATATGAGCTCCTGTCTGCGCACTCTGCGCGTTTATAAAGCCGCAATTTTAGCTTTCACTCATCTTTTGATGAAGCACTTCTAAAAAGCCCGCCCTTCCAAGCTTTATGAAATCCGTTGTCCGCTCTGACTGCGCAATCCGCACGGCATCCCCTGTCTTAAGCTCCACGGCACAGCCGTCAAAGCTTGCCGCCGCCGTCTGCCTCTGCCCCTCCGTTCCTGCAGGAATCTCGATAACCACCTCATCCTCCGGTGAGAGCACAATGCTCCTCTGGTTCATGGTATGGGGACAAACCGGCGTTACGACAATCAGCCTTGCCGAAGGCTCCACTATCGGTCCCCCTGCAGACAGATTATATCCTGTCGAGCCGGTAGGCGTCGTCACAATGATGCCGTCTGCCAGATATTTGTAAAGAAGCTTCCGATTGACATAAAGATGAAAACGCAGCACCTGCTGGCTGCCGGCCTTGCTGATGACAATGTCGTTGAGCGCCCATTCCTCACGCTTTTCGCCGTCTTTTTTGTAGACGGTACCGCTTATCATCATACGGCTCTCCAACTCGTAATCTCCGTCTAAAAGCTGCGTCAGCGCCGTTTCTGCTCCTTCCGGCTCCACCTCCGTCAAATAGCCCAGATTGCCCAGATTGATGCCCAAAAGCGGTACGCCCGATCTGCCGCCAAACTCTCTGGCTGCCTTTAACATCGTACCGTCTCCGCCCAGCACCAGAATACAGTCGGCCGCCGTCTCCTTTTTTCCCTGACTGTCCTCCCCCATGACTTTTACGTCACAGCGGATCCCATTCTTTGAAAGAAAAGCAGACAGCCGGTTTGTCATCTCAAAATTTTTATCCTTATGGCTGTTGGTATAAATACAGAAACATTTCATTTTGTATGAAGCTCCTCATGCGCTTTTTTTACCGTTTCCTCCACAAGCTGCCGCCACGTCTCCTGCCTTGATATACCCGTCTCTTCCGCCGTGATGCGCGCAAGCTCCCGTTCTGCCTCCTGTTCGGAAAGCGCCTCGCTTACAGGCTTATTTTCCCCTTGCAGCGCAAGAAGCAGCAGATATTCTATATTGCCCTCCGGTCCCCTGATGGGAGAAAAGGAAAGCGCCTTTGCCGTAAATCCTAAGCTGTCCGCAAAGTCAAGCACCTTGCAGATGACCTCTCTGTGCACGGAGGGCTCCTTTACCACGCCCTTTTTTCCTACCTTATCGCGTCCCGCCTCAAACTGTGGTTTAATCAGGCAAACCACGCTGCCGCCGTCTTTTAGTATTCGTCTTAGCGGCAGGAGAATTTTGGTCAGGGAAATAAAAGATACGTCCACCGAAGCAAAATCCGGCGCCTCTGCGATATCCTCCCGCACCATATAGCGGAAATTGGTTTTTTCCATGCAGACCACACGCGCATCGCTGCGCAGCTTCCAATCAAGCTGCCCGCGCCCTACATCCACCGCATAGACCTTAACCGCCCCGTTTTGCAGCATACAGTCGGTAAAACCGCCGGTGGATGCGCCTATGTCCATACACACCTTGCCCGCCGTCGAAATTTCAAAACACTTCAGCGCCTTTTCCAATTTAAGCCCGCCCCTGCTTACATAACGAAGAGCGCTGCTTCTTACCTCAATCGCTACCTTTTCCTTTTCAAACATGGCGCCCGCCTTGTCTTCCTTCTGCCCGTCCACAAACACAACGCCCGCCATGATAATGGCTTTCGCCTTTTCTCTGGATTCCGCAAACCCGCCTGAAACCAGAATGACATCCAGTCTTTCCTTCATGTATTCCTCAATTTCCTGACAGACGCTCCTTGATACGCGCCGCCACGCTCTCCGCATCTATCAAAAGCTCCTTCTTTAAGAGCTCTACACTCCCATGCTCCACATACACGTCGGGTATGGTGATGGACAATGGTTGTACCGCCAGCGCATTTTCATTTAAAAAGCTCTGCACCCGCTCGCCAAACCCGCCGCTCGCCACATTCTCCTCCATGGTGACAAGCAGACGGTGTCCTGCTGCCGCCTTTTTTACCATATCCTCGTCAAGCGGCTTCACAAACCGTACATTGACAAGGCTGCAGGCGTGCCCCTCCTCTTTCAAAATGTCCCTGACAGCCTCCGCCGTCTGCACCATACTGCCCACGGCCAAAAGCGCAACCTCCTCTTCCTCATAAATCCATTCGCTTTTTCCGCAGACAACCGGCTCACGGAACTCCTTGAGTCCGGCATATGCCTCGCCCCGCGGATAGCGGATTGCCGAAGGCATATCCAGCTCCACCGCATACTTTAACATATCTGAAAGCTCCCATTTATTTTTAGGCGCCATAATCTGCAGTCTTGGGATACAGGATAAATAGGACAAATCAAAAATGCCCTGATGGGTCTCCCCGTCGCTTCCTACCAGTCCCGCCCTGTCGATGGCAAACACCACCGGCAGGTTCTGAATACACACGTCATGCAGTATCTGGTCATAGGCACGCTGTAAAAAAGAAGAATAAATCGCCACCACCGGTCTCATGCCGCCGGCAGCCAGTCCTGCCGCAAAAGTAACCGCATGTTCCTCCGCTATCCCCACATCAAAGAAACGGTCCGGATACATATTGCGGAAACGTTTCAGCCCCGTCCCGTCCGGCATCGCCGCCGTAATTGCCACCACATTTTCCTTCCGCTGCCCAAGCTTACACATAACAGTGGAGAAAATATCCGTGTAATTAGGCGTATTGCGGGGATTTTTGGGAAGCCCCGTCTCTATTTCAAAAGGCTCCGCCCCGTGAAATCTCGCCGGATGGCGCTCTGCAGGCGCATATCCCTTTCCTTTTTCCGTCATGACATGTATCATGACCGCGCCCTTTACACGCCGCGCTTCGCCGATTACCTTTAGCAGGGCGTTCACATCATGCCCGTTCACCGGTCCTAAGTACGTGATGCCCATATCTTCAAAGAGCATCCCGGGAATCACAAGCTGCTTCACGCCGCTTTTCACCCGCCTGATCTTTTCAATGAGGGAGTCTCCTTTTGCCCTGCCGCGCAGCGCATTGTAAATACCTGACTTCAAATCGAGGTAGCTGTCCGCTGTCCTGATTTTATTGAGATAGCTTGACATGCCTCCCACATTCGCAGAGATGGACATATTGTTGTCATTTAATACAATGATAAAGTTCGTCTCCAGCTTGGAAGCGTTATTTAACGCCTCGTACGCCATACCGCCCGTCAGGGAGCCGTCTCCGATAACGGAAACAATGGTATTGCTCTCCCCCTTTAAATCCCGCGCCTTCACCATCCCCAGCCCTGCCGATACGGAGGTCGAGCTGTGCCCTGTATCAAAGCAGTCACACCTGCTTTCCTTCCGCTTGGGAAAACCGCTCATGCCGTGGTATTTGCGCAAGGATTCAAAGCCGTCCCGCCGCCCCGTCAAAAGCTTGTGCGTGTATGACTGGTGCCCCACATCCCATATGATTTTATCCGTTGGAAGGTCAAGTGCAATATGCAGCGCCATTGTCAGTTCTACCGCTCCTAAATTGGAACCTAAATGTCCGCCTGTCACACTGATTTTTTCTATTAAAAACTGCCGGATTTCTTCCGCAAGGGCTCCATACTCCGACTTGTCGATATATTTAATATCATTTTCTTTTTGTATCTGCTCCAGCAATACGACCACCTCTGCTTTTTGCGTAAAACCGCCGCCCGCCTTGTCTTATTTCCCGTATCTATGCAAACTCTTCCAGTTCTCCCTCGTCATTTAACTGCATGACCTGCTTTTCCACTTTGTCAATATCTGCATTGCATTTTTTCAAAAGTGCCATGCCCTCTTTGTAAATACGAAAAGATTCCTCCAGCGAGACCTCCTCCGATTCCAGTCTGGTAACCGTCTCTTCCAGTTTAGCAAATTTCTCCTCTAAGGTCATCCGTTCTCTCCTTTTTTGCCTTGATAGGACTCAGCTTGTCCTTTACCTGCACCAGTACCTTTCCGTCCGATACGCTGATGGTAAGCATATCCCCCGGATGCACCTGTGATAGTTTCTTTAAAGCCCTGCCTTCCTTATCCTCCACATAGGCATAGCCCTGATTCAGCTTTGCCAGAGGGGAAAGCCCCTTAAATTTTTCCACATAGAGTGCAAGTATATGGCGGTTATCTTTTATTTTTTCCTCCATAAGCCGCTGCAGCTCCTCTTCCGCCCTTAGCGCAAAAAGCCGCTTGTCCCGAATCCGGCTCTCGGGACTTTGCAGTCTATAGCGCAAAGCAAACCGTTCTGCCTGCTGCCGCTTTTTTGCAACCACGGCGCCCATCCGCTTTACAAGCTTTTCCCTGCCGTTATGTAAGGCAAGCATAACCTGACCGTAATCGAATACGGCAAGCTCCGCCGCCGCCGAAGGCGTAGGCGCGCGCAAATCCGCTACATAATCGATAATCGTATGGTCCGTCTCATGGCCTACCGCCGAAATAACGGGAATGCTGCAGTCAAATACCGCCTGCGCTACAATCTCCTCGTTAAACGCCCACAGATCCTCAAGGGAACCGCCGCCGCGCCCCACTATCATCACATCCACGCCCTGACGCTCCAAGGCGCGGATACCGTTTGCAATGCTCTGTGCCGCCTGCTCCCCCTGCACAATGGCAGGATATAAAAGAATGCGGATGTAGGGATTCCGCCTTTTCGCCACATTGATAATGTCCCTGACAGCCGCTCCCGTAGGCGCCGTCACCACACCCAGCGTCTGGTTGTATCTGGGAATGGGACGCTTGTACTGCTCTGCAAACATACCCCGCTCTGCAAGATCCTGCTTTAACGCCTCGTATTTTTCATAAAGATACCCTGCGCCCTCCTGCACAATCTGTTTGGCATAAAGCTGGTATTTGCCGTCTTTCTCGTACACATCCACTATGCCGCCCGCGACCACCTGCTGCCCGTTTTCCAATTTAAATTTCAGACCGCCCCTGTTTCCTGCAAACATCACGCAGGCAATCGCGCCTTTTTCATCTTTTAACGTAAAATAAATATGTCCAGAAGAATGATATTTGCAGTTGCTCACTTCACCTCTTACGAAAAGCGACTGCAGCATAAAATCCTGCGTGAACATATTTTTAATATAGGCATTTACCTGTGCCACCGTGTATACATTCTGCATGGTAGACCTCATTTTGGCGATGTCAGAGACATGCCTTTTATGCAAATTTTGCCAAAACCGCGTTGACAAACGCACCGGAGCCGTCCTGCCCGAACTTCTTGGCAAGCTCGACCGCCTCGTTGATTGCCACGCTGACCGGCACGTCGTCATCATACTGCATTTCATAAAGCGCAAGCCTGAGCACGGTCAAGTCCACCTTGCCCATACGCTTCAGGTCCCAGTTTTCCGCCTTTTTATCAAGCTGTGCATCAATATCGGACAGCTTTTCCATAATTCTGTCATACTTTTCTTCTATATAAGCTGCTTCCTTCGGCGTTCTCTTTACTTCATCATCCTCAAAAAACAACTGCATCTGTTCCGGCATATCCTGCGGCGTGTTAAATTCCACGCGAAACAGCAGAAGAAAAATCTGCTCCCTCAGTTCTCTTCTTCCCATATCGTATCCATTCCGGTCCATCGGACGAAAAAGCGCCCGCTTTTCCCGCTTCTTTACTTATTTTTCTGCATGTTGACGCCGGCAATGCGAATATTGACATCCGTCACGTTAAGACCGGTCATATTCTCGATTGCCGCCTTTACCTTTGCCTGTACCTTCTGGCAGACCGCCGGAATGTTGTAGCCATACTCCACGGTCATGGACAAGTCCACTTTCACATTCTGACCCAAAATATCTACTTTGACGCCCCTTATCATATTTTTCATGCCGACCCTGCTCATCAGCTCTCCGGTCACATTGCCCGCCATGGCGGATACGCCGTCCACCTCCCGCGCGGCAAGGCTTGCAATCATGGACACGACATCATCTGCTATCTGCACAGCGCCAACGCTCTCGTTATCCTGTAAAACATATACGTTTTTATCTTCCATTTTGAAAACCTCCAAAAATTATTTTCCTTTTGTTGATTATAGCACACCCGTCATTCGTTCACAAGCCAAAAAGTCAGCGTGAGCTTATCAGGGGAAGAAGCATAGGCGACCGGTCCGCCGCCGGAATCCAGATAGCGGAATATCTCCTGCTTCTCAATCAGCCTCTCCAAAAAACTCTCGTAGGTATCTTCATCCGTACATTTTAACGTCACGCTTATCCGGTTCTCTTCATAGGCACGGTCAAAAAATGCTGCGACCGCCTCTTCCTCATACACAGAAAAGCAGGCGTCCTCCATCACATAGTAATTGGCGGCTGTAGCCGTGCATTCCGGCAAAGGCACAAGCGTATCCGGCGCATGGGTTTTCAGCAGCTCTTTTGTCGTAATACAAAGATAATCGTAATTGACAGGGGGCACCGGCAATGCGCTTTCCCCGCCGTCATAAGAACGGTATGACGCATCTCCCCATGTGGCATCCAGATAATAATAACTGCCGTCCACCTGCACCAGATTCCACGCGTGCCGCTCTCCTCCCCTGACATTTCCGACCACAAGCGTAGAAGCTATCCCCAGCTTGTCAAACAGATACTGCGCCGCTTTTGCGTACCCCTGACATACCGACTCTCCGCCTACAAATACGGAGCAGATATTTTGATTTTCCGGCGCATCCCTGTTATAATCCGTGTGCAGCACCAGATATTCGTAGACATATTTTACCTTCTCATATTCTGACGCTTCCCTGTCAATACCGGCAAGGCATTCCTCCACAGCCGCATCTATCAGCTGCTGCTGCCTCTCTCTTTCCGCCACGCTCATGGTATAATCACCTTCGAAACTGATTTTTACGATTTCGTCTTCCCGCATATAGGTGGTATAGCGGTAGCCTTTTATAAAAAACAGCTCCGGATGGTCGTTCATGACGCACTGAAAAATTTTGTCAATCTCCTGCTCCGCCACGGTCCCGTACCCCTGCGGAGACAATGCGGCGCCCGTATACATGCCCTCCATAATGGCATACATATCCACATACCATGCCCGCTCCTCTTCTGTCAGGGCATCGTAATAGAATTTACCGCTCTGGCTTTCTGCGAGAAGCGGAACCATTTCTTCTTTGTCCGTCCCCTCTTCCTCAGCCTTTGCCGCTTCCGCTGCCGTTTCTGCCGCCGTTTCCGTCCCTTGCGCATACAGGCTCTCCCACGCCTGCACATCCTCTTCCCCGCCTGCGGCGGCGCTGGAATACGCGCCTGTTTTTTCGTCCGGCGTACTCTCTTCCGTAAATGCACACGCGCCAAGCACAAGAGCTGACATCACAAGCATGGCAGTCACAAAAGCGTATGGCGTGTGGATTCTCCTTCGTACAGAGAGTAAAAGTCTTTTCAAGGTTTCTCCTTTTTCTATATATTTTGATTGGTGGGATAAAAATCAGTTGCTGTGCGAGGGTCATTGTGCAGGTATCGGCGGTAAGCAAAGGTCTGCTTATGGAATAGACAATCTACACAATTCGGTACTGGCAAAAGACCATAAAGGCAGGAGGGACGCTACCCGACTGCCTTTCGCTTTACTGGGCTTAACGGAATGTCCGGCACATCCGGCTTGCAACAGAAGAACAGGCTCCGGATTCTACGCTTTGCACCGTCCTCTCCAAATACCAAATTTTGCAGCCCCCAGTCTAATTCCTGCCAAACTCCGAGAGCACCAACCCCTCATTCCTATCCAGCGTCATCCCCACGCTCCACGCATTGACAAAGAGCAGAAGCGGATTCCCTTTCAAATCCTGAATTTTTTTCATATCCGAGGTGCCCGTCAGCTTATTCATATCGATATCCTTGTTTTCAATCCACCGGATATGCTCATAGGGCAAAGGCTCCAGACGAATTTCCACGTTATACTCATTTTCCAGACGATATTTCAAGACGTCAAACTGAAGCACACCCACAACGCCTACAATGATTTCTTCCATACCGGTGTTGAACTCCTGAAATATCTGGATAGCGCCCTCCTGCGCAATTTGGGATACCCCTTTGATAAACTGCTTCCGCTTCATGGTATCCATCTGCCTCACTCTTGCAAAATGCTCCGGCGCAAAGGTAGGAATTCCTTCATAGCGGATTTTTTCCTTTGGCATACAGAGCGTATCTCCGATGGAAAAAATTCCCGGGTCAAACACGCCGATGATATCGCCGGCGTACGCTTCGCTCAGTATCTTTCTCTCATCCGCCATAATCTGCTGGGGCTGGGACAGGCGCATCACCTTGTCCCCCTGCACGTGGCGCACTTCCATGCTGGCATCGTATTTTCCGGAACAGATGCGCATAAAAGCAATCCGGTCCCTGTGTGCCTTGTTCATATTTGCCTGAATCTTAAATACAAACGCAGAAAATGCATTTCCCACAGGGTCAATCATGCCGACATCCGCCTTGCGCGCAAGAGGCGTCGTCGTCATATCCAGAAAATGCTGTAAAAATATTTCAACGCCGAAATTAGTCAGCGCCGAGCCAAAAAATACCGGTGTCAAATCGCCGCTTCTTACCGCCTCAATATCAAATTCCGCGCTGGCGCCGTCCAAAAGCTCGATTTCATCATAGAGCTTGTCCGCCGCCTCCCTGCCGATGACAGAAACTAGCGTTTCTTTATCAGAGAGCGGAATTTCCGTGGTTTCGCCCTCCTTGGTTCCCTTTTCCGTATCGGAATAGGTAAGTACTGCCGCCTTATTCCGATCATATACTCCCTTAAAGCCCTTGCCTGAACCAATGGGCCAGTTGACAGGGCAGGTGGCGATTCCCAGCTCCTTCTCTATTTCATCAAGCAAATCAAAGGTGTCATTGGCATCCCTGTCCATCTTATTGATAAAGGTAAAAATCGGGATTTTACGCATAACACACACTTTGAAAAGCTTTCTTGTCTGCGCCTCCACGCCCATGAAGACATCATACCGGTGGACAAGCTTTATGAATACTGCCGCATAGCCAGACAGCTTCTGACAGGCAGGCATGGTGTAGGCAGAGTCATAGCCAGGCCTTTTACAGGACAAGCAGGCAGCTTTGTGCGCACGCCGCGCCGACACGATTTTTCCTTAAAGCCGCCGGCGCCTACCATGCTGGACGCACTAAAAGCGGCAGGAAAATCCGTAATTGCCGTAGGGAAAATATACGATATTTTTGCGGGGCAGGGTATTACGGAGCATGTATATACAAGCGGCAACGCCGAAGGTATTGCAAAAACCTGTCTTTATTTGGACACAGACTTTGAAGGCTTGTGCTTTATCAATCTGGTGGACTACGATATGCTTTACGGACACCGCAACGACATCGACGGCTATGCGGCGGCGCTGACTGCATTTGATGAGAAGCTGCCGGAGATTATGGCAAAAATGCGGGAGGATGACCTTCTGATGATAACCGCAGACCATGGCTGCGACCCGGGCTATACCGTTTCCACGGACCACTCCAGAGAATACACGCCTTTTCTGCTTTATGGGAAAAAAGCTGCGCCAAAAAATCTGGGAACGAGAGAAACCTTTGCAGATATAGGGGCAACTGTGTTACAATACTTTGGTATCCGGCCGGATTTTGACGGAACAGGAATGCTATAATATTTTGGAGGAAAAAGACGTGGCATTAAACGACGCAGAAGAAATAAACAGAAGAAGGACCTTTGCAATCATATCGCATCCCGACGCGGGCAAGACGACTTTGACGGAGAAGAGTTACGCAGTGCTCAGCTCGCCTTCGCTGCGCTGCGGCTCGCTCATGGGCTGTCGCCCTATAAAAAAAGACAAAAATGAATTTTCTTACGTGCAAGCACGGCGCAAATTCATTTTTGCCTTTTTTCGCACTGCTCGTTGCTTACGTGAAGTATATCACGTTTTTCTCTACTGTACAATCGTGCTGATGACAATATTTGCGGCGTCTATGTTGGTTTTGCGTTTTACTATGTCTTCGATTTGGGCACGCTGGGCTTCGGTGAGTTCGGCGGCGTTTACGACTACGTCTACGCTGCCGTCGCTGATGCTGACTACTACGTCGGGGAAGCCTTTGGCTTCTAATAGGATTTCTGCCGCCATTTCTTGTTCTGCAATGTTTGTCATTGCTACCATGGTGTCAACTGCGTTTTGTTTTTGTTCGTCGCTTAGGGTTGCGCTGTTGATGATTTCAAGCAGGGTTTCCCTGTTGCGGGCACGTACTTGTTCTTTTAGTAGTTTTGCTTCGGAAAGGCTTGTTACGGGGGTTGTGCCGGTAAATACGGCTTCACCCGGGATTTCTCCGTCTGTGGGCGTTTCCGGTTCTACGGGGGTGGAATTTACGTCCATTCCTGTATCAAGATAATTGTCCGCCATCTCGTCTACGTCTGAATCCAGACTGGCAATGTCCGTGAGAGACTGGTCATTGGTAAGGTCTTCCTCGGACAAATCCAGCAGACCGTCCAGAGAATAGTCATTTGTCACATTACCTGCCGTAAAATTTTCCACGCTGGTCTGGTCCTGCGTCTGTGCATCTCCTGATGCCGGCAGATACTCTTCCTTTTCCAGATTGGTCCCCGCAAACTGCAGATAGCCTGCAACGGCAATCATAATCGCCAGCGCGGTAATCATAAGTTGGTTCTTCTTTAAAATGTTTTTCACGTCTTTCTCCCCTTTACTGGCTGCCTGCCAGTTATTTTTACTAATTTATTATATTAACCCTATGTCCCCTCTATGCATTTTCCCGCCTATTTTATGCCCCTCTTTTATGTGAAACGGTACAGATGTTTTATAAAACGCGGCTAAATCTTCAGTTCTTCAGCTTTACCACCTTGACCTGATGGGCGTCGATGCCAAATAAAACCTGAATGATGTCCGATATATTTTTGCTCACCGAGCCGCTCCCGGCTCCTTCCGCCAGTACTACAACGCCTTCTATCTGGGGACTGATTGTTTTAATCACATACGGTTCTGCATGGTTTCCTTCATTGGTATACACCGTGCTGTCGCCGGTATCCACAGCATTGACCGTGCGTGTTCCGCCTCCGGAATCCGCCTCTTCCGTGTCGGTGCGCGAAACCGGTGCATCTTTTTCTACGACCTTTTCCGAGGAGGTGCGGAGTGTGATAATAACCCTTACCTCCCCCGCCCCCTCCATCTGCATAAGCAGCGCTGCTACCTTCTGCTCCATGACGGCAGTATATTCCTCTGTACTGTCCGTATACGGAAATCCTTCTGCCCCCGCTCCGTTTTCTGCTGCGTCATAACTATTGTTATTTAATTCTCCTGAAGCGCTGCCGCCGTTTTCACCGTCTTTTTCTGCCTTTTTTCCATTGTCCAGAGGCAGGGCAATTACCATCAGCAGCACGCCCGCCAGTACGAGAATCAGCAGATTGTTTTTATCCTTTGCCATCTCCTTTATTTTTTTAATCACCGGTATTCACCTCAATCCTGTCTATCTCTATGTCGATTTCCTCAACCGGCTGCCTTCTGTCCACCCCTGACGTATTTTCGAGCGGCAGAGTCTCCCCCTGCTGCCCGCCTGCGGCGGACTGCTGCGCTGTGCCGCTCTGCGGCGGCTCTGCCGCAGCCTGTTCTTTATCCATCTCCTTTTGCATGGCATCCACCCTCGCCTGCACTTCCGCCATCGTCATTTTTTCCAGAATTGCTTCCAGCTTTTCCATATCCGCTTCCTCCATGCTCTCTGCAAGCAGCCTCTGATAATACTCCAGCCGTCCGTCAAAAACAATGCCGCCTCCCTTTCCAAACACCGCGGATACTGCCACAATAACCTGCGCCAGTACCATAATGCTGATTAAAAGCCTGATGTATTTTTCATAACATTCTGCCGCTTTAAAATGTAGAATCATTTGCGCACATACGATAAAAATACCCGTCTGCTTTGTAATCTGCAACATTCTCTCTCCCATTCCTGCACCCGTTTTCCTTTCCCTCTAAAATCCCCGGTTTGTAGTGTATGCCGCGATAGAAACTGTAATCATGAACAGAAGCAGGGAAGTGCCCGCTGTCTTAAACAAAAGCTGCCCGCCGCATCCCACTTTGTCCGTACACATTGTAATCCGCTTATCACTCACCACCCCCAAAAATGCCGCCGCCGCTTTTAATAAAAATGCCATCACCAGAATTTTCAAAAGCGGCACCGCAGCAATCACCAGAAGCAGAATCAGCATCACAAGTCCGATGCTGTTTTTGATTACCACAGCCGAACCTAAAACAACCTCGACGATGCCGTCTGCCGCATCTCCGATTCCCGGAATTGCCGCCACTGCTTTTTGCAGCGTTGTCGCCTTTACCGAATCAATAGCAGGCGTTATCATTGATTGCAGCAGGCTGAGACCGGTTATCACACCCAGTGAAGCCTTTAACAGAAAACGAATTACCTTTTCCATGCCCTCCACCAGAAGCGTCAGCCTTTCCTCAATCCATATACCGTTAATCAGCGCCAGAAGTACATAGCTGTTAATGAGCGGCAGCACCATTGTCAAAAGCACATTTTCTATCACATAAATCAGCAAAATGACAATCTGGTAGCTTGCCACGGCTGTGACTGCACCCGTGGCAACCCCCACCGACAAAAAATAGACCGGAATAAAAATCTGCGTGAAATCCACAATGTTTTGTATGGCGCCGACCGCGACCACAAGCGACGATGCAAAACATTTCATCAGGATAACCGACATGAGCAGATAAGTAAAATAAAAGCCGATATCCGCAATCTGGTGATTGTCAAATATTTCAATAAAATGTGCAATCAGGGCAGCCGCAATTCCCAGCAGCATAATCCAGACAAAAATTTCCCTGATGGAATGAAACTCCGCCGCTATATCGCTGAAAAACGACTGTATTCCATAGGAAATACCGCCCATAATGTCCCCTGAAAGGATTTTGGAAAACATGTCCTCCAAATGAAACTGTTTGTCCGGAAACAAAGAAGAAAGCTTTTGCTCCAGGCCGCCCAAATCATACTCATTCCAGATATGCGTAATATCAACCGACATGCGGCGCCTCCTATAAAAAACTTTGTATCTGCTCCAAAACCGCCAACAGTATCGGCAGCCCTGCAAACATGACCGTAAGCTTTCCCAAAACCTCTATCTGTCCCGCTACGGCGGCAAATCCGGCATCCTTGCAGATTCCTGCGCTAAACTCACAGATATAGGTAATTCCCACAATTTTAAG